>NZ_JBIBWF010000008.1:0-418856 GCF_043081085.1 Streptomyces sp. NPDC014891 | reverse complement strand
TGGCGTTGATTTTTGGCACGCTGTTGAGTTCTCAAGGAACGGACGCTTCCTTCGTACTCACCCTCTCGGGCTTTCCTCCGGGCTTTCCCTTCGGTCTTGCGTTTCCGACTCTATCAGATCCTTTCGGCGTCTGATTCCCAGTCAGCGGGATTCGTCTTTCCGGCCGTTGGGCCGTTCCGACGAGTGAGACTTTAGCGGATTTCCTGCCTCCGACGCTAATCGGGGGCTGCGTTCGGGTTTCGAACGCGGATTCCTCATTTCGCAGAAACACACGGAAAGCACGACGGCACGGCAAAGCACCGTCAGCTTCTGTGGATCTTGCGGAATGGCTGTCCGGGGCCGACCGGGGTCGGTGCTCACGTCGGACAACTCGGAGAACCTTACGGATCCGTGAATCCCGTGTCAACCCAGGTCCTCGGGCGTACGCTCCCCGTATGACTACGCGTGCGCACACCACCCAGTGGTGGGCCGCCTGACGGCGGCCCACCACTCGCGCATGCAGCAAGCGGCCGCCGACTCGGCGGCCGTTCGCGTATCCCCCTCCGGGATCCGGCCGTCCGGTCGGCGCACGGAGAAGAGGGAGAACGAACGCGATGACGAGGATCTTCAGCGGGGTCAAACCGACCGGGCACCTGACCCTGGGCAACTACCTCGGGGCCGTCCGGCGGTGGGTCGAGGTCGATCAGTACCGGGCGGAGGCGCTGTTCAGCGTCGTGGACCTGCACGCGCTGACCGTGGAGCACGATCCGGCGCGGGTGCGGCGGCTCAGTCGGCAGGCGGCCACGCTGCTGCTGGCGGCCGGGCTGGATCCGGAGCTCTGCACCCTGTTCGTACAGAGTCATGTGGACGAGCACGCCCGGTTGTCGTACCTCCTGGAGTGCACCGCCACGGACGGCGAGCTCCGGCGGATGGTCCAGTACAAGGAGAAGAGCGTCCGGGCGCGGGGTGCGGGGCAGGGGGTGCGGCTGTCCCTGCTGACGTATCCGGTCCTGATGGCGGCGGACATCCTGGCCTACGGGGCGGACGAGGTGCCGGTGGGTGAGGACCAGACGCAGCACGTGGAGCTCACCCGGGACCTGGCCGTGCGGTTCAACCAGCGCTACGGGCACACCTTCACGGTGCCGCGGGCGACGCGGCCCGAGGTGGCGGCGCGGGTCATGGACCTTCAGGACCCCCGGTCGAAGATGGGGAAGTCGCACGAGAACGGGTCGGGGATCGTCTATCTGCTCGACGATGCGGACACCGTGCGGCGGAAGGTCATGCGGGCCGTCACCGACAGCGGCCGGGAGGTGGCGTACGACCGGGAGGGCCGGCCCGGGGTCGCCAACCTCCTCGACTTGCTGGCGGCGGCGACCGGGGGGAGTCCCTCGGTGCTGGCCGGTGCGTACGGGTCGTACGGATCGCTGAAGAAGGACACGGCGGACGCGGTCGTCGAGCTGCTGCGGCCCGTGCGGGAGCGGCACGCCGAGCTGGCGGCGGACCCCGGTCATGTGGATCGGGTGCTGCGGGACGGGGCGCGGCGGGCCCGGGAGACGGCGCGGCCCCTGGTGGACCGGGCCTATCGGGCGATCGGGCTGCTGCCCGCCGGGTGACGGAAGGCGTTGCGGTAGTCGCGCGGGCTGGTGGCGAGGTGCGAGGCGAAGTGCTGGCGCATCGTGACCTCGCTGCCGAAGCCCGCGCGGCGGGCCACCTCGGGGAGGGGGTGGTCGGTGCGTTCGAGGAGTCTCTGGGCGGCGGCGACGCGCTGGGTGATGAGCCAGTGCAGCGGGGTGGTTCCCGTGGTGGCCTGGAAGTGGCGGGCGAAGGAGCGGGGGGACATGCCGGCGCGGGCGGCCAGGGTCGCGACGGTGTGGGGCTCGTCGAGGTGGGCGAGGGCGTACGCCCGGACGTCGGCCAGGGCGTCCGCGTCGCGGTCGGCCCGGGGGGTGGGGTGCTCGATGAACTGGGCCTGGGTGGCGGCGCGGAAGGGGGCGGTGACCATCGCGCGGGCGATGGCGGCGGCCGCTTCGGCTCCGTGGGCGGTGCGGACGAGGTGGAGGCAGAGGTCGATGCCGGCGGCGGTGCCGGCGGAGGTCCAGACGCCGGTGTCCTCGACGAAGAGGGCGTCGGGTTGGACGCGGACGGCGGGGTGGCGGTCGGCGAGGGTGTCGGCCAGGTGCCAGTGGGTGACGGCGCGGCGGCCGTCGAGGAGTCCGGCGCGGGCGAGGACGAACGCGCCGGCGCAGAGCGAGGCGACCGGGATGCCGGCGGTGTGGGCGCGGCGGAGGGCGTCGAGCACCCGGGGCGGGACGTCGGCGTCGGGGTCCTCGATGCCGGGGACGAGGACGAGGTCGGTGGGGGTGAGGTCGTCGAGCCAGTCGAGGGGGCGGTCGGGGGTGAGGGAGAGGCCGCCGCGGAGGGGGAGGGGGGTGTAGGGGTCCGTCGCCGTCCTGCGGAGTTCGAAGGGCGGGACGCCTCGGGGGGTGCGGTCGTTGCCCCAGACCTCGGTGACCACGGAGACGTCGAAGGCGCGGACGCCCGGGAAGCAGAGGAGGGCGATGCGCTGGGGGCGGGGTGCGGGGGTCTGGGAGGGCGGCACGGTTGGCAGCGGCACGGTTGGCAGTAAACCATCGATCGCTGTCATTCACCCCTCTGGGTGGGTGTGCCGGTCGGCGGCAGGATCGTGGGCATGGAGATCAGGGAGAACGCAGCGCTGGTGGTCGTCGACGTGCAGAAGGGCTTCGAGGAGGAGTACTGGGGGAGGCGGAACAACCCGGCCGCCGAGGAGAACATCGCGGCTCTCATCGACCTGTGGCAGGAGACGGGGCGGCCGGTGGTGTTCGTGCGGCACGACTCGGTGGAGAGCTCGCGGCTGCGGGCCGGTCACGTGGGGAACGACTTCAAGGACTTCGTCGAGGAGCGGCGGGGGAAGGGCAGCGGGCCCGAGCTGCTGGTGACGAAGACGGTGAACTCGGCGTTCTACGGTGCTCCGTCGCTGGACGGGTGGCTGACCGGGCTCGATGTGGTGCAGATCGTGATCGTGGGGATCCAGACGAACATGTGCAACGAGACCACGGCGCGGATGGGCGGGAACCTCGGGTACGAGGTGGTGTTCCCGCTGGACGCGATGCACACGTTCGATCTGGAGGGGCCGTTCGGCTGGTCGCTGGACGCGGACGAGCTGACGCGGGCGACGGCCGTGTCCCTGCACGGGGGGCGGTTCGCGGAGGTGGTGACGACGGAGGACGTCGTGCGGGGGGCGGGCGCCGGGGTCCGGTGACCCCGGCGGGCGGTGGTCAGCCGTTGCCGGAGGCGAGTTCGCGGCTGCGGTCGCGGGCGGCTTCGAGGGCGGCGATGAGGGCGGCGCGGACGCCGTGGTTCTCCAGCTCGCGGATGGCGCTGATGGTGGTGCCGGCCGGGGAGGTGACGGCCTCGCGGAGCTTGACGGGGTGTTCGCCGCTGTCGCGGAGCATCACGGCGGCGCCGATGGCGGCCTGGACGATGAGGTCGTGGGCCTGGGCGCGGGGCAGGCCGAGGAGGATGCCGGCGTCGGTCATGGCCTCGACGAGGAAGTAGAAGTACGCGGGGCCGGAGCCGGAGAGGGCGGTGGCGGCGTCCTGCTGGGACTCGGGGACGCGGAGGGTCTTCCCGACGCCGCCGAAGATCTCCTCGGTGTGGGCGAGGTGCGCGGGGGTGGCGTGGCTGCCGGCCGAGATGACGGACATGCCCTCGTCGACGAGGACGGGGGTGTTGGGCATGACGCGGACGACGGGGGTGCCGGTGGTGAGGCGTTCCTCGATGAAGGAGGTGGGGATGCCGGCGGCGGCGCTGACGATCAGGCGGTCGGCGGTGACGTGGGGGGCGAGCTCGTCGAGGAGGCGGCCCATGTCCTGGGGCTTGACGGCCAGGATGAGGGTGTCGGCGCGCTTGGCGGCCTCGGCGTTGGTGACGGTCTCGACGCCGTAGCGGGCGTGGAGCTCCTCGGCGCGCTCGGAGCGGCGGGCGGTGACCAGGAGGTTCGCGGGGCGCCAGCCGGCGCGGATCATGCCGCTGAGGAGCGCTTCACCGATCTTGCCGGTGCCGAGGACTGCGACGGTCTGGGTCATGGCTCTGTTCACCTCGCCGGAGGGGGGTACGTGTCGTCATCCTCGCACCGGCGGGCGGGGTGGTGTGCGGGTGTCCGAGGGGCGGTCACGCGGTGCGGCGGCGGAGGGTGGCCGCGCCGAGGCCGAGGACGAGGAGCGCGCAGCCGGCGACGACGAGGACGTCGCGGACGAAGTCGCCGGTGGCGTCGGGGTGGTGGAGGACCTGGTTCATGCCGTCGACGGCGTACGACATGGGGAGGGCGTCGGAGAGCGCTTCGAGGGCGGGGGCCATCCGGTCGCGCGGGGTGAAGAGTCCGCAGAGGAGCAGCTGGGGGAAGATCACGGCCGGCATGAACTGGACGGCCTGGAACTCGGAGGCGGCGAAGGCGGAGACGAAGAGGCCGAGGGCGGTGCCGAGGAGGGCGTCGAGGAGGGCGACCAGGAGGAGGAGCCAGGGGGAGCCGGTGACGTCGAGGCCGAGGAGGGCGACGGCGAGGCCGGTGGCGAGGGCGGACTGGACGACGGCGAGGAGTCCGAAGGCGAGGGCGTAGCCGGCGATGAGGTCGGCCTTGCCGAGGGGCATGGCGAGGAGGCGTTCGAGGGTGCCGGAGGTCCGCTCGCGGAGGGTGGCGATGGAGGTCACCAGGAACATCGTGATGAGCGGGAAGATGCCGAGCAGTGAGGCGCCGATGGTGTCGAAGGTGCCGGGGCTGCCGTCGAAGACGAACCGCAGCAGGAAGAGCATGGCGCAGGGCACGAGGAGCATCAGGGCGATCGAGCGCGGGTCGTGGCGCAGCTGGCGCAGGACGCGGGCGGCGGTGGCGAGGGTGCGGGCGGGGTTCATGACCGGGGCTCCTCGTGGGCGGCTCGGGCTGCGGCGGCGTCGACGAGGCGGAGGAAGGCCTCTTCGACGGTGGCGGTGTCGTTGCGTCGGCGGAGTGCCTCGGGGGTGTCGTCGGCGAGGATCTCGCCCTCGCGCATGAGGAGGAGCCGGTGGCAGCGTTCGGCCTCGTCCATGACGTGGGAGGAGACGAGGAGGGTGGTGCCGCGGTCGGCGGCGATCCGGTGGAAGAGCTCCCACAGGTCGCGGCGGAGGACGGGGTCCAGGCCGACGGTGGGCTCGTCGAGGACGAGGAGGTCGGGGGTTCCGAGGAGGGCGACGGCCAGGGAGACGCGGCTGCGCTGGCCGCCGGAGAGCCGGCCGGCGAGGGAGTCGGCGTGGGGGGTGAGGTCGACGTCGGCGACGGCCCGGTCGACGAGGTCGCGGCGGTCGTGGCGGTGGCCGCGGCCGGGGAGGAGGACGGCGGCGAAGTAGTCGAGGTTCTGCTGGACGGTGAGGTCGTCGTAGACGGAGGGGGCCTGGGTGACGTAGCCGATGCGGGAGCGGAGGGCGGGGTCTCCGGCGGGGTGGCCGAGGACCTGGAGGGTGCCGTCGACCTTGGCCTGGGTGCCGACGACGGCGCGCATGAGAGTGGTCTTTCCGCAGCCCGAGGGGCCGAGGAGGCCGGTGATGCGGCCGGCCGGGACGGTGAAGTCGAGGCCGCGCAGGACGGTGCGGTCGCCTCGGACGGCGGTGAGTCCGCGGGCGGCGATCGCCGCGGGCGGGGGTGGGGCGGGGTCGGTGGGGGGTGTCCGGTGCGGGGCGGGGGCGGTCGGGGACCTGGTGCCGCCCGGGTCGGCGGCCTCACCCGCCGAGTAATTCATCATGCGATGAATAGTGCTCCCGGTGCCACCGGGCGTCAAGCGTCCGGCGGCCCCCGCGCGGGCGGTCGCGCGGGCCGCACACGGTCGCAGCCGTTGCGCGGGGCGCGCGGGCCGCACACGTCGTGCGGGGCGCGCAGGTCGCGCGGGTCACGCGGGAACGGCGAAGCCCCCGCGGCGGTGGGCGTCGCGGGGGCTCTTGTCCGGTGATTACTTGCGCTTGGGCTTCTTGCGGGCGGCCGGGTTGCCCGTACGGGAGCCGCGGCGCTTCTCGTACTGGGCGCGGGCCGTGTCGTACTCGGCGCGGCGGAGCCCCTCCCCCGGGGCCTCGACGAAGCAGCGGACGCCGTAGGCGAGGAGCGAGCCGATGAAGCCGATCGCCTTCAGGCTGCGCAGGGACTCCTCGCGGGCCGGGTCGGCGGGCCTGCGGCCGAAGCCCTCCCAGGTCTTGCGGAACGCGATGGGGCTGCAGACCGCGAACATGAGGACGACCAGCATGTTGACGATGCCGCCGACGTCCGCGATCTGCAGTCCCTGGTACGCGAAGCGCAGGACGAGGCAGGCCGCGGCGGCGGCGGCCAGCGAGCCGGCGGCCAGGCCGACGCGGCGGAGCGTGTAGCCGCCGCTGTGGTCGACCCAGGTGGTGCCGAAGAAACGGATCTCCTCGGGCCGGGGCCCGGCCGGGGTGCCGCCCTTCGGGCCGCCGGCCGGTCCGCCGGTGGTGCTGGGGGTCTGCTCGTCGTCGCTCACGCTGTCGATTATCCCCGGGGCGCCGGAGAAGGACCTCAGGCGCAGCGCGGTGCGACGAACCCGTCGCTGCCCGTGCGGACGTACGCGTCGGAGATGTACTCCCCCGGTGCGATGCTGTCCCAGATCTTCGTGGTGCCGTACGGGCCGCTGACCCACTCGCCGTACTTCTGGCAGGAGATCGACACCGTCGCGCCGAGCGGCAGCGTCCGGACGATCGGGTACTGGGTGCTCGGGCCGGAGCGCACGTTGACCCGGTAGCCGGGCGCGACCGTGTAGCGGGTGGCCGCGGCCGTGACCGCCGTCGCGGTCGTCGGGGCTCCGTCGGGCTCGTCGTTCCGGTGGTTCTCGTCCATGATCATGGTGTCCTCCCCCTTGGCGCGAAAGCGCTCTGCGGAGCTTCACTCTCCGCGACGCGCAGGCTAGCAAGCCCCGCCGACATCACGGGGGTCATCGACTAGGCTCCGTCGGGTTCGCGCGGGTGCGCGCGAGTGACGGGGAACCACACGGGGGTGGGCGATGCCGCCGCTGCGCGACACCGGTGCCGACCGGAATGCGGAGCAGCCCGAGTACGCGGGCGGCTACCGCCTCCAGGCATGTCTGGGCGCCGGCGGCATGGGGGTCGTGCACCTGGCCGCCTCCGCCTCGGGGCTGCGGCTCGCGGTCAAGGTCGTGCACGCACGGTACGCGGAGGACCCCGAGTTCAGGGCGCGTTTCCGCCAGGAGGTCGCGGCCGCCCGCCGGGTCAGCGGGGCCTTCACCGCACCCGTCGTCGACGCCGACCCCGATGCCGTGCGCCCCTGGATGGCGACCCTCTACGTCCCCGGGCCCACCCTCGCCGACCAGGTGAAGCGGAACGGTCCGCTGGCCCCGGCCGAGCTGCGCCGGCTCACCGCCGGGCTCGCCGAGGCCCTGCGCGACATCCACCGGGCCGGGGTCGTCCACCGCGACCTGAAGCCCAGCAACGTCCTGCTCACCGACACCGGCCCGAAGGTCATCGACTTCGGCATCTCGCGGCCCGTCGACAGCGACCTGCACACCGAGACGGGCAAGCTCATCGGCTCGCCGCCGTTCATGGCTCCCGAGCAGTTCCAGCGGCCGCGGGAGGTCGGGCCCGCCGCGGACGTCTTCGCACTCGGCTCGGTCCTGGTGCACGCGGCCACCGGCCACGGCCCCTTCGACTCCGACAGCCCGTACATCGTGGCGTACCAGGTCGTCCACGACGAACCCGACCTGACGGGCGTCCCGGCGGAGCTGGCGCCGCTCGTCGCGCGCTGCCTCGCCAAGGAGCCGGGCGACCGCCCGACCCCGGCCCAGATCATGTCGGCGCTGCTGCCGCCCTCGTACGCGGCCGAGGCCTTCATACCGGCGCAGCGCCGCCGGCCCGCGCTGCCGTACGGCGAGGAGTCCGGCCGCGGCGGGCCCGGCCGCGAGGAGCCCGGCCACGCGCCCGCGTGGGACGCCGACACCCCCGTACGCGCCACCGCGCCGGCCCCGCCCCGCCGGCGGCCGCGCCTCGGCCGGGTGCGCCCCGGGTCGCGCCTCGCGCTCGCCGTGGCGGCCGCGGTCGCCCTCACCGGGGCGGGCCTCTACGCGGCCACGAGCCCCCCGGCCGACGCCGGTTCCGACCCGCCCGCGCGGCCCGCCGAGGTGGCCACCGCCTTCGCGGGCTGGCACACCGTCCTCCAGACGCACGGCCCGACCGCCGCGCCCGCGTGCGCGCACGGCGGCGGCGCGCTGTACTGCACGGCCCGGGGCGTAGCGCTCGCCCGGCTCGACCCCGTCACCGGGAAGGCGGCCTGGTCGCGCACCGGGCCGGTCGAGGCGGAGTCCCCCGTCGCGCCCTTCCTCCTCGCCGACGGCCTGGTCGGCGCGGCGGCTCCGGCGGACCGGCTGCGGTCCTACGCCTCCGCCGGCGGAGCGCCGGGCTGGACCGCCGGACGGGCCGGGGTGCCCGAGCTGTCGACGCCGGCCGGTCCGGCCGTCGTGCTGACCGACGGGCGGGGCGGGGTGCGGGCCGTCGGGAGCCGTGACGGCAAGGAGCTGTGGCGGCACGGCCTGGCCGGCTTCGGCGTCCCGCGCACGGGACCGTACGACGCCCCGTCCGGACTCCTCACCGTCTCCGAGACCTCGGCCGACGGAACGCACACGCGCGTGGCCGCGATCCGGCCCGGGACCGGCGAGCAGGTCTGGCAGCGGAACCTGGCGGGGGACCTCGACCCGCTGGGCGGCACCGGCGACGGCGCGCTGCTCCTCGCCTCCCGCTACCAGGGCTCGCTCTTCGACCGCCTGGTCGTGCTCGACCCGGGCAGCGGCGAGGTGCGGACGCTGTCCCTGCCGCACCGGATCGACGTCCGGGGCACCGCCGTGCGCGGGGCGGTCGTCCATCTCCTCGACGCCGACGGGCATCTGACCGCCTTCGACACCGCGGCGCCCAAGGGGCGGGTGCTGTGGGAGCTGGAGACGGGGGCGGGGAACGTGTCCACGCCCGTGACGGGTCCCGGCGACCGGCTCTACTTCTCCGTGCAGGACGGCCGGCTGCTCGCGGTCGACACCGTCCGCGGGTCGCTGATCGGCCAGACCCGGCCTCGACTGCTCAACGGGCGGCTCGCGTACGCGCCCCTGGTGCCGCCGCCGGTGGTCGCCGGCGACCGGGTCTTCGGGACGGCCCCGGACGGGTCGGTGTTCGCGGTGGACGCCCGGGATCCCGCCGCCTGGTGAAGCCCGGCGCACACGAGGACGGCGAGGTACGGGCGTCCGCGCCCGCTCCCCGCCGTCCCTTCGCGTATCTCCGGGCTCAGCCCAGCTTCGACACGTCCCGGACCGCGCCCTTGTCGGCGCTGGTCGCCATGGCCGCGTAGGCCCGCAGCGCCGCCGACACCTTGCGCTGCCGGTTCTTCGGCGCGTAGACGCCGTTCAGCGCCGCGCGGCGGGCGGCGAGGGTCGCCTCGTCGACGAGGAGCTCGATGGAGCGGTGGGGGATGTCGATGCGGATCCGGTCGCCGTCCTCGACGAGGGCGATCGTGCCGCCCGAGGCGGCCTCGGGCGAGGCGTGGCCGATGGACAGGCCGGAGGTGCCGCCCGAGAAGCGTCCGTCGGTGACCAGGGCGCAGGTCTTGCCGAGGCCCCGGCCCTTGAGGAAGGAGGTCGGGTAGAGCATCTCCTGCATGCCGGGGCCGCCGCGCGGACCCTCGTAGCGGATGACGACCACGTCGCCGTCCGTGACCTGCTTGTTCAGGATCTTCTCGACGGCCTCGTCCTGCGACTCGCAGACCACGGCGGGGCCTTCGAAGGTCCAGATGGACTCGTCGACGCCGGCCGTCTTCACGACGCAGCCGTCGGCGGCGAGGTTGCCGTGCAGCACGGCGAGGCCGCCGTCCTTGGAGTACGCGTGGGCCGCGTCGCGGATGCAGCCGCCGGCCGCGTCCACGTCGAGGTCCTCCCAGCGCTCGGACTGGGAGAAGGCGGTCGCCGAGCGGACGCAGCCGGGGGCCGCGTGCCACATCTCGACGGACTCCTCGGTCGGGGAGCCGCCGCGCACGTCCCAGGCGCCCAGCCACTCCTTGATGGAGCGCGCGTGGACGGAGTGGACGTTCTCGTTCAGGAGGCCGGCGCGGTAGAGCTCGCCGAGGATGGCCGGGATGCCGCCCGCCCGGTGCACGTCCTCCATGTAGTACGTGCGGTCCTTGGCGACGTTCGGCGCGACCTTGGCCAGGCAGGGCACCCGGCGCGAGACCTCGTCCATGTCCGGCAGGCCGTAGTCGAGCTCGGCCTCCTGGGCGGCGGCGAGCAGGTGCAGGATCGTGTTGGTCGAGCCGCCCATGGCGATGTCGAGCGCCATGGCGTTCTCGAAGGCCGCGCGGGTCGCGATGGAGCGCGGCAGGACGGAGTCGTCGTCCTCGTCGTAGTAGCGCCGGGTGATGTCGACGACCGTGCGGGCCGCGTTCTCGTACAGCGCCCTGCGGCCGGTGTGGGTGGCGAGCAGGGAGCCGTTGCCCGGCAGGGAGAGGCCGATGGCCTCGGTCAGGCAGTTCATCGAGTTGGCGGTGAACATGCCGGAACAGGAGCCGCAGGTCGGGCAGGCGTTCTCCTCGATGCGGGCGATGTCCTCGTCCGAGATCTTCGGGTTCACGGCGTCGGAGATCGCGTCGACCAGGTCGAGCGTGCGGACCGTGCCGTCGACCAGGGTCGCGCGGCCGGACTCCATCGGGCCGCCGGAGACGAAGACCGTCGGGATGTTGAGGCGCAGGGCGGCCATCAGCATGCCGGGGGTGATCTTGTCGCAGTTGGAGATGCAGATCAGGGCGTCGGCGCAGTGCGCCTCCACCATGTACTCCACGCTGTCCGCGATCAGGTCGCGGGAGGGCAGCGAGTACAGCATGCCGCCGTGGCCCATGGCGATGCCGTCGTCGACGGCGATCGTGTTGAACTCGCGCGGGATGGCGCCGGCGGCCGTGATGGCCTCGGAGACGATCCGGCCGACGGGCTGCAGGTGGGTGTGGCCCGGGACGAACTCCGTGAAGGAGTTGGCGACCGCGATGATCGGCTTCCGGCCGATGTCCGCGCCGGGTACACCGGAGGCGCGCATAAGGGCGCGTGCGCCCGCCATGTTGCGGCCGTGGGTGACTGTGCGGGACCTCAGCTCGGGCATCGTCGCTCGCTCCTCAGTGATGGGGGTGCTTGCTTTCGAGCGTACGCCGACGGACCAAGATCTGGACAGCGCGTCCGTATGACGGACAGGCTGTTCAGCTTTCGGTCACCCGCGGCGGGGTGGGGCTCAGGCCTCGGTGAGGTAGCGCTGGAGGGTCGGGGCGACCATGGCCACGATCTCCTCCGGGTCCACCGAGGCCATCGGCTCGACCTGGATGACGTACCGCAGGATCGCGATCCCGATCATGTGCGAGGCGGCGAGCTCCGCGCGGAACCGGGGGTCCGGTACGTCGAGCTCGTCCGCGATCCGCTCCAGGAGCCGGCGCAGCACGAAGGTCCTGAGCACCTTGGCCGCGGCCTCGTGGGTGAGCGCGGAGCGGACGATCGCGAGGAGCGGGGCGCGGCTGACCGGGTTCTCCCAGACGCCGATGAAGAAGCGGGCGAGGCGTTCGCCGATGGTCTCGCGGGGGCCGCCGACGATGGCGGGGACGACCGTGGCGGGCTCGAAGGAGACCTCGATCGCCGCGGCGAAGACCTCGTCCTTCGTGCCGAAGTAGTGGTGGACGAGGGCCGCGTCGACCCCGGCCGCCTTGGCGATGCCGCGGACGGAGGTCTTGTCGTAGCCGCGCTCGGCGAACTGGGCACGGGCCGCCTCCAGGATGCGGTCGCGCGCGCCGGGCCCGCTCTCCTCCTCGGTACGGGACGGGCGGCCGCGCCTGCGGGGGGCCGGCTCGGTCACCGGGGCGGCACCCGGGACGGGCGGGTGGCCGCGGAGGCGAGGTGGAGGCGGGTGAAGGCGAGGGCCTCGGCGAGGTCGGCCTCGCGTTCGGCGGCTGACATCGCGCGGCGGGTGTTGACCTCGATGACGACGTGTCCGTCGAAGCCGGTGCGCGCGAGGCGTTCCAGGAGTTCGGCGCAGGGCTGCGTGCCGCGGCCGGGCACGAGGTGCTCGTCCTTGGCGGAGCCCTTGCCGTCGGCGAGGTGGACGTGGCCGAGACGGTCGCCCATGCGGTCGATCATCGCGAGGGCGTCGGTGCGGGCGGTCGCGGTGTGCGAGAGGTCGACGGTGAAGTGCCGGTAGTCGTCCTTGGTGACGTCCCACTCGGGGGCGTACGCGAGCATCTCGCGGTCCTTGTACCGCCACGGGTACATGTTCTCGACGGCGAACCGGACGTCGGTCTCCTCCGCCATCCGCCAGATGCCGGTGACGAAGTCCTTGGCGTACTGGCGCTGCCAGCGGAACGGGGGATGCACGACGACCGTGGAGGCGCCGAGGTGCTCGGCCGCGGCACGGGCGCGCTGGAGCTTGACCCACGGGTCGGTGGACCAGACGCGCTGGGTGATGAGGAGGCAGGGGGCGTGCACGGCCAGGACCGGGACCTGGTGGTAGTCGGAGAGCCTGCGCAGCGCCTCGACGTCCTGGCTGACCGGATCGGTCCACACCATGACCTCGACGCCGTCGTAGCCGAGGCGCGCGGCGATCTCGAAGGCCGTCGCCGTCGACTCCGGATAGACCGAGGCCGTCGACAGGGCGACCTTCGCATCCGGGATGCGCACCACTGGTTCTGCCACGGGGACAGGGTACGGGGCCCGCCGGGCGGCAGGGGGGTGGTTCCGGTCACGCCGGGGGCGGGGCACGCGCGCGTGCGCGGGCCCACGGGGGGCGCGCACGCTGGCCCGTCCGCGGGACGGGGGGACGGCGGGGGGCCGGGGCGGCGGGGCCTCGGAAACGGAGGAGGACTGCGGGGGCCCGGGGAGGGCGGAGGACGGCGGGGTCCCCGGGACGGCGGAGCTTCCGGCGGAGTCCCGGGGACGGCGGCTCCGGGGCCCCGGGCCCGTCGGGGGCTCCGCCGCTACTGCTCCGGCAGGTGGTCCAGGCGGCGGAGGATGACGCCCTCGCGCAGCGCCCACGGGCAGATCTCCAGCTCCTCCACGCCGAGCAGGTCCATCGCGCCCTCCGCGACCAGCGCGCCCGCGAGGAGCTGCGCCGCCCTGCCCTCCGAGACGCCCGGCAGCGCGGCCCGCTCGGGGACCGACATGCCGGCCAGCCGCGGGACCCACTCCTCCAGGGAGGCGCGGGTCAGGATCCGCTGGGCGTACAGCCCCTCCCCCGAGCCGGGGGCGCCGGCGATCCTCGCCAGCTGCTTGAAGGTCTTGGAGGTGGCCACGACGTGGTCGGGGCGGCCGGAGCGGCTGAAGTCCCCGACCGTACGGGCGATCTGCGCGCGCACGTGGCGGCGGAGCGCCTTCACGTCGGCGGCGTCGGCCGGGTCTCCCGGGAGCCAGCCGGCGGTCAGCCGGCCCGCGCCGAGCGGCAGGGAGACCGCCGTGTCGGGGTCCTCGTCGATGCCGTACGCGACTTCGAGGGAGCCGCCGCCGATGTCGAGGAGGAGCAGCTTGCCCGCCGACCAGCCGAACCAGCGGCGGGCCGCGAGGAAGGTGAGCCGGGCCTCCTCCTCGCCGGTGAGGACCTGGAGGTCGACGCCCGTCTCGTCCTTCACGCGCGCGAGGACGGCGTCCGCGTTGGTGGCCTCGCGGACCGCGGAGGTCGCGAACGGGAGCACCTCCTCGCAGCCCTTGTCCTCGGCGGCGTGCAGCGCGTCCCGGACGGTCGCGATGAGCCGCTCGACGCCGAAGGGCGCGATCGCTCCCTTCTCGTCGAGGAGTTCGGCGAGCCGCAGCTCGGCCTTGTGCGAGTGCGCGGGCAGCGGCCGGGCGCCGGGGTGGGCGTCCACCACCAGGAAGTGCACCGTGTTCGAACCGACGTCGAGGACTCCGAGTCTCATGGGCGGAACGCTACTGCGCCGACCCGCATACGCTTGGACCTGTGCCAAAGACGAAAAAGGCGAAACCGGGCAAAGACAGTGCGGTCAAGAGCGCCAAGAAGCAGGGCAAGAGCGTGGAGCCGGACGAGAAGGGCCTCGACTTCGCCCGCGCGTGGGTCGAGTTCCCCGACCCGGCGGACGAGGAGCAGATCTTCCGCTGCGACCTGACCTGGCTGACCTCGCGCTGGTCGTGCGTCTTCGGCAGCGGCTGCCAGGGGATCCAGGCGGGCCGGGCCGACGACGGCTGCTGCACGCTGGGCGCGCACTTCTCGGACGAGGACGACGAGAAGCGGGTGGCGACGCACGTGGCCCGCCTCACGCCGGACCTCTGGCAGTTCCACGAGGTCGGTACGGCCTCGGGCTGGACCCAGCTCGACGAGGACGGCGACCGGCAGACCCGCCGCTGGGAGGGCTCCTGCATCTTCCAGAACCGCCCGGGGTTCGCGGGCGGCGCGGGCTGCTCGCTGCACATCCTGGCCCTGCAGGAGGGCCGGGAGCCGCTGGAGACCAAGCCGGACGTCTGCTGGCAGCTGCCGGTGCGGCGCACGTACGACTGGATCGAGCGGCCGGACGACACGAAGGTCCTCCAGGTCTCGATCGGCGAGTACGACCGGCGGGGCTGGGGTCCCGGCGGCCACGACCTGCACTGGTGGTGCACCTCGGCGACGTCGGCGCACGGAGCGGGCGAGCCGGTCTACGTCACGTACCGGCCGGAGCTCACCGAGATGATGGGCGCGGAGGCGTACGAGGTCCTGGCCGGGCTGTGCGAGGCGCGGCTCGCCTCGCAGCTGCCGCTGGTGGCCCCGCACCCGGCCGACCCGCCGCGCTGACGCCCCGGGGCCCTGCCGTCGGCGCCCGCCCGGGGAATCCCCGGGCGGGCGTCCGGTCTCACGAGGAGGACGGCGGCGGTTCCTCCGTCGCCGGCGGCGGCGTGGTCGGCTCGGTCGGGCCCGGGTCCGTCGTGGTCGGCGGGGGCTCCTCCGTGGTCGGCGGTGTCGTCGGCTCGGTGGTCGGCGGTGTCGTCGGCGGTTCGGTCGGCTCGGTCGTCGGCGGTTCGGTCGGCGGCGGTGTCGTCGGTTCCGTCGTCGGCGGGCTCGTCGGCGGCGTGGTGGGTTCGGTCGTCGTCGGCGGGGGTGTTCCGGGGTCGACGGAGACCGGGGGCGGCGGGGTCTCGCCCTGCCCGTCGATCCTGACGACCGCGCCGGAGGGGTTCACCCCGACGCGGGCGCTCCACGCGCCGTGCGGTTGGCGGCGGTGGTCGACGCGGACGGTGACGGTGATCCGCTCGCCCGGGCGGAGGGTGCCGGAGGCGCGGCTCACGTACAGCCAGGGCGCGTCCGTCCACAGCGACCAGTCGACGGGGGACCCGCCGGCCGCGGTGAGGGTGAGCAGCGTCAGGTCGCCGAGGCCACGGGCGGTCACCGTGACCCAGCCCGCGGCGGGGTCGCCCGGTGTCGAGGGGCCGGCGGAGCCGCCGGGACCGGCGGGGCCGCCGGGGCTGAGCACCTCGACGGAGACGTCGGGGGCGCGGCTGCCCCGGGTGAAGCGCGGTTCGGGGGTGGTGCGGGCGTTGCCCGCGTTCTCGTAGCGGTCGTAGGGGCGGCCGTCCGGTCCGGTCGGTTCGTCGGCCTCGCTCGCGCTGACCCGGGAGCCGTCGGAGGCGCTCGGGTCGGCGACGGGGGCGCCCCGGTAGGAGGTCCACAGGGCGAGGACGGGTGCGGCGACGACGGCCGCGACCACGGTGGTCGTCACCGCGCGGGCGCGGAGCCGGTCGCGGCGGGCCACGTGGTCCTTCGGGTCCATCGGGAAGCCGGTCGGCGAGAAGCGCGGGGCGCCCGCACGCGCGCGCGGGACGTGCAGCATCGCCATGTACGCGGCGGCCCTGGGCGCCTCGACCAGCGGGAGCCGGGCCTGCGGGAGCGCTCCGGCGCCGGGCCAGGGCCCGACGGCGCCGACCCGCTCGGCGGCCTTGCGGCAGCGGGGGCAGTCGTCGACGTGCCGGACGAGCTCCGCCCGCAGGGCCGCCGAGAGCAGCACCTGCTGGTCGCCGGTGAGCCGGGCGACGGTGGGGCAGCTGCCGGTCTCGACGACGGCGAGGGCGGCGCGGGTGCGCTCGACCTCGCAGCCGGCGGTGGCGAGGAGTTCGCGGGCGGCGAGCGGGTCGAGGGAGAGGACGGCGGCCACCTGGCGGTGGCTGAGGCCGTGCCGGACGGCGAGTTCGAGGGCCTCGCGCTGCTCGGGGGTGGTGCCGGCGGCCTCGGGCCAGGCGAGCCGGGCGAGCTCGGCGCGGCGCCGCTCGGCGGTCTCCTCGGGGACGCGGGGCGGTTCGGGGGCGGTGACGGCGGGCCGCCCGGTGTGGGCCCCCTGGCGTCGGCGGCGCTGCTCGCCGAGGCTGCGCAGGCAGGCCCAGCGGGCGAGGGCGTACAGCCAGGCCGTGCGGCCGTCCTCGTCCGAGGGGCAGCGGCCGTGGTGGCGCTCGGCGACGGCGAGGACGTCGCCGAGGACGGCGGTGGCGGTGTCGTGGTCGCACAGCACGGAGAGGCAGTACGTGAAGAGGCCGTCGAGGGCGGCCTCGTAGCGGGCCGGGGGCCTCCGGCCGAGCGTGCGCGGTCCCTGGTCCGTGGCGCGGCGCGCGGCCCGGTGTGCGCCGGTGGTGCGTGCGGGGGAGTCCAGCCTGCTGCTCGTCACCGTTCGACCGTAGGCAGCGCGGGGGGCGCTTTTCGTACCGGTCGCGTTCTTCTCATTCTTACGGGTGAAGCTATCGCTCGAAAGGGGACAGGAATCCGGGGTTCCGCTCCGCTGGGGAGACCCGGCGGTCGTTGTCGGTGGGGGCCGCTACGGTGGGCGCCATGGCTGCCCGTACGAAATCGACCAAGGAACGGCCGTCCTACCGCTGCACCGAGTGCGGCTGGCAGACGGCCAAGTGGCTCGGCCGCTGCCCCGAGTGCCAGGCCTGGGGGACCGTCGAGGAGTACGGCGCGCCCGCCGTCCGGACGACCGCGGCGGGCCGGGTCTCCACCGCCGCGCTGCCCATCGGCCAGGTCGACGGCCGGCAGGCGACCGCCCGCTCGACCGGGGTCGACGAGCTGGACCGGGTCCTCGGCGGGGGCCTGGTGCCCGGCGCGGTCGTGCTGCTCGCGGGCGAGCCGGGCGTGGGCAAGTCCACGCTGCTGCTCGACGTGGCGGCCAAGGCGGCCGGGGCCGAGCACCGCACGCTCTACGTCACCGGCGAGGAGTCCGCGAGCCAGGTGCGGCTGCGCGCCGACCGGATCAACGCCCTCAGCGACCATCTGTACCTCGCCGCCGAGACCGACCTGTCGGCCGTCCTCGGCCATCTCGACGCCGTGCAGCCGTCGCTGCTGATCATGGACTCGGTGCAGACGGTCGCCTCCCCCGAGATCGACGGCGCCCCCGGCGGCATGGCCCAGGTCCGCGAGGTCGCGGGCGCGCTCATCCGGGCCTCCAAGGAGCGGGGCATGTCGACGCTGCTCGTCGGGCACGTCACCAAGGACGGCGCGATCGCGGGTCCCCGCCTCCTGGAGCACCTGGTCGACGTCGTCCTCAGCTTCGAGGGCGACCGGCACGCGCGCCTGCGGCTGGTCCGCGGCGTGAAGAACCGGTACGGGGCGACCGACGAGGTGGGCTGCTTCGAGCTGCACGACGAGGGGATCACGGGTCTCGCCGACCCGTCGGGACTCTTCCTGACCCGGCGTGACGTGGCCGTGCCGGGCACCTGCCTGACGGTGACCCTGGAGGGCCGCCGGCCGCTGGTCGCCGAGGTGCAGTCGCTGACCGTGGACTCCCAGATCCCCTCGCCGCGGCGGACCGTCTCCGGCCTGGAGACCTCCCGGGTCTCGATGATGCTGGCGGTCCTGGAGCAGCGCGGCCGGATCAGCGCGCTCGGCAAGCGGGACATCTACAGCGCGACCGTGGGCGGCGTGAAGCTCACCGAGCCCGCCGCCGACCTGGCGATCGCGCTCGCGCTGGCCTCCGCGGCGAGCGACACCCCGCTGCCGAAGAACCTCGTGGCGATCGGCGAGGTCGGGCTCGCCGGCGAGGTCCGGCGGGTGACCGGCGTCCAGCGGAGGCTGGCCGAGGCGCACCGGCTCGGCTTCACGCACGCGCTGGTGCCGTCGGACCCGGGCAAGGTGCCGGCCGGCATGAAGGTGACGGAGGTCGCGGACATGGGCGACGCCCTGCGCGTGCTGCCGCGCGGCCGGCGTGCGAAGGCGCCCGAGGGCGCGGAGTAGGAGGAGGGCCGAGGGGCACGCCGGGAAGACCGGAGGGCGCGCGCCGGGACGGCCCGGTCGGCGCGCTTCGGGACGGCCGGGCCAGCGCCCGCCGGGAGGAGGCCCCGGTCGGCGCTCGCCGGGATGACCGGCAGGCATGCTCCGGGACGGCTCGGTCGGCGCGCTTCGGGACGGCTCGGCCGGCGCTCGCCGGGACGGCTCGGTCGGCGCTCGCCGGAGGGTCGGCGGCGGTCGTTCACACCGCGCCGACGGTTCGCTCCGTACGCTTCGCAAAGACGCGGAGGGTTAGGTCCGCGTCGGGGCGGGGACCCCTTTCGGACCACCGTGATCCATCGGGGGCGGAGGGCGGCGGGGTGGTGTCGCTAGACTTTGCCCTGGTCTCGCCCATCCGTACGAGCCGGAGGAGTGCAGTGGCAGCCAAGGACGGGGCAGCAGCTCCCGGAAAGTCCGGCGCGGGCTCCGGCAACGAAGCGCTGATGCGCGCCGCCCTGAGCGCCGTCGCGCCCGGCACCGCGCTGCGGGACGGCCTGGAGCGGATCCTCCGCGGCAACACCGGCGGTCTCATCGTGCTCGGCCTCGACAAGACGGTCGACTCCATGTGCACCGGCGGTTTCGTGCTGGACGTCGAGTTCGCCGCCACGCGCCTGCGTGAGCTGTGCAAACTCGACGGGGCACTCGTCCTCGACAAGGACATCACCAAGATCCACCGCGCGGGCGTGCAGCTCGTTCCGGACGCCTCCATCCCGACCGACGAGACCGGCACCCGGCACCGCACGGCGGACCGGGTCTCCAAGCAGTGCAACTTCCCCGTCGTCTCCGTCTCCCAGTCGATGCGGCTGATCGCGCTGTACGTGGACGGTGAGCGCCGGGTCCTGGAGGAGTCGGCGGCGATCCTGTCCCGCGCCAACCAGGCGCTGGCGACCCTGGAGCGGTACAAGCTCCGGCTCGACGAGGTGGCCGGCACGCTCTCCGCGCTGGAGATCGAGGACCTGGTCACCGTCCGGGACGTCACCGCGGTCGCCCAGCGCCTGGAGATGGTCCGCCGGATCGCCACCGAGATCGCCGAGTACGTGGTCGAGCTCGGCACCGACGGGCGGCTGCTCTCGCTCCAGCTGGACGAGCTGATCGCGGGCGTGGAGCCGGAGCGCGAGCTGGTCATCCGGGACTACGTGCCGGAGCCGACGGCCAAGCGCTCGCGGACGGTCGCGGAGGCGCTGACCGAGCTGGACGCGCTGACCCACACCGAGCTGCTCGAACTTCCGGTCGTGGCCCGTGCGCTGGGCTACAGCGGTTCGCCCGAGACCCTCGACTCGGCCGTCTCGCCGCGCGGCTACCGCCTCCTGGCCAAGGTGCCGCGGCTGCCGGGCGCGATCATCGAGCGGCTCGTGGAGCACTTCGGCGGGCTGCAGAAGCTGCTCGCGGCCAGTGTGGACGACCTCCAGACCGTGGACGGCGTCGGCGAGGCCCGCGCCCGCAGCGTACGCGAGGGCCTGTCCCGGCTGGCGGAGTCCTCGATCCTCGAACGGTACGTCTGAGTCCGTCCGCGGCGGTCCGGACCGCGGGCGCCGCGGCGGTCCGGCCCGCGGCCGCGGTGCCGGACGGCACGGATCCCGCCGCCGGGCCGGATCGGGTCTCCCGGCGCTCCCCCGGGGGCCGCGGAACGGGTCCCGGTGCGTCCGGGACGCCTCCCCCGCTTCCGGCGCGGCTCAGTCCTTGGCGAGCGTGAACGAGGCCGGCAGCACCTTCGTGCCCGGCATCGTGGCCTCGACGAGGTAGGTCCCGGGAGCGGCCTGGCCCGCCGGGGCGGTGGCGCACCGCGGGGCGCTGCGTCCGCGGTCCCACTCCACGGTGTGGGTGACGGTGGCGCCCGCGGGGACGCGCAGCAGGACCGGGGCGCCGGGGCGCGGGCAGTCCGCCGAGGACCAGACCTCGTCGTCCTGCTTGTCGCTGATCGTCAGCACGGCCGTGCGGGGCCCGAAGTCGGCCTTGCAGTCGGCCTTCGAGGTGTTCCTGGCGACGAGCTGGAAGCGGGGCCGCTCCCCCGCCTCGTAGCTGACCTGGACGCTGCGGAGGGTCAACTGCAGTGTGCCGGAGGGGCAGTTCGGAAGCGGGGAGCCGGCCGGGACCTGCTGTCCCGCGCCGGTGCCCGCGCCGCCGTCGCCGCCCGCGCCGTCGGTGTCGCCGTTCTTGCCGCCGTCGCCGCCGGCGGTCGCGCCCGCGTCCGTACCGGAGTCGGCGCCCGAGCCCGGGTCCGTACCGGAGCCGCCGGAGCCGCCGCTGCCTCCGGTGGCGTCGCCGGAGTCGTCCGACTCGTCGCGTCCGCCCGGCTGTTGGGTGATCGCCTCACCGGTGCCGGAGGGTCCCGGGGTGATGGAGGGAGGGGTGGGAGAGGAGCCGTTGGCCCCGTCGTTCGGCTTCTTCCCGCCCCCGCCGCCGGAGGTGACGGCCCACACGGCGAGGAGTGCGAGAAGCGCCACCAGGCACGCCGCCACCGCCCTCCGTCGCCAGTAGATGGTGGAGGGAAGCGGCCCGACCGGATTGCGCAAAGATCCCACGAGCCGAACCTTACGAGAGATCCGGCCCAACTCCCGCCCCACCCGCCGCTCCAGGCATCAAGTTTTGCCGATGATCACATCCTTCGGTACGGGGAACTTTTCTCGCGGCACCGCCCCGGGAGCCATCCCACGCCACCCGAAAACGGTGCCAACCATGCCGAATCCCCGGCACCCCCACTTTCGTCGGGGGTCGGTGTGGCCGTTGGCCCGGGGCGGGGCACTCCGGATTCCGGTTAGCGTCATGCACCATGAACACCCTCCTCGACCTCTCCGACCGGCTCTACCTCGATGTCGCCGACTTCGCCCATGCGACCCCCCACTGGTTCCAGTGGCTCGCCGAGGTCTGGACCGAGGCCGGACTGCTGTTGTTCGGCGCGCTGTTCCTGGCCGGCTGGTGGCGCTCCCGCGAGGGTTCGAGCCGGGCGATGGCCCTCGCGCTCCTCGCTCCGCTCGCCACGGCGTTCGGGTACGTGGTGAGCGAGTCCCTGAAGTCGCTGGTCGACGAGGAACGCCCGTGCCGCGCCGTCGTCGGAGCGCCCGACGCGCTCATCACCTGCCCGCCGTACGGCGACTGGTCCTTCCCCAGCAACCACTCGGCCATCGCCGGGGCGGCCGCGATCGCCCTCGCGCTCTCCTGGCGCGGGATCGGGTGGCTGACCGTGCCGATGGCGCTGCTCATGGCGTTCTCCCGGGTCTTCGTCGGGGTGCACTACCCGCACGACGTGACCGTCGGCCTGCTCCTCGGCGCCCTGATCGCCTTCCTCGTCATGCGGGCGGCGGTCCGGCCGGTGGGCGCGCTCGTGGAGACGGCCCGGTCGAGCCGGAGCTCGGCCGTGGCGTGGTGCGCGGGGCGCGGACCGTCGGCTCACGCCCCCGCGCGCGCCGAGGACACTCCGCGCGCCCGTCACGGCGCGTACTGATCACCTCGGGGACGTGCCAGGATCGGAGACGCCATGACTTCCATCGACGCTCCCCTCACGCCCGCCGTCCCCGCCGCCGCCGGGGCCCCGGACCTCCCGACGCCCCCCGCCGAGCTGCACGGGCCCGTCCTCGCCTGGTTCGACCGGCACGCCCGCGACCTGCCCTGGCGCCGTCCCGAGGCGGGCGCCTGGGGCGTCATGGTCAGCGAGTTCATGCTCCAGCAGACGCCCGTCGTCCGGGTTCTGCCGGTGTACGAGCAGTGGCTCGCGCGCTGGCCGCGGCCGGCCGACCTGGCCGCCGACGCCCCCGGCGAGGCGGTCCGCGCCTGGGGCCGGCTCGGCTACCCGCGCCGGGCCCTGCGGCTGCACGCGGCGGCCGTGGCCATAAAGGAACGGCACGGCGGCGACGTACCCAGCGATCACGGGCAGCTGCTCGCACTGCCCGGCATCGGCGAGTACACGGCGGCCGCGGTGGCCTCCTTCGCTTACGGACAGCGGCACGCCGTCCTGGACACCAACGTGCGCCGGGTCTTCGCGCGCGCGGCCACGGGCGTCCAGTACCCGCCGAACGCGACGACGGCGGCGGAGCGGCGGCTGGCCCGCGCGCTGCTGCCGGCGGACGAGGCCACGGCCTCGCGCTGGGCCGCCGCCTCGATGGAGCTGGGCGCGCTCGTCTGCACGGCGAAGAACGAGGACTGCGGGCGCTGCCCGATCGCGGAGAACTGCGCCTGGCTGCTCTCGGGGAAGCCCGCGCACGACGGCCCGCCCCGCCGCGGCCAGGCGTACGCCGGGACGGACCGGCAGGTCAGGGGCCGGCTCCTCGCGGTGCTCCGGGAGTCCGCCGACCCGGTGGCGCAGGCGGTCCTGGACGAGGTCTGGGACGAGCCGGTGCAGCGGGCCAGGGCCTTGGACGGCCTGGTCGCCGACGGCCTGGTCGAACCGCTGGACCACGGGCTCTACCGGCTCCCCGTGTCCTGAGCCGAGGGCCCCGGGCCGGCGCCGCGGCCGTCGCCGGGGCCGGGTCCGGGGGTGTCCTCCCGCCGCCGAGCCGGTGGGCGTCCGCCCAGCACCCGGGGGTGCCCGGGCGGCCCCGCCGCCTCCCAACCGCTGTTACACAACCGATGGGTAGCCGTGCGTCCACCGACGGCTGCCCCGCACAACCCCGTGACAAGCGCTCCGTACGGTCGTCGACGACACGAGGAAAAGCTGGTCACGGGGTTCGGAGGCGGTTCGGATGAGGCATGGCGAGGTGCTCGACTTCGAGGAGTACGTACGCACGCGGCAGGACGCGCTGCTGCGCAGTGCGCGTCGTCTCGTGGCCGACCCCGTCGACGCCCAGGACCTCCTGCAGACGGCCCTCGCCCGCACGTTCGGCCGCTGGGACGGCATCGCCGACAAGTCCCTGGCCGACGCCTACCTCCGCCGGGTCATGATCAACACCCGGACCGAGTGGTGGCGCTCCCGCAAGCTCGAAGAGGTCCCCACCGAGCAGCTGCCCGACGCCTCCGTCGAGGACCCGACCGAGCAGCACGCCGACCGGGCCCTCCTCATGGACATCCTGAAGGTCCTCGCCCCCAAGCAGCGCAGCGTCGTCGTCCTGCGGCACTGGGAGCAGATGAGCACCGAGGAGACGGCGGCGGCGCTCGGCATGTCGACCGGTACCGTGAAGTCGACACTCCACCGGGCGCTCGCCCGGCTCCGCCAGGAGCTGGAGAGCCGTGATCTGGACGCCCGCGCCCTGGGCCGGACCGGAGAGCGGACGACCGTACGAGGCGACGAACGGGGGCGGGAGCGGTGCGCGGCCTAGACGGCGAAGCCGACGGCAGAAGACACGACGGCGACGGCGGCATCGACAGCGGTGGCGGCTCCGGCGGCGACGACCGGTACGGAACCGGCCGGCGCCGCCGGCGCCGTACCGCCAAGGCGGCGAGCATCACGGCGGCGGCCGGGCTCGTCGCCGTCGGGCTGTCCATGGCCGCCTGCTCCACCGGCGGAACGGGCTCCCGGGACGAGGGGGCGGCCTCCACCAAGGACCTGGCCGCCGCCGCGCCCACCCCGTCGCCCTCGGCCGACGGCGAGCAGCGGTCCGCCGAGCGGGTGGATCCGATCAAGCTGCTGAAGGCCGACCCGAAGATCGGGGAGCGGTTCAAGGCCGATCTCAAGCCCTGCGTCGCCGACGCGTACCCGGTGGACGCCTCGTACGGGAACCTGACGAACGCGTCCGCGCCGGACGTCGTCGTCAACGTCATGACCTGCGGTGACGCCGTCGGCATCGGCACGTACGTCTACCGGCGGCAGAGCGGCGCCTACGAGAACGTGTTCATGGCGGAGGACGCCGCCGTCTACGCCACGATCGACCGCGGCGACCTCGTCGTCACCAAGCAGGTGTACGCGAAGGGCGACCCGGTCGCGTACCCCTCGGGCGAGGACGTGATCACGTACCGCTGGTCGGGGAACAGGTTCACCCAGCACGACTGGGTGCACAACGACTACAGCCGGGCCGTGGGCGACGGCGAGGTGACCGACCCCGCGCCGAGCGCGCCCCCCGCCGACTGAGCCGTACGCCCCCCACCCGCTGAGATCGTAAGGACACGCACGATGGCCGAAACCCATGTCCTGTTCGTCGAGGACGACGACGTCATCCGCGAGGCCACCCAGCTCGCCCTGGAGCGGGACGGCTTCCGGGTCACGGCCATGCCCGACGGACTCTCCGGACTGGACGCCTTCCGCGCGCAGCGGCCGGACATCGCCCTGCTCGACGTGATGCTGCCGGGCATGGACGGGGTCAGCCTCTGCCGCCGCATCCGCGACGAGTCGACCGTTCCGGTGATCATGCTGTCCGCGCGCGCCGACTCGATCGACGTCGTCCTCGGTCTGGAGGCCGGCGCCGACGACTACGTGACCAAGCCCTTCGACGGGGCCGTGCTCATGGCCCGGATCCGCGCCGTCCTGCGCCGCTTCGGGCACGCGGGCGGCCTCGGTCCCGGCGAGCACGAGGAGGACGGGGCGGACGGCGGCGGGCTGCTCGCCTTCGGCGACCTGGAGGTCGACACCGACGGCATGGAGGTCCGCAGGGGCGGGACGCCGGTCGCGCTGACGCCGACCGAGATGCGGCTGCTCCTGGAGTTCTCGTCGGCGCCGGGCACCGTCCTGTCCCGGGACAAGCTCCTGGAGCGGGTCTGGGACTACGGCTGGGGCGGCGACACCCGGGTCGTGGACGTCCACGTCCAGCGGCTGCGGGCCAAGATCGGCCAGGACCGGATCGAGACGGTCCGCGGCTTCGGCTACAAGCTCAAGAGCTAGGACGGCATGACCCACACGACACCCCCCGAGACGGGCGGGTCCCGGTGAGGCCGTTCCCCCTCCGCACCGGCGTCCGCTGGAAGATCGCCGTCGCGATCGCGGCCGTCGGCGCACTGATCGCGATCACCCTGAGCGTCGTCGTGCACAACGCCGCCCGCATCTCGATGCTCGACAACGCCCGCGAGGTGCAGATGGAGCGGCTGCTCTTCGCCCAGCGGCTGTACGAGACGTCGAAGCCTAAGGAGCCCCGCTTCGGCACGAAGATCAACGACCCGGCGCTGCCCGGCCAGCTGGACCAGCTGATGCGGGACAAGCGCCGCGGCACGTACGTACAGGAGCACCGGCACGGCGGGCCGCCCGACGTGTGGGCGGCGGTGCCGCTCGCCAACGGCGACGTGCTCTCGCTGCACATCCCGTTCGCCGACCGCAGCGCGACGATCATGAACGATCTGGACCGCGCCCTCGTCGTCGGCTCGGTCTCGGTGGTCTTCGGCGGCTGCGCCCTCGGCGTGCTCATCGGCGGCCAGCTCTCGCGGCGGCTGCGGAAGGCCGCCGTCGCGGCCGGCCGGGTCGCCCAGGGGAACACGGACGTGCGGGTCAGGGAGGCCGTCGGCGGGGTCGTACGGGACGAGACCGACGACCTGGCGTGGGCGGTCGACGCCCTGACCGACGCCCTCAACGAGCGGATCGAGGCCGAACGCCGGGTCACCGCGGACATCGCGCACGAGCTGCGCACCCCGGTGACCGGGCTGCTCACGGCGGCCGAGCTGCTGCCGCCGGGGCGGCCGACCGAGCTCGTGCGGGACCGGGCCCAGGCGATGCGGACGCTGGTCGAGGACGTCCTGGAGGTCGCCCGGCTCGACAGCGCGTCGGAGCGGGCGGAGCTGCAGGAGATCGCTCTCGGCGAGTTCGTGGAGCGGCGGGTGCGGGCGCTGGACCCGGAGGTCGTCGTCCGGGTCGTCCACGACTCCTGGGTGAACACCGACCCGCGGCGTCTGGAGCGCGTCCTCGGCAACCTCCTCGCCAACGCCGCCAAGCACGGCAGGCCGCCGGTGGAGGTCACCGTCGAGGGCCGCGTCGTACGGGTCCGGGACCACGGCCCCGGCTTTCCGGGGGCGCTGCTCCGGGAGGGGCCGAGCCGGTTCCGCACGGGGACGAGCGACCGGGCGGGCCAGGGCCACGGGCTGGGCCTGACCATCGCGTCGGGCCAGGCGCGGGTCCTCGGCGCCCGGCTGACCTTCCGGAACGTGGCGTCCGAGGCCTCGCCGAACGGGGTGGGCGGGGCCATCGCGGTGCTGTGGCTGCCGGATCACGCGCCGACGAACACGGGCAGCTTCCCGATCCTGCGGCCGGCGGACTGAGGGACGGCCGGAGCGGTCGGCCGCCGGCGGTCGTGCGCGGGCGAAGGTGTGGACGTGCGGAGGTGGGGCCGGTCCCGACTCGGGACCGGCCCCACCTCCGTACGCGCGTGTCCTCCCCGAGGGTCAGACCTTCTCGGCGACCTTCACCGTGCCGTCGTCCCCGGCGGCCGTCGGGGACGCGGCGGGGCCGGCGCCGCGGAGCGCCACCTCCTTGACGAAGAAGGCGAGGACCAGACCGAGGACGGAGACCGCGGAGGCGACCAGGAAGGCGCCGTGCGTGCCCGTCGCGACCGCGTGCTGGTAGGCCCCGCGGAGCGCCTCCGGCAGCTTGGCCAGGCTGGCCGCGTCGAGCTGGGCCGTCCGCTCGGTGAGGCCGGACCCGCCGCGCGCCGCCATCTCGTCCTGGACGCGGCTCGTGAAGAGCGCGCCCATGATCGCGACGCCGAAGGAGGAGCCGAGCGTCCGGAAGAGGGTGGTGGAGGACGAGGCGACGCCCATGTCCTTCATCTCCACGCTGTTCTGGGCGACCAGCATGGTGATCTGCATCAGGAAGCCCATGCCGGCGCCGAGGACCGCCATGTGGACGCCGGAGACCAGCCGCGAGGTGTCGGTGTCCATCGTGGAGAGCAGGAAGAGACCGACCGTCATGAGCGCGCCGCCCACGATCGGGAAGATCTTGTACTTGCCGGTGCTGGTGGTGAACCGTCCGACGACCAGAGAGACGACCATCATCGACAGCAGCATCGGCAGGAGCAGCAGACCGGAGTTGGTGGCCGAGGCGCCCTGGACGGACTGCTGGAAGATCGGCAGGTAGAGGACCGCGCCGAACATCACGAAGCCGGTGATGAAGCCGATCAGGGACATCAGGGTGAAGTTGCGGCTGCGGAAGATGTGCAGCGGCATGATCGGGTCGCTCGCGCGGGTCTCCACGTAGAGGAACGCGGCGAGGGCGAGCGCTCCGCCGACGGCGAGGCCGACGATGGTGGCCGAACCCCAGGCGTACTCGGTGCCGCCCCAGGTGGTGACCAGGACGATCGCGGTGATGCCGAGCGTCAGCAGCCCGGCGCCGAGGAAGTCGATCCGGGTGCCCGTGGCGCGCTGCTTCTTCGGCAGGTGCAGGACGGTGGTGACCATGGCGAGGGCGACGGCGCCGAGCGGCAGGTTGATGTAGAAGGACCAGCGCCAGCCCCAGTGGTCGGTGATGGTGCCGCCGACCAGCGGTCCGCCGATCATGGCGAGGGCCATCACGCCGGCCATCATGCCCTGGTACTTGCCGCGCTCGCGGGGCGGGATGAGGTCGCCGATGATCGCCATGACGCCGACCATGAGGCCGCCGGCTCCGAGGCCCTGGATGCTCCGGAAGCCGATCAGCTGACCCATGTCCTGGGCCATGCCGCTCAGCGCCGAGCCGATCAGGAAGATCACGATCGAGGTGAGGAAGACGCCCTTGCGGCCGAACATGTCGCCGAGCTTGCCCCAGAGGGGGGTCGAGGCGGCGGTGGCCAGGGTGTAGGCGGTGACGACCCAGGAGAGGTGCTCCAGGCCGCCGAGCTCGCCGACGATGGTCGGCATCGCGGTGCCGATGATCATGTTGTCCAGCATCGCGAGGAGCATCGCGATCATCAGGGCGAGCAGGACGACGCGGACGCTGCGTGGCTGCGGTTCCGTCTCCCCCTGTGCCGGTGTCGCTGTGGCTTGCGTCGTCATGTTCTTCCCTTACTTGCCGCCCGGCTAGTTACTACACTGGGGACGGTAGACCTGTAACTTGCCGGTCGTCAAGTAAGTTCTTTGGAAAGTGGAGGGCAGTCATGGCCCGAGGCAACACCCGCCAGCGCATCCAGGACGTCGCCCTCGACCTCTTCGCGGAGCAGGGCTACGAGAAGACCTCACTGCGCGAGATCGCGGAACGCCTCGACGTCACCAAGGCGGCGCTCTACTACCACTTCAAGACGAAGGAGGACATCCTCGTCGGGATCTTCGAGGACCTGACCCGGCCCATGGACGACCTGATCGCCTGGGCCGAGGAGCAGCCCCGGACCCTGGAGACCCGGCAGGAGGTGCTGCGCCGCTACCAGGTGGCGCTGCGCGCGGCGGCCCCGCTCTTCCGCTTCATGCAGGAGAACCAGGCGACGGTCCGCGAGCTGAGCGTCGGCCTGACGTTCAAGGAGCGGATGCTCGCGCTGACCGGGCTGATCCAGGAGCCGGACTTCCCGATGGTGGACCAGGTGCGCTGCGTCAGCGCGATCTTCACCCTGCACGCGGGCACGTTCTTCATGCAGAACATCGAGGGCGACCCCGAGGAGAAGCACAGGGCCACCCTCGAGGTCGCCCTCGATCTGCTCAACCAGGCCCACCGGGCCTCGTGATGCCGGTTCGTACGGCTCAGATGGAGACGCCGTGGGACCGCAGGAAGGAGGCCGGGTTCACGGCGGAGCCGTAGTTCGGGGTCGTACGGATCTCGAAGTGCAGGTGGGGGCCGGAGGAGTTGCCGGTGTTGCCCGAGAGGGCGATCTGCTGGCCGACGAGGACCTTCTGGCCGATGTGCACCTTGATCTTCGACAGGTGGGCGTACTGCGAGTACGTGCCGTTGGCGTGCTTGACGACGATCGCGTTGCCGTACGCGGGGCCGTCGCCGCCGCCGTTCGGGCCGGCCTTCACGACGGTGCCGGAGCCGGCGACCTTGACGGGGGTGCCGACCGGAACGGCGAAGTCCTGGCCGGAGTGCTTGTGGGCCCACATGGCGCCGCCCTGGTTGTAGCTGGCGCTCAGCGTGTACCCGGAGACGGGCTTGACCCAGGCGGCGGCCTTCTTGGCGGCGACCGGCTTCACGGTCACGGCCTTCTTCGCGGCCGCGGCCTTCGTGGCGACGGCCTTCGCGGCAGCGGCCTTCACCTGGGCGGCGGCGTGCGCCTGGACGTCGGCCTGCTTGGCGACGGCGGCGGACGCGGTGACCGCGACCGGGGCGGCGGCGGCCTTGCCCTCGGCGGCGAAGGCGGACCCGGCTCCGGTCACCATCGTCGCTCCCAGGCCGGCGGCGGCGAGAGCGACGACGGTGACACGGGCGGCGGGGTTCATGCGCTTCGACATACGGGGGAAACCTCCGGGAAGTACGGGACCCGACGCGAACGGTGCGCTGCGTCGGGCTTGCTCATCCTTGGTAACCCGGACCCCGAGCCATCCCAAAACACCCCATCTACGACATCGGCTCGTAGCGATCTCCCGGGAAGTTCAGCTCTTGACGGCCCCGCGGGCCACCTTCGAAATCGGACATAACGGCACAAGAGAACCGGTTTATCCGCATGTCACGGACCGCCGAACCGAGCAGAACGCCGTCTGCCGTCCGGTTCGGGACCCTCGGGGACCAAGGTCCCGCCGGTTCTCTCCCGATCGTCCCGAATCGGCACCAATGGTCAGCACTATTCCGGTTAGTACCCCTCGAAACCCCTGTGCGCCTTGTCACCAGCCGCGGGCCGCCGATGGGATCTGGGTCACGCGGCCCAGCCGTGCGGAGGGCCGTCCCGCACTACGCTGACCGCTTCGGGGAACCACGGGGGGACACACATGGAACCGGCACTCATCGGCACACGGCTCGCCTCGGCCGCGATCGGCCCGATCCTGAAGAAACTGCTGGTCAGCGAGGGTCCGGGGGCAGGACTCACGGGCCGCTCGGAGAAGGTCAGGCTCTCCTCCCTGGTCTCCTTCCGCGGCGAGAGGCGCACGCTGACCGAGAAGGACGTCCGGAAGCTGGCGGACACGCTGGTCCGCCGGTCCGCGGAGGGGCCCGGCGAGCGCCCCTTCCCCGCCGACGAGACCGAGGCCGTCACCGACGCCCTCGCCGCCACCCTCCTCGCCCTCGGCGACCTCGACATGGACGACGTCCAGGCCGTCCGGCTCGGCCACACCGCCCTCGCCCGCCGCCTGCGCGCCGCCGCCCCGGCCCCGGACGGCCTGTCGGCGGACTCGGTCCGCTACCTGGAGTCGCTGACGGAGTGGGCCTGCCTCCACATCCTGGAGTTCTTCACCCAGCGCTCCACGTTCATCGCCCGCACCCTGGTGGAGCAGTCCCGCGGGCAGGGCGAACTCATCGCCAAGATGGACGAGGTCATCCGCCGGGTGCCCCGGGCGGACGGCCGGGACGCCGAGTTCGAGCGGCGCTACCTGACCCACCTGGCGAAGAAGCACGGCCGGCTGACCATCTACGGGGTGGACCTGCGGGACGCACCGGAGAAGTGGCCGCTGGACGTGGCGTACCTGTCGCTGGAGGCGACGGGGGGCCCGGGGCGGACGGGCATGGGCATGGCGGCGGCAGGGGCCGAGACCGCGAGCGCCGGAGCACACGCCTTCGGTGTCTCCTCCGTCGGCGCCCTGTCCGCCGACCCCACCGCGCCCTACCGCCGGGGCGATCCGGTGGACGGCCGCGCCGACCGGATCCTCGCCCACCACGACAGGGTCCTCCTGCGCGGCGCGGCCGGCTCGGGCAAGACCACGCTCATCCAGTGGCTGGCGGTGTCGGCCACCCGTGAGGACCCCGCGGACGACATGGCGTACCTCCGCGGCCGGATCCCCTTCGTCCTCCCCCTGCGCGCCCTCACCCGCCACGGCGAGCGCCTCCCCGCCCCCGACCGCTTCCTCTCCGCCGCCGGCTGCCCGCTCTCCCCACCCGACGGCTGGACCGACCGCGTCCTCACCGCCGGGCGCGGCCTGGTCCTCGTCGACGGCATCGACGAGATCCCCGAGGCCGAACGCGACCGCGCGCGCCGCTGGCTCCGCGACCTGCTCGACGTCTACGACGGCAACCGCTGGCTCGTGACCTCCCGGCCCACCGCCGTGCGCGACGACTGGCTCGCGGCCGACGGCTTCGCCGAACTCACCCTCGCCCCCATGTCCGCCGCCGAGGTCACCACGTTCGTCCAGCGCTGGCACCGGGCCGCCGGGCCGGCCGCGGCGCCGTACGAGCAGCCGCTCCTCGACGCCCTGCGCACGACGGCGGACGTCGCCCGGCTCGCCACCAGCCCCCTGATGTGCGGGCTGATCTGCGCCCTGCACCACGGGAGGCGCGGCTTCCTGCCCCGCGGCCGCAAGGCGCTGTACGAGGCGGCCCTCGCGATGCTGCTGTCGCGCCGGGACCGGGAGCGGGACATGGGGACCCCGTACGGCGTCGAGCTGGGCGACGCGCCCCAGATCCAGCTGATCCAGCGCCTCGCCTACTGGCTGACCCTCAACGGCCGCACCACGATGGACCGCGCGCACGCGGAGTCGGTCGTACGGGAGGCGGTGCCGGCGATCACCGAGGCGGCCGGGTACGACCCCGGCGCGGTCTTCACCCACCTCCTCCACCGCAGCGGTCTGCTGCGCGAGCCGACCGCGGACACGGTCGACTTCGTCCACCGCACCTTCCAGGACTACCTGGCGGCCAAGGCCCTCGTGGACCGCTGGGACATCGGCGTCCTCGTCCGGCACGCGGCGGACGACCAGTGGGAGGACGTCATCCGCATGGCCGTCGGGCACGCCCGCCCGCGCGAGTGCGCGGAGATCTTCGACGAGCTGCTGAAGGCGGCGGAGGCGGCGCCCGACCGCCGCATCCGGCTCCGCGTCCTGGTGGTGGCGGCGACGGCGCTCGACCACGCGACGGAGGTGGCACCGGAGATCAGGGAACGGATCCTGGCCCTCACCGCGGAGGAGATCCCGCCGCGCGGCTCGGAGGAGGCGCGCGAGCTGGCCTCGGCAGGCCGGGCCGTCCTGGACCTGCTGCCAGGGCCGGAGGGCCTCACCCACGAGCAGGCACTGGACGTGGTGATCACCGCGACGCACGTAGCCCACGACGCGACGCTGCCCTACCTCGCCCGCTTCACCGACCACCCCGACCTGGCGGTCCGCTCACAGCTGATGTGGGGCTGGTCCCGCTTCCCGAGCGCGCCGTACGCGGAGGAGATCATCGCGCGGCTCGACCCCCGGCTCCTCGACTTCACGCTCGTCTCCGACGCGCAGGCCTCGGAGATCGTCCGCCTCGGACTGCGCCCGATCAGCCTCGACCTGCGGCCGGGCCTCTCCCCCGACGGCATGGCGGTGCTGCGCGAGGTGATCGCCGGGGCCCGGAGCCTGCAGATCTCGGGGTCCCTCACCCGGCACCTGGGGCCGGCCGCCGCCGAGAGCCTGCTGGAGTCCCTCGTGGTGATCGGACACCCCCGAGGGGGACTGGCCGGGCTCCGCCCTCTCACGCGTCTCCGCGCGCTGGAGCTCTACGGCGAGACGACGGTGGACGAGGCGGACTGGGGCGTCCTGGCCTCCCTGCCGGAGCTGTCGTTCCTCTCGCTGCACGCGCAGACCCTGGCGGGCCTCCCCGCGGGCCTGCGGCTGCCGCGGACGGAGGTGCTCCATGTGCACTGCGGCGAGGAGCCGACCCCGCTCGGCCTCGTCGCGCGGGCCTTCCCGGGCCTGAGCGCGCTGCGGCTGGTGGGAGCCGGTGACGAGGGACCCCACGACCTCACGCCGCTGGCCCCCCTGACGGGGCTCCGCGCCGTCGTGGGCACCCTCAGCCGCTTCACCGGCACCGAGGCTCTCTCCCCCGACGTGGAGATCCGCGGCTGAACCACCGGGCATACGAAAGGGGCGGCCCCGGAACCGTTCAGGTTCCGGGGCCGCCCCTTGGCGCTACCGCTCAGTCGCGGGACGCCTACGCGTCCTTGGACAGGTTCGGGCCCGTGCCGCCCGTCGCCTCGATCGGCGGGGCGTCCGGCAGAGCCGTCTTCTCCTCGCCGCGGAAGGTGAAGGTGCGCTCGTCACCCTCGCCCTCCGTGTCCACGACCACGATGTGACCGGGACGCAGCTCGCCGAAGAGGATCTTCTCCGACAGCGAGTCCTCGATCTCGCGCTGGATCGTCCGGCGCAGCGGCCGGGCGCCCATCACGGGGTCGTAGCCCTTCTTGGCGAGCAGCTCCTTCGCGGACTGGGAGAGCTCGATGCCCATGTCCCGGTCCTTGAGGCGCTCGTCGACGCGGCTGATCATCAGGTCGACGATCTGGAGGATGTCCTCCTGCGTCAGCTGCGGGAAGACGATGATGTCGTCCACACGGTTGAGGAACTCCGGGCGGAAGTGCTGCTTCAGCTCGTCGCTGACCTTGGCCTTCATCCGCTCGTAGTTGGACTTCGTGTCGCCCTGGGCGGCGAAGCCCAGGTTGAAGCCCTTCGAGATGTCCCTGGTCCCGAGGTTGGTCGTCATGATGATGACCGTGTTCTTGAAGTCCACGACCCGGCCCTGGGAGTCGGTCAGGCGACCGTCCTCCAGGATCTGGAGAAGGGAATTGAAGATATCGGGGTGGGCCTTCTCGACCTCGTCGAAGAGGACGACGGAGAACGGCTTGCGGCGCACCTTCTCGGTGAGCTGGCCGCCCTCTTCGTAGCCGACGTATCCGGGCGGCGAACCGAAGAGGCGGGAAACCGTGTGCTTCTCGCTGAACTCCGACATGTCGAGGGAGATCATCGCGTCCTCGTCGCCGAAGAGGAATTCGGCGAGCGCCTTCGAAAGCTCGGTCTTACCGACACCGGACGGACCGGCGAAGATGAACGAGCCACCGGGACGCTTCGGGTCCTTCAGACCGGCACGCGTACGGCGGATGGCCCGCGAGAGGCCGATGACGGCGTCCTTCTGCCCGATGACGCGCTTGTGGAGCTCGTCCTCCATGCGGAGCAGGCGGCTGGACTCCTCCTCGGTCAGCTTGAAGACCGGGATGCCCGTGGCGGTCGCGAGGACCTCGGCGATCAGATCGCCGTCGACCTCGGCCACGACGTCCATGTCGCCGGCCTTCCACTCCTTCTCGCGCTTGGCCTTCGCGGCGAGGAGCTGCTTCTCCTTGTCGCGGAGCGAGGCGGCCTTCTCGAAGTCCTGCGAGTCGATCGCGGACTCCTTGTCGCGGCGGACGCCGGCGATCTTCTCGTCGAACTCGCGGAGGTCCGGCGGCGCGGTCATCCGGCGGATGCGCATCCGGGAGCCGGCCTCGTCGATCAGGTCGATCGCCTTGTCCGGGAGGAAGCGGTCCGAGATGTACCGGTCGGCCAGGGTCGCGGCCTGGACGAGGGCCTCGTCGGTGATGGAGACCCGGTGGTGCGCCTCGTACCGGTCGCGCAGACCCTTGAGGATCTCGATGGTGTGCGGCAGCGACGGCTCGGCGACCTGGATGGGCTGGAAGCGGCGCTCCAGGGCCGCGTCCTTCTCCAGGTACTTCCGGTACTCGTCCAGCGTGGTCGCACCGATGGTCTGGAGCTCACCGCGGGCCAGCATCGGCTTGAGGATGCTGGCGGCGTCGATCGCGCCCTCGGCGGCACCCGCACCCACGAGGGTGTGGAGCTCGTCGATGAACAGGATGATGTCGCCGCGGGTGCGGATCTCCTTGAGGACCTTCTTCAGGCGCTCCTCGAAGTCACCGCGGTAGCGGGAGCCGGCGACCAGCGCGCCGAGGTCGAGGGTGTAGAGGTGCTTGTCCTTGAGGGTCTCGGGCACCTCGCCCTTGACGATGGCCTGCGCCAGGCCCTCGACGACGGCGGTCTTGCCGACGCCGGGCTCGCCGATGAGCACCGGGTTGTTCTTGGTGCGGCGGGACAGCACCTGCATGACCCGCTCGATCTCCTTCTCGCGCCCGATGACCGGGTCGAGCTTGGATTCGCGGGCGGCCTGGGTGAGGTTGCGCCCGAACTGGTCGAGCACCAGGGACGTCGAGGGGGTGCCCTCGGCAGGACCGCCGGCCGTGGCGGCTTCCTTGCCCTGGTAGCCGGAGAGCAGCTGGATGACCTGCTGCCGCACCCGGTTGAGGTCGGCGCCCAGCTTCACGAGGACCTGGGCGGCGACGCCCTCGCCCTCGCGGATCAGGCCGAGCAGGATGTGCTCGGTGCCGATGTAGTTGTGGCCGAGCTGGAGGGCCTCGCGGAGCGAGAGCTCCAGGACCTTCTTGGCACGAGGGGTGAAGGGGATGTGCCCGGACGGGGCCTGCTGGCCCTGACCGATGATCTCCTCCACCTGCTGGCGGACCGCCTCGAGCGAAATCCCGAGGCTCTCCAGGGCCTTAGCGGCGACACCCTCACCCTCGTGGATAAGGCCCAGAAGGATGTGCTCGGTGCCGATGTAGTTGTGGTTGAGCATCCGGGCTTCTTCCTGAGCCAGGACGACAACCCGCCGCGCGCGGTCGGTGAACCTCTCGAACATCGTTAATCGCTCCTCAGAGCGGTCAGTCAGTTAGGGGTCGATCCCCTCCCTGTCCTTCCGCAGCTTAGTCCCGCAAGCGGGGACCGCTCATTCCAACTGCCGACATCCGTCCGGATCACCCCCTCTTCCGCGGGGAGACCTGCTGCCGAACAGCCGACAAATGCTCCAACCCGATGGTGCGAGACGATGTTCCCGCAGGCCAAGTAGTTACCTGCGCCTTCACTACGCCGATGGCGAACGTGAGACGCCGTGGCCCGCGAGTCGCCCCTCTCCACTAGGAATGTCTTACCCGTAAGGACGGACACTCCATGCGGCGCCCCCCGGTTCCCTCCGCTACCAGCGAACACCCTTGCGCGGCCGAATGCACTCGTACGCCCCATCTCGGACACCGTGCGTGCCCGGAACGCGACGCAGGGTCATCGTGGACCGGGATCCGGACGCCCGTCGCATCCGCCCCGGCCGTAACCGATGCGTCCCCGGAGGAGTTCCCCGGGCATGCCCCTCACCGTGCCGCTCCCCCGTACGCCGCTCGATGACGGTGTCGCCCGGTGGTACGAGGACGGGCTCGGCTGGGCGACGGTGCCCGGGCCGCCGGTGCGGCTGGTCACGGGAGTGCGCTTCGACGTCCTGGAGCTGCCCGCCGCAGCCGGCCGCGGTGTACTGCGCAGGGTGGGTCCGGCGACCGGTCCGGTGGCCCTGCTGGGGCGCCGGATGCTGCTGCTGGTGGCCGCGGGGAGCGCGGAGGAGGTGCCCGGCCTGCTCGACTGGCTCGAGTGGGGCGGGATCGCGCTGGACCTCGCCGTACTGGGCACCGACGGCCGGATGACCGCGCCCCTTCCCCCGGGGCGGGGCGGATCCGGCGCGCCGGGCGCCGCCGTGTGGCTGCGGGCCCCGGCACCGGGCCACGAGGTCGAGTCCTCGCTGCCGGCGCTGCGGTCCGCGCCGTGGGGCGAGGGGGCCGCCCCGTGCCTGGTGCGTCTCGTGGCCGCCGCGGCCGCGGAGTGCCACCGGGCGCGGCTGCTGAGTGCCCGGACCGGGGGCCCGGCGGCTCAGCAGCTGACGCCTCAGCGGTTCGCGTCCTCGTAAGCGGCCTTGATGTCGGCGGGAACGCGACCGCGGTCGTTCACGTTCATGCCGTTCTCCTTGGCCCACGCGCGGATCTTCGCGGTGTCCTGGCTGCCCGTCGCCACGGCGCGGCCCTTGCCGCGTCCGCCGGTGGTGCGGCCACCGGTACGACGTCCGCTCGTGGTGTACGGCTCGAGCAGGCCACGGAGCTTTTCCGCGTTGGCGGTGGTGAGGTCGATCTCGTAGGTCTTGCCGTCCAGCGCGAACGTCACGGTCTCGTCCGCCTCGACGCCGTCGAGGTCGTCGACAAGAAGGACCTGAACCTTCTGTGCCACCGGATTTCCTTTCATCGAAAATGCAGTACGCGGAAAGGAAACCGCTTTTCCCGGAAAAACACAAACCCCTGGGAGAGGTTCAGAACCCCGGCACCGCGGGAAACGTGCGCGATTCGGACATAGGGTTCCGCCGGGGTTCCGTCCGGCGTTCCGCGGGGTTCCGCCCGGCGTTCCGCCGGTTCCGGCTCACAGGTGCAGAAGCATCCGGCTGTTGCCCAAGGTGTTCGGCTTCACTCGTTCGAGACCGAGGAACTCGGCGACTCCCTCGTCATAGGAACGGAGGAGCTCGCTGTAGACATCTCCGTCCACCGGGGTCTCACCGATCTCGACGAAGCCGTGCTTCGCGAAGAAGTCGACTTCGAAGGTCAGGCAGAATACCCGCCGCACCCCGAGCCATCGGGCCGTGTGCAACAACTTGTCCAGCACCTGATGTCCTACGCCGGCGCCCTTGAAGTCGGGATCGACGGCGAGAGTGCGGACTTCCGCGAGGTCTTCCCACATCACGTGGAGAGCGCCGCAGCCGACGACCTCGGCGTCCTCGTCGCGTTCCGCCACCCAGAACTCCTGGATGGACTCGTAAAGGGTGACGGTCGCCTTGTCGAGCAGGATCCCGCGCCGGACGAAGGGGTCGACGAGACGGCGGACCGCGGCGACATCTCCGGTACGGGCCCTGCGGACGGTGACGGCTTTGGCGGAGGCCGCGGAGGCGGCCGGGGAAGCGGACGGCGACATGGGGGGACGCTATCGCCCCGGCGCCGCGGTTATCGCTCCTGGCCCCCGGTTTCGCCGGGGCCCTCCTCGGGCGGCGCGGGAGCGGGCGCGGGCAGCGGGTTGTCGCGCTGGACGATGCGGATGGCGTCGTTCAGCGCCTCGCGCTGGTTCGGCGACATCATCCCGAAGAAGGCGACGAGCGCGGCGGCGGGGTTGTCGCTCTGGGCCCAGCCCTCGTTCATCAGCGCGGCCGCGTATGCGGCGCGGGTGGAGACCGCCGTATATCGATAGGCACGGCCTTCGACTTCTCTGCGGACCCAGCCCTTCTGATGGAGATTGTCCATGACGGTCATGACGGTGGTGTAGGCGATGGACCGTTCCTGCTGAAGGTCCTCCAGAACTTCCCGGACGGTCACCGGGCGGTTCCATTGCCAGACGCGCGTCATGACGGCGTCTTCCAGCTCTCCCAAAGGACGGGGCACAACGTCATTTTAGTGCGCAAAGCGGCGACAACAGGTCATTGACCGAAGGAAAACCAACAAAAAGGACGTACGACCTCGAAGGGTCGTACGTCCCGGGTGCCGCGGTGGTCCGTGCGGGCGGTCAGTCCTTGTCCGAGGACTGACGGACGGCCTCGGCGCGGGCGATCGCGGCGTCCACGATCGCGTCCTCCTTGGCCTTGTTCGGGCCGCCCTGGCTCTTGATGATGATGGCCACGATGCCGAAGAAGAACACGGCCATCACGACGGGGGGCACGAGCGCGGATACGTAGTCCATGGCGACCAGACTAGCTATCCGGCGACACGCTCCTCCGGCGGGGGCGGCGGAACGGGCCTCCGGCGCGGCGGGAAGACCTCGGACGGCTTGGGCACCGGGCGCTCGGTCGGCACCGGCGGCCGCGGCTTGGGCTCGTCGGCCGCCGCGCGCCCGCCGGGGAGGGCGAGCAGCCGGGCCCGGGGGGCGGCGGCCGCGGGGGTGGCGGTGGCCTGGGAGACCCGGGCCAGGCGCGCGCGCACCGAGCGCTCGGCGAGGATCTGGCAGCGGGCCAGCAGCGCGGCGGCGGCGGGATTGCGGCGCAGCGCGCGCAGGGCGGCGAGGTCGTCGGCCGCGGGGTCGTACCCGGCGGCGAGGGCGTCCTGGAGGAGCTCCAGGTAGCCGCTGAGCGAACCGGGCAGCGCCTCGCGGTACCGGGCCAGGTCGTCGAAGAGGAAGGCGCGCAGCCGGCCGGCCTCGCGCACCGCCTCGTCCACGGATTCGGCCAGGCGCAGCGCGTCCCGGACGTCCTCGTCCTGGAGGGGGGCGGGGTGGAGGGCGACGGCGAGGGCACGGCGGAGCACACGCAGCTCGTCCGCGCTGAACGCCATGCCGCCGCGGGATCCGTATGGCGTGGGCATGGGCCGACGATACGCGCTAATCGGACAATTTCCTCTTAGCGATCATTCCGGCGCGCCGATGCCGGCGGGGGCGGCGGGGTCGCCCCCGGCCGGGTCGTCCGGGGTGGTGCCGGGCTCACATGCGGGACACGTTGCGCTCGTACACCAGGCGCAGGCCGATCAGGGTCAGCCAGGGCTCGTGGTGGTCGATCTCCTTGGAGTCGGCGAGGACCATCGGCGCGAGGCCGCCGGTCGCGATCACGGTCACGTCCGACGGGTCGCCGGCCGGACCGGCGAGCTCGCGCTTCATGCGGGCGACGACGCCGTCGACCTGGCCCGCGTAGCCGTAGACGATGCCGGACTGCATCGCCTCGACCGTGTTCTTCCCGATGACGCTGCGCGGACGGGCCAGCTCGATCTTGCGGAGCATGGCGCCCCGGACGCCGAGCGCCTCGACCGAGATCTCGATGCCGGGCGCGATCGCCCCGCCCGCGTACTCCCCGCGCGCGGTGATCGCGTCGTACGTCGTCGCGGTGCCGAAGTCGACGACGATCGCCGGGCCGCCGTACAGCTCGACGGCGGCGACGGCGTTGATCACCCGGTCCGCGCCGACCTCCTTGGGGTTGTCCGTGAGGACCGGGACGCCGGTCTTGACGCCCGGCTCCACCAGGACCGCCGGGACGTCCCCGTAGTACCGCCGGGTGACCTCGCGCAGCTCGTGCAGCACCGACGGGACCGTCGCGCAGATGGCGATCCCCTCGATGCCGTCGCTCAGCTCGACGCCGAGCAGCGGGTGCATGCCCATGAGGCCCTGGAGCAGGACCGCCATCTCGTCGGCGGTGCGGCTCGGATCGGTGGAGATCCGCCAGTGCTCGACGATCTCGTCACCGTCGAAGAGACCGAGGACCGTGTGCGTGTTGCCGACGTCGATGGTGAGCAGCATCAGGCCCGCACCTCGCGCAGGTCGAGGCCGATGTCGAGGATCGGGGAGGAGTGGGTGAGGCCGCCGACGGCCAGGTAGTCCACCCCGGTCGCGGCGTACGCGGCGGCGTTCTCCAGGGTCAGCCGGCCCGAGGACTCCAGGACGGCGCGGCCCGCGACGAGGGCGACGGCCTCCTCGGTCTCCAGCGGGGTGAAGTTGTCCAGCAGGATCAGGTCGGCGCCCGCCTCCAGGACCTCGCGGACCTGGTGCATCGTGTCGACCTCGACCTCGATGGGCAGCTCGGGGAACAGCTCCCGCACGGCCTTGAAGGCCTGGGCCACGCCGCCGGCCGCCACCACGTGGTTGTCCTTGACGAGGGCCGCGTCGGAGAGCGACATGCGGTGGTTGACGCCGCCGCCGCAGCGGACCGCGTACTTCTCCAGGGCGCGCAGCCCCGGGGTCGTCTTGCGGGTGTCGCGGACCTTGGCCTTCGTGCCCTCCAGGGCGTCCGCCCACGCACGCGTGGCAGTGGCGATGCCGGAGAGGCGGCACAGGATGTTGAGCGCGCTGCGCTCACCGGTGAGCAGGTCGCGGGTGCGGGCCGTGACGCTGAGGAGCACGGCCCCGGCCTCGACGCGCTCGCCGTCCTCGACGTGCCGCTCGACCTCGAACGCGTCGTCGCAGACGATCGAGAGGACGGCCTCGGCGACGCGCAGGCCGGCCACGACACCGGCCTCGCGGGCGGTGAAGTCGGCGGTGGCGACGGCGTCCTCGGGGACGGTCGCCACGGTCGTCACGTCGACGCCGCCGTCGAGGTCCTCCGCGATCGCGAGGTGGGCGATGTCCTCGACCTGCACGGGGTCCAGGCCGGCCGCCGCCAGGAGCTCGGCGAGCGCCGGGTCGAGCCCGCACTCGAACTCCTCGCCGCCGCCGCAGCCGCAGCCGTCGCCGCAGCCGCCGGCCTCCTCCTCCTCGGAGGACACCGAGTTGATCTGGATGAGAGGGACGTCCACGGGCTGCGGACGGGCTTCCTCGGGCGTGCTCACTTACGGCTCCCTGGGGGCATCGGAGGTGGGGGGAAAGTCGTGCGTGCCGGTCGTCCGGACGTCGAGGGCCCGCTCCGGGGTGAGGCGGACGACGAGGTGCCGGCGCCAGTGCGGATCGTCGCGGTCGGGGCGGTCCTCGCGCCAGTGGCAGCCGCGGGTCTCCTCGCGGCGGCGGGCGGCGGCGACCAGGACGCGGGAGACGCACAGCAGGTTGGTGGTCTCCCAGGCGTCGACGCCGGGCTCGCCGGCCTTGGTGTCGTCGCTGCCGCCCGCGAGGGCGTCGCTGTGCAGGGCGTCGAGGGCCTCGGCGGCCTCCCGCAGGCTGGCCTCCGAGCGCAGGACCCCGGCCCCGGCCGTCATGATCCGCTGGATACGGGTCCGGGCGCCGGCCACCGGCAGCGGCAGGGTCACCGGGGCCGCGTGCAGCACCGGGGCGCCGGCGGCGCGGGGGGCGGCCGCGGTGATGTCGTCGGCGATCCGCTCGGCGAAGACCAGGCCCTCCAGGAGCGAGTTCGAGGCGAGCCGGTTGGCGCCGTGGACGCCCGTACAGGCCACCTCGCCGCACGCGTACAGGCCGGGCACGGTCGTCCGGCCCCGCAGGTCGGTACGGACGCCGCCGGAGGCGTAGTGGGCGGCGGGGGCGACCGGGATCGGCTCCGTGACGGGGTCGATGCCGTGCGAGCGGCAGGCCGCGAGGATCGTGGGGAAGCGCTCCTCCCACATCTCGGCGCCGAAGTGGCGGGCGTCGAGGTACATGTTCTCGGTGCCGCGCTCCTGCATCCGGCGGGTGATCGCCTTGGCGACGATGTCCCGGGGCGCCAGCTCGGCGAGCTCGTGCTGCCCGACCATGAAACGGACGCCGTCGGCGTCGACCAGGTGGGCGCCCTCGCCGCGCACGGCCTCGGAGACCAGCGGCTGCTGGCCCTCGGAGCCGGCGCCGAGGAAGAGCACCGTGGGGTGGAACTGGACGAACTCCAGGTCGGAGACCTCGGCCCCGGCACGCAGCGCGAGCGCGACTCCGTCCCCGGTGGAGACCGCCGGGTTGGTGGTCGCGGAGAACACCTGACCCATGCCGCCGGTCGCGAGGACCACCGCGGGCGCGTGGACGGCGCCGACGCCGTCGTGCTGGCCCTCGCCCATGACGTGCAGGGTCACGCCCGCCGTGCGGCCCTCGGCGTCGGTGAGGAGGTCCAGGACGAGGGCGTGCTCGATGGTGCGCACGCCCCGGTCGCGTATCGCCTCGACCAGGGCGCGGGAGATCTCGGCGCCGGTCGCGTCGCCGCCCGCGTGCGCGATGCGGCGGCGGTGGTGGCCGCCCTCGCGGGTCAGCGCGATCTCGCCGTCGGCGGTCTTGTCGAAGTCGGCGCCGGTCGCGATCAGCCGGCGGACGGCGTCGGGGCCCTCGGTGACGAGGGCGCGGACGGCCCGCTCGTCGCAGAGGCCGGCGCCGGCGACCAGGGTGTCGTCCAAGTGCTGCTCGGGGGTGTCGCCGTCGCCGAGGGCGGCGGCGATGCCGCCCTGGGCCCAGCGGGTGGAGCCGTCGTCGAGCCGGGCCTTGGTGACGACGACCGTGCGCAGCCCGGCGGCGGTGCAGCGCAGGGCGGCGGTGAGGCCGGCGACGCCGGAGCCGACCACGACGACGTCGGCTTCGATGGCCCAGCCGGGCGCGGGGGCGTGCAGCCGTATTCCGGTCACTGGGCGGCTCCGAACGTGGTGGACATGGGGGCTCCGAGGAGGAGGGGGGTGTTGTCGATCAGCCGCGTGGCGCCGACGCGCGCGGCGACGGCGAGGACGGCCTCCCCGTCGTGGTCGTCGGGCACCTCGGTGAAGTCGGCCGGGTCGACCAAGGCCAGGTAGTCGAGGACGAGCGGCGGCCGGGCCCGCGACGCGTCGTCGAGGACGGCGCGGGCCGCGGCCCGCACGGCGTCGGCGCCACAGCCGTCGGCGGCCTGCGCCACCGCGTGGGCGTCGGCGGCGGCCCGGGCCTCGCCGAGCCGGGAGAGGGCGTCGGCGCGGCTCTGGGCGCCGGGCAGGGCCTCGGCACGCGCGCGGAGCGCCTCCTGGGCGGCGAGCCGGTCGCGGGCGGCGAACAGCGCACCGGACAGCGCCAGGGCGGTGCGGCGCTCGTCGGCCGACAGGTAGCGGTTGCGGCTGGAGAGGGCGAGCCCGTCGGTCTCGCGGACCGTCGGCACGCCGACGATCTCGACCGGGAAGTTCAGGTCGCGGACCATCCGGCGGATCAGGGCCAGCTGCTGGGCGTCCTTCTGGCCGAAGAAGGCCAGGTCGGGGGCGGTGAGGTGGAGCAGCTTGGCGACGACGGTCAGCATCCCGTCGAAGTGGCCGGGCCGGGAGGCGCCTTCGAGGAGCTCGCCCATGGGACCCGCGGCGATCCGGACCTGGGGCTCCCCGCCCGGGTAGACCTCGTCGACGGCGGGTGCGAAGACGGCGCTCGCGCCCGCGGCGAAGGCGACGTCGAGGTCGGCGTCGAGGGTCCGGGGGTAGCGGTCGAGGTCCTCGCCGGCGCCGAACTGGAGCGGGTTGACGAAGACGGTGACGACGACGAAGCCCTGGTCGCCGACCCGCTCGCGGGCTGCCCTGACCAGGGAGGCGTGGCCTTCGTGGAGTGCGCCCATGGTCATGACGACGGCGTTCCCGCCGGGGGTCCCGAAGCGGGCCGCGGCGGCGTGGAGCTCCTCGGCCGTGCGGAGGAGCCCGGCCGGCTGGTGGCGGCGGTCGGGCCGGGCGCTCGCGGTGCGGTCGCGGTCGAGCGGGCTCATCGGTCGTCTCCTTGCGGCCCGTCGGCCGCTCCCGCGGCCCCGGTCGTGCCGGCTGGGGGCTCGGCGAGCACGCCCAGCAGGTCCTCGGCCAGCTCGGGCTTGAGCAGGCCGTGCGCGAGCGCGCGGTCGGCGGTCGTGCGGGCCATCGCCAGATAGCCGGCGACCGTGCCGGGGGCGTGCTTGCGCAGCTCGGTGACGTGGGCGGCGACCGTGCCGGCGTCGCCGCGCGCGACGGGGCCGGTGAGGGCCGCGTCCCCGGACCGCAGCGCGTTGTCGAGGGCGGCGCCGAGCAGCGGGCCGAGCATGCGGTCCGGGGCGGCGACGCCGGCCTTGTGCAGCAGTTCCATCGACTGGGCCACCAGGGTGACCAGGTGGTTCGCGCCGAGCGCCAGGGCCGCGTGGTAGAGCGGGCGGGCGTCCTCCGCGATCCACTCGGGCTCGCCGCCCATCTCGATCACCAGTGCCTCGGCCGCCAGCCTCAGCTCGTCCGGCGCGGTGACCCCGAAGGAGCAGCCGGCCAGGCGCTGGACGTCGACGGCGGTGCCGGTGAAGGTCATCGCGGGGTGCAGGGCGAGCGGCAGGGCGCCCGCGCGCCGGACGGGGTCCAGGACCCGGGTCCCGTACCGCCCGGAGGTGTGCACGATCAGCTGTCCCGGCCGGACGGCCCCGGTGTCGGCGAGGCCCTCGGCCAGGCCGGTCAGCGCGTCGTCCGGCACGGTCAGCAGGACCAGGTCGGCGAGGGCGAGGACGCGGGCGGGCTCCACGACGGGGACGTCGGGCAGGAGCTCCGCGGCGCGGCGCCGGGAGGCGTCGGAGACCGCCGAGACGGCGACGGGCCGGTGCCCGGCGAGCCGGAGGGCGGCGGCGAGGGCGGGGCCCACGCGGCCCGCGCCGACGACTCCGACGGTCAGCCGGGCGGGTCGGTCCTCGGCTCGGGGCTCTGGCGCTGCGGGTGCGTTCACGGTGGGGGTGGCCTTCCGTTCCAGTCCTCGGCGGGTACCGGACGATTTCTGGTCATGCTACGCCAGCGTTTCGCGGTGCTCCGTGGCTGTCCACAGGGTGTGGGCGGTGGTGTGATGATCGCTCCATGGAACCTGTGGACGAGGGGGGCACCGTGGACCCGGCGAACGCCGCGGAGGCGGACGAGGAAGCGGCCCGGCTGTACCGGGCGAGGGTCTGGGGCGGCGCCCGGCGGAAGCTGTGGCACACGTCGGTGGACGGCACCGTCGGCACGCGCCTGCGTGAGCTGGCCGACTGGGCCGAGGTCACCGGCCGGGCCGACGGACCGGTCGACACGTACGGGAACGGCCCGGTGGAGGAGCTGGAGGAGCGCGTCGCCGCGGAGCTCGGCCTCCCCGCCGCCGTGTTCTTCCCCACCGGGACGATGGCCCAGCAGGTGGCGCTGCGCTGCTGGGCCGGGCGGACCGGCAGCCCCGTCGTCGCGCTCCACCCGCTCGGCCACCCCGAGGTCCACGAGGGCGGCGCGCTCGGAGCCGTGTCCGGGCTCCGCACCGTCCACCCGACCGACGCCCCGCGGCTGCCGACGGCCGAGGAGGTGCGGGACCATCCGGAGCCGTTCGGGACGCTGATGCTGGAGCTTCCGCTGCGGGACGCCGGTTTCGTGCTGCCGTCGTGGGAGGAGCTGACCGCGGTGGTGGAGGCGGCCCGTGAGCGGGACGCCGTGGTCCACTTCGACGGGGCGCGGCTCTGGGAGTGCCCGACGCACTTCGGGCGCCCGCTCGCGGAGATCGCGGGACTCGCCGACAGCGTCTACGTCTCGTTCTACAAGTCGCTCGGCGGGCAGTCCGGCGCCGTGCTCGCCGGGCCCGAGGACGTCATGGCCGAGGCGCGGGTGTGGCGGCACCGGTACGGGGGTCTGGTCTTCCAGCAGTACCCGGCGGCGCTCTCCGCGCTCCGGGGCCTGGACGAGGAACTGCCCAGGCTGCCCTCGTACGCGGCCCACGCGCGCGTGGTGGCCGCGGCGGTCCGGGAGGCGCTCGCGGAGGCGGGCACCGGATGGTTCCGGGTCCACCCGGAGACTCCGCACACCCACCAGTTCCAGGTCTGGCTGCCGTACGGGGCCGAGGCCCTGACCGCGGCGGCCCTGGCCCAGACCGAGGAGACGGGCACGGTCCTCTTCCGCCGCTGGTTCGCCCCGGGCGCGGGCGGCCCGCCGGGGGTCGCCCTGACGGAACTGACGGTGGGGGAGGCGGGCCTGGAGTGGACGGCGGAGGACGTCCGGGAGGCGGTGCGGGAGTTCTTGTCGAGGGTGGGGCAGAGCGGCTCGAAGGTGGGGTAGAGCGGCCCACCGCGGTCCCGCGCCCGGCGGTCCGGGGCGCCCCGGGGCGGCGCGGTCGGTCCGTCAGCGCCCCTGGGGGCGCGTCGAGCCGTCAGCAGGCCCGGGCCCGGAGGCGCAGCAGCCGGCGCAGGACGGTCCGGAGGCCGCCCCGTACCGGCCGGCCCGCCAGGACCCGCTCGAAGCGGCGCCGGTCGCGGACCGCCCGCAGCACGGCGACGTCGTGGGTGCCGGGCGCCGGCGGGGCCGGCTCGCCGAGCTGCTCGGCGCGGTACGTGTCGAGGAGGTACTGATGCAGCGCGTTCATGGCCCCACCGTGCGCCGCGGCCCGGCACCGTGACCCGTCGTTTGACGGGGGCGGTCAAACGGCGCCCGTCGATTGACGGGGGCCGTCAAACGACACGACAGCTCCGCCGGGCCACCCCGCACCATAGGGGGGTGAGCGTGACCATCGACATCACCGGACTGCCGCACGAGCGGATCACCTTCTGCCCCTCGCCGCTGGCGGAGCTCGGCAACGCCCTGCACGCCCTCGCCGAGCCCGCGCACCACGCCCGGCTGCACGCCTGGACGACCGCCACCTCCGCGGCCCTGAAGCCCGAACTGGCGGACCGGCTGCACGAGGCCGACTTCATGTGGCGGTCCACCCGGTCCGACATCCTGCTGCCCGCCCGGCCCCGCGCGACCCTCGCCGAGGAGCTGGACGACCTCGACCGCATGGACGACGAGAAGTACGTGGGCTCGGCCCTGGAGATCTCCTGCGCGAGCCGCTACTCCGACGGCGCTCCCTCGCCCCTCGTCGACGAGGGGATGCGGCGGCGGGCGCTCGAACTGGCCACCGCGCGCGGTCCGCGCCAGGCCGCGTTCGTGGAGCGGATGCTCGCCGACCCGCCCGGTACGCGCGCGTGGATCCGGCGTCTCCTGGAGGACTGCGACGAGGCGTTCTTCGCCGACACCTGGCGCCGGGTCCAGGTCCAGCTCGCCGCCGACGCCCGCCACAAGACGGAGCTGATGCGCCGCAAGGGCCTGGCCGAGGCCGTCGCCGACGCGTCCTCCGCGATGGTCCTGGAGGAGGACGCGGCGGGCTCCCGGATCGTCGTCGACAAACTGGCCCAGGCCCGAACCAGCGCGGAGGGCACCGGGGTGACGTTCCTGCCGACCGCCTTCGGCTGGCCGCACCTGTTCGCCCTGCACACCCCCGGCTGGCAGCCGGTGATCCAGTACCCGCTGCCCGCCCGCGACCTCGGCGGCGGCGCCCCCGTCGACACGGTCAAGCTGCGCCTGGAGGCGGTCGCCCACCCGATGCGGATCCGGCTGTGCCGCAGCCTGGCCCGCGGCTCGTACTCGACGAGCGAGCTGGCCGACACGTACGGCATCACCGCCCCCGAGGTCTCCCGGCACCTCGCGGTGATGCGGAAGGCCGGCCTGATCACCACCCAGCGGCGCGGCCGGTACGTCCTGCACCAGCTGGACGTCGCCGTCGTCGCCCGCCTCGGCAGCGACTTCCTGGAGAGCGTCCTCCGCTAGCGGCCGCCCGGCCGATGCCCGGCGGGCCCCGGCCGGCCCAGCCGGAGCGGAGCACCCCGCCCGCTCAGCCCGCCGCGCCGCCGCCCGCGCGGACCAGGCCCGTCTCGTACGCCAGGACGACGACCTGGACCCGGTCGCGCAGGCCCAGCTTGGTCAGGATGCGGCCCACGTGGGTCTTCACCGTCGCCTCGGACAGGACGAGACGGGCGGCGATCTCGCCGTTCGACAGGCCCTGCGCGACCAGCATCATCACCTCGCGCTCCCGGTCCGTGAGCCGCCCCAGCTCCTTGTGCTCGGGCTCCTTGCCCGAGGACGGCAGCATCGGCGAGAAGCGGTCCAGGAGCCGCCGGGTGGTCGAGGGGGCCACCACCGCGTCGCCGCTGTGCACCGAGCGGATCGCGCCGAGCAGCTCCGCCGGCGGCACGTCCTTCAGCATGAAGCCGCTCGCCCCCGCCTTCAGTCCCGAGAACGCGTACTCGTCGAGGTCGAACGTGGTCAGGATCAGCACCTTCGGCGCGTCCGGCTGCGAGCAGATCCGCCGGGTCGTCTCCACCCCGTCCAGCCTGGGCATGCGGACGTCCATCAGCACCACGTCGACCGCCGTCGCGCGCAGCACCTCCAGCGCCTCGACCCCGTCGCCCGCCTCCGCGACGACCTCCATGTCCGGCTGGGCGGCCAGCACCATGCGGAAGCCGGTGCGCAGCAGCACCTGGTCGTCGACAAGCATCACGCGGATGGACATCAGTTTCCTTCGGGGTCGTCAGTGAGCGGGCTTGAGAGGGAGCAGGGCGCTGATGCGGAAGCCTCCACCGGGGCGCGGGCCCGCGTCCAGCGTGCCGCCGACCATGCCGACCCGCTCCCGCATGCCGATCAGGCCGTGGCCTCGGCCGTCGGCTCCCCCGTCCTCGTACATCTCCTGCGGCGCTCCCCGTCCGTCGTCCTCGACGAGCAGGCCGAGGCCGTCGTCGAAGTACACCAGCCGGACGCTGGCACCGACGTCGGGACCGCCGTGCTTGCGCGTGTTGGTGAGGGCCTCCTGCACGATCCGGTACGCGGTGAGCTCGACGCCGCTGGGCAGCGGACGGGGGCTCCCCTCGACCGCGAAGTCGACGGTCAGCCCGGCCCCCCGCACCTGCTCGACCAGGTCCTCGATCTGCTTCACGTCGGGCTGCGGCACGTACTCTCCGGCCTCCTGGTGCTCCCCGGTCCGCAGGATGCCGAGGAGCCTGCGCATCTCCGCGAGGGCCTGCCGGCCGGTGGTGGAGATGGTGTCCAGGGCCTGCTTGGCGGTCTCCGGGGAGGAGTCCATGACGTACGCCGCGCCGTCGGCCTGCACCACCATCACCGACACGTTGTGCGCGACGACGTCGTGCAGCTCGCGGGCGATCCGCGCCCGCTCGGCGGCGACCGCGACCTTGGCCTGGGCCTCGCGCTCCTGCTCCAGCCGGGAGGCCCGCTCCTCCAGCTGCGCGAAGTAGGCGCGGCGGGTGCGGAGCGAGTCGCCGAGGACCCAGGCGAGCGCGAACGGGACGGTCATGATGACGGTGAAGAAGACCTGGGCGGGGCCCGACTGCGGGCCCTCCGCCGGCCATCTCAGCTGGGAGAGCGTCGCGGCGCAGAGCCCGCCGGCCAGCGCGAGCCGGGACGCCCAGCGGGGTCCGTCGTGCGCGGCGACGGTGTAGATGATCACGAGCATGGCGAAGTCGGCCGGGAAGGGCTGGAGGCCGAAGGCGAGCTGCGCCAGACCGAGGCCGACCGAGAGGAGGAGCATCTTCTCCGGGGCACGTCGCCGCAGGGCGACGACCAGCGGGAAGAGCACCGCCACGAGGGCGTAACCGGCGGGGTGGCCCCCCACCGAGGCGCCCCCTGACGACACCACCCACAGCATGGAGAACCCCAGGAGGACGACCGCCCAGAAGGTGTCGACGCCCGTGGGGTGTCTGCGGATGAAGTCGTAAAGGCGCTGCACGTCACCCAGAGTAGGGAAGGGAGAAAGGTGCAGGGATCAACCGTGGGGTCGATCCTTGGCGCGGGACCCGTACTCCCCGAGGTGGAGACTGGGGCGCGTGACGGATGAGACGTGTCAGTGGCAGGGGTGGCGGCAGGCCACGGAGCGGGCGCTGTACGGCCCGGGGGGCTTCTATCTGCGGCCCGAGGGGCCCGCGGGGCACTTCCGCACCTCGGTGCACGCCTCCCCGCTGTTCGCGGGGGCGGTGGCCCGGCTGCTCGCGGAGGTCGCCGAGGAGCTGGGGACGTCCGAGGTCGACCTCGTCGACGTGGGCGCCGGGCGCGGGGAGCTGCTGACCGGCGTCCTCGCCGCGCTCGCGGACGGCGACGGCACCCCGGGCGGCTCCACCGGCGGTGCCCGGCGCGGCCCGCACGACCGCGCCCCGGGCGGCACCCCGGGCGGCGGGGCCGCCGGCCGCGTGCCCGCGGGCACGCCCGGCTTCGTCCCCGGCGGCCTCACGGTGCGGGCGTACGCCGTCGAGCGGGCACCGCGGCCCGCCGGGCTCGATCCGCGCGTCGTCTGGACCGATCGGCTGCCCCGCGGCGTGCGCGGGCTGGTCTTCGCCAACGAGTGGCTCGACAACGTGCCGGTGGACGTGGCCGAGGTGGACGCCGCGGGCACGGCCCGGTACGTGGAGGTGCGCGAGGACGGCTCGGAGCGGCTCGGCGGTCCGGTCTCCGGCGCGGACGCGGAGTGGCTGGCCCGCTGGTGGCCGCTGGCGGAGCCGGGGGCGCGGGCCGAGATCGGCCGGCCGCGCGACGAGGCCTGGGCGTCGGCGGTGGCCTCGCTGGCGGCGGGCCGCGCGGTCGCCGTGGACTACGCGCACGTACGGGAGACCCGGCCGCCCTTCGGGTCGCTGACCGGCTTCCGGGCGGGCCGCGAGGTCCCGCCGGTCCCGGACGGCGGCGGCGACCTGACGGCGCACGTGGCGCTCGACGCGTGCGCGGCGGCCGGCGGCGGGGACGGGCGGCACCCGGCCGAGCTGGTCACGCAGCGGGAGGCGCTCGGCCGGCTCGGGGTGTCCGGCGGCCGGCCGCCGCTCTCGCTCGCCTCCGCGGATCCCGCCGCCTACGTCCGCGCCCTCTCCTCCGCCGGGGAGGCCGCCGAGCTCACGGCCCGCGGCGGTCTCGGCGACTTCCTGTGGCTGACCCAGCGGGTCCCGGGCGGGGCGACGGAGCCGCCGGGGCAGGGGGGATACTGACCGCATGACGGAGACGACGGTCGGCATCGGCGGCGCGGCGGAGAGCACCGACATGGTGCTGAACATCGGGCCGCAGCACCCCTCGACGCACGGCGTGCTCCGGCTCCGGCTCGTGCTCGACGGAGAGGTCGTGCGGGAGGCCGAGCCGGTCGTCGGCTACATGCACCGCGGTGCCGAGAAGCTCTTCGAGGCCCGGGACTACCGGCAGATCATCATGCTGGCCAACCGGCACGACTGGCTCTCCGCCTTCTCGAACGAGCTCGGCGTGGTCATGGCCGTCGAGCGGATGCTGGGCATGGAGGTCCCGGAGCGCGCGGTGTGGACCCGTACGCTCCTCGCCGAGCTGAACCGGGTCCTGAACCATCTGATGTTCCTCGGCTCCTACCCCCTCGAACTGGGCGGCATCACCCCGGTCTTCCACGCCTTCCGGGAGCGCGAGGAGCTCCAGGCCGTGATGGAGGAGGTCTCCGGCGGCCGGATGCACTACATGTTCAACCGGGTCGGCGGCCTCAAGGAGGACCTGCCCGCCGGCTGGCTCGGCCGGGCCCGGCAGGCCGTCGCCGACGTCCGCTCCCGGATGGACGTGTACGACCGGCTCGTCCTCGGCAACGAGATCTTCCGGGGCCGTACCCGCGGGGTCGGCGTGCTGTCGCCGGCGTCGGTCCACGCGTACGGGGTGTCGGGGCCCATCGCGCGCGCCTCGGGCGTCGACTTCGACCTGCGCCGCGACGAGCCGTACCTGGCCTACGGGGAACTGAGGGACACCCTGCGGGTCCCGGTCCGCCAGGAGGGCGACTGCCTGGCCCGCTTCGAGTGCCTGCTGGAGCAGACGCACAACGCGCTGGACCTCGCGGACGCCTGCCTGGACCGGATGGCCGAGCTGCCGCCGGGGCCCATCAACCAGCGGCTGCCGAAGGTGCTCAAGGCGCCGGAGGGCCACACGTACGCGTGGACCGAGAACCCGCTCGGCGTCAACGGCTACTACCTGGTGTCCAAGGGCGAGAAGACCCCCTACCGGCTGAAGCTCCGGTCGGCGTCCTTCAACAACATCCAGGCGCTGGTGGAACTGCTGCCGGGGACGCTGGTGGCGGACATGGTGGCGATCCTCGGGTCGCTCTTCTTCGTCGTCGGCGACATCGACAAGTAGCCCGACAAGGAGCCACGTGGCTCGACAGGCGGCGGGGAGCCCGGCGGTCAGCGCTCCCGGCGCATCACGACGTACTCCCGCTCCTCCCGGCCGGGGCGGCGCCGGTCCGCCACCGTCCACCCCCAGCGGGCGTACCGGCCCGTCAGTTCCGGTACGTCGAGGGTCATCAGGAGGGCCGGTCCGGGCGCGGCGGCCGCGAGGAGCGCGTCGTGGAGGCCGCGGCCGATGCCGAGGCCCTGGTGTCCGGGGGCGACGACGAGTTCGGCGAGTTCGAAGGCGGGCTCGGCGCCGGTCAGCACGGTGTCGGTCCAGCCGGCCGCGAACCCGAGGAGGGCGCCGTCGGCGTCGAGCGCGGCCACCGCGGTGAAGTCGTCCCGGCGGTCCGCCGAGTCGAGCAGCCGGTCCACGGTGCGCACCGCGCCGCGCGGCGGCTCGTGCCAGGGGGCGCCGCAGAAGGCCTGGGCGCACAGGGCGAGCAGTTCGTCGCGGTGGCCCGCGGCCTCACCGGCCGGGAGGTCGGCGAGGCGGTGGGTCACGAGTTCACCGCTCCGCGCAGCTCGGCCACGTCGAGCTGCTCGGTCTCGTCGTGCGCGGTCAGGTCGATGACCTGGCCGACCGCCTGCGCCGGGGTCTGCGGGGTGCCCGTGGGGCCGATCGGGGTGAGGAGCGGGGCGCCGAGCGCGGCCTGCGCCGCCAGGGCCTCCTCCAGGACCTCCTCGCCCACGACGTCGGCGAGGTCGGTGTGCTGCACGGCCTCGATCGCGGCCGCCGCCTTCTGCGTACCGAAGAAGTCGAAACCGCCCTCGGGGCGGGCGACGGGCCTGCGGGCCGCGTACGGGACGATCGCGGACGCCGTCGGCACCGCCGGGACCCGCGGGGAGGCGGGCGCGGCCGGCGGGAGCGCGAGGGCGGAGGCGGCCGGGCGGCTGTGCTCGGTTCCGGCGGCCGCCGCGTGCTTCCCCTGCGGTTCCTCCGTCTCCCGGGCCCGCTCGGCGAGGTCCCGCGCGCGGGCGGCCTCGGCGGTACGGCGGGCGTGCTGCGCGGCGGCGTTGCGCGGCAGGTCGCGCAGGGCCAGGGCGGCGCGCCGGTAGGCCTCGGGCGTGGGCGCGGAGCTGCCGGCGGGCAGCGCCTTGACGTCCTCGGCGGCCGCGCCGGACTCCAGCGCCAGGACGCGGGCGCCCTCCAGCGCGCTGGCCCGCTCGGTCTCGGCCGTGGCGTACCGGCGGAGCAGGTCGGCGTGCTCGCCGCGCAGCCCGGCCAGCTCGACGCGCTTGGCGCGCAGCTTCGTGTCGAGCCGGGAGCGCAGCGCGCGGGCCTCTTCGAGGTCGGACTCCAGCTCGGCGACCCGCTCCTCGGCCTTCCACTGGTCGGCGGTGCGGGCGCGGTCGAGCTCGGCGACCCGCAGTCCGGCGCTCCGGTCCCAACTGCGCATGAGGACGGCACCGGTGACGGCGGCGGCCGCCGCCGCGGCCGCGAGCAGCCGGACGACGATCAGGTCACCGGGCAGCCAGGCGGCCGCGGCGCACACGACCGCGGCGCCGGCGACCGCGGAGGGCGGCAGCAGCTTGTGCAGAGGCGGGGAATGGCGGTGGCGTCCACGTGGCATGGCCTGAAATTTACCGTGCGTAGGCGTCGTGTGGGGCGTCGGCCCGGTAATCTCTTGGCCACTTCTCGCCACCGGAAGTGGATATCCGCCGTTCCGGTTCCGTTTCGAGCCGACGCCCCCCGCCCGAGCGCTACTTGTTGAGCAGCCCCTTCGTCTCCAGATAGGCCTTGGCGACGTCCTCCGGCTTCGCCCGCTCGGCATCGACCTTGCGGTTGAGTTCGGCGAGATCCGCTGTGGTGAGCACCTTGGTGATCTTGTCCAGGGCAGCGGCTATCTCGGGCGAACCCGCGTCCTCGGCGTTGACCACGGGCAGCACGTTGTCGGCGTTCTGCAGCTTCTTGTCGTCCTCCAGGAAGACCAGGCCGTAGCTCTCGACGGTGGCGTCCGTGGTGGTCGTCAGGACCAGCTGGTCGACCCCGTCCTTCACGGCCTGCTTGGCCTGCGGGGTGCCGACGCCCTTGGGGTCGACCCCGGTCACGTCGATCCCGTACGTCTTCTTCAGGCCCGGGGCGCAGAAGGGCCGTACGGCGCATTCGTCACCGGCGGCGATCTTCACCTTGAGCTTCGACGCCCCGAGATCGGAAAGCGTCTTCAGCTTGTTCTTCTCGGCGAATTCCCTCGTCACCGCGAACGCGTTCTGATCGACCGCCCCGCCGACCGCGAGCACCTTCAGACCGCGCGGTTCGGCGAGCTTCCGCAGCGCCTCGACGGTGGCCGCCGCATCCCCGGAGGCGACCGGCTTCTCCTCGGGCGCCTTCGGCCCGTTCACCTTCGCGTTGAGGAATTCCGCGATGGTCGCCGCGTATTCGGGGACGACGTCGATCTCGCCCTTCTCCAACGACGGCTCGTACAGCTCGCGATTCTTCACGGTGGTGATGGACACGGAGTATCCGGCGTCCCGCAGCGCCTGGGCGTACAGCTCGGCGAGCACCTTGGCCTCGGTGAAGGCGGCGGCGCCGACCACCAGCGAGCCCTTCCCGCCGCCGGAGGCGTCCGCGTCCCCGGCGCCTCCCGAGCCGTTCTTCTTGCCCTCCTCCAGGCTGTCACCGCCGCACGCGGCCAGTGCGACGGTCAGTGCCGCCGTCCCCAGCACCGCGCCCGCGATACGCGAGACCCTGTTCACGAGATCACCCATCCCCAGTCAGCTTCTGCTCAGTTGCTCGGTTGCTCTTGCCCGGTTGCCCGGTTGCCAAGCCGCTCGGATCGTTGGTCGCGCCGTCGCTCGACGCGCGGGAAGAACAGCCGGTCGGCGCCGACGAGGACGCCCTCCACCAGGAGGGCGAGCAGGGCCACGAGGACCGCTCCCGCGACGACCTGCGCCGTGTCGTAGGTGGCGAAGCCGGCCGTGATGATCCGGCCGAGGCCGCCCTGGCCGACCATCGCCGCGATCGTCGCCGTGGCCACCACCTGGACCGCGGCCGACCGGACCCCGGTCATCACCACCGGGCGCGCCAGCGGCAGTTCGACCTGCCGGAACAGCTGCCCACCGGTCATCCCCATGCCCCGCGCGGCCCGCACCGCCGCCGGGTCCACCTCCCGCATCCCCACGTAGGCGTTGGTGAGCAGCGGGGGTATCGCGAAGAGCACGAGGGCCACGACGGTCGGCACGTACCCGGCGTTCCGCAGGGGGGACACCATGAACAGGGCGAGGACGGCGAAGACCGGGATCGCCCGCCCGACGTTCGACACGTTCACCGCGAGGGCCCCGCCCCGGCCGAGGTGGCCCAGCCAGAGGCCCAGCGGCAGCGCGATCGCCGCGGCGATCAGCAGCGCGGCCCCGCTCACGTACACGTGCTCGGCGAGGCGCTGCCCGACCCCCTCCTCGCCCGTCCAGTGCGCGCCGGTGGTGAGCCAGCCCCAGGCGTCCGTCACCACGCCCATCTCACCCACCCCCCGGCGCGGTCCGTATCCGGGTCCACGGCGTCAGCAGCCGCTGGAGTCCCAGGAGAAGCAGGTCGGCGAGGACGGCGAGGAGCACGCACAGCACCGAGGCGGCGAGCATCTGCGCCTTGAAGAACGTGGGCAGGGCGTCCTCGATGAGATTGCCGAGGCCGCCGCGGCCGACGACCGAGCCGACCGTCGTCAGCGCGATCGTGGAGACCGTCGCCATCCGTATCCCCGCCATCAGCACCGGCAGCGCCAGCGGGAGTTCGACCTCCCACAGCAGGCGCAGCGAGCCGTACCCCATGCCCCGCGCGGCCTCCCGGGTCTCGGCCGGCACGGCGGCGAGCCCCGCGAGCGTGTTCCGCACGAGGATCGTCAGCGCGTAGAGCACGAGGCCGGTCACCACCAGTGCCGAGGACAGCCCGAAGAAGGGCAGCAGCAGGGAGAACATGGCGAGCGACGGCACCGTGTAGAGCAGGGTGGTCAGTCCGAGGACGGGGCCCGCGAGGCGGGGTCTGGCCCGGACGAGCAGCGCGAGGGGCACGGCGACGGCGAGCGCGATCAGCACGGAGGCGACCGTGATTCCCACATGCTGGAGCGTGGCGTCGGTCAACTCCGCGGTGCGCGAGCGCAGGTACTCGCCGCAGATCCAGTCGTTCGTGACCAGACAGTTCGGTGCGCTCATCCGTCCCTCCCCCCGGGTCGCCTATCGTCCGAACGCGTGTCTGACGACCCTAACCCCCGGCACCGACAATCCCCGAGACCCGCCACAATGCGGCAACACGCCCTTCACACACCCCCGGCATCCAGGGGCCAGAATGGGGAACCATGATCCGGTTCGAGCACGTGACCAAGCGGTATCCGGACGGCACGACCGCCGTCGACGACCTCTCGTTCGAGGTGGCGGAGGGCGAACTCGTCACCCTGGTCGGGCCGTCCGGCTGCGGCAAGACGACCACGATGATGATGGTGAACCGGCTCGTCGAGCCGACCTCCGGCCGCGTCCTCGTCGACGGCGAGGACATCGCCGGCGTCGACCCCGTCGCCCTGCGCCGCAAGATCGGCTACGTCATCCAGCAGGTCGGGCTCTTCCCGCACCGCACGGTCCTGGACAACACCGCGACCGTCCCCGCCCTCCTCGGCTGGAAGAAGGCCGCCGCACGCGCGCGTGCCGCCGAACTCCTCGACCTCGTCGGGCTCGACCCGGCCGTCTACGGCTCCCGCTACCCCGCGCAGCTCTCCGGCGGGCAGCGCCAGCGGGTCGGCGTGGCCCGCGCGCTCGCCGCCGACCCGCCGGTCCTCCTCATGGACGAACCCTTCGGCGCCGTCGACCCGGTGGTCCGCGAGCGCCTCCAGAACGAGTTCCTCGCGCTCCAGGCCACCGTCCGCAAGACCGTCCTCCTCGTCACCCACGACATCGAGGAGGCCGTCCGCATGGGCGACCGCATGGCGGTCTACGGACAGGGCCGCATCGAGCAGTTCGACACCCCGGCGACCGTCCTCGGCGCCCCCGCCACCCCGTACGTCGCGGACTTCGTCGGCAGCGACCGCGGGCTCAAGCGGCTCGCCGTCACCCCCGTCACGGAGGCCGACCTCGACCCCGTACCGGCGAAGGAACCCACGGCGGCCGGCGGGCCCGGGAGGGCGGACGGCGACCCCGACCCCGTACCGCTCGGCACCTCCCTCAAGGACGCCCTCGCCGTCCTCCTCCAGCACGACACCGGCCGCCTCACGGTCACCGGCGCGGACGGCCGCCCGCTCGGCGTCCTCACCCCCGAGGGCGTCCACCGCGCCCTGCGCCGCGCGTCGGCCCCCGCCCCGGCCCCCTGAGCGGGCTCAGGTCGCGCTGAGCTTGCCGCTCATCCAGACCAGACCCGGCGGGATCTCGCGGTTCCAGGTGTTGAAGTTGTGGCCGCCGCTCTCCAGCGTGATCGACGAGACCCTCGCCGGGCTCTTCACCCGCTTGATGAACTCCAGCGTGCCCCGCCGGTTGCCCTCGCCCTGCTTCGACGTCGTCACCAGGAACGACGAGGCGCCCGGCGGCCGGTGGTCCAGGCTCCACAGCAGGTCACCGCGCTTGCGCAGCCGGTCGTCCCCGTGGAAGAGGTCACCGGTCGTCACGTCCTCCGCCGCCCGGTAGTACGCCGAGAAGCCCGCCCCCGCGGCGAACCGGCCGGGGTGGTGCAGTGCGATCTTCAGCGCGCAGTACCCGCCCGTGGAGTTCCCCATGAACCCCCAGTTGCGGGGCTTCGTGCCCACCCGGTAGGCCTCCGAGACCGCCTTCGGCAGGTCCTCGGCGAAGAAGGTCTCCGTCTGCGGGCCGCCCGGCACGTCCACGCACTCGGTGTCCCGCGGCGGCGCCACCGTCGGCCGCAGCATCACCAGGATCATCGGCTGCATCCGGCCCTCCTTCGCCTGGAGGTACGCCGTCTTCGGGTACTTGAGGCCCTTGATCAGGTTCTCCGCCGTGCCCGGATACCCCGTCAGCACCACCGAGGCCGGGAAGGTGCGCTTCGCGTACGCGGGCTGGAAGTACTCCGGCGGCAGGTACACGTACGCCGGCGAGACGATCCCCGAACGCTCCCCCGCCACCACGACCTTCTGTATCTGCCCCGCCGTCGCCGGACGGCCACCGCCCGGCACGTCGAGCCCCTGCCTCCCCACCACCCGCAGGTCCTTCGAACCGGCCGCGTGGTCGACGACCACGCCCATGTCCTGCTCCTGGCCGAACAGGTCCGCCCACGAGCCGTAGAACAGGAAGGAACGGTTCGCCGCGAGGCCCACCGCGGCGAACAGCGCGACCTGCGTCACCAGCAGCAGCCCGACCCGCCCCACCACCGCACGCCAGCCGCGACGCGCGAGCCGCGGCCACAGCCAGACCGTGACGAGGAACAGCACCACGGCGAGCACGACCGCCACCACGAGAACTTTGTTGCTGGTGAGACCCATGGGACGACCGAGCCCTCTTTCCGAGATTTTCCTGTGAACCGATGAACCCGACCCCGTACGGCTCCGTCCTAGAAGGCGCACCAACCGGAACGGCCCGCCCGACGCGCCGCAGGGCCCGACCGGAGTCAAGGACCCTTCGCAGGACCACGGGAAGCACGGGAAGCCATGTCTGTCACAGTAGATGGGGACAAATCAGGATTGGTTCCGGTTCGGGTACGCCGGATTCTCCGCGGCCCCCGCCCCGAGAAGGTCCCCGCCCTCGTCGGCACCGCCTGCACCCTGATCGGCCTCATCGACATCGCGGCCGGTGTCTTCCCCCGCTTCCGCGCCAGCCGCATGCACGCCGTCGCCGAAGTCCTCCCCGGCACCCTCGGCCCCCTCTCCGCAGCCCTCTCCCTCAGCGCCGGCGTCCTCCTCCTGCTCCTCGCCCACGGCCTCAAGCGCCACAAGCGCCGCGCCTGGCGCGCCGCCGTCGTCCTGCTCCCCCTCGGCGCCACCGCCCAGTTCATCTGGCGCCACTCCATCCTCGGCGTCCTCCTCTCCCTCGCCCTGCTCGCCCTCCTGCTCCGCCACCGCGGCGAGTTCGCCGCCCTGCCCGACCCCCGCAGCCGCTGGCGCGCCCTCGCCAACTTCGTCGTCATGGGGGCCGGCTCCCTCGCCCTCGGCCTCGTCATCGTCAGCGCCCACCCCCGCCGCGTCATCGGCAGCCCCAGCCTCACCGACCGCCTCGAACACGTCCTGTACGGACTCTTCGGCGTCGAAGGCCCCGTCGGCTACAGCAACGGCGTCGACTGGACCGTCGGCTACTCCCTCGGCGCCCTCGGCATGCTCACCGCACTCACCACCATCTACCTCGCCTTCCGCCCCGAGCACCCCGCCGCCCGCCTCACCGACGAGGACGAGGTCCGCCTGCGCGCCCTCCTCGACCAGCACGGCGGCCGCGACTCCCTCGGCCACTTCGCACTCCGCCGCGACAAGGGCGTCGTCTTCTCCCCCAGCGGCAAGGCCGCCGTCTGCTACCGCGTCGTCTCCGGCGTCATGCTCGCCAGCGGCGACCCCATCGGCGACGTCGAAGCCTGGCCCGGCGCCATCGAACGCTTCATGGACGAGGCCAAAGCCCACTCCTGGACCCCCGCCGTCATGGGCTGCTCCGAGACCGGCGGCCAGGTCTGGACCCGCGAGACCGGCCTCGACGCCCTCGAACTCGGCGACGAGGCGGTCGTCGACGTCGCGGATTTCTCCCTCTCCGGACGAGCCATGCGCAACGTCCGCCAGATGGTCAAACGCATCGAACGCAACGGCTACACCACCCGCGTCCGACGCGTCCGTGACCTCGACCCCGACGAACTCGAAGCCGTCCGCCACGCCGCCGCCGACTGGCGCGGCACCGACACCGAACGCGGCTTCTCCATGGCCCTCGGCCGCATCGGCGCCCCCGGCGACGGCGACGCCGTCATAGCGACCGCCCACAAGACCGACGCCACCGACGCCACCGACGCCACCGGCACCCCCTACGGCGACCTCAAGGCGATCATCCACTTCGTCCCCTGGGGCCCCGACGGCATGTCCCTCGAACTCATGCGCCGCGACCGCTCCGCCGACCCCGGCATGAACGAGCTCCTCATCGTCGCCGCACTCCAGGCCTCCCCCGCCCTCGGCATCGCCCGCGTGTCCCTCAACTTCGCCATGTTCCGCGCGGCCCTCGCCCGCGGCGAGAAGATCGGCGCCGGCCCCGTCCTGCGCGCCTGGCGCGGCCTCCTCGTCTTCCTCTCCCGCTGGTTCCAGATCGAATCGCTGTACAAGTTCAACGCCAAGTTCCGCCCCCGCTGGGAACCCCGCTTCGTCGTCTACCGCACCAGCCGCGACCTCCCCCGCATCGGCTTCGCCGCCATGCAGGCCGAAGGATTCGTGAACCTCGCACTCCCCCGCCCCTTCACCCGCAGGCGCCCCGCCCCGACCCCCCGCCCCTGCGCCCACATCGTCCCCACCCCCTCGGAGCGCGAGGTCCGAGCCGCCTGACCCGGCCCCCGGGCCCTACGCTGGACACATGAGTACGACGATCGACCGGGGTACCGCCCGAGGCCTTCCGGAGTGGGACCGCTGCGCGGTCATGGGCGTGGTCAACGTGACCCCCGACTCCTTCTCCGACGGCGGCCGCTGGTTCGACACCACGGCCGCCGTCAAACACGGCCTCGACCTCGTCGCCCAGGGCGCCGACCTCGTCGACGTCGGCGGCGAGTCCACCCGGCCCGGCGCCAGCCGCGTCGACGAGGACGAGGAACTCCGCCGCGTCGTCCCCGTGGTCCGCGGCCTCGCCGCCGAAGGCGTCACCGTCTCCGTCGACACCATGCGCGCCCGCGTCGCATCCCGCGCCGTCGACGCCGGCGCCGTCCTCGTCAACGACGTCAGCGGCGGCCTCGCCGACCCCGGCATGGTCCCCGCCGTCGCCGCCGCCGAGGTCCCCTTCGTCGTCATGCACTGGCGCGGATTCAGCCAGGACATGAACAGCCTCGCCGTGTACGACGACGTCGTCACCGAGGTCGTCGGCGAACTCCGCACCCGCCTGGAGGCCGTCGTCGACGGCGGCGTCGACCCCGACCGCATCGTCGTCGACCCCGGCCTCGGCTTCGCCAAACTGGCCCCCCACGACCTCGCCCTCGTCGCCCGCCTCCCCGCACTCCGCGCCCTCGGCCGCCCCCTCCTCGTCGCCGCCTCCCGCAAGCGCTTCCTCGGCCACGTCCTCACCCGCGAGGGCTCCGCACCGCCCCCCGCCCGCGAACGCGACGCCGCCACCGCAGCCGTCTCCGCCCTCGCCGCCCACGCGGGCGCCTGGGCCGTCCGCGTCCACGAGGTCCGGGCCACCGCCGACGCCGTACGGGTCGCCCGCGCCGTCGAGGGAGCCGCGTGACCCGCACCGCCGACGAAGCCGCCGTCGAAGCCGCCAACACCGCCTTCTACGAGGCGATGGAGACCGGCGACTTCGAGGGCGTCTCCGCCCTCTGGCTCGACGACGGCGCCACCCCCGTCACCTGCGTCCACCCCGGCTGGCCCGTCCTCACCGGCCGCGGCGAGGTCCTCCGCTCCTACGCCGTGATCATGGCGAACACCGAGTACATCCAGTTCTTCCTCACCGATCTGGAGATCTCCCTCGCCGGCCCCACCGCCGTCGTCACCTGCACCGAGAACATCCTCAGCGGCGGACCCGCCGAGGACGGCGCCGAACTGGGCCCCCTCGTCGGACAGCTCGTCGTCGCCACCAATGTGTTCCGCCACACACCCGAGGGCTGGCGGATCTGGTCCCACCACGCCTCCCCCGTCCTCGCCGACACCACCGACACCGCCGGGACACCGGACGAGGAGCCCGACGGCGACACCCCGTGACCCCGCCGCCACACCCGCCCACGGCGCCGCCCACGCCCCCGCAGGCAAGCCCTGTCGGCCCCCGCAGGTAGATTCGAGACCGGACACCCGGCCGTCCGCACCCGGCTGCGTGCCCACCGAACTACGACAGCAGGAGTGATTCGCGTGGATCGTGTCGCGCTGCGCGGCCTCAAGGCCCGGGGCCACCATGGCGTCTTCCCCAAGGAGCGCGAGGAGGGCCAGACCTTCATCGTGGACCTGGTCCTCGGCCTGGACACCCGCCCGGCGGCCGCCGACGACGACCTGACGAAGACCGTGCACTACGGCGTCGTCGCCGAAGAGGTCGTCGACGTCGTCCAGGGCGAGCCCGTCGACCTCATCGAGACGCTGGCCGAACGCATCGCCCAGCAATGCCTCAGCCACGCCGGGGTACAAGAGGTGGAGGTCGTCGTCCACAAACCGGACGCGCCCATCACCGTGCCGTTCGACGACGTGACCATCACGATCACCCGGAGCCGACGATGAAGCCGATGCAGAGCGACCCCACCGTCCAGCCCGTACCGGCATCCGTCGTCGCCACCGTCGACGCCGCCGACTCGACGCTGTCCAACCCCCGCTGGGCCGTCGTGGCCCTCGGCTCCAACCTGGGCAACCGCCTGGAGACCCTCCAGGGGGCCGTCGACGCCCTCGCGGACACCCCCGGCCTCCGGGTCAAGGCCGTCTCCCCCGTGTACGAGACGGAGCCCTGGGGCGTCGACCCCGACACCCAGCCCTCGTACTTCAACGCCGTCGCCCTCGTGAAGACGACCCTGCCGCCCTCCTCCCTCCTGGAGCGGGCCCACGCCGTCGAGGAGGCCTTCCACCGCGTCCGCGAGGAGCGCTGGGGCGCCCGCACCATCGACGTCGACATCGTCGCCTACGCGGACGTCGTCTCCGAGGACCCCGTCCTCACCCTCCCGCACCCGCGCGCCCACCAGCGCGCCTTCGTGCTCGCCCCCTGGCACGACGTCGACCCCGAGGCCCAGCTCCCCGGCCACGGCACCGTCGCCGCCCTCCTCACCACCCTCGGCCACGACGGCGTCGCCCGCCGCACCGACCTGGAACTCCGTCTGCCCGAGTAGTCGTTACGCTCGGGGCAGACCGCCCCGCGGATCACGACCGACGACCAGGAGAAGGACACCGGTGAAACAACTGCGGCTGAAGGTGCTCGCCGGACTGTTCCTCGTCGCCGGCATCCTCTCCTGGGGTGCGGCACGGCTCTGGGACTCGGTCGGCACCCTGCCCAGCGTGCCCATCGCGGCGCCCATCGTCCTGGCCGTGATCGCGGTCGTCCTCACCGCGACGGCCCTGTCGATCCGGGCCCGCCTCAAGGCCCAGCGCGAGCGCCGCCCCGGCGCCAAGGGCGTGGAGCCCCTGATGGCGGCCCGCGCCGTGGTCTTCGGCCAGGCGAGCGCCCTGGTCGCCGCCCTCGTCGCCGGCATGTACGGCGGCACGGGCGTCTTCCTCCTCGGCTTCCTCGACGTCCCCGCCCGCCGCGACCAGGCCCTCTACGCGGCCCTCTCGGTCGCGGCGGGCATCGCCGTCATCGCCGCCGCCCTCTTCCTGGAGCGGGTCTGCAGGCTCCCGGAGGACGACGACGAGAACGGCCCGGGCAAGGCCCGGGCCTAGCTCAGCGGCAGAGCGCGTCGAGACCCGCCGAGAAGCCCGCGAACTCGGCCTGCGCCTCTCCGACGATCTCCCGAGCACCCCGGCGCGGCGTCGTCGCGAACCGCCCGGCCAGCTCGGCCAGGCCCGCGTCCGGGCGCGGCTCCCGCTCCACGTACAGAGCGGCCTCCATCGGCCCGTAGCCGTCGGCGAGCACCCACAGGAAGTCGGACAGGTTCCCGGCGACGACACCGCGCTCGCCCTCCGACCCCATGAACACCACGGGCTGCTCGGCAAGCGGCTGCCCGGGCCGCACACACCAGATCGCCGCGAGACCGCCGGTCCCGTCCTGTCCGAAGACGCGGTAGTCACCACCGTCGAGCGCGTGGTTGCCGGTCCAGTGCCGGAGCCAGTCGGTGGTCTCCTCGGCGGAGTCGAAGGCGCTGTACGGCTCGAAGTCGACGCCCTCGCCCTCGTCGCCGTAGTCGAACTCGACCCGGGCGACGGCGGCCAACGCGTCAGGAAAGCGGCGGTCGCCGCCGAACGTCTCGATCATGGGCGCAGGCTAGCCGCCCCCACTGACACCACCGGGCGCCGGCCCCGATCCGAGCCCTACCGGGGCTCACGCACGAGGTGCCCGTTCACCAGGAAGGTCGGGTACGGGGCGAGCCGGTACGTGTAGAAGTATCGATGTCCCGGAGAACCACTCGTGGAAAGGCCTGCCGCATGTGGTGAGCGTCCCCACCCGCGTAGTGCCGCAGCGCGTCGGAGAGGTACGAGGAGACCACCCGTACTCGGAAACCGGGCAGGTCCCGTTTCAGAAAGCCGGAAGGCCGAGTGACGGCCTCAAGACGGGCGAGGAGCCCTGTGCACGCCGTCAACGCTGTGGCGTACCGGGCTGCCACGTCCGCCGCGTGCTCCCAGCCGTCCGGTGTCGTCAGCAGCAGATCCGGACTGGCCGAGAACGTCATGTGCTCCGTGACCACGTCGACGGCTGCACGCGCCTTTACCGCCGTCACGTTCACGACCGAGGTCCGCACCGTCCGGTCCCCGTCCAGCGTCCACATGATGCTGCCCGGAGCGACGTTCTTCGCCTGGACACATCCGCCCACCAGGTTCACCAGCATCTTGCTGGTCAGCCCGTACCCCATACCGGTCCCCCCTTGATCAGCGATTCACTCCACTGATCGGGGACGGTATGGAGCAAGGGGGACAGCTCGCTACTAACGGGCCAGTATCAGGGACATAGCCTCAGCACGGGTGCTAGCGTCACGAAGTTGACCGCGTACCGCTGAGGTCGTCGTCTTGGCGCCCGGCTTGCGGATGCCTCGTACCGACATGCACATGTGCTCGGCCTCGATCACGACGATCGCGCCGCGCGCCTCGAGGATCCGCATCAGCGAATCGGCGATCTGCGTCGTCAGACGCTCCTGGACCTGCGGGCGCCGTGCGAAGACGTCGACGAGACGCGCCAGCTTCGACAGGCCCGTGATCTTGCCGGTTTCCGCCGGTATGTAGCCCACATGGGCCACGCCGTGGAACGGGAGCAAATGATGTTCACAGAAGCTGACGAGTTCGATGTCCTTCACGAGCACCATCTCATCGTGCCCGAGATCAAAAGTCGTGGTCAGGACATCCTCGGGCTCCTGGCGCATCCCGGCCAGCAGTTCGCGATACGCACGTGCAACGCGCGCAGGTGTCTTCTGCAAACCCTCGCGGTCCGGGTCCTCGCCGACCGCGATGAGGAGTTCGCGTACGGCTGCCTCGGCGCGCTTCTCGTCGAACTCGCCGATCGTGCCCTCGCCGTCCAGCGTCACCGGGTCGGTCATCTCTGTGCCTCGTTCCGTCTGACTGATGTGCGCGAAATGCCGCGCCCCCACAGGCTAAAACCTGTGGGGGCGCGGCAGCCATTCCGGATCCGGAGGGGTCAGTCCTCCGGGTTGTCCACGGGGGCGATCTCGATGCCCTTCGTGGTGTCGACCGCGGGGGCCGCCGAGCCGTTCGCCGTGTTCGTCAGGGCGAGCTCCTTGGGGGAGAGCACCGGCGGACGCGTGGACGGGGTGCGGCGGGAGGAGCCGGTCCAGGCCGGGCGGGCCGGGCGCTTGACGATGGGGGTGAAGATCTCGGCGATCTCCTCCTTGCCCAGCGTCTCCTTCTCCAGGAGGGCGAGGACCAGGTTGTCGAGGACGTCGCGGTTCTCGACGAGGATCTCCCAGGCCTCGTTGTGCGCGGTCTCGATGAGCTTCTTGACCTCTTCGTCGACCAGCGCCGCGACCTCTTCCGAGTAGTCGCGCTGGTGCGCCATCTCGCGGCCGAGGAAGGGCTCGGTGTTGTCCCCACCGAACTTGATCGCGCCGAGGCGCTCGGTCATGCCGTACTGGGTGACCATCGCGCGGGCCGTGGCGGTGGCCTTCTCGATGTCGTTGGCGGCGCCGGTGGTCGGGTCGTGGAAGACCAGTTCCTCCGCCGCACGGCCGCCCAGCATGTAGGCCAGCTGGTCGAGCATCTCGTTGCGGGTGGTCGAGTACTTGTCCTCGTCCGGCAGGACCATCGTGTAGCCCAGGGCGCGGCCGCGGGACAGGATGGTGATCTTGTGGACGGGGTCGGAGTTCGGCGAGGCCGCCGCGACGAGGGCGTGGCCGCCCTCGTGGTACGCGGTGATCTTCTTCTCCTTGTCCGACATGATCCGGGTCCGCTTCTGCGGGCCCGCGACCACTCGGTCGATCGCCTCGTCCAGTGCCGCGTTGTCGATCAGCTTCTGGTCGCTGCGGGCGGTGAGGAGCGCCGCCTCGTTGAGGACGTTGGACAGGTCCGCGCCGGTGAAGCCGGGGGTGCGTCGGGCGACGGCGCCGAGGTCGACGTCCGGTGCGACCGGCTTGCCCTTCTGGTGGACCTTGAGGATCTCCAGCCGGCCCTGCATGTCGGGGCGGTCGACGGCGATCTGCCGGTCGAAGCGTCCGGGGCGCAGGAGCGCGGGGTCGAGGATGTCCGGCCGGTTGGTGGCGGCGATCAGGATGACGCCGCCCTTGACGTCGAAGCCGTCCATCTCGACGAGGAGCTGGTTGAGCGTCTGCTCGCGCTCGTCGTGGCCGCCGCCGAGGCCGGCGCCGCGGTGGCGTCCGACGGCGTCGATCTCGTCGACGAAGACGATGGCCGGCGCGTTGGCCTTGGCCTGCTCGAAGAGGTCGCGGACCCGGGAGGCGCCGACGCCGACGAACATCTCGACGAAGTCGGAGCCGGAGATCGAGTAGAACGGGACCCCGGCCTCGCCGGCGACGGCGCGCGCGAGGAGCGTCTTGCCGGTTCCGGGGGGGCCGTAGAGCAGGACGCCCTTGGGGATCTTGGCGCCGACGGCCTGGAACTTGGCCGGCTCCTGGAGGAACTCCTTGATCTCGTGGAGTTCCTCGACGGCCTCGTCCGAGCCCGCGACGTCGGCGAAGGTGGTCTTCGGCGTGTCCTTGGTGATGAGCTTGGCCTTGGACTTCCCGAACTGCATGACGCGGGAGCCGCCGCCCTGCATCTGGTTCATCAGGAAGAGGAAGACGACCACGATGAGGACGAAGGGGAGGAGGGAGAGCAGGATCGAGACGAAGGGCGACTGCTTCGTCGGGGAGACGGTGTAGCCCTTCTCGATCTGCCCGGCCTCGAACTTCTCCTGCAGCTTGTCGGCGACGTCGACGCCCTGGGAGCCGATGTAGCTGGCCTGGACCTTGCTGCTGTTGTCGATCTTCTGACCGTCGACGAGCTCGATCTTGATGATCTGCTCGTCACCGGTGGTGACCTTTGCCTGCTTGACCTGGTTCTTGTCGATCGCCTGGACGACCTTGCCGGTGTCCACCGTCTTGTAGCCCTCGGACGAGCCGACGACCTGCATCAGCACGACCACGGCGAGGACGGCCAGCACGATCCACATGACCGGCCCACGGAAGTATCGCTTCACGTCCATCCATACGGAGCGAGATCGCTCCGTCCCTCCTGCCCGTAGGAAAATGCTGCTGTGGGAGCTGCTAGGTGAAAAAGCTGTTCTTCGGACGGTACCTCAGCATCGTCGCCCGCGACCGCCTTCCCGTGGTTCAACGGGGGGAAGGCGGTGCGGGTTCCCCGAACGGCCCTGGCGTTCAGCCGCCGTAGACGTGCGGGGCGAGCGTGCCGACGAACGGAAGGTTCCGGTACTTCTCGGCGTAGTCGAGGCCGTAGCCCACGACGAACTCGTTGGGGATGTCGAAACCGATCCACTTGACGTCGATCGCGACCTTGGCGGCCTCGGGCTTGCGGAGGAGCGTGCACACCTCGAGGGTGGCGGGCTCGCGCGAGCCGAGGTTCGACAGGAGCCAGGACAGGGTCAGGCCGGAGTCGATGATGTCCTCGACGATCAGGACGTGCTTGCCCTTGATGTCGGTGTCGAGGTCCTTGAGGATCCTGACGACGCCGGAGGACTGGGTGCCCGCGCCGTACGAGGACACGGCCATCCAGTCCATGGTGACGGGGGTGGACAGGGCGCGAGCCAGGTCCGCCATCACCATCACGGCGCCCTTGAGGACGCCGACGATGAGCAGGTCCTTGCCCGCGTACTCCGCGTCGATCTTCGCGGCCAGCTCTGCCAGCTTGGCGTCGATCTCTTGCTTGGTGATGAGCACCGACTGGAGGTCGGTGCCCATGTCCTTCTCGTTCACCCGGGTCACTTTCGTTGCAGCGTGCGTCAGCCTTGCCGGATGACCAGTCTGCCACCCTGGCGGCGGGCTTCGACGCGGCCGGGCAGGTTGATGGCCCCCTGGCCGCGCCAGCCGGTGATGAGCCGGTCGACTTCCTCGATGTGGCGGGCGAAGAGCGAGCCGGCGGGGGCGCCCTCGGCGATGACGGCGCGGCGCAGGACGCGGCGGCGTACGGCGGGGGGCAGGCCGTGGAGTTTGGCGCATTCCAGGGCGCCCGCCTCGTCGCGCACGCGGGTCTCGGCGTCGGCGGCCCAGGTGTCGAGGGCGTCGGCGTCGTCGCGGGAGAGCTGGGCCGTTCGGGCGAGGGCTTCGACGACTCCCTTGCCGAGGGCCTTCTCGAGGGCGGGGAGGCCTTCGTGGCGGAGCCTGGAGCGGGTGTAGGCGGGGTCGCTGTTGTGGGGGTCGTCCCAGACGGCGAGTTCCTGTGCGACGCAGGCCTTGCGGACGGTCTGGCGGTCGAGCTGGAGGAAGGGGCGGCGGTAGCGGCCGGAGGCGCCGGAGATGGCGGCCATGCCGGAGAGCGAGCGGATGCCGGAGCCGCGGGCGAGCCCGAGCAGGACGGTTTCCGCTTGGTCGTCGCGGGTGTGGCCGAGCAGGATCGCGGCGGCTCCGTGGCGCTCCGCGGCGTCGTCGAGGGCCGCGTACCGCGCGTCGCGTGCGGCGGCCTCGGGGCCTCCTTCGCGGCCGACGGTGACGGCGACGGCCTCGGAGGGGGTGAGGCCGAGGGCGGTCATGCGTCCGACGACTTCGTCCGCGCGGGTGGCGGAGCCGTCCTGGAGTCCGTGGTCGACGGTGATGCCGCCGGCGCGGACGGGGAGTTTGCGGGCCTCGAAGGCGAGGGCGGAGGCGAGCGCCATGGAGTCGGCGCCTCCGGAGCAGGCGACGAGCACGAGGGGGGTGTGTGCGTCGCGTGCGGGGGCGGGGTCGGTCTGGTGCTCGGTGAGGACGTCGTGGAGTACGCGGCGGACCGCCAGGCGTATCGCCGCGACCGCAGGATGGGGACCCATGTCCGGTGCCCTTCGTGAATGGGGTTGGGGTGCCTCGGTCGGAGTCTTAACGGTCGGAAAGGGGGGTTCGGTCACTCAGAGTGCGTCGATGGTGACAGAAACCCGGCCGTTACCCGAGCATTGCACGCCTCACCCTTGGTCCAGGGTCCCTCGGATGGGTGATTGGCCGGGCGTTCCGACGTGTTCCTGCGTCGTGTGCCGCTCCAGTCTCACGAGTCTGCCTTACGGTGCACCCTCGCGATCCAGTCGGCGGGTGCGGCGATCTCGCTCTTGGTGGGGAGTGTGTTGGGGGAGGTCCACACGCGGTTGAAGCCGTCCATGCCGACCTGGTCGACGACGGCGCGGACGAAGCGCTCGCCGTCGCGGTACTGGCGGAGCTTGGCGTCGAGGCCGAGGAGCTTGCGCAGGGCGAGGTCGAGGCGGGAGGCGCCGCGGGCCCGGCGCTGCTGGAACTTCTCGCGGATCTCGGCGACGGAGGGCACGACCTGGGGTCCGACCCCGTCCATGACGTAGTCGGCGTGTCCTTCGAGGAGGGACATGACGGCGGTGAGGCGGCCGAGGATCTCGCGCTGCTCGGGGGTCTGGACGAGTTCGACGAGGGAGGGGGCGGGTTCGCCCTCCTCGCCCTCGGGGCGTCCGCCGGCGAGGGTCTGGGCGGCTTCGCGGAGGCGTTCGACGACGGTGCCGGGGTCGACGTCGGTGGCGGCGAGGAACGACTGGATTTCGCCCTGGAGGTGGTCGCGGAGCCAGGGGACGGCGGTGAACTGGGTGCGGTGGGTCTCCTCGTGGAGGCAGACCCAGAGCCGGAAGTCGTGCGGGGAGACTTCGAGTTCCCGTTCGACGTGGACGATGTTGGGGGCGACCAGGAGGAGGCGTCCGCCGCCGTCGGCGCCGGCGGGGAGGTCGCGGGTCGCGGGGGCGAAGGTCTCGTACTGGCCGAGGATGCGGGAGGCGAGGAAGGACAGCAGCATGCCGAGTTCGACGCCGGTGACCTTGCCTCCGACGGCGCCGAGGACGGCGTTGCCGGGGGTGGTGGAGCGGCGGTCCTGCATCTTCCCGAGGAGGGGGGTGAGGAGTTCGCGGAAGCCGGCGACGTTGGCCTTGATCCAGCCGGCCCGGTCGACGACGAGGACGGGCGTGTCGGCGATGGTGGCGGGGTCGGTGCCCTCGGGGAACATCCGGGTGTAGGCGCGGACGTGTTCCTCGGAGGCCTTGGCGTGCCTGCGGAGTTCGGCGACGACCTCGCGGGCCTCGTCGCGTCCGACTTCGGGTCCGGGCCGCACGAGGCGGGTCGCGGTCGCGACCGCGAGGTTCCAGTCGACCATCCCTGATGTGCCTGCGCCACCGATGCTCGTCATGCGTCAACCGTACGGTCTCGAAGGCTGTTCGGGGTGGGTTCGGGACGGCTTCGGTGCGGGTCGGGCGGGGGCCGCGCGGGGCCGGGGGCGGTCAGTCCCGTGCGGCGAGGGCGGCGGAGAGCCGGTCGAGGGCGGGCTGGGCCTCGTAGGGGGAGGGGGTGCCGCCGGCGAGGAACGCGAAGGCGAGGAGACGTCCGTCGGCGGTGACGACGGTTCCGGCGAGGGTGTTGACGCCGGTGAGGGTGCCGGTCTTCGCGCGGACGAGTCCGGCGCCCTCGGTGGCGGGCGCGGTGTCGAAGCGGCCGGCGAGGGTGCCGGTGAAGCCGCCGACGGGCAGTCCGGTGAGGAGGGGACGCAGGGCGGGGCGGGCCGGGTCGGCCGCGCGGGTGAGGAGCCCGGTGAGGAGGGCGGCGGAGACGCGGTCGCGGCGGTCGAGTCCGCTGCCGTCGGCGAAGCGTGCTCCGGTGACGGGGAGGCCGAGGCGGGCGAGTTCCTCGCGGACGGCCGTGGCGGCGCCGTCGAAGCCGGCGGGCTTCTTGCGGGCGAGGGCGGTCTGACGGGCGAGGGCCTCGGCGAGGTCGTTGTCGCTGTGGGTGAGGGTGCGCTCGACGAGGTCGGCGAGGGGGGCGGAGAGCGTGCGGGCGAGGGGGGCGGTCCCGGGGGCGCGGCCGGGGGCGGGGGTGCCGGTGACCTTGACGCCCGCGCGGGTGAGGAGGTCGGCGAAGGCGGCGGCGGTGTCGCCGGCGGGGTCGGCGGTGCGGGGGGCGGGGCCGCTGTCGCTGCCGTCGAGGCGTCCTTCGTCGGTCATGAGGGCGACGACGGGGGCGATGTTCTCGTTGGGGCCGATGGGGTGGATGGCGGGGCCCTGGTAGAGGTGCGTGTCGTAGGTGAGGCGTACGGAGGTGTGGCCGCGGGCGGTGAGGGCGCGGGCGGTGGCGGTGGCGAGTGCCGTGAGGCGGAGCCGGTCGAGGGTCGGGTCGCCGCCGCCGGTGAGGGTGACGGTGCGGCCGTCGGCGGTGGCGGTGACGGTGGTGGCGATGCGGTGGTCGGGGCCGAGGGCGGAGAGCGCGGCGGCCGCGGTGGCGATCTTGACGGTGGAGGCGGGGGTCATGGGGGTGGCGGCGCCCGCGCCGTAGAGCTGCTTGCCGGTGGCGGTGTCGACGACGGAGGCGGTGCGCAGCGGGCCGAGGCCGGGGTCGGCGAGGAGGGGTCCGAGGCGGGCGGCGAGGTCCGCGGGGGGTGCGGCGGGGGCCGGGGCGTGCAGGGCGGCGAGGACGCCGGGGGCGCTGGGGGCCGGGGCGGGACGGCGGGGCGGGGCGGGTGCGGGGACGGGGGCGTGATGTGCGCCACCCGCCGCCGGGGCGGCGGCGCGGGCCCGCTCCGCCGTACGCTGACCCGAGTCCCACGGACCGGCCGCGGCCACCGCCACGGCGGCCAGGGCCAGTCCGAGGGCGGCGGAGCCCGCCGTGAGCTGCCACATCCTCGGCTCGGGCATTGCTGACCAGCCCCTTTCGCGATCACACACGTGCGTGAGGGACACTTAATCACCGCGCGTCGTCGCGAGCATTCACTTGTGTTGATTCAGGAGGAGCCACCCGTGGAGTTCGACGTTCTCATCGAGATCCCCAAGGGATCGCGTAACAAGTACGAGGTCGACCACGAGACGGGTCGCATCCGTCTGGACCGTCGTCTGTTCACGTCGACGGCCTACCCGACCGACTACGGCTATGTCGAGAACACCCTGGGTGAGGACGGCGACCCGCTGGACGCGCTCGTCATCCTCGACGAGCCCACCTTCCCGGGCTGCCTGATCAAGTGCCGCGCGATCGGCATGTTCCGCATGACGGACGAGGCCGGCGGCGACGACAAGCTGCTGTGCGTGCCGGCGACGGACCCGCGCATGGAGCACCTGCGGGACATCCACCACGTGGCCGAGTTCGACCGCCTGGAGATCCAGCACTTCTTCGAGGTCTACAAGGACCTGGAGCCGGGCAAGTCGGTCGAGGGCGCCGACTGGGTCGGTCGCGCCGAGGCCGAGGAAGAGATCGAGAAGTCGTACGCGCGGGCCAAGGAGCAGGGCGGCCACTGAGCCGGTCGCCCGGCCGGTGACGAGCTGTCGCTGTGCCGGTGACGAGCCGGTCGCTCGGCTGTTCTCCGGCCGAGCCGGTCCTGTAGTGAACGCGTGAAGGCGGTGCACCCCTTGGGTGCACCGCCTTTCGCACATCCGCCGCACACTCATACTGGAATCCAAGATTCCCGGAGAAGGCGAGGCGGACAGAGTGGTGGCGGAGCCGGACGGCTCGAAGAACGGTGCGCGGAGGGTCGCCGAGGGGGCCCCCGAGGACCGGAAACCGCAGTCGGACGAGGCACGGAGCGCGTTCGTGCCACCGGCGGGGGTGGAGCAGCCCGCCCCGCCGGAGGAGGAGCATCCGACCTCCGAGTTCGCCCTTCCCTCGGGCTTGTCGCCGGAGCCGCCGGCGGAGCAGGAGGGTTCCGCGTTCGCGACGCCGGCCACCTATTCGGCGAAGAACTCGCCGCCGGCCTTCACCCCGGCGTACGGGGTGCCCCTGGTGCGGTTGTCGCAGGACGCGCCGTGGCAGGACCGTATGCGGACCATGCTGCGGCTGCCGGTGGGCGAGCGGCCGGTCCCCGACGCAGCCCGCAAGGAGGACGAGAGCGGCCCCTCGGTGCCGCGCGTGCTCGACCTGACGCTGCGTATCGGCGAGCTGCTGCTGGCGGGCGGGGAGGGCGCGGAGGACGTCGAGGCGGCGATGTTCGCGATCTGCCGCTCGTACGGTCTGGACCGGGTCGAGCCGACGGTGACGTTCACCCTGTTGTCCGTCACGTACCAGCCGTCGCTGGTGGACGACCCGATCACGGCGAACCGGACGGTACGGCGCCGGGGCACGGACTACACGCGGCTGGCGGCGGTATACACGCTGCTCGCGGACATCAACGCGCAGGCGCACGAGGTGACGCCCGAGGAGGCGTACCGGCGGCTCGCGGAGATACGGCGCAACCGGCACCCGTACCCGGGCTGGGTGCTGACGGGTGCGGCGGGCGTGCTCGCGGGCGCGGCGTCGGTGCTGCTGGGCGGCGGTCCGACGGTGTTCTTCGTGGCGGCGCTGGGCGCGGTGCTCGGCGACCGGCTGGCGTGGCTGTTCGCGGGGCGCGGTATGCCGGAGTTCTACCAGTTCCTGGTGGCGGCGATGCCGCCGGCGGCGATGGGTGTGCTGCTGACGATGCTGCACGCGGACCTGAAGCCGTCGGCGGTGATCACCGGTGGCCTGTTCGCGCTGATCCCGGGGCGGGCGCTGGTGGCGGCCGTGCAGGACGGTCTGACCGGCTTCTACATCACGGCCTCGGCCCGGCTCCTGGAGGTCGCCTACTTCTTCGTCGCGATCGTGGTGGGCGTGCTGTCGGTGCTGTACGTCGCCGTGCAGTTCGACGCGCAGCTGAACCCCGAGGGGGTGCTGCAGGCGGAGGAACGGCCGGTGACGCAGATCCTGGCGTCGATGGTGCTGTGCGCGACGTTCGCGGTCCTGTTGCAGCAGTCGCGGGCGACGGTGCTGTTCGCGACGCTGAACGGCGGTGTGGCGTGGGTGATCTACGCGTCGATAGCGGTGACCGCGGACGGGTCGACGGTGATGGCGACCGCGGTGGCGGCCGGTCTGGTGGGTCTGTTCGGGCAGCTGATCGCCCGGTACGAGCACACCTCGTCACTGCCGTACGTGACGGCGGCGATCGGCCCGCTGCTGCCCGGTTCGGCGACGTACTTCGGGGTGCTGGCGATCGCCCAGAACAACCTGGACCAGGGGTTCGCGTCCCTGGCGAAGGCGGCGGCGCTGGCCCTGGCGATCGCGATCGGGGTGAACCTGGGAGGCGAGCTGGCGCGTCTCTTCATGCAGGCTCCGGCCACGGCCGCGGCCCGTCGGGCGGCCAAGCGGACCAGGGGCTTCTAGGGTCCGGGGCGGCGGTGGTCCCTGGGCGGCGGGTCCGGGCCGGTGGCGGGTGCGGGCCGGCGGCGGGTGCTCCGTTGCGCGGGCCGGGCTTACGGACAAGAAGAAGGGCCCCGCACGTCGTGCGGGGCCCTTCTTCTTGTCCGGCCGGTGCGGTCCCGGCTCAGCGCTTGGCGTGCCGGCCGCGGGGCGGGTTGGGGGTGCCGGGGGCGTCGTGGTCACCGGAGGTGCCCTGCTCGCCCGCGGCCTGGCTCTTCTTCGACTGGGAGCGGGCCCGGAGGAACTCGATCACGATCGGGACCACCGAGATCAGGACGATGCCGACGAGGATCATCTCGATGTGCTCGTGCACGAAGTCGATCTTGCCCAGGGAGGCGCCGAGCAGGGTCACGCCCGCACCCCAGAGCACACCGCCGATGATGTTGAACGTGATGAACGAGCGGTAGTTCATCCGGCTGACGCCGGCGATGATCGGCGTGAACGTCCGGACGATGGGCACGAAACGGGCCAGGACCAGGGACTTCGGGCCGTGCTTCTCGAAGAACTCGTGCGCCTTGGTGACGTTCTCCTGCTTGAAGAGCTTGGAGTCCGGCCGGGTGAAGAGCGCCGGGCCCACCTTGCGGCCGAAGAGGTAGCCGACCTGGTCTCCGATGATCGCGGCGGCCACGATCAGCGTGCACACCAGCCAGAGCGGGGTGTCGAGCTTCCCGGTGGTCACGAGGAGGCCGGTGGTGAAGAGCAGCGAGTCGCCGGGGAGGAAGAACCCGATGAGGAGTCCGGACTCGGCGAAGACGATGACGAGGACACCGATCAGACCGAACTCTCCGATCAGATAGTCCGGGTCCAACCAGCTCGGTCCGAGGGCAAGCGTGTTCACGGGTTCCGGGCTCCTGCGATCGGTGGGGGCATGGGGGACGGCTGGCCCCAAGCTATCAACGCGGGTCGGACGCGGCCGGTTCCACCCGGGGCCCACGGGATGCGAAGAAGTCCCGCTCCCCCGAGGCTGGGGGGCCAGGAGGTGTATGCCGATGGGCATCGAGGAGTACGGAGGCGGCCAGGGGTCGCACCCCGACGTACTGGTCGTGACGACGAACGACGTGCCGGGTTTCGAGGTGCGTCAGGTGATCGGTGAGGTCTTCGGGCTCACCGTCCGCTCCCGCCATCTGGGCAGCCAGATCGGCGCGGGGCTCAAGTCGATGGTCGGCGGGGAGCTGAAGGGTCTGACGAAGACCCTCGTGCAGACCCGCAACCAGGCCATGGAGCGGCTGGTCGAGCAGGCGCGGGCGCGGGGCGCCAACGCCGTGCTGATGTTCCGCTTCGACGTGACGGACGCGGCGGACGTGGGCACGGAGGTCTGCGCGTACGGCACGGCGGTGGTCATCGCCCCGCGCGGCTGAGCCCCGGGGCCGCGCCGGAACCTCCCGGGCGCCCCGCGGGGCGCCCGGAGCCGGGGAGCCGCGGGGCGCCCGGAGCCGGGGGGCCGCGCCGGGCGCACGGGTGCGGAGCCCCCGTTCGGAGTACGCCGGTCCGACCGGAGGCGCGGGTGGCTCCACCGGCGTACGCGCCTCCCGTCATGGGCGCGGACACCCCGACCGGCCTATGCCGCTCCGGTCATGGGCGCGGGTACCCCCCGACCGGCCTCACGCCGGCGCGCGCCCGCCCGGCCCGGGTCGCGGGGTCCGCCGGTGCCTGACGCGTGGCGAGCTGCACGTCCGTTCGACCTGAATTTCGGGATGTTGTGCGGCATTTGCTCACTTATGGTGGGTCGGTGGCCACCGATCACGCTTCGCCCACTCCCCCCGCCGCCGACCCCACCCCGCTGCGGATCCTGCTCCCCCAGGTGCTTCCCGCGCTGGCGGTCGGCGTCATGGCGGCCCTGGTGTTCCTGGGGATCAGCGCCCTGGCGGACCAGCTGAAGGACGTCCTCTGGGACGACCTGCCGAGCGCGCTCGGGATCGGTGACTACTCCGCCCTCTGGATCATCGTCATGCTCACGGCGGCCGGCGTCCTCTCCGGGCTCCTCATCTGGAAGTTTCCCGGACACGCCGGGCCGGACCCGGCGGCCGAGGGCCTCGGCGGGAAACCCCTCGCCCCCGGGATCGTCCCCGGGCTCCTGATCGCGGCCACGATCACGCTCGCCGGCGGGGTCAGCCTCGGCCCCGAGAACCCGATCATCGCGTCCAACATCGCCCTGACCTACTGGCTCGGCCGGAAGGCCGCCCCCGCCGTCCCGGGCGCCGCCTGGGTCGTCCTCGCCTCGTCCGCCACCATCGGCGCCCTCTTCGGCACCCCGGTGGCCGCCGCCCTCGTCATCTCCGAGGCCCTCGCCGGCACCCCGGGGCCCGGCTCGCTCTGGGACCGGCTCTTCGCCCCGCTCGTCGCGGCCGGAGCCGGGTCCATGACCACCCAGCTGCTCGCCGAGCCCACCTTCGACATGGGGCTCCCGCCGCTCACCGACCCCGGCTGGGGCGATCTGCTCTCCTCCCTGGTGATCGCCTCCGCCGCGGCCGCCTTCGGCCTCGCCGCCTGCTACCTCTTCCCCTACGTCCACGCCGCCTTCCGGCGCCTGCGCCACCCCCTGCTGATGCTGCCGCTCGGCGGACTCGTCCTCGGCCTGCTGGGCGCCGTCGGCGGACAGCTGACCCTCTTCAAGGGCCTGGACGAGGTCAAGGAGCTCGCCTCCTCGGTCGGCGGATGGTCCTCCGGCGAGCTCGCCAAGCTGGCCGTGGTCAAACTCCTCGCCCTCCTCGTCGCCGCCTCCTGCGGCTTCCGGGGCGGCCGGATCTTCCCCGCCGTCTTCATCGGCGCCGCCTTCGGACTGCTCGCCCAGGCCCTCGTCCCCGAGGTCAGCCCGACGGTGGCCGTCTCCGCCGGGGTCCTCGGCGTCCTGCTCGCGACCACCCGGCAGGGCTGGATCAGCCTGTTCACCGGGGCGGTCATCGCCGGCTCCCCCGCCGTGATCGCCCTCCTCTGCCTGGCCTCCCTCCCTGCCTGGCTGATCGTCACCGGCCGTCCCCAGCTGCAACTCGACGAGCAGGGGCACGCCCTGCGCTGACCCGGCCCCTCTCGACGCGTCCCACCGCACAGAAGGAGTCCCCCATGCCGCTCCACCAGGGTCCCGCCGCCTCCCCCGCCGAGCCCACCCGCCGCCTGGCTCTGAACCCCTTCTTCGGGGAGGCCGCCAACCCGGTCGGCGGCATGACCGAGGCCCCGCCCCACCACCGGCTCCCGGAGAACCCGCTGCCCCCGGCCAGCGCCTACCAGCTCGTCCACGACGAGCTGATGCTCGACGGCAACTCCCGGCTCAACCTCGCCACCTTCGTCACCACCTGGATGGAACCCCAGGCGGGCGTCCTGATGGCCGAGTGCCGCGACAAGAACATGATCGACAAGGACGAGTACCCGCGCACCGCCGAACTGGAGCGCCGCTGCGTCGCCATGCTCGCCCAGCTGTGGCACGCCCCCGACCCGTCCTCCGCCGTCGGCTGCTCCACCACCGGCTCCAGCGAGGCCTGCATGCTCGCCGGCATGGCCCTCAAGCGCCGCTGGGCCAAGCGGAACGCCGACCGCTATCCCGGCACGGCCCGCCCCAACCTGGTCATGGGCGTCAACGTCCAGGTCTGCTGGGAGAAGTTCTGCAACTTCTGGGAGGTCGAAGCGCGGCTGGTCCCCATGGAAGGCGACCGCTTCCACCTCGACGCCGAGTCCGCCGCCGCGCTCTGCGACGAGAACACGATCGGCGTCGTCGCCGTCCTCGGCTCGACCTTCGACGGGTCCTACGAGCCCGTCGCCGAGATCTGCGCCGCCCTCGACGCCCTCCAGGAGCGCACCGGTCTGGACATCCCCGTCCACGTCGACGGCGCCTCGGGCGCCATGGTCGCCCCCTTCGTCGACGAGGACCTGGTCTGGGACTTCCGGCTCCCCCGCGTCTCCTCCATCAACACCTCCGGTCACAAGTACGGCCTGGTCTACCCGGGCGTCGGCTGGGCCCTGTGGCGCTCCTCCGCCGAACTCCCCGAGGACCTCGTCTTCCGCGTCAACTACCTGGGCGGCGACATGCCCACCTTCGCCCTCAACTTCTCCCGGCCGGGCGCCCAGGTCGTCGCGCAGTACTACACGTTCCTCAGGCTGGGCCGGGAGGGCTACCGGGCGGTGCAGCAGACCTCCCGCGACATCGCCCGCGGCCTCGCCGAACGGATCGAGGCGATGGGCGACTTCCAGCTCCTCACCCACGGCGACGAACTCCCCGTCTTCGCCTTCACCACCGCCCCCGACGTCACCTCCTTCAACGTCTTCGACGTCTCCCGGAGACTGCGCGAACAGGGCTGGCTGGTCCCCGCGTACACCTTCCCCGCCAACCGCGAGGACCTGTCCGTCCTGCGGGTGGTCTGCCGCAACGGCTTCTCGGCCGACCTCGCGGGACTCCTCATCGAGGACCTGAACCGCCTGCTCCCCGAACTCCGCAGCCAGTCAGAACCGTTCACCCAGGACCTGGCCGCGGCAACGTCCTTCCACCACTGACCCGCGCCGCGCCGGGACCCGCCGCGCCCGGAGCAGCCGCCCCCCGCCCGTCAGGCGCCCGGCCGGGTTTCGCAGGCCAGGTGGAACGTCGACCAGCGGGCCCCGTCCTCGGTCAGCGCGTAGCCGCAGGGTGAGTTCTCGCGCAGAAGGCCCAGGGGGGTGCGGCGGGTGTGGTGGGAGCCGTCGGCGAGCCGGGCGAACGTCCGGCCCCCGTCGGTGCTCCGGTACCCGGAGAGCTCCGCGCCGATCTCCACCCGCGCGCCGGGTCCGGGCACCGGCAGGCCGAGCAGCGTGCGGGGCTGCTCGCTCGGTCCCGTCGTCCACATCCGCAGCCAGGTCCTGCCGCCGTCCACCGAGCGGTGCAGCGCCCTCATCGGGTTCTTGACGGGCTCCCCGCCCCTCAGCTCCCCCATCTCCGCCGCGTACACCGCGTCCCTGCCCACCGCCACCGCCGTGTACCGGCCGGGCTCCGCGGTCGGGCCGGGCAGCCGGGCGACCGTCCAGCCGCGGCCCCCGTCCCGGGAGACGGCGACCGCCGCCCGCCCCGACCGCGGGTCCGTGCCCGAGACCCACCAGGAGCCGTCGGGCTCCGGCTGCTCCTGGGGGCGGGGGCGGTCGCCGAGGAGCGGCACCCGGGCCAGCGCCCGCCTCCGGCCGTCCTCCGGGGAGACCACCACGAGCCGGTGCCGCCGACAGTCGTCCGGCAGCGCCCCGGCCGGCTCGGCGCAGTCCGTGCCGAGCACCGCCCCGGCGGGTATCTCCGGGGTGGTCCCGACCGTACGGGTGTCGCCCGCCCGCCAGGTCCGTCCGCCGTCCTTCGTGAACCACGTCCGGTCCCGGGGTCCGGCGCCGCCCTCCTCGACGAGCGCCCGCCCGGGGCCGAGGGCCGTCAGCTGCGACGAGACGCCGTCGGTCCCCGTCACCCGGGGCAGCGGGGACCGCCGCAGCACCCATTCCCCCGCTCCGGCGTCCAGGACGGCCACGTGCTGGCGGCAGAAGCCGTTCTCCGGGGCCGCCGGGTCACCGACGCAGGAGGCGAGCAGCGCGAAGCCGCTGCCGTCCCGGGCGAAGCCCAGACTGTGCGCCCGGCCGGGCAGCCCCTCCGTCGAGGGGATCCGGGGCGGCGCCCCGAAGAGCCCCGCATCCGGCTCCCCCGCCGGCCGTCCGCCCGCCGCTCCCGAGGAACCGGGGCCTTCAGGGAATCCCTGCTCCGCCGACGGCCCCGCCCCCTCCGAAGAATCCCGGCCCTCCGGGAAGGCCGAGTCCGACGCGGCGCCCGCTCCCTCCGGTGACCCCCGTCCCGCCGCGGCCCCCGGCCTCCCCGAACCCCCGTCCTCCCCTCCCGACTTCGCTCCCGCGCACCCGCTCAGCACCGCCAGCACCAGCGCCACGACGGCGCCGACGGCTCCTCCCACGCCCCTGCGCATCGCACGTCCCCCTGTCCTCCCCGGGCGGTCCGCGGTGAACCGCTGCCTTCAATACACCGCTCACCGCCTCCGGGTTCCCACCTGCGCGCCACTACTTCCCCAGCCGGCCGAACCTCCGTACCGCCAGCGGGAAGAAGACCGCGACCAGCGCCAGCGGCCACACCACCGCCGCCCAGACATGGCCCGGCTCGCCGCCGGGCCCTCCGAAGAGGTCGCGGACCGCCGTCGCGGTCGCCGACATCGGGTTCCACTGCACGAACGTGCCGAGCCAGCCCGGCATCGACTCGGGCGAGGCGAAGGCGTTGGAGAGGAAGCCGACGGGCCAGACCAGGATCTGCACCGCCTGCACCAGTTCGGCGCGCCCCGCGACCAGCCCGAGGAAGATCCCGATCCACAGCATCGCGAAGCGCAGCAGGAGCAGCAGTCCCAGCGCCCCCAGGGTGTTCCCGAGGCCGCGGTCGGCCCGCCAGCCGATCGCGTAGCCGACGCCGACCATCACGAGCAGTCCCACCGCCGACTGGAGCATGTCGGCCGCCGCGCGCCCGACGAGGACCGCCCCGCCGGTCATCGGCATGGACCGGAACCGGTCGATGACGCCCTTGTTGAGGTCCTGCGTGACCGCCGTCATGGTGCCTTCGAGCCCGAAGACCATGGTCAGCGTGAGCATGCCGGGCACCAGGAAGTCGACGTAGTCCCCGTCGACGCTCCGGCCGCCGCCGACCAGGTAGCCGAACATCAGCAGCATCATCACCGGGAACACGAGCCCGACCAGGACCTGCACGGGCTGGCGCGCCCAGCGCGCCAGCTCCCGGCGGGTCATGGTCCAGCAGTCGCCCACCACGTACGCGGCGCTCATGCCGTCACCTCCTGTGCCACGGCCCGTCGCGGGGCCTCGTCCCGGTCCGTCAGGTGCAGGAAGACCTCGTCCAGGGTCGGTCGCCGCAGGGCGATGTCCTCCGCCTCGATCCCGGCCTCCCCCAGGGCCCGCACGGTCTCGGTGAGCGAGGCCATCCGGTCCGCCACCGGCGCGCTGAGCAGCCGCCGGTCGGCGTCCACGCGCACCCCCGCGCGCGGGACGGGCAGCAGCCCGGCGGCCTCGTCGAGCCGTGCCCCGTCCCGTACGACCACGTCGATGCGGTCCGCGCCGACCAGCGCCTTGAGCTCGCCGGGCGTGCCGTCGGCCACGACCCTCCCCTGGTCCACCACGGAGATCCGGTCGGCGAGCTGGTCGGCCTCCTCCAGGTACTGCGTGGTCAGCAGCACCGTGGTGCCCCCGCCGACGAGCGAGCGGACCGACTCCCAGACCTCACCGCGCCCGCGTGGGTCGAGTCCGGTCGTGGGCTCGTCGAGGAAGAGCACCTCGGGCTCCGTGATGAGCGAGGCCGCCAGGTCGAGGCGCCGCCGCATGCCGCCGCTGAACTGCTTGACCGGCTTGCGGCCGGTGTCGGTGAGGCCGAAGCGCTCCAGGAGCTCGTCGGCCCGCGTGCCCGCGCGCCGCGCGCCCAAGTGGTGGAGCCGCCCGAACATCTCCAGGTTCTGCCGGCCGCCCAGTTCCTCGTCGAGGGCCGCGTGCTGCCCGAGCAGCCCGATCCGCCGCCGCACCTCCCGCGCCTCGGTCCGTACGTCGTGCCCCGCCACCCGCACCAGGCCCTCGTCGTGGCGCAGGAGGGTGGCCATGATCCGTACGGTCGTCGTCTTGCCCGCGCCGTTGGGCCCGAGCAGGCCGTGGACGGTGCCGCGCCGGACCGTGAGGTCGAGTCCGGCCAGGGCCTCCTTCTCGCCGTACCGCTTGCGCGCGCCCTCCACGAGGATCGCGTCCCCGGTCGTTCCCATGTCGTTTCCTCCGTGAATCGACTTAGTCAAATTTGATCAGCCTCCGCCGCCGGAGCAAGGTATGCCCTGCGGGAGGGTTAGTCAAACTTGATTAGCTGTCTTCCTGATCAGTATGTCTCGCCGGCACTTGACCGCGCCGGCTCCCGACCTCTCCGGCACCCGACCGAGCCGCCCCCGACCGCGCCGCACCCGGTCAGGTCGCGTAGGGGTTCTCCTCGCCCTCCGCGAGGACCCCGACGAAGGGGTCGCCCTCGCCGGCGAACACGTACGCCCCGGACTCGATCCGCTCGATCAGCCCGAGCGTCCACTCCTTGCCGGCGTCCGCCGAGTGGACCCACATGTGCATGATCTCGCCGATGTGCCCGAGCTGACCGGGACCGCCCTCCGGCGTGTAGTACTCGGTCACCGCGGCCCGCCACTCGTCCAGCGCCCGCACCCGCCGCCGCAGCAGTTCCGCGGCCTCGTCCCGGGGCAGGTCCACGATGAAGCCGATGCCCGCCGACAGGACGTCCATCTTCTGGTCGTACGTGGTCAGCGCCTCCCGCAGCAACGCGAAGTACTCGTCGAGCCCCTGCTCCGTCAGCTCGTACTCGACGCGGGGCGGCCCGCCCACCGCGCTCGGCGCCACCTCGTGCGCGTGCAGCAGTCCCTGCTTCGCCATCTGCTTGAGCGCGTGGTAGATCGAGCCGGGCTTGGCGTGGGACCACTCGTGCGCGCCCCAGAACTCCAGGTCGTTGCGGACCTGGTAGCCGTGGGCGCGCCCGTGCTGCTTCACCGCACCCAGGACCAGCAGCCGGATCGCCGACATCGCCGTACCTCCTAGTCAATTTTGACCAGGGTACGCGCGCGGTGGCGCCGGGTGGCGGCGCCGACCGCGAGGCCTCAGCCCCGGCCCTGCTCCGCCGCGATCAGCTCGAAGGATCCCTTGCCGTCCAGGGACTCGCGGATGACGTCGGCGTGCCCGGCGTGCCGGCCCGCCTCCTGGACCAGGTGGAGCAGCATCCAGCGGATCGAGACCCGTCCGCCCGCGGGGAACCAGGGCGCCTCGGGCAGCGGGAAGGTGTCGTCCAGGCTCGGCACCGAACGGACGAACTCCTCGGTCTCCTTCGCCACGCCCGCCCAGAACTCCACGATCTCCGGGACCGTCTCCCCCTCCACCAGCCGGAAGCCCTCGCTCCAGGTCTCCTGGCTGCGCTGCCGCTCGTTCGGCTTCTGCTGCGCCAGCCGGAGCCAGTTCAGCTCGACCTCGGCGACGTGCTTGAGCAGCCCGGAGAGGCTGAGCTCGCTGGCACTGGGCCGGCCGGCCGCCTGCTCCTCGGTGAGGCCGAGGAGTGAGCGGCGGATCGCGGCACGCTGGGCCTCGACGAAGTTGAGGAGCGCTCCGCACTCGTCGCCGTGGGTCTCCGTGGGAACGAGAGCCACCATGATGTCCGCCTTCCGTCGCCGAATCGCCGATGCCGTCCGGCCCGGGTGACCCCGGACCTTCTCGACACCCCTCACGCTACGGACCCTTGCGGACAACCACTGTCCTAGAAGGGGAACCGGCTCCGGCCGTGCTGGATCGAGATCCACTTCTGGGTGGTGAAGCTCTCCACCATCGCCTCGCCGTTGAGCCGTCCGATGCCCGAGTGCTTCTCGCCGCCGAAGGGCACGATCGGCTCGTCGTGCACGGTGCCGTCGTTGATGTGGATCATGCCGGTGTGGATGCGCTTGGCCACCCGCACGCCCCGCTCGACGTCCCCCGTGTGGACGGCGCCGCTGAGGCCGTACGGGGTGTCGTTGGCGATCCGGACGGCCTCCTCCTCGCCGTCGAAGGGGACGATCAGGGCGACCGGCCCGAAGATCTCCTGGCCCAGGACCGCCGCGTCCGGGGCGAAGCCGGTGAGGACGGACGGGGAGACGAGGTTGCCGTCGACCGTGCCGTGCAGCAGGGCCGTCGCGCCGCCCGCGACCGTCTGGTCGACGAGCGTGGAGACGGCCTCCGCCTGCTGGGAGTTGATGAGCGGGCCGATGTGGGTGGCGGGGTCGGCCGGGTCGCCGACACGCAGGGTCTTCACCTTCGCCACGAACTTCTCGGTGAACTCCTCCTCGACCGTCCGGTCCACGAGGATGCGGTTGGCGGCCATGCAGACCTGGCCCTGGTGCACGAAGCGGCTGAAGACGGCCGCGTCGACGGCGTAGTCGACGTCGGCGTCGTCGAGGACGATGAGGGCGCTGTTGCCGCCGAGTTCGAGGACGGCGTGCTTGAAGTTCTGCGCGCAGACCGTGGCGACGTGCCGGCCGACCTTGTCGGAGCCCGTGAAGGAGATGACCTTCGGGACCGGGTGGGTCAGGAGCGCGTCGCCGATCTCGGCGATGTCGGTGACGACGACGTTCAGCAGGCCGGCCGGCAGACCGGCCTCCTCCAAGACCTTCGCGACGAGGGTGCCGCCGCAGATCGGGGTGTTCTGGTGCGGCTTGAGGACGACGGCGTTGCCGAGGGCCAGCGCGGGGGCGACCGACTTGATCGACAGCAGGAAGGGGAAGTTGAACGGGGAGATCACACCGACGACGCCGACCGGGACGCGGTAGACGCGGTTCTCCTTGCCGTCGACCGGGGACGGCAGGATGCGGCCCTCGGGACGCAGTGCGAGCTGCACCGCCTCGCGCAGGAACTCCTTCGCGAGGTGCAGCTCGAACGCGGCCTTGAGCCGGGTGCCGCCGAGCTCCGCGACGATCGTCTCGGCGATCTCCTCCTCGCGGTCCTCGACGATCCGCAGGGCCCGCTCGAAGACGAGCCGGCGGGTGTACGGGTTGGTCTCGGCCCACTCCGTCTGGGCGCGCTCCGCCGCGCGGTAGGCGCGGTCGACCTCACCGGCGGTGGCGACCGTGATCGACGCGAGCTTCTCCCCGGTGTACGGGTTGAAGTCGATGATGTCCCAGGAGCCGCTGCCGGGCTTCCACTCGCCGTCGATGTACTGGTGGGCCAGGTCGGTGAAGTGCGACATGGATCGAGACCCCTCTACCCGCTCTACTTCCGCACGGATGACAGAAGTGACGCCGAAACGCCGAATCGTCGGAACTGATGTCACGTCATCGTACTGATGTGTCAGATGAGTTGGAGGAGCCCTCGCAGAAGATCACGGCTTTCGGCCGGATCGGGCCCTTCCTTCTGCAGTCGCTCCATCACCCGCTGGTACTGGCCGACCTCCTCGCGCTTGTCGAGGTAGAGGGCGCTGGTGAGCTGCTCCAGGTAGACGATGTCGGAGAGGTCGGACTCGGGGAAGCTCAGCATCGTGAAGGCGCCGCTCTCGCCGGCGTGCCCGCCGAAGCTGAAGGGCATCACCTGGAGCGTGACGCCCGGGTGCTCGGAGACCTCGATGAGGTGCCTCAACTGGCCGCGCATCACGGACCGGTCGCCGTAGGGGCGGCGCAGCGCGGCCTCGTCGAGGACGGCGTGGAACTGCGGGGCGCGCTCGGAGACGAGGACCTTCTGGCGTTCGAGGCGGAGCGCGACGCGGCGGTCGATCTCGGCGGCGGGGGCGTCGGGCATGCCCCGGGTGACGACGGCCTGGGCGTAGGCCTCGGTCTGCAACAGGCCGTGGACGAACTGCACTTCGTAAACGCGGATGAGGGAGGCGGCGCCCTCCAGGCCGACGTAGGTCTGGAACCAGCCGGGCAGGACGTCGCCGAAGCTGTGCCACCAGCCGGCCACGTTGGCCTCGCGGGCGAGCCCGAGGAGCGAGCCGCGCTCGGCCTCGTCCCCGACCCCGTACAGCGTGAGCAGGTCCTCGACGTCCCGCGCCTTGAAGCTCACCCGACCCAACTCCATACGGCTGATCTTGGATTCGGACGCGCGGATCGAGTAGCCGGCCGCCTCGCGGGTGATCCCGCGCGACTCGCGCAACCGCCTCAGCTGTGAGCCCAGCAGGATGCGCCGCACCACACTCCCGCTCGCTCCGCCCGATTCGCCTGCGGTCACGGCTCCCAGCCTCCCCTTACGGTGTCGAGCCCCCGTCGAGCCCCGGATTCTGCCACCAAACGCTTCAGCGCGTACACATTCGATTACGGAAAGACGGCGAGTTCCGGGCAGTCGCGGAAAGTTCCCCTCCGGCACCGGACGACTTATGCACAGATTAGGCACGTGGACGGACAGGTCCGGCGCGTGCACGTGCATCTGCCCTTGCATCCAGTGGTCGCATTCGGAACCATGGACCCCGCGCAGCCGCGTACTCGTTCGTGTTGTCGTGTTGTCGCACCACAGTCGCGATTCCCGGGAGTGCCTCGCATGGGGACGAATGGATCGACCGTGCTCGAGCCGTTACGGCAGGGCCTTCCGCCGATCGATCCCGGCGCCGTCTCCACCTCCGCCTCCTGCGCTCTGCCCGCGCGGTACGAAGCCGTCCGCGGGGCCCGCAAGTTCACCAGCGCCACGCTCGACCGCTGGGAGCTGACCGAGCGCTTCGACGACGTGGCCCTGGTCGTCTCCGAGCTCGTCACCAACGCGCTGCGGCATGCGGTGCCCTCCGACGCGCCACAGGAGGAAGGCCAGAATCCGCCGGTTCGCCTGCATTTGATGCGCTGGTCCTCACGCCTGGTGTGCGCCGTGCGCGACCCCAGCCGGGAGAGCCCGGAGGCGCGCGGCGGTGAGGAGGACTTCTCCGCCGAGTCGGGCCGGGGGCTGTTCCTCGTGGACTCGTTCAGCGACAGCTGGGGGTGGCATCCCCTGGCCGGCACGCTGCGGGGCAAGGTCGTGTGGGCGCTGTTCCGGGTCGGCCCGGAGTAGCCGCACGCGTCCGCGTACCGACGCGAAAGGGCCCCGGCGGCGAGACCGCCGGGGCCCTCTCCGTGCGGGTACGTGGTCCGCGCACCCGCGACGCACTCACACTAGGTGGTCGAACTCCCCGTCCTTGACCCCGAGCAGGAGAGCTTCGATCTCCGCGGGCGTGTAGACGAGGGCGGGCCCTTCGGGGTGGCGCGAGTTGCGTACGGCAACGTTTCCCCCGGGCAGTTTCGCGAACTCCACGCACGATCCCTGGGAGTTGCTGTGCCTGCTCTTCTGCCACACGACGCCCCGCAGCTCCGTGGCCGCCATGCCGTTGTACGCACGATGCGCATGATGCACTGGTAGCTCCCCGAGTTGCTTGGTGCAGGTGTCAACTTCCTCGGATCATAGCTGTGTTCATATGCCGGTGCATGAGCAGATGCACGTGCACGGGGGGTGGCGTAGCGGCTACGCGACAGAGCGTGCTACCAGCGGGTACAGCGTCCCGGCCGCCCCTCACCCTACGGGTCGCGGCCTCCCGCCGGACGCCCCGCCGTGCCGTCAGGGCCGGTCGCCCCGCGGCAGCAGGGGCAGCTCGGAGAGGACCTTGCCCGCGCGGTCGTACAGCACCGTGGCGACCTCGCCCATCCCCGGCCCGGTGTGCGCGTACCAGACGCCCCAGCCCGGCCGGCCCGGCAGTTCGAGCAGGGTCGCGACCGCCGTGCGGCCCCCGGCGTTCCTCAGCTCGACGCGGCCCGCGGAACGGGTGCCGTAGTAGAGCCCCGAGTGGAAGGCGCCCTTCGGGCCCCCCTCGCTCTGGTGGCTGACGCCCGGAGCGCCCAGGCCGACGTTCCCGTCGGTGACGCTGCGCGTGTTCTCGTAGCCGTCCGGCCCGGTCCAGTGCTTGCCCTCCGCCGTCAGCCAGACCCGCCAGCCCTTCCCGGCGTCCACCCGCTCGCCGGAGGCGACGGTCCTGACCGGGGTCGGCGCGGGCGGACGCGGCGTCGCGCTCGTGCGGACGGGCGGCGAGGAGGTCGGGACCACGGCCGGCGGGACGACGACCCTGGCCGGTCCGCCGGCCGGCGGGGACGGCAGGACGGGGGTCAGGACGACGACGGCCACCACGGCCGTCGCGACCGCGAGCACCGAGCCCGCCGACAGCGCGGTCGTACGGCGCCGCCGGCGCGCCCGGCCCGCACGCCGGACGGCCGCCAGCGGCAGCGGACCCGGGACGACCTCCGCGGCCGCCCGCGCGAACGCCGCGCGGACGTCGGAGTCGGGACGGGGATCGGGGTCCGGACGGGGGTCGGAATCCGGACGGGGGTCGGGATCCGGACGGGGATCGGGAGGCGTCGTCGGCCGTGCGGGGGTCATCGTCGGGCTCCGGTCGGGGCGGGGAGGGGCGGGGCGGGGGCGGCGGCGAGCCCGGGGTGGGCGCGCAGCGCGGCCAGGCCGCGGCGGGCGTGGGTCTTGACCGTGCCGATCGAGCAGTTGAGGACGCTCGCGATCTCCTGCTCGGTCAGATCCTCCCAGTAGCGGAGCACCATGACCGCGCGCTGGCGGGCGGTCAGGTCGGCTAACGCGGCCAGCAGCGCGGTGCGCTGCTCGACCGTCTCCGCGTGCCCCGCGGAGGTGTGGCGCAGCGACTCCGGCAGGACCGGGGTCAGGAGGTGGACGACCCGCTTCCGGCGGACCCGGCTGAGGTTGTTGTTGATCAGCGCCCGGCGCACGTAGAGGTCGACCTCCCCGCGGGGGATCCGCCGCCACCGCGCGTACACCTTGGCCAGCGTCGTCTGCACCAGGTCCTCGGCCTCGTGGAAGTCCCCGGTCAGGAGCCGGGCGGTGCGCACGAGACGCGGCCAGGCGCCGACGGCGAACTCCGTGAAGCCGTCGTCCTCGACGGGGCCGCCGCCCTCGCCCGTACGGCGGGCGGTCCCGGTTCCGGTTCCGGTTCCGCCGGTCCTGTGGCGCGTCCCGGCGGGCCCGCCGATCCCGGTGGCGGAGGCGCCGCGCGCCCCTGCGGCGGCCGGGGTCCCGGTCGGGCCGCCGGCTCCGGGCGTGCCGGTGGCCTCGGTGACCTGGGGGGCGGACTCGTACGGCACGGTGCCGGACCTCGCGATCGGTCGGTGGGCGGTGGACGGTGGAGCGGTCGGCCGCCGGACGGCCGGAAGGGGGTGGCGGGGCCCGCCCCGTGCCGGGCCCCGCCACGTCTCGCTGCCGCGGTCAGCCGCGGCCGGTCGGGACGTCGAAGCCCGGGAGCTCGGCCAGGAGCCGGCCCGCGCGGTCGTAGAGGGTGACGCCGAGGCTGCCGCCGCCGTTCCCCGCCGACGGCCCGGTGTGGGCGTACCAGACGCCCCAGTCCGGCCGGCCCGGGAGCGCGAGGAGGGTGGCGACGGTCCGGTGGCCCTCGGCGTCGCTCAGCTCGACGCGGCCCGCCTTCCGGGTGCCGTAGTAGACCCCGGAGTGGAAGACGCCGGTCGCGTCGCCCTCGCTCTGGTGGCTGACACCGGGCTCGGAGCGGTCGATGTTGCCGTCGACGACGCTGCGGAAGTTCTCGTAGCCGTCCGGGCCCGTCCAGTGCTTGCCCTCGCGGGTCAGCCAGACGGTGAAGCCGCGTCCCGCGTCCACCCGCTGTCCGGGGCGGACGGTGCGGACCGGGTCCCTGTCCGGCGCGACGGCGGCGGCCGGGGTGGCCGCGGGGGCCGCGGGGCGGACCGCTGCGGAGGCGGTGGCGGCCGTGGAGGCCGCGCGGGTCCCGGTCTCCGCGCGGATCCCGGTGGGCGCTCCCACGGCCGACGGTGCCGCGATCGCCACGGCGGCCACGACGGCCACGCCGCCGACGGCCGCCGGCCAGTGCTTCTTCATGCGGTTGCTCCCCGTGATGCGATGTCGGTGGAGGACCGCGTGTGCCGCGCCCCTCTTCCCTCATCAACTCCTCCGGGCCGTATGCCGGATGACATGCTCGCGAAATTCATACGGGGCGGGGCGGGCCGGGCCGGGTGGGCAAGGGTCGGCGGGCCGAGGCGGGGAGCGGGGAAGGGTCGGCGGGGCGAGGCGGGGCAGGGGAGGCCTGGCAGGGGAGGCGGGGCGGACCGGGGCTACCGCGCACGCGCCCGCGTGGAGTCGGTCAGCGCCGTCGTGACCTCGTCCAGGGCCTCCAGGACGAGCACCGCGCCCTTGTGCAGCAGGAAGTGGTCCGGCGCCTCGTCGGACCAGGCGTCGAGGGTCTCGCGCAGCTCGTCCCACTCCGGCGGCCTGCGCTCCCGTACCTGCTTGGCGCCCCGCTCCGTCGCGTGCCGCAGCGCCTCCGCCAGGGTCGCGGCGGCCGGCACGGGCGGGGCGCCCGGCTCCGGCAGGTGCGCCTCCATGAGCATCGCCACCCGCCCGAACTCCGCGAGCGCGTGGTCGGCCTGCTCGGCCGCCGCGTGCGAGAGGCCCCGGTGCCGCACCGGCTCGTGCGTCGCGCGCTCCACCGCCTCCTGCCAGGCGACGCGCGCCGCCCGGGTGTCGAGGAGCGCCTCGCGCACGTCGGGGCTGCCGGGCCCCATCGGGTCGGCGTACCGCGCGACGACGACGGCCGCGTACCGGCCGACCGAGGCCAGCCAGTCCGCGAGCCGGCCGCGCAGCCGGGGCGTCTCCCAGGCCGGGTAGACGGCGTACGCCAGCATCGCGAGGAGCCCGCCGATCAGGGTCAGCGTCACCCGGTCCCGCACGGTCTGGCTGATGCCCACGCCCTCCATGCCGAGCAGGAAGACGACGTACGCGGCGACGAAGACCTGACTCGCGGCGTATCCCGTGCGGATGAACAGGTACATCCCGAAGGCGCAGACGACCGCGAGGCCCGCCGACAGGTACACGCCCGGGTGGGAGGACTGCACGACCGCCGTCGCCAGCGCCACCCCGACGAGGGTGCCGCCGAACCGGGCCACCGAGCGCGCGTACGTCTGGGAGAAGTCCGGGCGCATCACCATCACCGAGGCCATCGGCGCCCAGTAGCCGTGACCGAGGGGGAGGACCGCGCCCAGCAGGTAGCCGGCGGCCGTGACCGCGGAGACGCGGATCGCGTGGCGCAGGACCGGTGAGTCGCGGCGCAGTTCGGCGCGTGCCTTCACCAGGACGAGCGGCGCGAGGCGGACCAGGGAGGGGCGGGTCCGGGCGGTGGCGCCGGGCCCCGAGGTCTCGGTCCTCGGCTCGGCCGTGTCGACCACGTCGCCGAGGAGCGCGACGAGGCGGATCGCGGCGCGGCGCGGCGGCCCGTGCAGGAGCGAGAGGGTGTCGCGGCTGTGGAGCGCGGCGAGGGCGGGTTCGGGGAGGTCGACCGGCTCGCCGTGCCGGATCGCGTGCGCGGCGGCGTCCAGGACGGAGCCCGTCGCCCCGAGCATCTCCCGCACGTGCGCGCGTGCGGGGCCTTCCTCGGGGACGCCGACGGCCGGGTCGGCGAGCGAGGCGAGGACCGGGCGGATGCGTTCGGCGAGGCCGCGGGCGCCGTGCAGCTCCGCGGGGCGGCGGCGGGCCTGCCCGGGCGTCACGGCGGCCGCGCTGCGGGCGTGCATGAGGGGCAGGGGGTCGAACGGGGCGACCGGGTCGTGGCGGAGGCGGCGCGCGTAGTCCGCCTCGGCGGCGAGCGCGTCCGCGAGGGCGTCGCGCTGGGCGCCCCAGGGGCGGACGGGGAGCAGCACGACCAGGGCCGCCTGGACCACGCCGCCGGCGAAGATCATGGCGGCGTGGCCTGCGGCGGTGGCGACGGAGGAGGGGAGGGTGACGGTCACCAGCATGATCGCCACGTTGGAGGAGGCGATCATGCCGGCGGTGGGGCCGGCGGCCCAGGCGAGCCCCGAGAGGAACGTCCAGAGCATCAGCAGGGCGAGGAAGAGGGGCTCGTGGGAGACGGTGAGGTAGCCGAGGAAGGTCGACACGGCGAGGCTGGCGCCGGAGGCCAGGGCGAGGGTGGGGCGGGGGCGCCAGGAGCGCTGGAAGGTGGCGATGGCCGCCTGGAAGGCGCCGAAGGCGGAGGAGGCGGCGACGGCCGGCCCGAAGACGGCGAGCGAGAAGCCGACGACGAGGGCGAGACCGAGGGCGGCGCGGGCGGCGATCACGGGGTCCAGCCGCTGCCGCTCGACGGTGAGCCCGGAGCGGGCGGTCTCCCTCAACGCCCGGAGCCAGCTCATGCCCCGAGCGTATCCGCGATCGGGCATAACCGGGCATTCCGCCCGAGCGCCGGGGTCGCGTGGGCCCGGATCCCGCCGGATCCCACTGGACCTCACCGGGTCCCGCCGGATCCCATCGGGTCCCACCGGATCCGCCACGATCTGGCTGCCGCGCCCGGCCGTCCAGCCCGCCCGACCTGGCGCACCGGCAACCAAGACCAGCCCGGCCCGGCTCACCCGATGTCCAAGGCCAGCCCGGCCTGCCTGCCGCGCCCGGCAACGCAACCCCGCGGCCCCCAAGCCGCGCCAGACCGCCCGGCCCCCGGGCCCGCCCGGCCCCCAGGTCGTGCCGGACCACCCGGCCCTCCCGACCCGTCCGGGCCGGACCGGACCGGACCGGGCCGGGCCGGGCCGGACCGGGCCGGGCCGGGCCGGGCCGGGCCGGCCCGGTTCAGCCGCGGCCCTCCACCCCCCGGCGTCCCGGGTGGAGGCCCGCCCGGTCCGCCGCCGAGGCGCCGTGGTTCCAGCCGTCCTCGTCCCAGGCCGCACGCACGCGCGTGGCGCGGGTCTCCGGGAAGAGTTCGTCCGTGCGGGTGGTGACCGCCAGGTCCCGGGAGGCGAGCGCGGGCAGCAGGGTCGGGGCCTCGGACGCCACCCGGCGGGACGTCGCCGCGAGCCGCGCGCCGAGCCGGTTCGCGTACGCCAGCAGGAACGACTGCCGGAACGACTTCGTGCGCTTCCGGCCGCCCGCCCGCTGCTCGGCCTCCGCCCGCGTCATCGCCGCCGTCCCCTGCACGAGGAGCGACGTGTACAGCAACTCCACCGGGTCGAGGTCGGCCTCGAAGCCGACCACCGTCGAGAAGCCGTACGCCTCGTTCCACACGGCCCGGCAGTGGTTCGCCGTCGCCACCGCGTCGAGCAGGATCGCCTTGGCCTGCTCGTACGGCGGCTCCGCCCCGATCCGGACGGCCCCCGGCGTCTCCGGGGAGGGCGCCCCCGCCGCGAGCGTCGCCCCGTCCAGGCTGTGCCGGGCCATCAGCTCCTGCGCCTTGGCGGTGAGCGCCTCCGCCTCCTCCGGGTACCCCGTCGCCTCCGCCTTCGCGAGCAGCGCCCGGATCCGGGTCAGCATCCGCGGCTCCCCGGCCGCCGCCGGCGGCAGCGCCTCCCCCGGCACCGGGCCGACCGCGTCCAGCCGCGGCAGCCGCACCAGGAGCCGGTACACCTCCAGGACCGTCGTCGCGGACGAGAAGCGGTCCGTCGGCCGGCCGGGCGTCCCGTCCAGTTCGTCGAGCTGGGCCCGCCAGCGGTGCGGCAGCGTCTCGTAGCGGGCCGTCTCGGCCAGGACCAGGCCGCTCAGGAACCGGAGGTGCTCGTCGGAGAGGTCGCGGCGGGCGATCCGTACGAGGTCGGCGGGCTGCCAGCCGCGCGTCCAGAGGGTCCGCAGGAACTCCTCGCCGCGCCGGGTCAGTTCCGCGTCGGCGCCCCGGTCGGCGGCCAGCAGCGACGCCGCCGTGTCGAGGGACGCGTCGTCGTGTGCGTACAGCGCCTCGAAGGCCCTGCCGATCGTGCCCCCGGTGTCGCCGGTGCGGCCGGCGCCGCTCCTGCCGTCGGCGCGGCCGGCACCGCGGGCGTCGCCGGTACCGCGGGCGTCGCCGGTACCGCGGGTGTTCCTGGTGTTCACGCCGTCCTCGCGTCCCATGCCTCGCGCGACCGGGCGATCACCGAGCGGTGATCGAGCGACCAGTCGACGAGCTGCTTGATCAGGTGGGTCATGCTGTGGCCGGTCTCCGTCAGGGCGTACTCGACCTGCGGAGGCGTGGTCGGGTACACCGTCCGCGAGACGAGGCCGTCGCGTTCGAGCCGGCGCAGGGTGAGGGTCAGCATCCGCTGCGAGATCCCGGTGACGAGCCGCTGGAGCTCCCTGAACCGCCGCGGCCCCGCGGCGAGTTCGACGACCACGTGCACGGTCCACTTGTCGCCGAGCCGGTCCTGGACGTCCCGCACCCCGCAGTCCTCCGCGCAGCTCACCAGGGGTTCCGTGGTTACCTCCGTGTGCCCCTCGGACATCGATGTGCCTCCTTACGCGATCTGCCCCGTCCCCCCACGATGGTCTCAGCCACCACGTCCTCACCACGTTCCCAGGGGGAAGCATGCTGCTCGTCACCGGTGTCTCCGGAGCCCTCGGCTCGCTCGTGGCCGACCGGCTCGCGGGCCGGCCGGACGTCGTCCTCGGCACGCGCGCCGGGCTGCTCGGCACCCGCCGCCTCGACTTCGACGCGCCCGGGACGCTGCCGGAGGCCTTCTCCGGCGTGGAGACGCTGCTGCTCGTCCGCGGGCTACGGCGAGGACGACACGGTCGTGGCCCGCCACGAGGCCGCTCTGTCGGCCGCGGAGGCCGCGGGCGTCCGCCACGTCGTCTACACCAGCCTCTCCGGCGACGGCGACCACCTCACGTACGCGCTCGCCCACCGGTGGACCGAGCGGCGGCTGCGGAACTCCCCCGTCCTCGACTGGACGATCCTCCGCAACGGCCTCTACGCCGAGCTCCTGGCCTGGATCGCCCCGCCCGACGCGGAGAACCGGATCACCGGCCCGCTGGGCCGCGGCCGCCTCGCCGCCGTCGCCCGCGCGGACCTCGCCGACATCGCCGTCTCGGTCGCGACGGCCCCGGCCGCCCACCGGAACCGGGTGTACGAGCTGGTCGGCGAGCGCGCCCTCGGCGGCGACGACCTCGCGGCGGCCCTGGGCGCGGTGTACGCCCCCGGCACCCTCGCCGACGCCCGCGCCGCGCTCGCCGCGTCCGGTGCGGCGCCGTTCCAGGTGCCGATGCTGGCGAGCACGTACTCGGCGATCGCCCACGGCTTCCTGGACGGCACGGGGGTGGAGAGCGACCTGCGCGCCCTCCTGGGCGGACGCGAACCGCTCGGCGCGCTGGACGTGTTCGTGAAGGCGGTGCGGGCGGACGGCTGATCCGGCCCGCGGAGGGACGGGGTCGCCGGGGGTGACGTGGGCGTACAGCGTCCGCTCGAAGGAGGGGGACGGGGGACCGGGGGGGGTAGGGCCAGGCATACCCCCGGGACACCCGGCAGTGGTCGTGATCGGCAGACGCGGAAACGGTTCGCTGGAGGCATGACCTCGACGCTCCCGAACGCTCCCACCACACCCGTCACACCGGCCACCACCATCGCCGTACGACTCCGCCGACTCACCCGCCACCACCGGGACGTCCGGGCCCTGGACGGCGTCGACCTCGACTTCCGTGCCGGGACCTTCACCGCCGTCATGGGCCCCTCGGGCTCCGGCAAGTCCACCCTGCTCCAGTGCGCGGCCGGGCTCGACCGGCCGACGTCCGGGCGGGTGGAGGTCGGCGGGGTCGCGCTGGAAGGGCTGAGCGAGCGGCGGCTGACCCTGCTGCGGCGCGACCGGATCGGCTTCGTCTTCCAGTCCTTCAACCTGCTGCCCGCCCTCACCGCCGCGCAGAACGTCGCCCTGCCCCTCCGGCTCGCGGGCCGCCGCCCGGCCCGTGCGGAGGTGCGGGAGGCGCTGGCCCGCGTGGGGCTCGCGGGGCGGGAACGCCGCAGGCCGGGCGAGTTGTCGGGCGGACAGCAGCAACGGGTGGCGATCGCACGGGCGTTGATCACCCGGCCGGCGGTCCTCTTCGGCGACGAACCGACCGGCGCGCTCGACTCCACGACGAGCCGCGAGGTGCTCGACATGCTGCGGGAGCTGGTCGACCGGGACGGTCAGACGATCGTCATGGTCACCCACGACCCGGTGGCGGCGGCCCGCGCCGACCGCGTGGTCTTCCTGGTCGACGGGCGGGTGGCGGGCGAGCTGCCGGGGCCGACGGTCGAGACGGTCGCGGCGCGGATGACCGCGCTGGAGACGACCGCGCCGATGGCCGAGCCGGCGGCCCGCCCGGCGCCGGCTCGCACCGCCGCCACTGGCACCACCGCCGGGAACGTCACCACAGGAAGCAGCACCGCCGGAAGCAGCACCGCCGGAAGCGTCATCCCCGGGAGCGCCGCGTGCTGACCGTCGTCCTCTCCGGCCTCCGCGCCCGCTGGGCCTCCTTCCTCGGCGGGTTCGTCGCCCTCGCCCTCGGCGTCGGTCTGCTCGCCACCACGGGCCTCGGGCTGTCCGCGACCTTCCACGCCCCCGAGCGCCCTCCGCAGCGGTTCGCCTCCTCGCCCGTCGTCGTCCAGGGTCAGGACCGGCTGACGCTCGACGTGCGCCGCGGGCCCGGCACGGCGTCCGTGGCACAGCGACTCGACCGTCCACAGCCTGTGGACGGAGGACTGCTGCGCGAGCTGCGGGCCCGCTGGACCGTCACCACCGGTGACCGGAACCCCTCGGATCCCGCCCCCACCGCCCGCACCGATGCGCCCGACGCCGTCGGCGTCGACGCCCCGGCCGCCGAGGTCAGGGCCCTCGTCGGAGATCGTGCCCAGGTCCTCACCGGTGACGAACGGCGACGCGCCGACCACGACCCCGACCGGGACGCCGACGCGCTCGTCGGCGTCAACGCCCTCCTCGGCACCGCGGGAGGCGTCACCGCCTTCGTCTCCGTCTTCGTCGTCGCCTCCACGTTCGCCTTCGCCGTCGCCCTGCGCCGCCGCGAGTTCGGCCTGCTGAGAACCGCCGGAGCGACTCCGGGACAGATCCGCAGGCTCCTGCTCGCCGAGGCCGCGGCGCTCGGCGTCCTGGCCTCCGCGGCCGGGTGCGCGCTCGGCGCGGCCGGTGCGCCGCTGCTCGCCCGGCTCCTCGTCGACGGCGGCCTCGCGCCCGCGTGGTTCACGGTCGGCGGCCCGGTCTGGCCGTTCCACGCCGCGTTCTGGACGGGCCTGACGGTCGCCCTTGCGGGGGCGCTCGCCGCGTCCCGGCGGGCCGGGAAGGTCGGCCCGACGGCCGCGCTCCGCGCCGCGGACGTCGACACCGACACCCTGCCCGCGGGCCGGGCCGTGCTCGGTACGGGGCTGCTCCTCGGCGGTCTCGGCCTTCTCGTCTGGACGTACGTCACGGACCCGTCCGCGCTGCTCAAGCGGAAGACGTACACGACCCTCCCGATGCTCCTGATCACCGGCATCGCGCTGCTCTCGCCGCTCCTGGTCCGCCCGGTGGCCCGGCTGTCGCGGCTGCCGGGTGCGGTGGGGACGCTGGTGCGGGAGAACAGCGCCGCCTCGGTCCGCCGCACCGCCGCTGTCGCCGCCCCCGTCCTCGTCACCGTGGCGCTCGCCGGAACGCTCTTCGGCTCGGCGACCGGCGTCACGCGCGCGAAGGGCGCCGAGGCGCGCGAGCAGACGACCGCGGAGTACGTGGCGGCCGGCCCCTCGCTGCGGCCGGTGACGGCGCCCCCCGGGGCCGTCGTCTCCCCCACCGGGCCGACCTCCGTCTTCGTACGGGACGGGGACGCGGCGGTCGTGAAGTACGGGGCGCGGGCCGTCGGCGACCCGGCGGCCTTCGCCGCGCTCACCCGGCTGCCCGTGGTCGCCGGCGATCCGCGGGACCTCGACGACCGGTCGATCATCGTCAACGAGGAGTTCGAGAGGCACCGGGTCGGCGAGACCGTCGAGGTCTGGCGGGCCGACGGGACCGGCCCGGTACGGCTCCGGGTCGCGGCCGTCCTCGCGCTCGGCACCGGCGACAACGGCCCGTACGTCACCCGGGCGAACGCCCCGGGCTCCGTCCCCGACCGGATCGACGCGCGCGGCGGCGGTACGGCCGTGATGCACGCCCTGGAGGCGAGCGGCGGCACCGTCGGGACGGCCGACGCGTGGGCCGAGGCCGCGCGCCCGGCCGGCGGCAGCCCGCAGGCCCGGCTCGGCATGGTCCTGGTCCTCGGCATCGCCCTCGTGTACACGGTGATCGGCCTCGCCAACACCCTGCTCATGGCGACCTCCGTGCGCGGCGCGGAACTGGCCTCGCTCCGGCTGGCCGGGGCCACCCGGGCCCAGATCCTGCGGGTGGTGACGGGTGAGGCGGTCCTCGCCGTGGCGATCGGCACCCTGCTGGGCCTCGCGGTGACCGCGCTCGTCCTGGGCACCCTGGGTGCGGCCCTCGCCGCCCTCGCCGCCCCGGTGGTCGCGGCCCTCCCCTGGGGCACGGTCGGCGCGGCGGCCGGTGCGTGCGCGACGGTCGCGGTCGCCGCGTCGGCCCTCCCCGCGTGGCGCCTGACGCGCTGAGCGGCGATGGTGGGACGGACGGGGCGGTGACCGGGGTCGGAGCCGGGTCACCGCCCCGTCCACCGCGGGACGCACCGCCCCGTCCACCGCGGGACGCCCGGATCCCCGGGGACCGGCCGCGCTGCCCGGGGCCGCCCCGCCCCCGGCTCAGACCGTGCGGTCCAGCCCCGGTTCGTCCCCCGCGGACGCGGTCTTCGCCGCTCGCCACTCCGGGGCGAGGACCGACCAGACCTCCTCGTCGTGGCGGCGGCCCCGGTACGGGTGGCTGTCCCTCAGGACCGCGTCCCTGCTCATGCCGAGGCGGCGGGCCACCGCGATGCTCGGCGCGTTGTCGGAGGAGACCACCCACTCGACGCGGTGGATCCCCCGCACCTCGATCGCCCAGTCGATCAGCGTCCGGGCCGCCCGGGTCACCAGGCCCCTGCCGACCGCCGCCGGCTCCAGCCAGCAACCCGCCTCGGCCGTGCCGCGCGCGGTGTCGAGCTGCCGCAGGATCACCGCGCCGACGAGGGTGCCGTCGCTCCAGATGCCGTGGATGCGGCCCGCGTCGGCGGCCGCCTTCTCCGCGTACAGCCGGAGGAACGCCCGGCTGGACTCCAGGTCGGTGACGACGTCCGGCAGGCCGTTGCGCGCGCCGACGAACGCGCGTCCGCGGTCCATGTGCGCCAGGAACTCCTCCGCCTGCCACGGTTCGAGCGGCCGCAGCTCCGCGCCGTCGTCGCCCAGGGATATCGCGTACATCGTCGTCGCCCTCCGGTTCGGGACCGCCACGCGCGGCGGAGGGATCCTCCCACCGTCGGCCCGCCCCCCACCGGGAATTACGCCCGCCCCGACCAGGCCCACCGGCCCACGGCCCACCGGCTCACGGCCCACCGGCTCACGGCTCACGGCTCACGGCTCACGGCTCACGGCTCACGGCTCACGGCAACAGGATCCGCTTCCCGCGCGCGTGCCCCGACTCGCTGAGCTCCTGGGCGCGCGCCGCCTCCTTCAGGGGCAGGGTCCCGGCGTGCCGGACGGCGAGGGTGCCGGCCGCCGCCGCGCGCGCGTGGGCGGCGAGTCCGGCCCGTACGGCCTCGGGGTCGCCCGACGCGCCCGAGAACACGATCCCGTGCTTCTCCGCGTCGGCGTCGGCGATCGTCACGATGCGCTCCCTCCTCGACGTGGACGCGGTCCCCGGCTGGGGCACGACGCTCACGGCGGTGATCCCGCTGGCCGCGCCGGCGGCGCCGGTCGAGGCGGCGCACCCGCTGACGGGCCTCGGCGAGCGGGAGGTGGAGGTCCTGCGGCACCTGGCCCTCGGGCACCGCAACCGGCGGATCGCGGAGGAACTGCACATCAGCGAGTCGACGGTGAAGTTCCACGTGGCCAACATCCTGAACAAGCTGGGCGTCGACTCCCGCGGCGAGGCGGCGGCCCTCTTCCACGCGGCGGCGTGACGCCCGGGCCCCCTCACCCGCCCCCGGGCCCCCTCACCCGCCCCCGGGCCCCCTCGCCCCGCGCCTGGGCCGCTTCTGCCGCCCCGCGCCCGGGCCGCCTCCTGGCCCTACGCCCGGAGCCTCCTCCCTCGCCCCGCGCCGCGCGGCGCGGTGGTTGCCGGGGGCTGTCAGTGGGGGGTGCCAGACTCGCACCCATGACCGAGCGGACCGAGCGCTGGGCACTCGCGCCCGAGGCGGAGGGGGACGGAGCACTGCTCGTGCCCCTCGGCCCGGACGGGCTGCCCGTCGGGGACGTGCGGCGCGAGCCGGACCTGGTCGCGGCCGTACGGGCCAGGCCCGACGTGGCGCGCTGGGTGTGGCGGTCGACGGCCGAGGTGTACCCGCGGCTGCTGGCCGGCGGCGTCAGGGTCGAGCGGTGCTACGACGTGGAGGACGCCGAGCAGCTGCTCCTGGGCCACGAGGGACGGCTCGGCGAACCCCGCTCCGCGGCGGCGGCCTGGGCGCGCCTGCGGAACGCCCCGGTGCCTCCCGACCCTCCGATGCGGCTGGCCGAGCCCGGATCGCAGGACTCGCTCTTCGAGCCGCGGCCGGTCGTCTCCGTCCCGTTCGACGGGCTCCTCGCCGTCTACGCCGAGCAGCTGCGCCGGCACGGCCGGGCGGAGCACCCCGGCAGGATGCGGCTGCTCACGGCCGCCGAGTCCGCGGGGATGCTGGTGGCCGCCGAGATGCACCGGGCGGGCCTGCCCTGGCGGGCGGACGTGCACCGGGACCTGCTGCACGAACTGCTCGGCGAGCGGTACGCGGGCGGGGGCGAGCCGCGCCGCCTGGCGGAGCTCGCCGAGGAGGTCTCGGCGGCGTTCGGGCGCCGGGTCCGGCCGGACCTGCCCGCCGACGTGGTGAAGGCCTTCGCGCAGGCCGGGGTGCGGGTGAGGTCGACCCGCCGCTGGGAGCTCGAAGAGCTCGACCACCCGGCCGTGGCACCGCTGATCGCGTACAAGAAGCTGTACCGGATCTGGACGGCGCACGGCTGGTCGTGGCTCCAGGACTGGGTGCGCGACGGCCGGTTCCGGCCGGAGTACCTGCCCGGCGGCACGGTCAGCGGCCGCTGGACGACCAACGGCGGCGGAGCCCTGCAGATCCCGAAGGTGATCCGCCGGGCCGTGGTCGCGGACGGGGGCTGGCGCCTCGTCGTGGCCGACGCCGACCAGATGGAGCCGCGGGTGCTCGCCGCGATCTCCCGGGACCCGGGCCTGATGGAGGTCGCGGGGCATCCCGACGACCTGTACACCCGGCTGTCGGACCGGGCGTTCTCCGGCGACCGCGACCACGCCAAGATCGCGCTCCTGGGCGCGATCTACGGGCAGACCAGCGGCGACGGCCTCAAGAACCTGGCGGCGCTGCGCCGCCGCTTCCCGCGCGCCGTGGCCTACGTCGACGAGGCGGCGAAGGCGGGCGAGGAGGGCCGGCTCGTCCGGACCTGGCTCGGCCGGACGAGCCCGCGGGCGGTGGGCGCGGGGGACGACGAGGAGGCGGGCCTGCCGCAGGAGGGTGGCGAACCGGCAGTGGAGGAGGCCGAGTTCACCCCGGGGTACGCCTCGGGGAACGCCCGGGCCCGCGGCCGCTTCACCCGGAACTTCGTGGTGCAGGGCAGTGCGGCGGACTGGGCGCTGCTGATGCTGGCGGCGCTCCGGCGCGCGCTCTCCGGCATGCGGGCGGAGCTGGTCTTCTTCCAGCACGACGAGGTGATCGTGCACTGTCCGGCGGACGAGGCGGAGGCGGTCACGGCGGCGATCCGGGCGGCCGGGGACGAGGCGGGCCGGATCGCGTTCGGGGACACCCCGGTGCGGTTCCCGTTCACGGTGGCGACGGTCGAGCGGTACGCGGACGCCAAGTAGGGGCCCGCGGGGGGACGCCGGAAGGGCCCGCGGGGGGCGGAGGAAGGGCCCCGCGGGGGGAGGCCGAAAGGGCCCCGCACGCGGGTGCGTGCGGGGCCCGGGCCGGGTGCGGCGGTCACTTCACGGGCAGGACCTGCCACCTGAGGCTGAGCGCGATCGACCTCAGCTGGTCCATCGTCAGCGCGGGCTCGGGGCGGGTGGCCGCCTCGTGCTGCGTTCCGGCGTTGAAGGCGGACACGACGACGCGGAAGCCCTCCGGCGTCATGGTGTCGGCGGTCCACCAGACGACGCCCTCGCCGCCCTTCTCGCCCGGCTGCTGGGTGAGCTTGACCCGGCGGCCGTCGGGCAGCGTCGTGACGTCGCCGCTGCCGAAGAGGTCGTCGGCCGCGTCCGCCATGTTCTGCTGGACGTTGACCTGGACGAGGCTCTTCCCCTTGCCGTCGTCGACGACCAGGTGGGCGGACTGCCCGCCGCCGTCCCCGTCCGTGACCTGCAGCCCCTGGGGGAGGAGGGAGCGCAGGGTGCTCTGGACGGCGCCGGACTCCGGCTCCCCGTGCCGCCGGGGTGCGTCCGTGCCGCCCGTGCCGCCGTCGCCGGACATGTCCACGTGGGCGGGGAGCTGCGCGGTCAGCGGGGCCCAGCCGTCGGCCGTGACGAGCGCCTTGAGCTGGGCGGGGGTGAAGGGCGGGTTCTCGCGGCTGACGGGAGCGCCCTTCTCGGCGGCCGCGTTGTACTCGCTGACGTCGAGGAGGATGCCGTCCCGGGTGAGCAGGACCGCGCGCCAGGCCTTGGTCTCCTCGCGCTTGTCGGGGTACTCGTACCCCTGGAGGATCATGAGCCGGTCGCCGCCCTGCACGGTCTCCTCGGTGCAGTCGTCATAGGGGACGGCGACCTTGTCGGGGCAGGCGATCTGGTCCTCGCCCGCCTCGCCCGGGCCGGCGCGGAAGAGACCGACGGTGACGGCGGCCCGGCCCTTGCCCTCGTCGTAGACGGCCGTGAGCGACTGGCCGAAGCCGTCGAGCCCGTCGATCTCCCACTTCCCCTCCGGGAGGTTGGACTTGAGGACGGCGGCGATGTCCACGACCGGGATCCGCGCCTCCCCGGGCTTCTGCTTCCCGGGGACGGGGTCGACGCTGGGGGTGGGCCGGGGCGCGGCCACGGAGGAGGCGCCGTCGGAGGGCGACAGCAGCGAACCGCCGTAGACACCACCGACGGTGACGGCCGCGAGCGCGAGGACCCCCGCGCCGACCGCGAGCCGGCGGCGGACCAGCCGGCGCCTGCCGCGCCGCACGCCGCCCTCGACGAGTTCGCGGCGGTCGTCGGCGGCGAAGCCGTCGCCGGTGCGGTGCAGGATCGCGCCGAGCGCGTCCTCGAACCTTTCGTGCTGGGGGCTTTCGTTCTGGGGCATGTCGAACTCACCGTCTCCGGTCAGGGGATGGGGAAGCGTTGCGGGTGGGGGTGCCCGGCTCGGAATGGCAGAGAAGGGACGGGGGGCAGACGGCGAGGCGGGAGCGGAGGGCGGCCGGTGGTCGGTGGTCGCCGGCCGGCGCTCGCGCCTCAGCGGGCGGCGAACTCGGTGATGCTGCCGCCGAGTCGTTCCCGCAGCCTGGTGAGGGCGCGGACGGAACGGGTGCGGACAGCGGCGGAGCTGACGTGCAGGGCGTCGGCGGTCTCCTCGATGCTCCGGTCCTCCCAGTACCGGAGCACGACGACCGCCCGGTCCTTGGGGGCGAGTCCGGCCAGTGCGTCGAGCAGGGCGATCCGGAGCGCCGGGTCCCCGCCGTCGTCGGGGGCGCGGTCGGGGAGCTCGCCGAGCGGACGCTCGGTGGCCGAGCGGCGCCGCTGGTGGCTGAGGAACGTGCGGACGAGCACGGTCTGGGCGTACGCGGCCGGGTTGCCGATCCGGTTGACGCGGCCCCACAGGGCGTACATCCTGCCGAGGGTCTCCTGGGTGAGGTCCTCGGCGAGATGGGTGTCTCCGCTGGTCAGCAGGCATGCCGAGCGGTATAGCGGGCCCGTGCGTGCGGCGGCGAACTCCAGGAACCCGTCCGCGCGGGACTTTCTCATGCCCCTCCCTCCCCTCGCGGCCGCGGGGTGCGGCCGTCGTACACCTCATTGACGCGACGGGGCGGAGGAAATGTTTCAGCGGATCCCGCGGGATTCCCCGGGGATCCCGGGGGCCTGCGCACCCCGGACGTCCAAACCGGCAGAAAAGGGGTAATGCTGGAGTATGAACACTCTCAGCGCAGCCCAGACCCTGGCCGCGGGAGTCTGGCAGTCGGGCCTCGGCCAGGTCATCGGTGGCCTGGTCCTCGTGGCCGTACTGATCGCGGCGTTCTGGCTGGGGACCCGGGTCCGCAACCGCGAGTCCAACCCGCCCAAGCCGGAGGACCAGCCTCACCGGCCGGAGGACGGCGGTCTGCCGGGTGAGGCGTCCGGGTACCGCAGGCCCACCGAGATGCCCCTGACCGACGGCGAGCACCGGCTCATGCCGTACCAGCTCAAGGACGGATCGGAGGCCTCGCCCGACCCGCCGAGCGAGGAGAAGCGCAAGTGGGGCGGAATCTCCAGCGGAGGCTTCGGCAGCGGGGGCACCGGACACGGCGACTGACCCCCCTTTCCGTCCGACCGCGGCCGCGCACGTGGAGGAGAACGTGAACGAGAGCGCCGCCCCGGCACCACCCCGGGACGTCTTCGCCGCAGCTCCCTTCGAGGAGCACCGGGCCCGTCTGCGGGCCGTCGCGTACCGCCTCCTCGGCAGCTCCGAGGAGGCGGACGCGGCGGTGGAGGACGTCCGGAGGACCTGGCCCGACATCCACACCCCGGTCGCCCCCGGCCCGGTGCCGACCCCCTACGACCCCGTCGAGGTCCTGGCCCGCGGCTGCCTGGACCGGCTCCGGTCCCGCGAGTCCCGCCGGGAGCGGCCCTGGGACCCGTGGGATCCCTGGGCGCCGGGCGGACCGCACCACCCCCGCGCCCCGGGCGAACCCCCGCCGCCGACGGCGCTCGACGGACTGACACCGCCGGAGCGCCTCTCGTTCGTCCTGCACGACGAGTTCTCCGTGCCGTACGAGCGGATCGCACCGCTCCTGGAACGCACCCCGGCCGCCGCCCGCAGGCTCGCGGGCCGGGCCCGCTACCGGCTGCGGGAGGCCGAGGAGATGCCGGAGCCGGACCCGCCGCGGCAGCAGACCGCCGTCGCGGCGTTCCTGGCGGCCGCCCGCGCCGGGGACACCGCCGCGTTGCGCGCCCTCCTCGACCCCGACGCCGCCCTGCGGGCCGACGCCGAGGCGGAGCGGACCGGCACGGCGGCCGCGCACGGCGCCGGGGCGGTCGCCGGGGCCGTCGGCCCGCTCGCGGGCACGGCGCGGAAGGCACTGGTGGACGGGGCGGCGGGACTCGCGTGGCCGGCGGAGGGCGAACCACGGCTCGTGCTCGTCTTCACCGTCCTGGAGGACCGGATCACGGCGATCGACGCCCTGGCGGACGAGGACCATCTGAACCGTCTGGAGATCCACGTCTGAACGCCCCGGGCGCCGTCCGCGCTCACTCCCCGAGGACGCGCCCCGCGCGGGAGGCCACATGGCCCGGCGGGACGACGCCGGCGGGCAGCACGGGATCGGTGACCGGCTCGCCGAAGCTGGTCACCACCGGCAGCACCCCGGCCCACAGGCCGAGCGCCGCGTCCTCGGAGTCGCCGTCGTCCGGCGGCCCGCCGCGGGTCTTCACGGAGGCCTCGGTCAGATCGAGCGCGAGCACGGACGTCGCGGCCAGCTCCTTGCGGCTGGGCTGCCGCGCGTACTCCCACTGCCCGGGCGAACTCTGCTCGGTGAGCGCCCGCAGGCCGCGCAGCTTCTCGTCCGGGTCGGTCACGAGACGGGGGACGCCGTAGATCATCGCGCAGCGGTAGTTGACCCCGTGCTCGAAGACGGAACGGGCCAGCACCAGCCCGTCGACATGGGTGACGGTGACGCAGACGGTGGTGCCGGGCGCCTGGACGAGACTGCGGCTCGCGACGGACCCGTGCAGGTACAGCCGGTCGCCGTCGACGCCGTACGCGGTGGGCACCACCATCGTCGTCCCGTCCACGGGCACCCCGAGATGGCAGAGGAACCCGGCCGCGAGCACCGCGTCCAGATCGGCCCGCCGGTGACTGCCCTTCTCCCGCATCCGCCGCAACCGGGTCCGCTCGGTGACCCCGAGCACCCCGTCCCCGCCGACGTCCTCGCCGCCGCCCATGCTTCCCCCAGGTTCCTCGACCGCCTCGGATGATCTCCCCGAGTTCTACGTCCCCGGCCCAACGCCCCGCCACCCGCGCCCACCTGTCGGACCACAGGCCGCCTCCGAGGCCCCCGACAACCAGAAAGCCCAGGTCAGACAATGTCTGACCTGGGCTTGATCTGAGCCGCCTTCGGGATTCGAACCCGAGACCTACGCATTACGAGTGCGTTGCTCTGGCCAACTGAGCTAAGGCGGCACGCCGTCCGGACCCATGGTGGGTGCAGCAGCGACGCCAAGTCTACACAGTTTCCAAGAGTGCTCCGACCACCCCCCGAGAGGGCCTATGAGCAGCGCTTTCCGTCGGCGGGAGGGGTTCCTTCGAGGAGGTAGGTGTTGATCGCCGTGTCGATGCAGTCGCTGCCCCGGCCGTACGCCGTGTGGCCGTCGCCCTCGTAGGTGAGGAGGGTGCCGGAGGAGAGCTGGCCGGCCAGGGACCGGGCCCACTTGTACGGGGTCGCCGGGTCGCGGGTGGTGCCGACGACGAGGATCGGCGCCGCGCCCTCGGCGGTGATGCGGTGGGGGCCGCCGGTGGGCGGGGTGGGCCAGGAGGTGCAGTTCAGGGCCGCCCAGGCCAGGCCCCGGCCGAAGATCGGGGAGGCCTTCTCGAAGGAGGGGACGGCCTTCGCGACGTCGGCGGGGCCGCGGTAGGCCGCCGGCAGGTCGAGGCAGTTCACGGCCGCGTTGGCGAACATCAGGTTGGCGTACGTGCCGTCCGCCTCCCGCTCGTAGTAGCTGTCGGCCAGGGCGAGCAGCCCGGACCCCTCGCCGTCGATCGCCCGGGCGAGGGCCTCCCGCAGCTGCGGCCAGGCGCCCTCGTCGTACATCGCCGCGATCACGCCGGTGGTGGCGAGGGACTCGCCGAGCCGCCGGCTCTCGCCGGTGGGCACGGGCCGGGCGTCCACGTCCCGGAAGAACGTCCGCAGCGCCTCGCCGGCCGCCTCCACGGACCCGGTCCCCAGCGGGCAGTCCGGCTGGGCCACGCAGTCCGCGGCGAACGCCCGGAAGGCGGTCTCGAAGCCGGCCGTCTGATCGCGGTTGAGGTCGATCGCCGGCAGCGACGGGTCCATCGCCCCGTCGAGGACGAGGCGGCCGACCCGGTCCGGGAACAGCTCGGCGTACGTGGCCCCCAGGAAGGTGCCGTACGACGCCCCGACGTAGGTGAGCTTCTCGTCGCCGAGGACCGCCCGCAGGACGTCCATGTCGCGGGCCGTCTCGACGGTGGAGACGTGCGGCAGGATCTCCCGCGACTTCTTCGCGCAGCCCGCGGAGAAGTCCTTGAACGCGGCGCTCAGCGCATTGACCTCGGCGGGGTCGTCGGGGGTCTGGTCGACCTGCGTGAACGTGTCCATCTGGGGCCCCGTCAGGCACTCCACGGGCTCGCTGCGCGCCACGCCGCGCGGGTCGACGGCCACCATGTCGTAGCGGGCGCGGACGGGAGCGGGATAGCCGACGCCCGCGTACCCCTGCAGGTAGCCGACGGCGGAGCCGCCGGGGCCGCCCGGGTTGACCAGGAGGGAGCCGAGCCGCTTGCCGGGGCCGGTCGCCCTGACCCGGGAGACCGCCAGGTCGATCTGCTCGCCGTCCGGCTTCGCGTAGTCGAGCGGGACGCGCAGGGTCGCGCACTGGAAGCCCGTGACGCCGCAGTCGCGCCACGTCGGCTTCTGCCCGTAGAACTTCTTCAGCGCCTGGGAGGAGGAGGAGGGCGAGGCCTGCCGGACCGCCGCCGTGGTGCGGGACGCCGCCGCGTCGCTTCCGCCCGAACAGCCGGAGAGGATCAGTCCGGCGGCCGCGAGGGCCGTGGCGGACGTACGGAGCAAGCGCCTGGAGTCCATTCCCGGAGCGTATCCGGAGCGGTACGCACCGTGTCCAATCGGCGGTCCCGACGGCTCCCCCGCACGTGTGCGCGGGGCCCGTGGAGGCAGGTGTCAGCCCCGCAGGGCCATCGTCATCGCCTCGACCGCGAGCAGCGGGGCCACGTTCCGGTCGAGGGCCTCGCGGCAGGACAGGACCGCCTCGATGCGGCGCAGGGTGCGCTCCGGGGTCGTGTCCCGGGCGATCCGCTCGATCGCGTCCTGGACGTCCGCGTTGGCCAGGGCGGTGCGGGAGCGCAGCTGGAGGGCGAGGACGTCGCGGTAGAAGCCGGTCAGGTCGGTGAGCGCGAGGTCCAGGCTGTCGCGCTGCGTACGCGTCCTGCGCCGCTTCTGCCGCTCCTCCAGCTCCTTCATGGCCCCGGCGGTGCCGCGCGGCATCCGCCCGCCCTGCGCGGCGCCGAGCGCCGCCTTCAGCTCCTCGGTCTCCTTGACGTCGACCTCCTCGGCGACCTGCTTCGCGTCCTCGGCCGCCGCGTCCACCAGCTCCTGGGCCGCCTTGAGGCAGCCGCCGACGTCCTCGACGCGCAGCGGCAGCTTGAGGACGACGGACCGGCGCGCGCGGGCCCGCTCGTCGGTGGCGAGCCGCCGGGCCCGGTCGATGTGGCCCTGGGTGGCGCGGGCCGCGGCGTACGCCGTCTCCGGCTCGATGCCGTCCCGCCGGACGAGCATGTCGGCCACGGACTCCACGGGCGGGGTGCGCAGGGTCAGGTGACGGCAGCGGGAGCGGATCGTGGGCAGCACGTCCTCCAGGGAGGGCGCGCAGAGCAGCCAGACCGTCCGGGGCGCGGGCTCCTCGACGGCCTTCAGGAGGACGTTGCCCGCGCCCTCGGTGAGCCGGTCGGCGTCCTCCAGGACGATGACCTGCCAGCGGCCGCCCGCCGGGGAGAGCTGGGCGCGCCGGACCAGGTCGCGGGTCTCCTTCACACCGATGGAGAGGAGGTCCGTACGGACGATCTCCACGTCCGCGTGGGTGCCGACGAGGGTCGTGTGGCAGCCGTCGCAGAAGCCGCAGCCCGGCGCGCCGCCCAGGGCGCGGTCCGGGCTCACGCACTGGAGCGCGGCGGCGAACGCCCGCGCCGCCGTCGCCCGGCCCGATCCGGGCGGCCCGGTGAAGAGCCAGGCGTGCGTCATCTTCGAGGCCTCGGGGGCGGGCTCTCCGGCGGCATGGGCGGTCACGAACGCGTCGGCGTCCCGCGCGGCCGCGGCGAGCTGCTCCTCGACCTTCGCCTGTCCGACCAGGTCGTCCCATACGGCCATGTCTGCCCCTCCTCAGGTACGCCCTCCATTGTGGGGCAGTCCTCTGACAACCCTCGCCGGGCCGAGGGGGCGCCGACCGGCGTCAGGCCTCCGTGCCGCGGCGGGTGAGCCACAGGCCCGCGGCGGAGCCGAGCAGGACCGTGCCCGTGGCGACGCTCGCCGCGACGTGGGCGCCGCCGGTCAGGTCGGCGACGGTGTTGACGTAGAGGTTGGCGAGGACGCTCGCCGTGAGCAGCAGCCAGAAGAGGACGCGCATCGGAGTCTCCGGGGGTCGAGGGGCGGGGGGGCGGGCCGGATGGCCTCTCCTGTCTCCGATCCTGGTCGCCCCCGCGTCCCCGCACAGCGGTGCCCGCTCCCGGAGCGAGGGTGGAGCCTGCTCCACCGCGTCCCCCCGGGCCCTCCGCATAACCTGGCGGGCATGCGCGACGCGATCAGGGAATCCGGCCGGGCGTCGCTCCACCTGCTGGGCGGGGCCGCGCTCGCGATCCTCTGCTACCTGATGGTGGGCGTCGCCCTGTTCACCGCCTTCCTCACCCTCACCGTCATCGGCGCCGGCGTGCTCCCCGAGAGCGTGCTGCTGCTGCGCCGCCTGGCGGGCCGGGAGCGGCGGCGGACCGCCGCCCGGTCCGGGACGCCGGTCCCGGAGGCGTACCTCCCGCTCGACGGCGCCCTTCCCGCGCGCGTGCGGACGGCCGTCGGCGACCCCGGCACCCGGCAGGACCTGGTCTGGGCGGCCGCGCAGCTGGTCTACGGCCTGGTCCTCTGGTTCGCCTCGCTGGTGCTGTGGGCTCCCGCGCTGCTCGTCGACGGGGTGGTCGCCGGGCTCGCGGGGCGGCGGCCGGTGCTCCTGCCGCTGATCGGGCGGCTCGCCGACCTGGACGCCGCGTGGTCGCGCGCGCTGCTCACTCCGACGCCCGCGGCCGCGCGGGCCGCCGGGCTCGCCGCCCGCGTCGAGGAGCTCACGGCCACCCGGGCGGGCGCGATCGCCGCGCACGGCGCGGAGCTGCGCCGGATCGAGCGCGATCTACACGACGGCACGCAGGCCCGTCTCGTGGCGCTCTCCATGCGCATCGGGCTGGCGAAGCGGGTGTACGACACCGATCCCGCGGCCGGACGGAAGCTCCTCGACGACGCGCAGGCGCAGGCCGAGGAGGCGCTGGCCGAGCTGCGGCACGTGGTGCGGGGCATCCATCCGCCGATCCTCACCGACCGGGGCCTGACCGGGGCGGTGCGCGCCCTCGCCGCGAGCAGCGGCCTGGACGTGGAGGTGTCCGTGACGGGCCTGGCCGACCACGCCCCCGGCGACCGCGCGGGCCGCCCCGAGGACGTGCCCCCCGGTGCCCGCGCCCCCGCCGCGGTCGAGGCCGCCGCCTACTTCGTGGTGGCCGAGGCCCTCACCAACGCCGCGCGGCACAGCGGCGCCACGCGCGCCTCCGTCGCGCTCTCCCGCGAACCGGCCGCTCTCCGCGCGCGCGTGGCGGACGAGGGCCGCGGCGGCGCCGAGGCCGGCGAGGGCGGTGGATCCGGACTCCTCGGCATGCGGCGCCGGGTCGCCGCGCTGGACGGCACCGTACGACTGACCAGCCCCGAAGGGGGCCCGACCGTGATCGAAGTGGAGCTTCCGTGCGTGTGGTGATCGCCGAGGACAACGCCCTCCTGCGGGAGGGCCTCGTGCTGCTCCTGACCTCGTCCGGCCACGAGGTGGCCGGGGTCGCGGCCACGGGCCCGGAGGTCCTGCCGCTGCTCCTGGAGCACCGGCCGGACGTGGCCGTCCTCGACGTCCGCATGCCGCCCGGCTTCCGCGACGAGGGGCTCCGGGCGGCGCTCGCGGCCCGCGAGCGGCTGCCCGGCCTGCCGGTGCTCGTCCTCTCCCAGTACGTGGAGGAGACGTACGCCGCCGAGCTGCTGGGCGGCGGCGCGCGCGGGGTCGGCTACCTCCTGAAGGACCGGGTGGGCCGGGTGGACGAGTTCCTGGGCGCCCTGGAACGGGTCGCGGCCGGCGGCACGGCCCTGGACCCCGAGGTCGTCACCGAGCTGCTCGCCCGCCGCCGCGACGATCCGCTGGACTCCCTGACGCCCCGGGAGCGCGAGGTGCTGGAACTGATGGCGCAGGGGCACGACAACGGCACGATCGCCCGCTCGATGGTGGTCACCGAACGGGCCGTGCACAAGCACATCGGCAACGTCTTCCTGAAGCTCGGTCTGCCGCCGACCGACAGCGGCGGCCACCGCCGGGTCCTCGCCGTCCTCGCCTACCTGAACGCCTGAGCCGGGCGGCGGGCGGCCGGGCCGACCCCTGGCGTGCGGAGCGGAGCCCGGGCGTTCGGAGCCGGCGGTCGTGTCGTACGGAGCCGGCGGCGGTCGTGTCGTACGCAGCGGACCCCGGGAGTACGGAACAGGCCCGGGCAGCCCCGGTCTCCCGGGCCGCCCCACGCCCGGACGCTCATGTCCCGGCCCCCGCCCCGCTCTCACGCGCCGAGCCGCCTGACCGGCGCCGGCAGGAACACCCCCGCGAGGACCGTGGCCACGACCGTGCCGGCGATCAGGGCCGCCTGCCCGGGCGGCAGGTAGGGCGGTCCGCCCGTGAGCGCCCAGGCGAAGGCGGTCAGCGGCAGGGTGGCCACCGCGAGGCCGACGAGCAGGCCGGTGGCGGTCAGGAAGCCCGCCTCCAGGCCGAGCATCCGGCGCAGTTGGCCGGCCGACGCGCCGACCTGGCCGAGGAGGTGGAGTTCGCCGCGCCGCCCGGCCCCGATCAGCGTGAGGGTGCTGAGGACGGAGAGCAGGGTCAGGCCGCCGACCGCGGAGACGATCACGGCCGAGACGATGCCGTTGAGTTCGGCGCCCGGCGGGCTGATCCGCTCGGGCGCCACGGAGGCGTCCGCGGCCCGCTTCCCCGTGGACGCCAGGACGCGCGCGGGGTACGGATCGCCTACGTGCGGGGCGAGTTCGGCCTTCGGGAGCAGGAACTCGCCCAGGGCGAGGGAGCGTTCGTACACCGCCACCACCCGCAGCCGCCTGGGCGTGCCGTCGCCGAGCCGCAGGTCGACCGTCGAACCGGGGCGTACGTCCAGCGAGTCGGCCATGTCGGCGCCGACCGCGACCGTGCCGGTGCGGGCGAGTCCCGCCAGGTCGCCCGCGACGACCCCGGGGTCGAGCGTGCCGGCGAGGCCGGCCGCGTCCACTCCGAGCACCGGCAGCCGGTCGAGGCGCGGGTCTCCGGCCTGGGTGCGGGCCAGGACGACCGTGGAGCGCAGGACGTCCGTGGCCGATACGATCCCCGGCCGCAGCCGCACCCGTTCGGCGGTCGTGCCGGAGAACGCGAGGTCCGCGGTCGTGGCGGCCCGGGCCTGTTCCTCGGCGGCGCGGCCCATCGTCGTGCCCGCCGAGAGCTGCACGAGCGCGAAGGCGGTGACGAGGACGACCGGCACGAGCGCCGCTCCGAGGCGGCGCGAGTGGGCGCGCGCACCGGCGGCGGTGAGCCGCCCGGCCGCGCCGCCGGGCCGCCGGAACGGCAGGTCCAGGACCTTCGCCGCGGCTTCCGCGATCCACGGCCCGAGCACCGCGCACCCGGCGACCAGGGTCACCGTGGCCGCCCCGGCCGCGGCCCCCGCCGCGTCCCCGCCCTGGGTGGTGGCGGTGGCCGCCGATCCCGCGCCCAGGACGAGCAGCGCGGTGCCGACGGCCTTGCGCACACCGCCCCGGCCCGGCTTCCCGGGCTGCCGGGCGGCGAGGAGGACCACGAGCCGGGCGATGCCCGCGACCAGGGCGGCGGTCACGAGCACACCGGCGAACAGCCAGGGCGGGGCGGGGAGTTCGAGCCCCTCGGGGACGACGCCGGTGCGGTCCCGCAGCGCCGACCACAGGACGGTGAAGGCGGGGACGGCCAGGGCGGCGCCGCACAGGGCCGCGAGGCCCGCCACCCGGGTCACCTCGCGGCCGGCCGCGACCCGCACCTGACGGGCCGTCGCTCCGACGGCGAGCAGCAACTCCCTTTCGCCGGTGCGCTGCTGGAGCGCCTGCGCGACCAGCGAGGCCAGGACGAGGACGGCGACCAGCACGACGGTCCCGGAGACGGCCGCGAGCAGCTGGAGGAGCTCCGTGCGCGCGGGCGCCGCGGCGAGGTGCTCGGCCCCGCCCCGGCCGTCGCCGGTGAGCGCCCGGAGCGGCTGTCCCGAGGCGGTGTCCCGGAGTCCCGCCCCGTCCAGGGCCGCCCGCACGCGCGCGTGGAGCGCGTCGGCGGGGACGCCGGGGTCGGCGAGCACACCGACGGCGTCGACGGAGCCCGGCCGGCCGGCGAGCCGCCGCGCCTCGGCGGCCGTGACGTACAGCGCGGCGGGCCCGTCGGCGAGGCCGACGACCTTCCGTCCGGCGACGGTGTCCCCGACCCGCGCACCCGTGCCGGAGCCCAGGACGGCCTCCCCGGCGGCGCGCGGCTCCCGGCCGCCGGTCAGCCGGTACGGGGCGAGCCGGGCGGCTTCCCAGGACCGGCCGGCGTGGACCGTGCCCGCGTCGCGTACGACGAAGGTGCGGTCGGGCACGGCGGCCCGGACGCCGGGGACCGCGCGCAGCACGTCGACGGTCGCGGCGGGGATCCGGACCCGCTCGGTCAGGCCCGCCGTGGTCGTCGTCGTCTCGCTCCCCCACGGCTTCGTCGTCCACCGGACCTCCTGGTCGCCGGCGACGACGACGGCCGCGGCGGCGTACCGCTCCACGCGCGCGTGGCCGAGTGCCGCCGAGCCGGCGGCGAGGGCCAGGGCGCCGAGCAGCGCGGAGGTGACGACGACGGCGGCGAACACGGCCGCCCATGCCTTCCGGTGCGCCCGCAGGGAACGGGCGGCGAGCAGCCGGACGGCGGGATCCCCGGACGTCCTCATCGGCCCGCCCCCGCCGTACGGCGGCCCGCGAGGCCCTCGGGCGAGCCGGGGGGACGCATCCCCGCCGCCCCACCCGCACGGTCCGCACCCACCGCCCGGCCCGGGTCGTACGCACCCGCCACCCGGCCCGGGTCGTACGCGCCCACCGCCCGGCCCTCGTCGTACGCGCCGGCCCGCAGCCCGCCCGGGGCGCCCGCGCCCAGCATCTCCCGTACGCGCGCCTCGTCCGGCCGGTGCAGGCGACCGGTGAGCCGGCCGCGGTCGAGGAAGACGGCCTCGTCCGTCCACGCGGCCGCCACGGGGTCGTGGGTGACGAGGACGACCGTGGTCCCCCGTTCGTCGACCGCGCGCCGCAGCAGGGCGAGGACGCCGGCCGCGGTGACCGGGTCGAGGGCGGCGGTCGGTTCGTCGGCGAAGACGACCTCGGGGTCGTTGACCAGGGCGCGGGCGACGGCCACCCGCTGGCGCTGGCCTCCGGACAGGTGCTCGGGCCGGTCGCCGGCCCGGTCCGCGAGTCCGACGGACGCGAGTCCCGCGAGGGCGCGGGCGTCGAGTTCCCGGCCCGGGTGGGCTCCGGCGAGGAGCAGCGGCAGGGTGACGTTCTCCCGCACGTCGAGAGCGGAGACGAGGTTCAGCGACTGGAAGACGAAGCCGACGCGGTCCCGGCGGAACCGGGTGAGGGCGGCGGCCTTCAGCGTGGCGAGGTCGGTGCCCCCGATCCGTACCGTTCCGGTCGTCGGCCGTTCGAGTCCCGCGGCGCACTTCAGGAGGGTGGACTTGCCGGAGCCCGAGGGGCCCATCACCGCCGTGAACCGGCCGCGCGGCACGGACAGGCTCACCCCGTCGAGTGCGGGCGCCCCGCGCCCGTAGGTCCGGCCCACCCCGTCGAGGGAGAGGGCCGCGTCCGGGGTGCGCGGGGTGGCACCGCTTCCCGCCATCGCAGTCGTCGTCATGCCGACAACGCTAGGAAAGTGCAGCTCGGAGCGGTATGGGGCGGGCTTCCGGCCGGAGGGTGGAGCCGGCTACACCCTCCGGCCGGACGGCGGCGTGGTCAGCGGCGGCGCCGCGGGCCCTCGTCCTCGTCCTCGTGCGGGCCGAACAGCTCGTCCGCGAGCGTCGGCAGATCGTCGAGCGGGGTGTCCTCGGCCCAGTCGGAGCGGCGGCGGGGCCGGCCGTTCTCGTCGAGCTGCGGCAGCTCGCGGGTCCGGTCGTTCGCCCCCTGCGGCTGCTGCCCGGAGGGCTTGGTGTCCCGGAAGATGCCCTGCGGGACCCGGTCGACCGGGTCGGACGGGGTGTCGCGCACGGAGGGCAGTACGGCGGTCTCGTCGGCCTCCCGCACGGCGCGCAGGACGGTGGTCTCCTCGGAGGAGGAGGAGGAGCGCTCCTCGCCGATCCGGGGCAGGACGCTCGTCTCCGCCTCCGGCTCCGGCTCCGCCTTCGTCATCTTGACGATCGGCGTGGCGACGGTGACCTCCTCGGGAGAGACGGTCGGGGCGTCCGGCTTCACGATCGGCGTCGGCCGGGTGATCTCGTTGGCCGAGAGCTCGACCGCCTCGGCCCGCTGCCGGGCCGCCTCGGCCTCGGCCTCCGCCTTGGCGCGGGCCGCCTTGGCCTCCGCGGCGGCCTTCGCCTCCGCGGCCGCCTTCCTGTCGGCGGCGGACCGTTCGGCGGCGGCCTTCGCCGCTTCGGCGCGGAGGGCCGCGGCGGCCTCCGCCTCGGCGCGCTCGGCGGCCGCCCGCTCGGCCGCGGCCTTGGCCGCCGCCTCGGCGGCGCTCTTCTCCGCGGCGGCCCTCGCCGCGGCCTCCTCCGCCGCCTTCGCGGCGGCGGCGGCCTCGGCCATCCGGCGGGCCTCCTCGGCGCGGAGCAGGGCCTCCTCGGCCTTGCGCTGCTTCTCCAGGCGGCGTTCCTCGGCCTCGGCCCGCAGCCGGGCCTCCTCCTCGGCCTCCTTGCGGAGCCGCTCCTGCTCCTCCAGACGGGCCTTCTCCTCTGCCGCGAGGCGCCGGCGCTCCTCCTCGGCGGCGACGCGGGCCTCCTCGGCCTTGCGCCGGGCCTCCTCCGCCTGGCGTTCGGCCTCCAGGCGGCGGGCCTCCTCCTCCTCGCGCCGCTTGCGCTCCTCCTCCTCGGCACGGAGCTTGGCGAGCTGCTCCTGGCGCTCGCGCTCCAGCCGCTCCTCCTCGGCCTTGCGGGCGGCCTCCTCCTCGGCGCGGCGGCGGGCCTCCTCCTCGGCCTTGCGGCGGGCCTCCTCGACGGCCTTCACCTCGGCCTCGGAGAGCGGCAGCATGCGGTCGAGCCGGTGGCGCACGACGGTGGTGACGGCCTCGGGCTCCTGGCCCGCGTCGACGACGAGGTAGCGGCCGGGGTCGGCCGCCGCGAGGGCGAGGAACCCGGCGCGCACGCGCGCGTGGAACTCCGGCGGCTCGGACTCCAGGCGGTCGGGCGCCTCGGTGAACCGTTCCCTCGCGGTCTCCGGGGAGACGTCGAGGACGACGGTCAGGTGCGGGACGAGTCCGTCGGTCGCCCAGCGGGAGATGCGGGCGATCTCGGTCGGGGAGAGGTCCCGGCCGGCGCCCTGGTAGGCGACGGACGAGTCGATGTAGCGGTCGGAGAGGACGATCGCGCCCCGCTCCAGGGCCGGCCGGACGAGGGAGTCGACGTGCTCGGCGCGGTCGGCGGCGTACAGCAGGGCCTCGGCGCGGTTCGAGAGCCCCGCCGACGACACGTCGAGGAGGATCGAGCGGAGGCGCTTGCCGATGGGGGTGGCGCCGGGCTCGCGGGTGACGACGACCTCGTGGCCCTTGGCGCGGATCCATTCGGCGAGCGCCTGGACCTGGGTGGACTTGCCGGCGCCGTCGCCGCCCTCCAGGGCGATGAAGAAGCCGGTCGGGGAGGGCGCCTGCACCGGGTCGGAGCCGCGGAGCGCGTCGCGGAGGTCGCGGCGGAGCGGGACGCCCGACCGGTCGTCCGTCTTCGCGAGGACGAGGGCGGCGACCGGCAGCAGCAGGGCGCCGACCAGAGCCAGCGTGAAGGCGGCGCCGCCGTGGTCGAAGACGAAGTCGCCGGAGTCGGAGGCGAGCCGGTGGGGGCCGATCGCGGCGGCGAGCAGCGGCGCGGCGAGCGCGCCGACCGCCATGCCGACGCGGGCGGTGGCCTGGAGGTGCTCGGTGGTGCGGGCCCGGCGGGGCTCCTCGGTCTCCTGGTCGACGAGGGTGTGCCCGGTGTTCGCGGCGACGCCGGCCGCGTAGCCGGCGAGGACGGCGAGGAGCAGCACGGTCGCCGTGTCCGGCACGAGGCCCATGGCGATCAGGGCGACGCCGGTCACGGCGGTCACGAGGGCGAGCAGCCGGCGCCGGGACAGAACGGGCAGGACGGAGCCCGCGGTCCGGATGCCGACGGCGGTGCCGCCGCTGAGCGCGAGGACGAGCAGCGCGTAGGTGACGGGTCCGCCGCCGAGGTCGTCGGCGTGGAGGACGGCGACGGACGCGGCCGCGGCGATGGCACCGGCGACGGTGGCGCAGGTCAGGACGAGCAGCGAGAGGGCTCCGGTGCGGCCCTTCTCGACGCCTCCCTCGGCGCCCTTGCCGGCCGGCCGGCGCAGCCCCTCCAGGGGGGAGCGGGGCCGGGGCGTCTCGCCGCCGGGCAGCGCCATGGCGTACAGGACGGTGACGGAGGCGGCGAACAGGCCGGCGGCGACGTACGAGCCGAGGGCGGCCTGGTGCAGCGAGAACCAGTCGAGCCCGGTGCCGAGCAGGTTGCCGATCAGGGTGGCGACGAGCAGGACGACGGCGGCGGCCGGTACGGCGAGGAAGGTGGTGCGCTGGGAGAGCCGGCGCAGCGCGCCGAGGTGGTCGGGCAGCGGCCGGACGGCTCCGCCCTCGATCGGCGGGGCGGGCAGCAGCGCGGGCGCGGCGCCCTCGCGGCTGATCGTCCAGAGCCGCTCGGCGGCGCCGGTGACGAAGACGGTGCCGAGCAGGTACCAGAGGGCACTGCTGGGGGTCCAGTCGATCCAGAGCGGCGCGATGACGAGGAGCGCGATCCGGACGCCGTCGGCGCCGATCATGGTCCAGCGCCGGTCGAGGGCGCCGCCGGGGCCGGTGAGCGCGGTCAGCGGGCCGAGGAGGACGGCCCCGAAGAGGACGGAGGCGAGCAGCCGGGCGCCGACGACGGCGGCCACGGCGAACGCGGCCCCGCGGTAGTCCCCGCCGAACGCGTCCTCGGCGACGGCCGCCTGGAAGCCCAGGAGGACGAGGGCGAGGAGGGCGAGCGCGTCGCCGGTGCTGCCGACGAGCTGGGCGCTCCACAACCTGCGCAGTGGCTGATGGCGCAACAGGGCGCGTACGGCACGCTCCCTGGAATCCGCGACGAGTGCGGCGTCGGAATCGACGAGGCGGTCTGGCTGCTCTGCGCGCGTCATCCGTCCACCCTATCCGGACGCCCTCGGTCCCCGTGGTCTCCGTCCGAACATCCGGACGAGCCTGTGACAGGACGAACACACGGACGAAAAGCGGGGGTGGAGGCAGTCGCCTCCACCCCCGCCGGAACGTTCGTCCGCGGAGCCGCTACTCCGGCTTCGCCGCCGCCGTCTTCTTCGCGGCGGTCGTCTTCTTGGCCGTCGTCGTCTTCTTCGCGGCGGTCTTCTTCGCGGCGGTCGTGGTCTTCTTCGCCGCGGCCTTGGTGGCCGTCTTCTTCGCGGTGGTCGCCTTCTTGGCCGGGGCCTTCTTGGCGGCCTTCTTCGCCGGCCCCTTGGCCCGCTTCTCCGCGAGGAGCTCGTAACCGCGCTCCGGCGTGATCTCCTCGACGCTGTCGCCGGTCCGCAGGGTGGCGTTGGTCTCGCCGTCCGTCACGTACGGGCCGAAGCGGCCGTCCTTGACGACCACGGGCTTCTCGCTGACCGGGTCGGTGCCCAGCTCCTTCAGCGGCGGCTTGGCCGCGGCCCGGCCCCGCTGCTTCGGCTGGGCGTAGATCGCGAGCGCCTCTTCGAGGGTGATCGTGAAGAGCTGTGCCTCCTCGGTGAGCGACCGCGAGTCCGTGCCCTTCTTCAGGTACGGGCCGTAGCGGCCGTTCTGCGCGGTGATCTCGACGCCCTCGGCGTCGGTGCCGACGACCCGGGGCAGGGACATCAGCCGGAGCGCGTCCTCCAGGGTGACGGTGTCGAGGGACATCGACTTGAAGAGGGAGGCGGTGCGCGGCTTGACCGCGTTCTTGCCGGTCTTCGGGGTGCCCTCGGGCAGGATCTCCGTGACGTACGGGCCGTAGCGGCCGTCCTTCGCGACGATCTGGTTCCCGCTGACCGGGTCGGCGCCCAGCTCGAAGTCGCCGCTCGGCTTGGCGAGCAGCTCCTCGGCGAGCTCGACGGTCAGCTCGTCGGGGGCCAGGTCGTCCGGGACGTCGGCCCGCTGGTGGCCCTCCGCGTCCTTCTCGCCGCGCTCGACGTACGGGCCGTAGCGGCCGACGCGGAGCACCACGCCGTTGCCGACGGGGAACGAGGAGATCTCGCGGGCGTCGATGGCGCCGAGGTCGGTGACGAGCTCCTTGAGGCCGCCGAGGTGGTCGCCGTCGCCGTTGCCGGCGTCCGCGGCACCGCCGGGCGCGGCCGTCCCGGCCTCGCCCTCGCCGAAGTAGAAACGCTTCAGCCACGGCACCGACTGGGCCTCGCCCCGCGCGATGCGGTCGAGGTCGTCCTCCATGCGGGCGGTGAAGTCGTAGTCGACGAGCCGGCCGAAGTGCTTCTCCAGCAGGTTGACGACGGCGAAGCTCAGGAAGGACGGCACGAGGGCCGTGCCCTTCTTGAAGACGTAGCCGCGGTCGAGGATGGTGCCGATGATCGACGCGTACGTCGACGGGCGGCCGATCTCGCGCTCTTCGAGCTCCTTGACCAGCGAGGCCTCGGTGTAGCGGGCCGGCGGCTTCGTCGCGTGGCCGTCCGCCGTGATCTCCTCGGCGGTCAGCGCGTCGCCCTCGGCGACCTGCGGCAGGCGCCGCTCGCGGTCGTCGAGCTCCGCGTTCGGGTCGTCGGCGCCTTCGACGTACGCCTTCATGAAGCCGTGGAAGGTGATCGTCTTGCCGGACGCGCTGAACTCGGCGGCACGGCCGTCGGCGGCCCGGCCGCCGATCTTGACGGTGACCGAGTTGCCGGTGGCGTCCTTCATCTGGGAGGCGACGGTCCGCTTCCAGATCAGCTCGTACAGCCGGAACTGGTCGCCGGTCAGACCGGTCTCCGCCGGAGTGCGGAAACGATCACCCGAAGGACGGATCGCCTCGTGCGCCTCCTGGGCGTTCTTGACCTTGCCCGCGTAGACGCGGGGCTTCTCGGGCAGGTAGTCGGCCCCGTAGAGCTGCGTGACCTGTGCCCGCGCCGCCGCGACGGCGGTGTCGGAGAGGATCGTGGAGTCCGTACGCATGTAGGTGATGAAGCCGTTCTCGTACAGCTTCTGCGCCACCTGCATGGTCGCCTTCGCACCGAAGCCCAGCTTGCGGCTCGCCTCCTGCTGGAGGGTGGTGGTCCGGAAGGGGGCGTACGGGGAGCGGCGGTACGGCTTCGACTCGACCGAGCGGACCGCGAACGCGGTGTCGGCGAGCGCGGCGGCCAGCGCGCGGGCGTTCGCCTCGTCCAGGTGGAGGACGGCGTCGCTCTTCAGCCGGCCGTCGGCGCCGAAGTCACGGCCCTGCGCGACGCGCTTGCCGTCGACCGTCGCGAGGCGGGCGACCAGCTGCGAGGGGTCGGAGGCGTCACCGGCGCGGCCGGTGCCGAAGGTGCCGGTGAGGTCCCAGTACTCGGCGGAACGGAACGCGATGCGCTCGCGCTCCCGTTCGACGACCAGGCGGGTGGCGACGGACTGGACACGGCCGGCGGAGAGCCGGGGCATGACCTTCTTCCACAGGACCGGCGAGACCTCGTAGCCGTACAGGCGGTCGAGGATGCGGCGGGTCTCCTGGGCGTCGACCATGCGCTGGTTCAGCTCGCGCGGGTTGGCGACGGCCTCGCGGATCGCGTCCTTGGTGATCTCGTGGAAGACCATCCGGTGGACCGGGACCTTGGGCTTGAGGACTTCCTGGAGGTGCCACGCGATGGCCTCGCCCTCGCGGTCCTCATCGGTGGCGAGGAAGAGCTCGTCGGAGTCGGCGAGAAGCTCCTTGAGCTTCCTGACCTGCGCCTTCTTGTCGGCGTTGACGACATAGATGGGCTGGAAGTCGTGCTCGACGTCGACGCCGAGGCGGCGCACCTCGCCGGTGTACTTCTCGGGTACCTCGGCGGCGCCGCTCGGGAGGTCTCGGATGTGCCCGACGCTCGCCTCGACGACGTAGCCGGGGCCGAGGTAGCCCTTGATCGTCTTCGCCTTGGCAGGCGACTCGACGATGACGAGTCGGCGGCCGCCGTGTGCGGCTTCGCTGGTCGGGGACAACTTCGCTCTTCTCTCCGGATCGACACTCTCGGGCACGTACGGCGCTGGCACGCACGGCAGCGGCACGGACGGTGACGCTCCCGTCGCTGCGGAGTGTGACGGTACAACCCGCCCCCGTGTCAAACGGCGAAAGCCCGCAACGGCCACTCGAACGGTAACCCGAGTCCTGGCATTCCTGCCGCCCGGACTCCCGCTCGGGCGGGGCGCGGCAAGATCAGGACGAGAGGGATCGGGGGGTCAGAGGCGACCGAAGCACCAGACGCCGAGGAGCAGCGAGGCGGCTCCGAAGAGGCTCGTCAGGGCGACGGCGGCGCGCGGGGCGACCCCGTGCGCGACGGGCTCGCGGTGCAGGGTCCGGACGGTGGTCCACAGCAGCAGCGCGCCTCCGAACAGCGTGAACGCCGCCCCCGCGAAGATCGCCGGCCCGCTCTCCATGCCCGTACCCCGTTCCGTTCGCGTGCGGTGTGTTCTCCCGCTGCCGAGGCTGACACCTCACGGCGTCATGCGTGCGAATTCGGGGTGAACGACGCGGAGCATCCCGTACGGTTTCACGAAGATGGCCGGTAGTGAGCCACTCCTCACTCCTCGCCCGTCCCGCACGTCCCCGGGTTCTCACACGTCCCGGGGTTCTCAGGGGGCGCGGCCGTCTCGGTGCGCCCGGCCGTGCTCGGTGTGCTCGCCCCGCCGTGCTCGGTGTGCTCGCCCGGCTGCTCCCTCCGGGTGCCGGGGCGGGAGCGGGAGCGGGAGCAGGGGCGGCGCTCGCCGTCGACGGCCGCCGTGCCGCCGTCCGCGCAGGAGGCGGAAGCCGCGGGGACGGCGCCGCCCACGCGGTGGAGGCGGTCCTCGGCGACCCCGGCTCACGGCCCGGGCGGACGAGGAGGAAGAGCCGGAGGGGCGGTCCGACCAGCGGCGTCCCGACGGACGCCGACGGGTCGTCCCCTTCCACGGGGCCCGGCGGAAGATCGCCCCGCCGACGGCCACGGGCCGCGCGGTGCCGAGGAAACGGAACACGCGCGCCGGACGCCCGAGCGGGGCCGCCTGCTCGGCGCGCATCAGGCCCGCCCGGCTCGGCGCGTATGCAGGCCCCGCCCGGCTCGGCGCGTATGCAGGCCCCGCCCGGCTCGACGCGTATCAGGCCCCGTCCCCCTCGGCGGCCGGCGTGCCGTCCTCGTCTCCGACGGGGAGCAGGAAGCCCTCCTCCACGAGCAGCCGGATCGCCTGCGGCGTGCGGTCCCGCAGTATCACCGGGTCCTCGCCCATCAGCTGACCGATCGCGTCCAGGATGCGGCCCGCGCTGAGGGTTCCGTCGCAGACCCCGGCGAAGCCGGCGCCGACGTGGTCGACCCGGGTGGCGCGCCGCATGCCCCGGTTCTGCCGGAGCACGACGTGCTCCGGGTCCTCGGCCCCGGGCAGACCGACCTGCTCCTGCACGACCTCGGGAGCGAGTGTGAACCGGTCGGCGAGCAGGGCGGCGTCGTCGTGGGCGCGGAGGTAGTCCTGGCGCTCGAAGTGGGCGCGGACGGTGGGGCCGAGGGGCTGCTCGACCGGGTGCGGCCACTCCTCGACGACGATCGACGGCTCGACGGCGCCGGACGCCACGGCCGCGTTCCGCCGGACGGTGATCCAGCCGAAGCCCACCGCGCGCGTCTTGCGGGCCTCGAACTCGTCGAGCCAGCGCCCGTACGCGGCGGCGTACGCGTCCGGGTCCCCGTGGTGGTCGCCGCTGTCCCGCAGCCACAGCTCCGCGTACTGGGTGACGTCCTGGACCTCGCGCTGCACGATCCAGGCGTCGCAGCCCGCGGGCACCCAGGAGCGCAGCCTGTCCTGCCACTCCTCGCCGTCGACGTGCTGCCAGTTGGCGAGGAACTGGGCGTACCCGCCGTCGTTCAGCCGGTCGCCGGCCTGCTGCACGAGCGTGCGGCACAGGTCGTCGCCGCCCATCCCGCCGTCCCGGTAGGTCAGTCGGGCGCCCGGGGAGATCACGAACGGAGGGTTGGAGACGATGAGGTCGTACGTGTCCCCGTCGACCGGCTCGAAGAGCGAGCCGGTCAGCAGCTCGGCCTCCCGGGCCCCGGAGAGCGCGAGGGTGAGCCGGGTGAAGTCCAGGGCACGCGGGTTGAGGTCGGTGGCGGTCACCAGGGTCGTGTGCTGCGCGGCGTGCAGCGCCTGGATGCCGGAGCCGGTGCCGAGGTCGAGCGCGGAGGCGACGGGCGTGCGGACCGTGATGCCGGCGAGCGTGGTGGAGGCGCCGCCGACGCCGAGGACGACGGCCTCCTCCGCCTGGCGGCCGTTCCTGCCGCTGCCGCCCGCGCCGCCGACGGCGCAGCCGAGGTCGGAGACGATGAACCAGTCCTCGCCGTCCGGGCCGCCGTAGGGACGGATGTCGACCGTGGCGGAGACGGAGTCGTCCTCGCGGACCACCCAGCCGTCGGCGAGGGCCTCGTCGAGCGGGAGCACGGCGGCCGCCCGCTCGTGCCCGACGGGCCGCTGGAGCAGGAAGAGCCGGACGAGGGTCTCCAGCGGGGAGTCGCCGCGGGTGGCGCGCAGCGCGGGCACGGTCTCGCTGCGCGCGAGCGCGGCGTAGGCCGGGGCGCCGAGCAGGTCGAGGAGTCCGTCGGCGGTGAAGTCGGCGGCGAGCAGCGTCTCGCGCAGACGGGCGGCGTGCGCGGGCACCGGGAGGCGGGGAGGCAGGCTGGTCGTACTCACCGCTCCATTGTGACCGCCGACCGGGCTCGCCGGGCGGCCGACCCGGCGGGTGCCGGGCGGTCGGGGTGGGCGGGTGGCGGTCCGGCCGGGGTGGCGGGTGGTGGTAGGGCCGGTCCGGGAACGCCGTCGGCCCGGCGGCGTGCGGCGGTTCGCCGCGGCCACCGGGCCGACCTAAGCGGACGGAAGACCGGGCGGACACCTCCCGGGACCTGCCCGGGGCCGAAGGGTCCCGGGGCCGAAGCGTCCCGGAACCGAAGGGTCCCGCGGCCGGTCGGCTCCCGCTCCGGACCGCTACTCCTCGGTCTTGGCCGGCGCGGTCTTCTTGGCGGCCGCCTTCGTCGTGGTCTTCTCCTTGGGCTCGGTGGACTCCGAGCCCTTGTCGGAGGAACCCGAGGCGGTGGAGCCCGGGTTCGGGGAGGCGGAGCCGGTGCCGGAGCCGTTCGGCGGGGTCGAGGCCGTGGGCTTCTGGCAGCCGGGCTGCTTCGCCATCGCCTGGCCCAGCTCGCCCTCCTCCAGCTTCGACAGCGCGTTCTGGTCCATCTTCTCGATCTTGGTCAGACCGTCGGCGACACCCTGGAGGCCGTCCGCGAACTTCTGCTGGTTCGTCGGGTCCAGCGCGTCGACCTGCTTCTTCAGGCCCTCGTAGGCCACCGCGGTCGCGTTGAGCTCCTTGATCGCGTCCTGCTGGACCTTCTCGCCGTTCTCGACGGGCGGGGCGCCGGCGCTCTCGACGGCCTTCGCCAGCGCCCGGTCGGCGTTGGCGATGTCCTGGAACGCCTTCGAGTCCGCGGCCTGGATCTCGGCGGGCTTGCTGTCCGCGGCCGTCGAAATGATGATCTGGTGGGCGTCGGCCCGCTTCTGGATCTGGGGCTTGGCCTGGTCGCAGAACGTCTTCGCCCAGTCGTCCACCTTGTTGCCCTCGTCGTCGCTGCAACCGGACAGCGCGAGCACCAGTACCGCGCCGCCGGACAGTGCGGCCGCAAGCTTCTTGTTCACCGGATCGGTCCCTTCCAAGGCTCTCGGCCCCGGAACATACACGCCGAACGGGCTACTTCCACCTTTCGTGCGACGGATTCGTCCCGTATTGCAGTCTTTTGACCCAAGGGAGAGACGCCTCACGCATCCCGGACACGCCCGGGAATGAGACGGACACCACGGACGAGCGGGCCACGCGGAGCCCGGTTCCGGACGTCACGTCAGGACATCGTCACCGAGCGCCTCTTGGACATCCTCACGGCGGCGACCACGACCAGCAGCGCGAGCACCGCGACCGCCGCGCGGAGCCCGGCGCTGGCGTCGTCCCCGTAGCCGAACTGCACGACCGCCGGCGCGATGAGCAGCGCGACCAGGTTCATCACCTTCAGGAGCGGGTTGATCGCCGGCCCCGCCGTGTCCTTGAACGGGTCGCCGACCGTGTCCCCGATGACCGTGGCCTCGTGCGCCTCGCTGCCCTTGCCGCCGTGGTTACCGTCCTCCACCAGCTTCTTCGCGTTGTCCCAGGCGCCACCGGAGTTGGCGAGGAAGACGGCCATCAGGGCGCCCGTGCCGATCGCGCCGGCGAGATACGCGCCGAGCGGGCCGACGCCCAGTGAGAAGCCGACCGCGATCGGGGCCATCACCGCGAGCAGCCCGGGCGTGGCGAGTTCGCGCAGCGCGTCCTTGGTGCAGATGTCGACGACCCGCCCGTACTCGGGCTTCTCGGTGAAGTCCATGATTCCGGGGTGCTCGCGGAACTGCCTCCGCACCTCGTGGACCACCGATCCCGCCGACCGCGAGACGGCGTTGATCGCGAGCCCGGAGAAGAGGAACACGACGGCGGAGCCGAGGATCAGGCCGAAGAGGTTGTTGGGCCGGGAGATGTCCATCGAGAGGGTCAGCCCGTCCGCCCGCGCGCCGACCTCGGCCACCGAGGTGGCGATCGCGTCCCGGTACGAGCCGAACAGCGCCGCGGCCGCGAGGACGGCGGTGGCGATGGCGATCCCCTTGGTGATGGCCTTCGTCGTGTTGCCGACGGCGTCCAGGTCGGTGAGGACCCGCGCCCCCGCGCCCTGCACGTCCCCGGACATCTCCGCGATGCCCTGGGCGTTGTCGGCGACCGGTCCGAAGGTGTCCATCGCGACGATCACGCCGACGGTGGTGAGCAGGCCCGTCCCGGCGAGGGCGACGGCGAACAGCGCGAGCATGATCGAGGTGCCGCCGAGCAGGAACGCCCCGTAGACGGTCAGGCCGATCAGGAGCGCCGTGTAGACGGCCGACTCCATGCCGAGGGCGACGCCCGCGAGGACGACGGTCGCGGGGCCGGTGAGCGAGGACTTGCCGATGTCCCTGACGGGGCGTCGGCTCGTCTCCGTGAAGTAGCCGGTGAGCTGCTGGATGAGCGCGGCGAGGACGATGCCGAGGGCGACGGCGACCAGGGCGAGGACCCGCGGATCGCCGGCGTGCTCGCGGATGCCCGGCTCGGTGACGCCCTGGAGCTCGGCGTAGGAGGAGGGCAGGTACGTGAAGGCGGCGACGGCGACTCCGGCGAGCGAGATCACGGCGGAGACGAGGAAGCCCCGGTTGATCGCGCTCATCCCGCTGCGGTCGGCGCGCCGCGGGGAGACGGCGAAGATGCCGATGACCGCGGTGATCACGCCGATCGCGGGCACGATCAGGGGAAACGCCAGGCCGTGGTCGCCGAAGGCCGCCTTGCCCAGGATGAGGGCGGCGACCAGGGTGACGGCGTACGACTCGAAGAGGTCGGCCGCCATGCCCGCGCAGTCGCCGACGTTGTCGCCCACGTTGTCGGCGATGGTGGCCGCGTTGCGCGGGTCGTCCTCCGGGATGCCCTGCTCGACCTTGCCGACGAGGTCGGCGCCGACGTCGGCCGCCTTGGTGAAGATGCCGCCGCCGACGCGCATGAACATGGCGATGAGCGCGGCGCCGAGGCCGAATCCCTCCAGGACCTTGGGCGCGTCGGCGGCGTAGACGAGCACGACGCAGGCCGCGCCGAGCAGTCCCAGCCCGACGGTGCACATGCCGACGACCCCGCCGGTGCGGAACGCGATCCGGGTGGCCCGGTGAGCCACCTCCGTGAGGCTCTTCCCCGGTTCGCCCTCGGCCGGGGTGGCCTCCCGGGCGGCCGCGGCGACCCGCACGTTGGCCCGTACCGCGAGCCGCATGCCGATGTACCCGGTGACCGCCGAGAACAACGCCCCGACCAGGAAGAAGAGGGAACGTCCGGCGCGCTGCGACCAGGTGTCCGCGGGCAGCAGCATCAGCAGCAGGAACACGGCGACCGCGAAGACGGCGAGGGTCCGCAGCTGCCGCGCGAGGTAGGCGTTGGCCCCCTCCTGCACGGCGGCGGCGATCTCCCTCATCCGCTCGGTGCCCTCACCGGCCCTGAGCACCTGGCGGACCAGCAGCCGTGCGACGACCAGCGCGGCGAGGGCGACGGCGCCGACGACGTACACGATCGTCCGGTTCCCGCTCGTGAGCACCGCCGCGGCGAGAGAAGTGGGATACATGGGGAGGGATCATAGGGAGACAAACCAGTACGAACGGGGATGCCGGAGCGCCCCCGCGCGGATGCACCAACCGAACCCCGGAATCCGTCCCGCACGGCGCGTCGGCGCCCCGGGCCGGGCCCGCGCGCGCAGGCCACGGGCGGGCGGGGACGGTGAGGACCGACGGGAGGGCACGGCTCGGCCCCGGGCCCGCGTCCCAGCCCCGGCCGCCTCCGCGAACGAGAACGAGAACGAGAACGAGAAGAGGCCCTGCGGGGCAGGGCCTCTTCTCGTTGCGCTTCGCGTCGTCGCGCGGGTCAGGACAGCAGGTCCGCCGCACTCACCGGCCAGCTCATCCGGATGGTGCCGCCGTCCTCGCCGGCGCTCACCTCGACGTCGTCGACGAGCCCGCGGATCACCGCGAGGCCCATCTCGTCCTCACCGTCGGCGTCGTCGAACTCCTCGGCCGGGGCCGCGGCCCGCGCGCCGGGGACGCCGACGGCATCGGCCGCCGCGACCCCCGCACCCGGGACCTCGTCGCCGACCTCGATGGAGAACGTCTTCTCCTCCTCGGTCAGCACGACCCTGATGGGCGTCGACACGTCGTTGCTGCGGTGCAGCCCGACGGCGCGCGAGCACGCCTCGCCGACGGCGAGCCGCACCTCGTCGAGGACCGCCTCGTCCACCCCGGCCCGGCGCGCGACCGCGGCCGCCACCAGGCGGGCCGTCCGGACGTGCTCGGGCTGGGCGCTGAAGCGGAGTTCAACGGTGGCCATACGAACCCCCTGGGCTCAGTCGACGGCGTTGACGGCCTCGTCGACCGAGTTGTGGATCGGGAACACCTTGGTGAGACCCGTGATCCGGAAAATCTTCAGAATGCGCTCCTGGTTGCAGACCAGACGCAGCGAGCCCTCGTGGGCACGCACGCGCTTCAGGCCGCCGACGAGCACGCCCAGGCCGGTGGAGTCGAGGAAGTCCACGCCCTCCATGTCGACGACCAGGTGGTAGCTGCCGTCGTTCACCAACTCGACCAACTGCTCGCGCAGCTTGGGCGCGGTATACACATCAATCTCGCCACCGACCTCGACGACCGTACGGTCGCCACCAGCGCCGGACACATTGCGAGTCGACAGGGACAGGTCCACGGATCCTCCAGCACCTTGCTATCGAACGATCGTTCTCCACTGGGTCTCCCGGGCGGAGTCAGGGAACTGATCGCCAGCCGCGATGGCATTCAATCACTTACCAGCAGCCATGCACGACGCCTTAGAGGCATTGTCCGTCATGGCAGTGACACACTCGGTGCCGATGGCAACCAATCAGCGCCCCCGCCGACCGGCCGGGGAGACGGGCAGCCGCCCCTCCCCCGGCATGGTCCTCGACCGGCTCTCCTCGGGCGAGAGCCGGGCCGCGCGCATCACTCATACGGAGCACATGCCCGCCCGGGAGGGTCGGCATGCCGTCTGGCCGCACCGCATCCGTCCGGAAGTGATCGCGGCGATCGAGTCGGCCGGAATCGACCATCCGTGGGCGCACCAGGCCGAGGCCGCCGAGCACGCCCTGGACGGCGAGCACGTGGTCATCGCCACCGGCACCGCCTCCGGCAAGTCGCTCGCCTACCTCGCCCCCGTCCTGAGCACCCTCCTGGACGGCTCGGAGGCACCGAACGGCCGCGGGACCACCGCCCTGTACCTCTCGCCCACCAAGGCCCTCGCCGCCGACCAGCGGCGCGCCGTGCGGGAACTGGCCGCCCCGCTCGGCAACCGGATCCGCCCCGCCGTCTACGACGGCGACACCCCCGTCGAGGAACGCGAGTGGGTCCGCCAGTACGCGAACCACGTGCTGACCAACCCCGACATGCTGCACCGGGGCATACTCCCCTCCCACCCCCGGTGGGCCTCCTTCCTGCGCGCCCTGCGCTACGTCGTGATCGACGAGTGCCACACCTACCGGGGCGTCTTCGGCTCCCACGTCGCCCAGGTGCTGCGACGACTGCGCCGGATCTGCGCCCGGTACGGCTCCGAGCCGGTCTTCCTCCTCGCCTCGGCGACCTCCGCCGACCCCGCCGTCGCCGCCGGCCGCCTCACGGGCCTGCCGGTCACCGAGGTGTCCGACGACGCCTCCCCGCGCGGCGAACTGGTCTTCGCCCTGTGGGAGCCGCCGCTGACCGAGCTGCACGGCGAGCGCGGCGCGCCCGTGCGCCGCACCGCCACCGCGGAGACCGCGGACCTGCTGACCGACCTGACGCGCCAGGGCGTCCGCTCGGTCGCCTTCGTGCGCTCCCGGCGCGGCGCCGAGCTGATCTCGGTCATCGCCCAGGAGCGGCTCGCCGAGACCGACCGCTCACTGGCCCGCCGGGTCGCCGCCTACCGCGGCGGCTACCTCCCCGAGGAGCGCCGGGCCCTGGAGCACGCCCTGCACTCCGGCGAACTCCTCGGCCTCGCCGCCACGACCGCCCTGGAACTGGGCGTGGACGTCTCCGGCCTCGACGCCGTCCTGATCGCCGGCTACCCCGGTACCCGGGCCTCCCTGTGGCAGCAGGCGGGCCGCGCCGGCCGCTCGGGCGAGGGCGCCCTCGCGGTCATGATCGCCCGCGACGACCCGCTCGACACCTACCTGGTGCACCATCCCGAGGCGATCTTCGACCAGCCGGTCGAGTCGACCGTCCTCGACCCCGACAACCCGTACGTCCTCGCCCCCCACCTCTGCGCCGCTGCCTCGGAGCTGCCGCTGACCGGGCCCGACCTGGACCTCTTCGGCCCGGCCGTCCCCGACCTGCTGCCCCAGCTGGAGGGCGCCGGGCTGCTGCGCCGCCGCTCCACCGGCTGGTACTGGACCCGCCGCGAGCGGGCCGCCGACCTCGCCGACATCCGGGGCGGCGGCGGCAGCCCCGTGCGGATCGTCGAGGCGGGCACCGGCCGGCTGCTCGGCACCGTCGACGAGGCCGCCTCCCACGCGGCCGTCCACGAGGGCGCCGTCCACCTCCACCAGGGCCGCACCTACCTGGTGCGGGAGCTCGACCTCAAGGACTCCGTGGCACTCGTGGAGGAGGCCGTCCCGCCGTACTCCACCACCGCCCGCGACACCACCTCCATCGCCGTCCTGGACACCGAGACCGAGATCCCCTGGGGGGCCGGCCGCCTCTGCTACGGCTCCGTCGAGGTCACCAACCAGGTCGTCTCCTTCCTGCGCCGCCGTCTCATCACGGGCGAGGTGCTCGGCGAGACCAAGCTCGACCTGCCGCCCCGCACCCTGCGCACCCGGGCCGTGTGGTGGACGGTCACGGAGGACCAGCTCGACGCCGCCCGGATCACCCCCGAGATCCTCGGCGGCGCCCTGCACGCCGCCGAACACGCCTCCATCGGCATGCTGCCGCTCTTCGCCACCTGCGACCGCTGGGACATCGGCGGCGTCTCCGTACCGCTGCATCCCGACACCCTGCTGCCCACCGTCTTCGTGTACGACGGCCATCCGGGCGGCGCGGGCTTCGCCGAGCGGGCCTTCCACACGGCCGAGGCCTGGCTGAAGGCCACCCGCGAGGCCATCGCCTCCTGCGAGTGCGAGGCGGGCTGCCCGTCCTGCATCCAGTCCCCGAAGTGCGGCAACGGCAACGACCCGCTCCACAAGCGCGGCGCGGTCCGCCTCCTCACGGAGATCCTCCGGGAGGCCCCGGAACCGCCGCCCACGGACCCGACGCCGGAACCGACCCCGCAGACCCCAAAGCCGAGCTCGGAGGCCCAGGAGGCCCAGGAGGCCCAGGAGGCTCCCGGGGCCCCAGAGGGTCAAGGTGCTCAAGGGGCCCCCGGGGCCACCGAGGGTCCTGGTGCTCCGGAGGCTCCCGGGGCCACCGAGAAGCCGGAGAAGCCCGAGGAGGCCCGGAACCCGTCCGAGGCGTCCCGGAACCCGCCTGCCGCGGCCCCGCCCGGGACCTGACCTCCGGCCGGTACGGGCCGCCCACGACCCGGGCGGCCACCTCCGCGAGCTCGCCCCGCACCGCGCAGCCCACCAGCTCGGCGCCCTGCGCCGCGGCCACCCGCGAGGCCGCCGCACAGGCCTCCGCCTCGCCCCACAGCGCCCGGTCGGCGGCGGCGAGCGCCGCCAGGTCGGCCGCCCCGCCGGCCCGGTGCCGGGCCGCCACCGCCTGCCCGAGCGCGAGCACCGCCCCGAAGACCGCACACAGCGCACAGGCCGCGAAGGCCACCCAGACGGTCGCCGCACCCCGCTCCCGAGCCCGAGCACGGCCCCGGAACCGTCCCCCGGCCCGCGCCGGGCCACGGGCGCGGCCGCCGAGCGTGGCTCCGGGCGTCACGACGTGACGCCGGCCGCCGGGACGGGCGGCGCCGAGGCGCCGGCCGCCGTGTCCTCCGCGAGCGCCGCCGCCTCCGCCCGGAGGGTCACTCCCATGCCTCCGGGACCCGGGGCCACGGCCTCCACCGTGACCCGCCAGAGGTCCCCCGACCGCGTCACCGCGATCCGCGCGCCCTCGGGCGCCGCGGACCGCGCGGCCGACTCGGCCGCGGCCGGGGGCTCGGCGCGGGCCGCGACCCGCGCACCCGCCCGCGCCGCGTCCACACAGCGGATCTGCGCGGCGGCGGCCGCGAGCCCCCAGAGCAGGGTGACCGTGAAGAGGGCGAGGACGGGCAGCGCCAGCGCCGCCTCCACGGTCACGAACCCCCGGTCAGAACGGCGCATCGAGAGCCTTGCCGATCATCGACTCGAGCGCCCCGGAGACCGCCCCGCTGGTCACGATCTTGTACAGGACCGCGGCGAACCCGGCCGCCGCGATCGTCCCCACCGCGTACTCGGACGTGGTCATCCCCGCGTCCCGGCGCGCCGCCTCCCGCCGCACCCTCCGCCGACGCCCCATCGCCGCACTGACTCCCATGCCGACCTCCTCAACTCGTCGTTCTCGTCGTTCTCGTTGGCTTCGTTGGCTTCGTTCGCTTGGTTCGCTTGGTTCGCTTCGTTTGCTCGGTTCGCTGCGATCGCTCGGATCGCTTCGTCCGCGCCGTCCGTCCCGTCCTCGGCCCACCCGCACCTCACGTCCTGCCGTGCCGGGCGTCCGGCTCATCCGGCCGGTCCGTCCAGGAGTCCCGTCGCCAGGCCGATCACCACCGGGGCCACTCCCACGGCGAGGAAGGCCGGCAGGAAGCACAGCCCCACGGGCCCGCTGATCAGCACCTGCGCGCGGCGCGCCCGGGTCGCAGCCGTCCGGGCCCGGGCCGAGCGGAGCGCCGCCGCGTGCCGGGCGACCGCCTCCGCCGCGGGCGCGCCCGAGGAACCCGCCCGCTCCAGGCACCGCGCGAGGCCCGCGGCGCCCGGCAGAGCGCCGAACCTCCGCCACACCTCGGCCGGTTCGCCACCGAGCCGCAACTCGGCCGCGGTGCGGGTCAGCCGCTCGCCGAGCGGCCCACCCAGGGACCGTCCGACGGCCTCCGCCGCCTCTCCCGGCCCGGCTCCCGCCGAGGCGCAGGCCGCCAACAGATCGGCGGCCAGCGGAAGGTGACGCGCCGCGTCGTCCTCGGTCCCACCCGGCGCCGCGGACCGGCCGGCGGTGCGCCGACGTACCGCCACGGCCACCGGACCGGAGGCGGCCAGCGCGCCCGGCACCCCGAACAGCACCCAGCCGAGCCCCGCCGCCCCGAGGGCAGCGAGCCAGTGGCCCAGCCACCGCGGCGGGCCGGCGCGGGCCTTCCGCCGCGGCGGCTCCGGGGCGGGTAGCAGGTCCCTCCAGCGCCGCCGCACCCCGCGCGCCCTGCGGCGGCGCGCCAGCTCCCGCACCGCCGGCTCGCAGCCGACGAGCACCACGACGGCCAGCGCGACCATCCGCACGGCCCCGGTCACGTCCGCTCACCTCCTCGCACGATCCGCGCGGCCCACCACAGTCCGGCCGCTTCCAGGGCCCCGCCCACGACGAGGCAGCCCAGACCGGCCGGTGTGTGCAGCAGCACCCGCAGCGGATCCGCACCCAGAGCGGCGCCCAGGGCGACACCCGCCAGCGGCAGCACCGCGAGGACGACCACCGTCGCCCATGCCCCGGCCAGTTCGGCACGCAACCGCTCGCGCTGCTCGCGGTGCTCCCGCAGGGCCGCCTCGAGCCGGTCGAGCCCGGCGGCCAGGCCCGCGCCGCCGTCCACGGCCACCTGCCAGCAGGCCGCCATGCCCGCGAGCCCGTCGGCGCCGTCCTGGACGGCCGCCCTCCGCAGGGCCGCCGGCACGTCCCCGCCGAAGCGGGCGGCCGCGAGCACCGCCGCCTCCTCCGGCCCCAGGGCGCCCGTCTCACGGGCCGCGAAGGCCAGTGCCTGCGCCGGCTGCCAACCGGCCCTCAGCTCCCCCGCGACGGCCCCGCACAGGGCCACCACGCGCTCGGCCCGCGCCTCGCGCTCCCGCCGCCGTCCGGCCTCCCTCAGCCGCCGTCCGACGAGCGGCACGGCGACCGCACCCGCCACCAGCGGAAGCGGCGACTCGCCGAGCACCGCGACGACTCCTCCCGCCGGCAGGCACAGCCAGGCGCGACGCCCCCGGAGCACCGCCCACCAGCGGGCGCCCAGGACCGCCGGTCCCGCGCGGCCGCCGACCGCCCCGGGGCGCACGGCGGGCCCCCCGGCGAGCACCGCCCGCGCCCGGCCCGTGACCCGTCGCCGCTCGGCCGCCTCCCACAGCGCCACCAGCGCGCAGAGCGCCACCGCCGCCCGGGCCGCCTCCCCGGCGGACACCACCACCGTCGTCGTCACGCCCCTCCTCCGATCAGTGCGCTCAACCGCTGCCAGCCCCGCTCCCGGACGAATCCGGCCGGGCCCCAGCGCAGCGCGGGAACCGTGCGCACCAGGCCGTCCCGGTCCCGCTCCAGTACGTGCACCTCGGCGATCCGCCGCCGCCCGTCCCGGTCCCGCGCCAGATGGAGGACCACCGAGAGGCCCGCGCCCAACTGGCTGTGCAGGGCGGCCCGGTCGAGCCCGGCCGCCGTGCCCAGGGCTTCGAGCCGTGCCGGCACGTCCGCCGCCGTGTTGGCGTGGAGCGTGCCCGAGCCTCCCTCGTGACCGGTGTTGAGGGCGGCGAGCAGGTCGACCGCCTCGCCGCCGCGGACCTCGCCGACCACCAGCCGGTCCGGCCGCATCCGAAGCGCCTGCCGGACCAGGTCCCGCAGCGTCACGAGCCCCGCACCCTCCTGGTTCGCCGGCCGCGCCTCGAGGCGCACCACGTGCGGGTGGTCGGGCCGCAGTTCCGCCGAGTCCTCCGCGAGGACGATCCGCTCCCGCTCCCCCACCAGGCCGAGCAATGAGGCCAGCAGCGTGGTCTTCCCCGTGCCCGTGCCACCGCTGACCAGGTACGACACGCGGGCGTCGATGAGAGCGCGCAGGACGGGGGCGCCGCCGGGCGGCACCGTGCCCGCGGCCGCGAGTTCTTCCAGGGTGAAGGCCCGCGGGCGGACCACCCGGAGCGACAGGCAGGTGGAGCCGACGGCCACCGGGGGCAGCACCGCGTGCATCCGGGTGCCGTCGGGCAGGCGCGCGTCGACCCAGGGCCGGGCGTCGTCGAGTCGGCGTCCGGCCACCGCCGCGAGCCGCTGCGCGAGCCTGCGCACGGCGGCGGCGTCGGTGAAGGACACCGGGGCCCGCTCCAGGCCGGCGCCGCGGTCCACCCACACCCGGTCGGGTGCGGAGACCAGGACGTCGGTGACGGCCGGGTCGGCGAGGAGCGGTTCGAGGGGGCCGGTGCCGATCAGTTCGCACCGCAACTCCTCTGCGGCGCCGAGCACTTCCGTGTCGCCGAGGAGGCGTCCCTGCGCCCGCAGCGCCGCCGCGACCCGTGCCGGGGTGGGATCGGACCCGCTGGCCGCGAGCCGCTGCCGGACGGCGTCGAGCAGCCCGGCACCACCGGCCTGGGCCCCGGTCACGCCGCACCACCGGGTGCGAGGGCACGCGCCCAGAAGGCGTCGCAGAACCGGCCGAGCGGTCCTCGCGGCTCGGCGCCCGGCGGCACGCCCGCGTCCTGATCGGCCACGATCCCCGGGTCGTAGGGGAGTTCGCCGACGAGCGGCAGCCGGAGCGCGTCGGCGACCCAGCGCTCGTCGAGTCCGGCCGCGTACGGCCCGCGGACCACGGCCCGCAGGTCGCGCACCCCCGTCGCGAGGGTGGCGACCACGCGGTGGGCGGCCGCGACGGCCCTCAACTCGCCCGGCACGACGAGCAGTCCGACGTCCAGCTGGGCCTGCGCCTCGACGGCGGCCGGGTCGGCGCCGCGCGGCAGGTCGACCACGACGACCCCGCCCCGGCGGCGGGCCGCGGCGAGCACGGACCGCACCGCCTCGGGCGGCACCGGCGCCGCGGGCTCCCGGCCCCAGCTGAGCACCCGGACGCCCCGCACGGAGGGCAGGGACTCCTCCAGGGCCCCGCCGGCCAGCCGCCCCTTGGAGGCGGCGAAGTCGGGCCATCGTCTGCCCTCCTCGCGCTCGCCGCCGAGCAACACGTCCAGGCCTCCGCCCAGAGGGTCGCCGTCGACGAGCAGGGTGGGCCGCCCGGCGCGCGCGGCGGCCAGCGCGAGGCCGCAGGCCAGGGTGGAGGCGCCCGCGCCGCCACGGCCGCCGACGACCCCGACGGTCGGCGCCGGCCTGCCCGCCCCCTCGGCAGCGTCGGCGATGCGGTCGACGAGGACGCCCTCGGCGTCCGGCAGCCGCAGCACGCACTCGGCCCCGATCTCGACGGCGAGCCGCCACACCCCGGGGTCGTCCCGGTCCCGTCCGACGAGGACGGTCCCCGGGCGGCGCGCGGCCCCCCGGCACCGCGCCGCGGCGTCGTCGCCGACCAGGACGAGCGGCGGGTCGGTCCAGCCCGCGCGCCCCTCCGGCACCCGGTGGTGCACCTCGGGCTCGACCCCGGCCGCGGCGCACAGCCGCAGCAGGTCGTCGAGCAGTCCGAGGTCCTCGGTGACGATCAGCGGGCCCGCGCGGCGCTGCTCGCGCTCCCCGGTCCCGTCCGCCCCGCCCGGCGCCGGACCCCGCCTCGCGCTCCCGGCCCGGGAAGTCCTGGTTGCCTCCACGGCGCACACCCCTCTCGTGATTCCTGCCGTTCGCGAACTTCGCGACAGGAATCACCGTGGGGCCGAACCGGAAATCCTGGTGATCTTGCTGAAAAACCGGGGATATCCGAAGCCCTGTGAATAACTTCGTCACCCCTGCGGGGACTGCCCGGAACGCAGCCCGCCGGTTACTGTGGGTGAGGAATCGAGGCATCCGGCACGGCGCCGGACGAGGGCCGTACGACGGCCGGAAAGAAGGGAGCGGACGATGTCCCAGCGCACCGAAACGGCTCCGGACATGCGACGACCCCCGCCGGGGGGGAGAGCGGGGGTCGTCTCTCCGGCCGACTCGGGGGGGGAGGAGCCGGACCGGGTTAGCACGGTCGCGAACGATCCGTGACTTCCATGGTGTACCCGAGAGCCTTCTCAGGCAAACCCACGCGCCCCAGCGTACGCCGAATGGCGGGCACCTATGCTCAGGCTTGTGGAAAACCACTCCTTGCCGCGCACAGCCGCCTTCTTTGACCTGGACAAGACGGTCATTGCGAAGTCCTCGACGCTGACCTTCAGCAAGTCCTTCTACCGGGGCGGACTGATCAGCCGCCGTGCCGCCCTGCGGACGGCCTACATCCAGTTCGTCTTCCTGGCAGGTGGGGCCGATCACGACCAGATGGAGCGGATGCGCGAATACCTTTCCGCGCTCTGCAGAGGCTGGAACGTGGCCCAGGTGAAGGAGCTCGTCGCCGAGACCCTTCACGACCTGATCGACCCGATCATCTACGACGAGGCCGCCTCCCTCATCGAGGAGCACCACGCCGCCGGGCGCGACGTCGTGATCGTCTCGACCTCCGGCGCCGAGGTCGTCGAGCCGATCGGCGAGATGCTCGGCGCCGACCGGGTCGTCGCCACCCGGATGGTGGTCGGCGAGGACGGCTGCTTCACCGGTGAGGTGGAGTACTACGCCTACGGGCCGACCAAGGCCGAAGCCGTCCGCGACCTCGCGAAGTCCGAGGGCTACGACCTCGCGCGCTGCTACGCGTACAGCGACTCGGCGACCGACATCCCCATGCTGGAGGCCGTCGGCAACCCGTACGCGGTGAACCCGGACCGGGCGCTGCGCCGGGAGGCGGCGGCTCGGGAGTGGCCCGTCCTCGCGTTCGAGAAGCCCGTGCGGCTCAAGCAGCGGCTGCCCGAGTTCCGCATGCCGCCCCGACCCGCGCTCGTCGCCGCGGCGGCGGTGGGTGCGGCGGCCGTCGGCGCCGGACTCGTCTGGTACGCGGCCCGTCGCCGGCAGGCCGCGGGAGCCCATCGGCTCGCCGATGGCTTTGCCCGGATTTGAGCAATACGCAGAGAAGTGGATCCAGCACTTTCGCTTCCACCCCGACAGGAGTAGAAAGGAATCAGGCCCGCGAGACCGAGGACATCCGAGAGGATCACCTGTTGAGCATGAAGGCCCCACGGACCTAGCACAGAAACCGAGCACCCACGCGACGTCGACCCGTCGATTACGGGCCAGCCGCACCAGGCCACGGGCAAAGTTCCCGGCCTGATGGGCACATTTTCGAGGACGCATGGTAACTGGGTGGACGTGCCAGCGGCGGTACCAGAACTGGTGCCGCCGCAACCCGTTCCGGGCCCCGCGAGGGGCCCGGACTCGTCTGTGAGGCCCGGTCCGGCAGCCCTCCGACGGGGTGGTGGCTCAGGCCGCGCCGCGCTGGAGCGCCTCGCAGACCGCGGTCGACTCGCGGACGCCGAGCTCGACCGAACGACCGCAGTGCGCGATCCAGCCGCCGACGCCCTCCGGGGTGCCCGACAGGTACCCCTCGAACGCGGCGAGGTACGCGGCCCGTCCCTGCTCCGCGTGGCCGACCTCCGCCGGGCAGATCGCCTTCGGGTCGAGCCCGCTGCCGACCAGCGCGATCCGCTCGGCGGCGCGCGCGACCAGGCCGTTGTACGAGGTGAAGGGGCGCAGCGCCAGCAGCTCGCCGTGGACGACGGCGGCCGTGACGAGCGCGGGCGCCTCGCCGCCCGCGACGATCAGCTCCGCCAGGCCGTCGAGTCGTCCGCCGACCTCGGCGGGCGTCGGAAGGGGGGTCGTGACCAGCGGTTCGTCCACGGTCTCGCCGTCCAGCCGGGGCCGGCCCACCGAGTCGCCCGGGTCGCCCGCGGCGACGAGGTGGAGGCGGGCGAGGACCCGCAGCGGCGACTGGCGCCAGATGGAGAGCAGCTGCCCGGCCTCGGCGCCGAGGCGCAGGGCGGCGCCGACGGTGCGGGCCTCGGCGTCGGCGCCGAAGTCGGTGCGGCGGCGGACCTCTTCCAGGGCCCAGTCGGCGCCGGAGAGGGCGGCGGAGCCGCGGGCCCCGCGCAGTGCGGCCTCGGAGGAGATCTCGTTGCTGCGGCGGCGCATCACACGGTGGCCGTAGACCCGGTCGACGGCCTTGCGTACGGAGTCCACCGCGTCGGCGACGCCCGGCAGGGAGCCGAGAGCGGCCAAGGGGTCAGAGGCGTGCGTACTCATAAGTAGGGAGGCTACGCGTCCCGGCGGCCCGCCCCACGATGGAGTGGTCTTCTTCACGCATCGCGACCACGCGCCGCGTTCATGCCACTACGCTAGGTGAACATGAAGATCGCTTTCGTGGGGAAGGGCGGCAGCGGCAAGACCACGCTGTCCTCGCTCTTCATCCGTCACCTCGCCGCCAACGAAGCCCCCGTCGTCGCCGTGGACGCCGACATCAACCAGCACCTGGGCGCCGCGCTCGGCCTGCCCGAGGCGGAGGCCGCCGCGCTGCCCGCGATGGGGGCGCACCTGCCGCTGATCAAGGAGTACCTGCGGGGCAGCAACCCGCGGATCGCCGACGCCGACACGATGATCAAGACGACGCCGCCCGGGGAGGGCTCGCGGCTGCTGCGGGTCAGCGAGGAGAACCCGGTCTACGAGGCCTGCGCGCGGCCGGTGACGCTGGACGACGGCGAGATCCGGCTGATGGCCACGGGTCCGTTCACGGAGTCGGACCTCGGGGTCTCCTGCTACCACTCGAAGGTCGGGGCGGTGGAGCTCTGCCTGAACCACCTGGTCGACGGCGCGGACGAGTACGTGGTCGTCGACATGACCGCCGGCTCGGACTCCTTCGCGTCCGGGCTGTTCACCCGTTTCGACATGACCTTCCTGGTGGCGGAGCCGACCCGGAAGGGGGTCTCGGTGTACCGCCAGTACAAGGAGTACGCGCGGGACTTCGGGGTGGCGCTCAAGGTAGTCGGGAACAAGGTGCAGGGCCAGGACGACCTGGACTTCCTGCGCGCGGAGGTCGGCGACGACCTGCTCGTCACGGTGGGCCACTCGGACTGGGTCCGGGCGATGGAGAAGGGCCGCCCGGCCCGCTTCGAGCTCCTGGAGGCCGAGAATCGGATGTCGCTCCAGGCCCTCCAGGACGCGGCGGACGACTCGTACGCCGACCGCGACTGGGACCGCTACACCCGCCAGATGGTCCACTTCCACCTGCGGAACGCGGAGAGCTGGGGGAACGCGAAGACGGGGGCCGACCTGGCCGCCCAGGTCGACCCCGACTTCGTCCTCGCCGAGAGTCTCGGCGCCGTTCAGCCCGTCTGACGCCCGTCACCGGGGCGGGCGGCGGCCGGGGCGCCGGCGGCCGTGGCGGGGGCGGCCGGGACCTTCGCCGGCTGGGGGGCGAGGAAGGCCTTCCAGCCGGCCGCCGGGGCCTCGCCGACCTTGAGGGTACGCATCTTGGCGATGACGTCGGGGTCCTGGGCGTCGAGCCAGTCGGCGAGCTGCCGGAACGACACGCACTTGACGTCCTTCTGGACGCAGACCGTGGCGATGGTCTCCTCGATGGCGCGCATGTACACGCCGCCGTTCCAGGACTCGAAGTGGTTGCCGATGATCAGCGGCGCGCGGTTCCCCCGGTAGGAGCGCTCGAAGGCCTGCACCAGGCCGTCCCGCATCTGGTCGCCCCAGTACTCGCGCTGGGACGGGTCGCCCTGGGTCGTGCCCGGGGACTGGTTGACCATGAAGTTGTAGTCCATGGACAGGGTCTGGAAGGCCCGGCCCGGGACCGGCACGAGCTGGAGCGAGAGGTCCCACAGGCCCAGGTCCTTCTTGGGCCAGATGTGGTCGTTGACGCCGCTCGTGTCGTAGCGGAAGCCCAGCTGCGCGGCGGCCTGGACGAAGTTCGTCCGCCCTTCGAGGCAGGGGGTGCGGGCGCCGACGAGCTCCTTGTCGTAGTCGAAGGGCAGCGGCTGCTCGGCGCGCAGCCCCGCGTTGGTCTTCCAGTTCTTGACGAAGGACTTCGCCTGCTTGATCTCGCTCTTCCACTCCTCGACGGACCAGGTGCCGACGCCGCCGTCGGCGCCGCAGAAGTGCCCGTTGAAGTGGGTGCCGATCTCGTTGCCGTCCTGCCACGCGCCGCGCAGCTCGCGGACGGTGGCGCGAATGCCCTCGGTGTCGTTGAAGCCGATGTCGGAGCGGCCGGCGCTGTGCTGGGGCGGGTCGTAGAGGTCCCGCTTCTCCTCGGGCAGCAGGTACACGCCGCTGAGGAAGTACGTCATCGTCGCGTCGTACTTCTTGCCGACCTTGCGGAAGTGGGAGAACAGCTTCTGGCTGTCCTCACCGGCGCCGTCCCAGGAGAAGACGACGAACTGCGGCGGGGTCTCGCCCGGCTTGAGGCGCTGCCAGACGGGCTGGTGGGGCTGGGCGCCGGTGAAGGCGGTGGAACCGTCGCCGATCAGGCGGACCGCGTTCTGCGGGGCGGCGGCGGGCTTCTCCTTGGCGCCCGCACCGCCCGGCGCACTCTTCGCGCCCGTGCCGTCGGAGCCCGAGCAGCCGGCGAGGCCGCCGATCAGGGCGACGGCGAGGGCACCGGCGGCGAGCGCCTTCCTCTGGGCAGTGGTCCTTCTCCCGGCGGCTGTCATGCGCGCACCTCTCCTCGGTTCCGTACGAGCGGCGTCAACGTCGCACCGCGACAGCCGGAGAGATGAAACGACAAGCGGTATTTCGTTCGCCCTTCACCGGAACCGGTGAATCATTGCCCTGTTTGCCCCGAAAATAATGCCGCAGACTTTACTCTCCATTACTATTCGATTACCGAGCGTTGATCCTCGCCTGGCGGGGATCCCGCCTTGCCGCCGCAACGCATCCCGCCGCTGCACGCCGTGACCCACGGCCGCGAGCCCCCCATGTTCGTCCCGCACGAACCGCGACCGCGCCGCCCCGGAGGAGACGGGAATGACCCTCTGCACCCCTGCCCGCACGCCCAACCGACCCCGCGTCCAGCGACCGCACAGCCCGCCGGACGGGCCCCGCCGCTTCCGTGTCGCCGGCGTCGACCTGTCGGCGTCCATCGCCGTCTTCCTGATCGCGCTGCCGCTCTCGCTCGGCATCGCGCTCGCCACCGGAGCCCCGCTCCAGTCCGGCCTGGTCGCCGCCGCCGTCGGCGGTCTGGTCGCCGGCCGCTTCGGCGGCTCCCCGCTCCAGGTCAGCGGCCCCGCCGCCGGCCTCACCGTGGTCACGGCCGAGCTGATCCAGCTGTACGGCTGGCGCACCACCTGCGCCATCACGGTGCTCGCGGGCCTCGCCCAGCTGGGGCTCTCCGTCCTCCGGGTGGCCCGCTCGGCCCTCGCCGTCTCGCCCGCGATCGTGCACGGCATGCTCGGCGGCATCGGCGTCACCATCGCCCTCGCCCAGCTGCACATCGTGCTCGGCAGCACCCCGCAGAGCTCCGCCGTCGACAACTTCCTCGGGCTGCCCGCCCAGTTGGCGCACCTCCACCCGGCGGCCCTCGGCATCAGCGCCCTCACCGTGGTCGTGCTGCTGTGCTGGCCCCGGCTGCCCGGCCGGGCGGGGAAGCTCCTCCGCAAGGTCCCGGCCGCGCTCGTCGCGGTGGCGGGGGCGACCGCGGTGGCGACCCTCGCCGGACTCGCCGTCCCGCGCGTCGACCTGCCCTCCTGGAGCAGCCACGCGCTGCCCGGTCTGCCCGAGGGCCCGGTGCTCGGCATCGCGGCCGGCGTACTGACGATCACCCTGGTCACCAGCGTGCAGTCGCTGCTGTCCGCCGTCGCGGTCGACAAGCTGGTCGCCGCCCGCCCGGACGGCGGCCTCGGCATCCCGCGCACCGCTCTCGACCGCGAACTCGCCGGCCAGGGCGCCGCCAACGTGGTCTCCGGCGCGCTCGGCGGGCTCCCGGTGGCCGGCGTCGCGGTCCGCAGCGTCGCGAACGTCTCGGCGGGCGCGGTGAGTCGCGCCTCCACCATGCTGCACGGCCTGTGGATCGTGCTCGCGGCCCTGTTCCTGGTGCCCGTGCTCGACCTGATCCCGCTGCCCGCGCTCGCCGCCCTGGTCATGGTGGTCGGCATCCAGATGGTGAGCATCACCCACATCCGCACCGTCACCCGGCACCGCGAGGTCGTGGTCTACGCGGTGACGCTGTCCGGCGTCGTCCTCGTCGGCATCCTGGAGGGCGTCGCCCTCGGCATCGCCGTGGCCATCACTGTCGCCATGCAGCGGCTCGCCCGCACGCGGATCACCCGGGAGGAGCGGGACGGACGCCAGTTCCTGCACGTCCGGGGCCAGCTGACCTTCCTCGCGGTACCCCGGCTGAGCCGGGCCCTGCACCAACTGCCCAGGGGGTCGGACGTGGTGGTGGAGCTCGACGGCTCCTTCATGGACCACGCCGCCTACGAGACCCTCAGCGACTGGACCGCGGGACACCTGGCGCACGGCGGGACCGTCGAGACCACCGGCCCGTCGGGGGCGAGGATCGCCGAGTCCACCCCCTCGGACGTCGCCGCGCACGCCTGCTGCCGGCCCTGGACGCCGTGGCACAACCACCAGTGCGGCGAGCAGCCGGCCGAGCGGCCCGACGAGTCCGTGGAGCCCCCGCGCACCACGGGTCTCCAGCTGGCCCGCGGCATCGGCACGTTCCAGCGGAACACGGCGCCGCTGGTCCGGGACGAGCTCGCGCGGCTGGCCCGCGAGGGCCAGACCCCCTCGCAGCTCTTCCTGACCTGCGCGGACTCCCGTCTCGTCACCAGCATGATCACGTCGAGCGGCCCGGGTGACCTGTTCACCGTGCGGAACGTCGGAAACCTCGTCCCGCTGCCCGGCGAGGAGAGCGGGGACGACTCGGTGGCGGCGGCGATCGAGTACGCGGTCGAGGTGCTGCGAGTGGACTCGATCACCGTCTGCGGCCATTCCGGCTGCGGCGCGATGCAGGCCCTGCTCAACGCCGGCCCGGACGACCCGCCGACCCCGCTCCGCCGCTGGCTGCGCCACGGCCGGCCGAGCCTGGAGCGGATGGCGAGCAGCAGACACGCCTGGGCCCGGATCTCCGGCCGCCTCCCGGCGGACGCGGTCGAGCAGCTCTGCCTCACCAACGTGGTGCAGCAGCTGGAGCACCTCCGGGCGTACGAGCCGGTGGCGCGGCGGCTGGCCGAGGGCACGCTCTCGCTGCACGGCGTGTACTTCCACGTGGGCGAGGCGCAGGCGTACCTCCTCTCCGGGACGGACGAGGCGCACTCGTACGACGACGTGTTCACCCAGGTCATGCCGACGGAGGCGCGGGAGGCGGCCCGGGCGTCCTGACCGCGCACAGGTCGGCGCCGTCCCGACCGCGGCCGGGGCAGCGCGTCCTGAACCTTCCGCTCCCCCGGTCCGTGAGACTGTGTGGCCCCTTCTCCCACCGCTCGGGAGGAGGGGCCCCCGCACGCCGGACGGCTCACAGGTCTAAACCAATTGCCCGGAGGCCCTTGTCACCCGGGCCTTCGACTGATGAGCTATGACGCGGGACACATACGCACAGAGGACGCCCTGGGAAAGGGAGATGTCGTGAGCAACGAAAGCCTGGCCAATCTGCTTCGGGAAGAGCGACGGTTCGCGCCGCCCGCCGAGCTGGCCGCGGACGCCAACGTGACGGCGGAGGCGTACGAGCAGGCCAAGGCGGACAGGCTGGGCTTCTGGGCCGAGCAGGCCAAGCGCCTGACCTGGGCCACCGAGCCGACCGAGACCCTCGACTGGTCGAACCCGCCGTTCGCCAAGTGGTTCGCCGACGGCGAGCTGAACGTGGCGTACAACTGCGTCGACCGGCACGTCGAGGCCGGCCACGGCGACCGGGTCGCCATCCACTTCGAGGGCGAGCCGGGCGACAGCCGCTCGATCACCTACGCCGAGCTCAAGGACGAGGTCTCCAAGGCGGCCAACGCCCTGACCGAGCTGGGTGTCCGGAAGGGCGACCGCGTCGCCGTCTACCTCCCGATGATCCCCGAGGCGGCCGTCACGATGCTGGCCTGCGCCCGCGTCGGCGCCGCCCACTCGGTGGTCTTCGGCGGCTTCTCGGCCGACGCCGTGGCCTCCCGCATCCAGGACGCCGACGCCAAGCTGGTCGTCACCGCCGACGGCGGCTACCGCCGCGGCAAGCCGAGCGCCCTCAAGCCGGCCATCGACGAGGCCGTCGCCAAGTGCCCGCAGGTCGAGCACGTCCTCGTGGTCCGTCGCACCGGCCAGGACACCGCCTTCACCGAGGGCCGCGACGTCTGGTGGGACGACATCGTCGCCCGCCAGTCCGCCGAGCACACCCCGGAGGCCTTCGAGGCGGAGCACCCGCTCTTCATCCTCTACACCTCCGGCACCACCGGGAAGCCCAAGGGCATCCTCCACACCTCCGGCGGCTACCTCACCCAGGCCGCGTACACCCACCACGCCGTCTTCGACCTCAAGCCGGAGAGCGACGTCTACTGGTGCACCGCCGACATCGGCTGGGTCACCGGACACTCGTACATCGTCTACGGCCCGCTGGCCAACGGCGCGACGCAGGTCATGTACGAGGGCACCCCGGACACCCCGCACCAGGGGCGGTTCTGGGAGATCGTGCAGAAGTACGGCGTCACGATCCTCTACACGGCGCCCACCGCGATCCGCACGTTCATGAAGTGGGGCGACGACATCCCCGCCAAGTTCGATCTGTCCAGCCTCCGGGTCCTGGGCTCGGTCGGCGAGCCGATCAACCCCGAGGCCTGGGTCTGGTACCGCGAGCACATCGGCGCCGGCAAGACCCCGATCGTGGACACCTGGTGGCAGACCGAGACGGGCGCGATGATGATCTCGCCGCTGCCGGGCGTCACCGAGACCAAGCCGGGCTCCGCCCAGCGCCCGCTGCCGGGCATCTCCGCGACCGTCGTCGACGACGAGGCCAACGAGGTACCGAACGGCGGGGGCGGCTACCTGGTCCTCACCGAGCCGTGGCCGTCGATGCTCCGCACCATCTGGGGGGACGACCAGCGCTACATCGACACGTACTGGTCCCGCTTCGAGGGCAAGTACTTCGCCGGCGACGGGGCCAAGAAGGACGAGGACGGCGACATCTGGCTGCTCGGCCGGGTCGACGACGTCATGCTCGTCTCCGGTCACAACATCTCGACCACCGAGGTCGAGTCGGCGCTCGTCTCGCACCCCGCCGTCGCCGAGGCGGCCGTCGTGGGCGCGGCCGACGAGACGACCGGTCAGGCGATCGTCGCCTTCGTCATCCTGCGCGGCACGGCCAGCCAGGACGAGAGCCTGGTCGCCGAGCTCCGCAACCACGTCGGCGCGACCCTCGGCCCGATCGCCAAGCCCAAGCGGGTCCTGCCGGTGGCGGAGCTGCCCAAGACCCGCTCGGGCAAGATCATGCGCCGGCTCCTGCGCGACGTCGCGGAGAACCGCGAGCTGGGCGACGTGACGACCCTGACGGACTCGTCGGTGATGTCGCTCATCCAGACCCAGCTGCCGAGCGCCTCCAGCGAGGACTGAGCCCGGCCCGTACGCCGCGGACTCCCCGCGGGTACGCCGCGCACGCCCGCCCCGATCGAACGGGGCGGGCGTTCGCCGTTCCCGGACGCCCCGCCCCGGGGGACGAAAGCCGCATACTTCCCTAAAGTGATTCTCGCCGGACACACCCCACGCGCGTTGGGTACGGTAAGGGGCGCGTCAACGACGCGACAAGAAAACCTAGGTGCGCCGGGAAGTCTGGTCGGCATGTGCTCAGTCCTGCCCACCCGACCGGAGGTTCTCCCCCGTGCCCGCGCCCGCACCCACCGACCGCAAGTTCCTCGGCCGGCTCCCCCTGCCCGAGCGCCGGTACCTCACCGACGCCCTGCGGACCGAGACCGTCGGCGGTGTCCTGCTCCTCGTCGCCGCCGTCGCCGCCCTGGTCTGGGCCAACACCCTGAGCGGCAGCTACGAGGCCGTCAGCGACTTCCACCTGGGCCCCGCCGCCCTCGGCCTCGACCTCTCGATCCAGCACTGGGCGGCCGACGGCCTCCTCGCGATCTTCTTCTTCGTCGCCGGCATCGAGCTCAAGCGCGAACTCGTCGCCGGTGAACTCCGCGACCCCAGGGCCGCCGCCCTCCCCGTCATCGCCGCCCTCTGCGGCATGGCCGCGCCCGCCCTCGTCTACGCCCTGGTCAACACCCTCGGCGACGGCTCGATGGACGGCTGGGCCGTCCCCACCGCGACCGACATCGCCTTCGCGCTCGCCGTCCTCGCCGTCATCGGCACCTCGCTGCCCTCCGCGCTGCGCGCCTTCCTGCTCACCCTCGCCGTCGTCGACGACCTCTTCGCCATCCTGATCATCGCGATCTTCTTCACCAGCGACCTGAACTTCGCCGCGCTCGGCGGCGCCTTCGCCGGACTGCTCCTCTTCTGGCTGCTGCTCCGCAAGGAGGTCCGCGGCTGGTACGTGTACGTCCCGCTGGCCCTGGTCATCTGGGGCCTGATGTACAACAGCGGCGTCCACGCCACCATCGCCGGCGTCGCCATGGGCCTGATGCTCCGCTGCACCACCCGCGAGGGCGAGGAGCACTCCCCCGGCGAGCACATCGAGCACCTGGTCCGCCCCCTCTCGGCCGGCCTCGCCGTCCCGCTGTTCGCGCTCTTCTCGGCCGGCGTGAGCATCTCGGGGGGCGCGATCCACGACGTCTTCACCCAGCCCGTCACCCTCGGCGTCGTCCTCGGGCTCGTCGTCGGCAAGACCATCGGCATCTTCGGCGGCACCTGGCTCACCGCCCGCTTCACCCGTGCGGAGCTCAACCCCGACCTGTCTTGGCCCGACGTCTTCGCCGTCGCCACCCTGGCCGGCATCGGCTTCACCGTCTCGCTGCTCATCGGCGAGCTCGCCTTCGCCGGGGACGAGACCCTCACCGACGAGGTGAAGGCCGCGGTCCTCGTCGGCTCGCTCGTCGCGGCCGTCCTCGCCTCCGTCCTGCTGAAACTGCGGGTGCGGAAGTACCAGGCGCTCGTCTCCGCCGAGGAGCGCGACGACGACGAGGACGGCATCCCCGACATCTACGAGGAGGACAACCCGGAGTACCACCTCCGGATGGCCGCGATCTACGAGAAGAAGGCCGCGGAACACCGCGAGCGCGCCCGACTGGCGGGGGCACCGCGCGACGGGGCCGACCGTCCGGCATGATCTGAGTCGGACCGTGCAGAAGAGAACGCGGACCGCAGAAGAGAAGAGGGAGCAGCGATGAGCGACCCGTACGACGGAACCGAGCGCAGTCTCGGCCAGCTGGTCGCCTCGGCGACCGCCGAGATGTCCGCACTCGTGCACGACGAGCTCGCCCTGGCCAAGGCCGAGATCAGGCAGGACGTCAAGCGCGGTGTGATCGGGAGCGCCGCCGGCATCACGGCCGCGGTCGTCCTGCTGTTCTCGCTGCCGATGCTGAGCTTCGCGCTCGCGTACGCCATCAACACCTGGACCGGCGGGCACAACGGCAACGGGGGCTGGAACCTCGTCTGGTGCTTCCTGCTCTCCTTCGCGGCGAACGTGCTGCTCGCGGTGCTGCTCGGCGTGATCGCGTACGCCAAGTTCAAGAAGGTCAAGCCGCCGGAGAAGTCCATCGCCTCCGCCAAGCAGACGGCCGCGGTGATCTCCACCGTCAAGCCGCACCCGCGCCCCGAGCCCGCCAAGGCCCTGGACAAGGCGCTGGACAAGGCTCCGGCTGTGGCACGCTCGTCGGTATGACCCTCCCCGAGAGCAGCAACGGCGGGCCCGTCCGGCTCGACGGGCCGTGGACCCATCGCGACGTGGCCGCCAACGGCGCCCGCTTCCACATCGCCGAGATGGGCGACGGCCCCCTGGTGCTGCTCCTGCACGGCTTCCCGCAGTTCTGGTGGACCTGGCGCCACCAGCTGCCGCTGCTCGCCGAGGCCGGTTTCCGGGCCGTCGCGATGGATCTGCGCGGGGTCGGCGGCAGCGACCGCACCCCCCGGGGCTACGACCCCGCCAACCTGGCGCTCGACGTCACCGGGGTGATCCGGTCGCTGGGCGAGCCGGACGCGGCGCTCGTCGGGCACGACCTGGGCGGCTACCTCGCCTGGACGGCGGCCGTCATGCGGCCCAAGCTGGTGCGCCGGCTCGTGGTGTCCTCGATGCCGCACCCGCGCCGCTGGCGCTCGGCGATGCTCTCCGACTTCGCGCAGTCGCGGGCCGGGTCGCACATCTGGGGCTTCCAGCGGCCGTGGCTGCCGGAGCGTCAGCTCGTCGCGGACGACGCGGCGCTGGTGGGCGAGCTGATCCGGGACTGGTCGGGGCCGAAGCCCGTACGCGCCTCCGAGGAGCAGGCGATCGAGGTGTACCGGCGGGCGATGCTGGTGCCGTCGACGGCGCACTGCTCGATCGAGCCGTACCGCTGGATGGTGCGGTCGCTGGCCCGCCCGGACGGCATCCAGTTCAACCGGCGCATGAAGCGTCCGGTGCGGGTGCCGACACTGCATCTGCACGGCTCGCTGGACCCGGTGATGCGGACCCGGAGCGCCGCGGGGTCCGGCGAGTACGTGGAGGCGCCGTACCGCTGGCGGCTCTTCGACGGGCTCGGGCACTTCCCGCACGAGGAGGACCCGGTGGGCTTCTCGACGGAGCTCGTCAACTGGCTGAAGGACCCCGAGCCCGACCGCTGACGGGCGTCGGGGACCCGCTCCGGACGGGTCTCCGCGGGCCGCTGACGGTCCCTCTGGCCGCCCTGATGCGTACAGACTTCCTTCGAACGGCCATGTGCCTCGCGCATACTCCAATTGGCGGGCCCCGGGGAGGTTACCGACCTTGGGCCACGGGCAGACGTCGAGGTATGGGCTGGACGCACGACTACAGTGACACGGCAGCACGCAACCGCCGCTCGGCCGTCGGGCAGGGCTCCCGCGAGGGGGCCGGACCGCCGGACCCGGCCGGTCGGCACGCCACGCAGGGGGTGGGGATCTCGCGCATCATCCGCCGCCGGGCCCGCTGGGTGTCCGCCCGGCTCCGGCACCCCCGCGACACCCCGTAACAGCACCGCAGACGTGTGGGGCCCCGACCGACGGTCGGGGCCCCACACGTCTGGCATGCGGCGGGCTACAGCGCGCAGGCCTCCGTGTCGACCTGCTGGTTCGCGGTCCTGCCGCGCTCGATGTCCTCGCGGATCTCGTCGACGGTCAGGGCGTACCCGGTGTTCGCGTCGTCGAGGGAGCGGGCGAAGATCACGCCGTACACCTCGCCGTCCACGGTGAGGAGCGGGCCGCCGGAGTTGCCCTGGCGGACGGTCGTGTACAGCGAGTACACGTCCCTGCGCACCTCGCCCCGGCGGTAGATGTCGGGTCCGTCGGCGTTGATGCGGCCGCGGACGCGCGCCGAGCGCACGTCGTACGAGCCGTTCTCCGGGAATCCGGCGACGATCGCGCTGTCGCCGCTGCGGGCGTCCTCGTCGGTGAAGGCCAGCGGGGTGGCTTCGAGGTCGGGGACGTCCAGGACGGCGATGTCGCGCTGCCAGTCGTAGAGGACGACCTTGGCGTCGTAGAGCCTGCCCTCGCCGCCTATCTGGACGGTCGGCTCGTCGACCCCGCCGACGACGTGGGCGTTGGTCATGATCCGGCGGTCGGCGAAGACGAACCCGGTGCCTTCGAGGACCTTGCCGCAGCTCTGCGCGGTGCCGACGACCTTCACGATGGAGCGCTGGGCTCGCTCGGCGACGGGGCTCCGGGCGAGCTCCGGGTCCGGGGGCACGACGGGAGTGATCGGTTCGTCGGCGAAGGGGCTGAAGACCGGCGGGAAGCCGCTGCGGGCCAGGGTGGAGCTGAAGTCGTCGAACCAGCGGGACGCCTGAGCCGGCATCACCTGCTCGACGCCGAGCAGGACCTTGGAGGTCCGCACCTCCTTGCCCAGGGTGGGCATGGTGGTGCGGGCGAGTCCGGAGCCGATCAGCCAGGCGACGAGCAGCATCGCGACGACGTTGACCAGGGCGCCGCCGGTGGCGTCGAGGGCGCGGGCCGGCGACCAGGTGATGTGCCGGCGCACCTTGTTGCCCAGGTGGGTGGTGAAGGCCTGGCCGACGGAGGCGCAGACGATGACCACCATCACGAAGACGACCGTGGCCGTGGTCGAGACCTCGCTGTTGTCGGTGAGCTGGTCCCAGAGGACGGGCAGCAGCAGGACGGCGACGAGGCCGCCGCCGAGGAAGCCGATCACCGACAGGATGCCGACCACGAACCCCTGGCGGTAGCCGATGATCGCGAACCACACGGCGGCGAGCAGCAACAGGATGTCCAGCACGTTCACCGTCAAATGCCTCGCAGATTCGTTTCCGGAGTCCGGCGTTCTCGCCGGTCCGCCGGGGTTCAGCCGTCTTCGCCGGGGTTCAGCCTGTCATGAGCGCCAGTCGAGCGGGACCTGCCTGGAGCGGTCCCAGGGGCGCTCCCAGCCGGAGAAGTGCAGGAGTCTGTCGATCACTCCGGCGGTAAAACCCCAGACCAGGGCGGACGCGACCAGGAAGGCGGGACCCTGGTGGCCGCTCGGGTGGACCGCGGTCGCGCGGTTCGCCGGGTCCGTGAGATCGGCCACGGGCACGGTGAAGACCCGGGCGGTCTCGCCGGGGTCGACGACCCCGACGGGGCTGGGGGCGCGCCACCAGCCGAGGACGGGGGTGACGACGAAGCCGCTGACCGGGATGTAGAGCTGGGGGAGGACGGCGAAGAGCTGGACGCCGGCCGGGTCGAGGCCGGTCTCCTCCCGCGCCTCCCGCAGGGCGGCGCGCAGCAGCCCGCCGTCCGCCGGGGCGCCGTCCTCGGGGTCGAGGGCGCCGCCGGGGAAGGAGGGCTGTCCGGCGTGCGAGCGGAGGCTGCCGGCCCGCTCCATGAGGAGGAGCTCGGGGCCCTGCTCGCCCTCGCCGAAGAGCACGAGCACGGCGGACTGCCGCCCCGCGCCGCTCGCGGGCGGCAGGAAGCGGCTCAGCTGCTCGGGCCGGACCGTGCGGGCGGCCCGGTCGACGGGCCCGAGCCAGTCGGGCAGCCCGTCCCGGCTGAGCAGCCCGGTGCCGGGCCCGTGGATCTCTTCGTCAGTGCGCGTCATTGGCACCCCCGGCTTTCACAACGCCATCGATGTACGGGTTCGTTCCCTCTGGAGCTCTCGCGGTGGGCCGGGAGCGGGTTCAGCCGCTGTTCGCGCCCAGCGGGGGCGCCGGGCGGCCCGGGTAGCCGGGCGGCGGGTCGAGCCGCTGGCCGGGGAGACCGCCCATCTCGTACTTGAGCAGCTTCCTCGCCTTCTCGGGGTCGGTCTCCCCCTCGCCGTACGACGGGCAGAGGTGGGTGATCGGGCAGGCGCCGCAGGCCGGCTTGCGGGCGTGGCAGATGCGGCGGCCGTGGAAGATCACCCGGTGGGAGAGCATCGTCCACTCGCTCTTCGGGAAGATCGTGGCGACCTCGGCCTCGATCTTCACGGGGTCCTCGGACTCGGTCCAGCGCCAGCGCCTGACGAGCCGCATGAAGTGGGTGTCGACGGTGATGCCGGGGACCCCGAAGGCGTTCCCGAGGACGACGAAGGCGGTCTTGCGGCCGACGCCGGGGAGCTTGACGAGGTCCTCCAGGCGGCCGGGGACCTCTCCGCCGAAGTCGTCCCGGAGGGCCGCCGCGAGCCCCATGATCGACTTGGTCTTAGCGCGGAAGAAGCCGGTGGGGCGGATGAGCTCCTCGACCTCCTCGGGCACGGCGGCGGCGAGGTCCTCGGGCGTGGGGTACTTCGCGAAGAGGGCCGGGGTGGTCTGGTTGACCCGCAGGTCGGTGGTCTGGGCCGAGAGGACCGTGGCGACGAGCAGCTCGAAGGGACTGCGGAAGTCGAGCTCCGGATGGGCGTACGGGAAGACCTCGGCGAGCTCGCGGTTGATCCGGCGGGCCCGGCGGACCATCGCGAGCCGGGACTCGGGCTTGGCGGGCTTCGCGGGCTTCGCCTGGGCGGCGGCCGTGGAGGCCTTCTTGGAGGCGGTGGGGGCCTTGGAGGCGGCAGAGGCCGCGGAGCCCTTCGCGGACCCGGCGGCCTTCGCGGACGCGGCGGACCCGGCGCCCTTCGCGGACCCGGCAGGCTTCGGAGTCTTCGCGACCTTCGCGGCCTTCACAGGCTTCGCGGCCCCAGTGGCCTTCGCGGCCCTCGCGGCCTTCGCCTCCTTGGCCGGCCCGGTCTCCTTCGCCGCCTTCACTCCCGCGGCGGGATCACCGGACCCCGCCGGTTGCCCCGGCTCCGTAGACCCGGAAGGCTTCCGATTGGCGGCTTTCGTCCGTTTCGACACGCCGCGTTCGCCCACAGCGGAATTACCTTCGACCGCCACTCTTTCAGCCCCCTTGGCCTGCGCTCTCACCGGCGAGTTGGACACCCGGCCAGCCTAGGGGCCGTCGCCGACATCCGCCCCGGGCGTGGCCGATCAGACCCCGATCGGGCCCCTGACGTACGGTCGGGCGGCTCGGTACGTCAAACTTGTTGTGATTGATCGCACTGTTTTGTACGTCCGGCATCATGGGACGCAGGTCCCTGAGCAGGTCGACAGTATGGAGAGAACTCGTGGACGACGTTCTGCGGCGCGCCCCGCTCTTCGCGGCGCTCGATGACGAGCAGGCCGCCGAGCTGCGCGCCTCGATGAGTGAGGCGACGCTCGCCCGTGGCGACGCGCTCTTCCACGAGGGCGACCCCGGCGACCGCCTGTACGTGGTCACCGAGGGCAAGGTGAAGCTGCACCGCACCTCCCCCGACGGCCGGGAGAACATGCTGGCCGTCCTCGGCCCCGGCGAGCTGATCGGCGAGCTGTCGCTCTTCGACCCGGGCCCGCGCACCGCCACCGCCACCGCGCTGACCGAGGTCAAGCTGCTGGGCCTGGGCCACGGCGACCTCCAGCCCTGGCTGAACGCCCGCCCCGAGGTGGCCACCGCGCTGCTGCGCGCCGTCGCCCGCCGGCTGCGCAAGACCAACGACCAGATGTCCGACCTGGTCTTCTCCGACGTGCCGGGCCGTGTCGCCCGTGCCCTCCTCGACCTGTCGCGCCGCTTCGGCGTGCAGTCCGAGGAAGGCATCCACGTCGTCCACGACCTCACCCAGGAGGAGCTGGCCCAGTTGGTCGGCGCCTCCCGCGAGACGGTCAACAAGGCGCTCGCCGACTTCGCCCAGCGCGGCTGGCTGCGCCTGGAGGCCCGCGCCGTCATCCTGCTGGACGTGGAGCGCCTCGCGAAGCGCTCGCGCTAGTCGTCACCGACGAAGGGCCGCCCCGGCCGACCGGCCGGGGCGGCCCTTCGCGTTGCGCCCGCCGGACGGGCGACCGTCAGCGCTTCGAGCCGTCCACGATCACCGGCGCCGAGGAGCCGTTCGCGCAGGGCACGGTGTAGACCGGGTTCTTCGCGGCGGCCTCCTTGTACGCGTCGATGCACTGGTTCATCAGGACCTTGTCCGTCAGCGAGTCGTTGAGGATCTTGTTGGCGCGGGCGATGCCCTCCGCCTCGATCCGGCGCCGGTCCGCCTCGGCCTTGGCCGTCCGGGCGGCCTCGGTGGCTCGCTCGGTGGCCTGCTGCTGCTGGATCTTGCGGTCGATCTGGGCCTGGAGCGAGTCCGAGGGCTTCACGTTGCGCAGGTTGACCGTGGTCACGGCGATGCCGCGCGGGGCCAGCCGCTCCTTGATCAGCGAGCCGATCTCGGCGTTGATCTTCTCGCGGTCGGAGGCGTAGCCCTGCTCGCTGGTGTAGCGGGCGAAGACGTTGCGGACGATCTCCCGGCTGTCCGGGTAGACCAGCCGCTGCTGGATGGCGTCCTCGCTGCCCGCGAGCTTGTACAGCTCGACCGACTTGGTCGGGACGACGGCCCACTTCACGGTGACCTCGGCGTACATGACGCCGCCCTGCGAGGAGCGGACCTCGACCACGTCCTTGTCGGACAGGTTGAGGTCGACCGGTCGGGTCGAGAAGGTCGTCACGTCGGTGAAGGGAGACTTCACGTGCATGCCGGAGGTCATGGGCGTGCCCACCTTGCCGAAGGCGACCGGCACGCCGACCTCGTAGGCGCTGATCACGTACGTCATGCTCACGATCAGCGAGAACACGCCGGCCAGGACGGCGCCGAGGGCGCCGAACCGCAGCCCCTTGGAGTCGTTGGCGCGGCCGACGAAGAAGAGCACCACTGCGGCTATGAGCAGCAGGATGGCGATGACGAACACGGGCGTTCCCCCCGGAGCTAGGTCAGAAGTAAGCGGAGCGTAAAGCACAGGTCAAGACGACCGACGCGCCGGGGGGCCGCTCGGTTCCGGATCGTGACCACTCGGGCCCTCCGCTCAGACCAGACCGCGCTCCCGCAGGTACTCCAGCTGCGCCCGCACGGACAGCTCGGCCGCGGGCCAGAGCGAGCGGTCCACGTCCGCGTACACGTGGGCGACCACCTCCGACGACGTCCGGAGGCCGTTCTCGACCGCCGTCTCCACCTGGGCGAGCCTGCTCGCGCGGTGGGCGAGATAGAACTCCACGGCCCCCTGCGCGTCCTCCAGGACCGGTCCGTGGCCCGGCAGGACCGTGTGCACCCCGTCGTCGACGGTGAGCGAGCGCAGCCGCCGCAGCGAGTCCAGGTAGTCGCCGAGGCGGCCGTCCGGATGGGCCACCATCGTCGTCCCGCGGCCCAGGATCGTGTCGCCCGTGAGGACCGCCCCGTCGGCCGGCAGGTGGAAGGAGAGCGAGTCGGAGGTGTGGCCGGGGGTCGGGACCACCCGCAGCTCCAGGCCGCCGACCGCCACGACGTCGCCCGCGCCGAGACCCTCGTCGCCCAGCCGCAGCGCCGGGTCGAGGGCCCGCACGGGCGTCCCGGTCAGCTCGGCGAAGAGCCCGGCGCCCTCGGCGTGGTCCGGGTGGCCGTGGGTCAGCAGCGTGAGCGCCACCCGCTTGCCGAGCTGCTCGGCGGTGGCGATCACCCGCCGCAGGTGGCCCTCGTCGCGCGGTCCGGGGTCGACGACGACGGCGAGGCCGGAGCCGGGCTCGGAGAGCAGCCAGGTGTTGGTGCCGTCGAGGGTCATCGCCGACGGGTTCGGCGCGAGGACGTTCACGGCGCGCTCGGTCGCGGGCCCGGAGGTCACGACTCCGCGCGGCTGGCCGGGCAGGGCGGCGGCGTCGCTCATCGGGCGCCTCCCGTCGGGATGGTCTTGGTGAACTCCTCGTGCCCGGGCCAGCTCAGGACCAGCGCGTCGCCCTCCAGGCGCGCCTGGGCGAGGACGGGGGTCATGTCCTGCTCCCGCGCCCCCGCGAGGGCCTCGGCGGCCGTGCCGTACGGCTCCAGGGTGCGCAGGGTCGAGATGGTCGGCGGCATCATGGTCAGCTCGCCCCGGTCGTAGCCCGCCGCCGCCTCCGCCGGGCGGATCCAGACGGTCCGGTCGGCCTCCGTGGAGGCGTTCCGGGTGCGCTGCCCGGCCGGCAGGGCGGCCACGAAGAACCAGGTGTCGTACCGGCGCTGCTCGAACTCCGGCGTGATCCAGCGGGCCCACGCGCCGAGCAGGTCGGAGCGGACGACGAGCCCGCGCCGGTCGAGGAACTCGGCGAAGGAGAGCTCCCGGGCGACGAGCGCCTCCCGGTCCCGCTCCCAGTCCTCGCCGGTCGTGTCGCCGACGACCGCGTCCCCGGTCTCCCCGGCGAGCAGGACGCCCGCCTCCTCGTACGTCTCGCGCACGGCGGCGCAGACCACGGCCTGGGCCTGGGCCGGGTCGTCGAGGCCGAGCCGGGCCGCCCAGGTCTCCAGGGAGGGGCCCGCCCAGCGCACCGGGTGCTCGTCGCGCGGGTCGACCCCGCCGCCGGGGTAGGCGTACGCGCCGCCCGCGAAGGCCATGGAGGCGCGGCGGCGCAGCATGTGGACGTCGGGACCGGCGGCCCCGTCCCGCAGCAGCAGGACGGTGGCGGCGCGCCGCGGGGCCACCGGGGTGAGCTCACCGGCGGCGAGGGCGCGGATGCGGTCGGGCCACTCGGGCGGGTACCACTGACCATTCGACATGGCCGGATGGTATGCGCACGTACGTGAATGCACGAGAGCCGGTCCTCGCCGGGCGGGCCCACGCGGGCCCGTACGGGAGGACCGGCTCCACGGTGTCGTACGGAGGACGGCCGGGGTCGTGCGGGTCAGGCGTCGACGAGCTCGACCTGGACCTCGACCTCGACCGGGGCGTCGAGCGGCAGCACGGTCACGCCGACGGCGCTGCGCGCGTGCACGCCCTTGTCGCCGAGGACCGCGCCCAGCAGCTCGCTGGCGCCGTTGACGACGCCCGGCTGCCCGGTGAAGTCGGCGGCGGAGGCGACGAAGCCGACGACCTTCACGACCCGCTTGATCCGGTCGAGGTCACCGGCGACCGACTTCACGGCCGCGAGGGCGTTCAGCGCGCAGGTGGCGGCGAGCTTCTTGGCCTCCTCGGCGGTGACCTCGGCGCCGACCTTGCCGGTCAGCGGGAGCTCGCCGCCCACCATCGGGAGCTGGCCCGAGGTGTAGACGTAGACGCCCGACTGCACGGCCGGCTGGTAGGCGGCGAGCGGCGGCACCACGGCCGGCAGCGTCAGGCCGAGTTCGGCGAGCTTCGCCTCGACGGCCCCGCTCACGACTTGGCCCGCTTCAGGTAGGCCACGAGCTGCTCGGGGTTGTTCGGCCCGGGCACGACCTGGACGAGCTCCCAGCCGTCCTCGCCCCAGGTGTCCAGAATCTGCTTGGTCGCGTGCACCAGAAGCGGCACCGTGACGTACTCCCACTTGGTCATGGGCCCGACTGTATCCGCTGGCGCGGGGCGGCTCTCCGAGGCCGTCCTGGAGCCGCCCCCCGCGGGCTTCTCGGAGGCGGCCTCCTGATTGGGCGGCGCCGCCAGTGGTTAGGCTCGACAGCGTGAGCAGGCTCCAGGTCGTCAGCGGCAAGGGCGGTACCGGTAAGACGACGGTCGCCGCCGCCCTCGCGCTCGCCCTCGCGACGGAGGGCAAGCGCACCCTCCTCGTCGAGGTCGAAGGCAGACAGGGCATCGCACAGCTCTTCGAGACGGAGGCCCTTCCGTACGAGGAACGCAAGATCGCCGTCGCCCCGGGCGGCGGCGAGGTGTTCGCGCTGGCCATCGACGCCGAGCGCGCGCTCCTCGACTACCTCCAGATGTTCTACAAACTGGGCAGCGCCGGACGCGCCCTCAAGAAACTCGGCGCGATCGACTTCGCGACGACGATAGCGCCGGGGGTGCGGGACGTCCTGCTGACCGGCAAGGCGTGCGAGGCCGTCCGGCGGCGGGAGAAGGACGGCCGGCCGACCTATGACCACGTGGTGATGGACGCGCCCCCCACGGGCCGCATCACCCGCTTTCTCAACGTGAACGACGAGGTGGCGGGCCTGGCCAGGATCGGCCCGATACACAACCAGGCGCAGGCCGTCATGCGGGTCCTGAAGTCGCCCGAGACGGCGGTGCACCTGGTGACCCTGCTGGAGGAGATGCCCGTCCAGGAGACCGCGGACGGCATCGCCGAGCTCCGGGCGGCCGAACTGCCGGTGGGGCGGGTCGTGGTGAACATGGTCCGGCCGCACATCCTCGACGAGGCCGCCGTACGGGCCGCCGCCGGCGACCACCGGGACGCGATCGCCAGGACGCTGGCCGCGGCGGGCGTCGCGGGCGGCACGACGCTCGTCGAGCCCCTCCTGGAGCAGGCGACCGAGCACGCCCGGCGGGTGGAGCTGGAGCGGGCGCAGCGCGCGGTCCTGGAGGGCGTCGGCGTACCGACGTACGAGCTGCCCTTCCTCGGCGACGGGGCGGACATCGCGGGGCTCTACCGGCTGGCGAAGGAACTGCGGAAGCAAGGGGTGGGCACGTGACGGAGAAGTCCCCGGGCCGCGGCACGTCCCCGGCCCCGGCCCACGACGGCCGCGGCACGTCCCCGACCCGCGACGGCCGCGGCACGTCCCCGACCCGCGACGGCCGGGGCACGGGCCCGGCCGCCGGCGCCCCCTCGGCGCCCGCGGCGCCCGGCGGCGGCGCGACCCCGGACGAGCGCGACACGGCGCCCGGGGCGCACGGGCTCGACGCCGTTCCCGTGCTGGAGCTCGACCCGCTGATCGACGACCTCGGCACCCGCATCATCGTGTGCTGCGGCGCCGGCGGGGTCGGCAAGACGACCACGGCGGCGGCGCTCGGGGTGCGCGCGGCGGAACGCGGCCGGAGGGTCGTCGTCCTCACCATCGACCCGGCCCGCCGGCTCGCCCAGTCGATGGGCATCGACTCCCTCGACAACACCCCGCGCAAGGTCGACGGGATCAAGGGCTCCGACGGCGGCGAACTGCACGCCATGATGCTGGACATGAAGCGGACCTTCGACGAGATCGTCGAGGCGCACGCGGAGCCCGACCGGGCGCGGGCGATCCTGGAGAACCCCTTCTACCAGTCCCTCTCGGCCGGGTTCGCCGGTACGCAGGAGTACATGGCGATGGAGAAGCTGGGCCAGCTGCGGGCCCGCGACGAGTGGGACCTGATCGTCGTGGACACCCCGCCGTCCCGCTCCGCGCTGGACTTCCTGGACGCGCCCAAGCGGCTCGGGTCCTTCCTCGACGGGAAGTTCATCAAGCTGCTCATGGCCCCGGCGAAGGTGGGCGGCCGGGCCGGGATGAAGTTCCTGAACGTCGGCATGTCGATGATGACGGGGACCCTGGGCAAGCTGCTGGGGGGTCAGTTCCTCAAGGACGTGCAGACGTTCGTGGCGGCGATGGACACGATGTTCGGCGGGTTCCGGACCCGCGCCGACGCCACGTACAAGCTGCTCCAGGCGCCGGGCACGGCCTTCCTCGTGGTGGCCACGCCGGAGCGGGACGCGCTGCGGGAGGCCGCGTACTTCGTGGAGCGGCTGGCCGCCGAGGAGATGCCGCTGGCGGGTCTCGTCCTCAACCGCGTGCACGGCAGCGCCGCCGCCCGGCTCTCGGCCGAGCGGGCGCGGGCCGCGGCGGAAAATCTTGACGAGGGCCGCATTGTGGATCAGGGCGCCGGGAAGACTGACCGAGGTGGCTCCCCGGCCACCGAGCCCGAGCCGTCCCACCTCGCCACCGCCGCCACCCCCGCACCTCCCGTACCCCAGGCTGCCCCCACAGCCGACCCGGCACAGGAACCAGCAGGAGACGACGCACCGCACGAAGAGCACGAGGACGACACCGACGTACGGCACCTCACCGCGGGACTTCTGCGCCTGCATGCCGAGCGCATGCGGGTGCTCTCGCGCGAGCAGCGCACGCGCGACCGCTTCACCGCGCTCCACCCGGAGGTGGCGGTGACCGAGGTGGCGGCCCTGCCCGGCGACGTGCACGACCTCGCCGGGCTGCGGGCGATCGGCGACCGGCTGACCGCCGGGCGGTGATCTCCGCCGTACGCGCCTCCGCCGGGGCCCGCTCCCGCGGCGGCCGGTCCCTTCGGGTCCGACCCGCCGGGCCGCGGCCCGCCGGGATCTAGCCGACCGCGGCGTACGCCTCGTACGTGGCGTCGTCCTCGATGGCCACGGGCAGCAGGCCCGCTCCCCGCTCGTACTCCGTGCGCGCGGTCTCCAGGAGCCGGCGCCACGACGTGACCGTCGGCCTGCGGCGCAGCAGGGCACGGCGCTCGCGCTCCGTCATCCCGCCCCACACACCGAACTCCACGCGGTTGTCGAGGGCGTCGGCCAGGCACTCGGTCCGCACCGGGCATCCGGTGCACACCGCCTTCGCCCTGTTCTGTGCCGCACCCTGCACGAAAAGTTCATCCGGATCGGTAGTGCGGCAGGCCGCCTGCGCACTCCAGTCAGCTACCCAGCCCATACCGGCGCCGTCCTCTCCCGAATCGAGGCTCCCCCACGGCGGAAGCGGCATATTCACCGCTGCCAGTTGGGACGTTACGGAAGGTGGGCACAGCGCAACACCCCCTTCGGGCCCAATCTTGGATGGCCCGAACGGACTATGCGTGCGCGTCAGATCACCCAGGGGAGTGATCGAAGGACATGCGTGAGCTATCGGACATATCACCTGGATACGCCCGTCTACGGCGGGGCCACTTCGGGCACCGTGTGACGCATGAGCCGGAATCGGACACGAGCTTCCCGTGTTTCGGGGTCACGGGAGTTCATGCCTCAGTCACACCCGGGTCTTGATGCCAGACCACACTGCTGTGACAGTTGGGAGCAGCTTAGGCCAAGGCATATACGCGTGTCCGGCGAATGAGAACGTAGGCTGCCCCCATGGCAAAGAAGCGCTCCGGCGGTGGTCTGACCGGGACCCAGCAGGCCGCCAAGTTCCTCGGTGTCAGTGTGCTCGCGGGAGCCGTGCTGGCGGGCATCGCCCTGCCCGCGGCCGGCGCACTGGGACTGGCCGCGAAGGGGACGGTCGAGGGGTTCGACGAGATCCCCTCCAACCTGAAGACCCCGCCGCTGAGTCAGCGCACCCGGATCCTCGACTCCGAGGGCGGCCTGATCGCCACGGTGTACTCGCGGGACCGGACGGTCGTCCCGCTCGACAAGATCTCGCCGTACATGCAGAAGGCGATCGTCGCGATCGAGGACGGCCGCTTCTACGAGCACGGGGCGATCGACCTCAAGGGCGTGCTGCGCGCGATCAACCGCAACGCCCAGTCGGGCGGCGTCGCGCAGGGCGCGTCGACCCTCACCCAGCAGTACGTGAAGAACGTCTTCGTCGAGGAGGCGGGCGACGACCCGGAGAAGGTCGCCCAGGCCACCCAGCAGACCATCGGCCGCAAGGTCCGCGAGCTGAAGTTCGCGATCCAGGTCGAGGAGGAGCTGGGCAAGAAGAAGATCCTGGAGAACTACCTCAACATCACGTTCTTCGGGCAGCAGGCGTACGGCATCGAGGCCGCCTCCCAACGGTACTTCTCCAAGCACGCCGCCGACCTGAGCCTCGGCGAGGCGGCGATGATGGCCGGCCTCGTGCAGTCGCCCAGCCGCTACGACCCGATCAACGACATCCAGGAAGCCACCAAGCGCCGCAACGTGGTCCTCCAGCGGATGGCCGACGTGAAGGACATCAGCCAGGCCGAGGCGGACGAGGCGAAGGCCAGTCCGCTCAAGCTGAAGGTCAAGACGCCGAAGAACGGCTGCATCACCGCCGTCGACGGCGCCGGCTTCTTCTGCGACTACGTCCGCAAGACGATCCTCAACGACCCGGTGTTCGGCAAGACGGCCGAGGAGCGCACCAAGCTGTGGAACCTGGGCGGTCTCACCGTCAAGACCACGCTCGACCCGCGTGCGCAGGCCGCGGCCAACGAGGCCGCCGTCGCGAAGATCAACAAGGACGACCCGGTCGCCGCCTCGGTCGTGCAGGTCCAGCCCGGCACCGGCAAGATCCTCTCGATGGGCCAGTCCCGCCCGTACGGCCTAGACCAGAAGCAGCACCAGACGACGCTGAACCTGGCCGTCGGCAGCAAGATGGGCGGCACGACGTACGGCTTCCAGGTCGGCTCGACCTTCAAGCCGATCACGGCCGCGGCGGCCCTGGAGAAGGGTCTGAGCCCGGCGCAGACCTTCGACACCCCCTGGAAGATCAACATCCCGGAGGGCGACTTCACCCGCTGCGACGGCAAGCCGGCCGGCTACGCGAACTGGGAGATCGGCAACGAGCTCAAGTCGGAGGAGGGCTCCTTCGACATGACCGGCGCCCTGGGCAAGTCCATCAACACGTACTTCGCCAAGCTGGAGCAGATGGCCGGCCTGTGCGAGACGATCACGATGGCCAAGAACGTCGGGTACGAGCGCGAGCTCGGCAAGAAGGTCAAGGAACTCCCCTCGATCACCCTCGGCGCCCAGGAGAGCACCCCGCTCGACATGGCGGTCGTCTACGCGACCTTCGCCAACCGCGGTCTGCACTGCACCCCGGTGGCCATCGAGTCCGTGAAGGCCGCCAACGGCGACAAGCTCAACGTGCCGGACACCAAGTGCACCCGCGCGATGAGCGAGCGCACGGCCGACATGATCAACCAGATGCTCAAGGGCGTCGTCGAGGACGGCACCGGCACCAAGGCCGGCCTCAGCGACCGCGACAACGCGGGCAAGACGGGTACCACGAACGACCGCAAGGACGCCTGGTTCGTCGGCTACACGCCGAACCTGTCCACCGCCGTCTGGGTCGGCGACGACGTCGGCGAGAAGAAGTCGATGTACGACATCACCATCGGCGGCGTCACCTACGACAAGGTCTGCGGCGGTTGCCTCCCCGGCCCCATCTGGAAGATCGCGATGACCGGCGCGCTCGACGCCTCCGAGACGCCCGGCTTCGCCCCCATCTCCGTCCCACGGGCCGAGAAGCCCAAGGACAAGGAGGGGGACGAGGGCCCCAACAAGCCCAACAAGCCCCGTAAGCCCGGCAACAACAAGCCCGGCGACACGAAGCCCCCGAACAACCCGTTCCCGGGGATCACGCTCCCGGGGGACCTGCTGGGCGGCGGCGACGGCGACGGCGGCCGCGGAAACCGCTGACGGCCCGCGGACACGAGGAAGGGCGCCCCACTCCGGTGGGGCGCCCTTCCTCGTACCGCCGTGTCCGCGGCTCCCGTCGTCAGCCCGCGAGGAGCCGCTTCACGGAGGCGGCGACGCGCCCGCCGTCCGCCTGGCCGGCCACCTTCGGGTTCACGATCTTCATGACGGCGCCCATGGCACGCGGGCCCTCGGCACCGGCCGCCTTCGCCTCGGCGACGGCCGCCGCGACGATCGCGTCGAGCTCCTCGTCGCCGAGCTGCTTCGGCAGGTACGCGTCGAGGAGGATCCCCTCCGCCTTCTCCCGCTCGGCCGACTCGGGGCGGCCGCCCTGGGCGAAGGCCTCCGCCGCCTCGCGGCGCTTCTTCGCCTCCTTGGCGATCACCTTCTGCACCTCGTCGTCGGAGAGTTCGCGCTTGGTCTTGCCCGCGACCTCCTCCTTGGTGATCGCGGTGATGGTCAGCCGCAGGGTCGAGGAGCGCAGTTCGTCGCGCTCCCGGATCGCGGCGTTGAGGTCGTCCTGGAGCTTCGCCTTGAGCGTGGTCATGCGCTCAAGTGTGGCAGGTGCGCCGCCCCGCCCGCCCGCGCATTTACGCCCCGCGGGTCTGCGACGATGGGGGGATGCGCGCACGGTACGGGATCCCCCTGAAGATCACGGCAGGCCTCACGGCGACGGCAGCGGCCGGAATCGTCTACGCGGCGGGCTTCGAGGCCCGCTCGTTCCGGCTCCGCCGCGTGACCGTCCCGGTGCTCCCGCCCGGCATGGCCGACCTGCGGGTCCTCCAGGTCTCCGACATCCACATGGTGAGCGGCCAGCACAAGAAGCGCGCCTGGCTCCAGTCCCTCGCCGGGCTCCGCCCGGACTTCGTCGTCAACACCGGCGACAACCTCTCCGACCCGGAGGCGGTGCCGGAGGTCCTGGACGCCCTGGGCCCGCTGATGGAGTTCCCCGGCGTGTACGTCTTCGGCTCCAACGACTACTACGGCCCCCGGCTCCGCAACCCCGGCCTGTACCTCCTGGAGCGGATGCAGGGCCGGCACGGACTCAACGGCAACAAGCCGGTCGTCGGCGCCGTCCACAACCCGTGGGAGGGACTGCGGGACGCGTTCGACGCGGCGGGCTGGGTCAACCTCGGCAACACCCGGGGCCGGCTCAAGCTCCCCCAGGCGGACCTCGCGTTCACCGGCCTGGACGACCCCCACATCAAGCGCGACCGGTACGAGCGGGTGGCCGGCGGCCCCGACGCCTCGGCCGACTTCTCGGTGGGCGTGGTCCACGCCCCCTACCTGCGCGCACTCGACGCCTTCACCGCCGACGGGTACGAGCTGATGCTCGCCGGTCACACCCACGGCGGCCAGCTGTGCATCCCCTTCTACGGGGCGCTCGTCACCAACTGCGACCTGGACACCGACCGGGTGAAGGGCCTGTCCACCCACACGGTCGGCGACCGCACGTCCTACCTCCACGTCTCCGCGGGCTGCGGCACCAGCCGCTACACCCCGGTCCGCTTCGCCTGCCCGCCCGAGGTCACCCTCCTCACCCTGACGGCCCGCCGCTGAGCGCCCCCGGCCACCCGCGCCACGGACCGCATCCGACCTGCGCGGCGACCCCCCGGAAACCGGATTTCGCCTCAGCGCGCGCGTGGGCTAAAGTAATCGATGTCGCCGCGACGTGAAGAACAGAGCAGCGACATCGGGGTGTAGCGCAGCTTGGCAGCGCGCTTCGTTCGGGACGAAGAGGTCGTGGGTTCAAATCCCGCCACCCCGACAGCCGAAACAGCAGGTGAGGCACTTACGGATCTCCGTAGGTGCCTCACCTGTTTCTGTCTGCGTGGCCCGTGGCACGGGCAGTCTCGTGCCCTTGATCGCCATCCAGCACGCCTCAGCGCGAACGCCCCGGGCCGCCGGAGACTCGACCCGGAGCAGCGGCATCCCCCTGCCCGGTCTCAGGGGGCGGGGCGCTCGGCCGTGCCGAGGAGGGTGGCGGCGGGCCGGGGGCCGGCGCCCGCGGGCAGCTCCTCCACACGGATGTCGGTGAACCCTGCCTGGTCCAGGATCTTGGTCCACACATGCTCCTGCAGCACCCACCGGTACATGGTGGCGCTCTCACCCTCCGGGGTCTTCGCGGGCACCTCGGCGGCCGTGACGTCCGGCTGCGCGGGCTTGCCGGACAGGTAGTGGGCGAGGGTGGAGAAGACCAGGCGCCCCGCGGGGCGGAGTGCTTCGGCGGCGGCCGGGAGCAGCTCGCGGGGGTCGGTGAAGTCCACCGCACCGAAGTGGCTGTACAGCACGTCGTACGCGCCCGGGTTCGCGCGGAGGTGGGCGACGGCGTCCGCCTGCACGAGGTGCAGGCGGGGGGCGAGGTCTGCGTACAGGGCGGTGGCCATGCTGTGCTGCGCCGGGGAGGCGTCCACGGCGTCGATCCGGTTCGGGGCGTGGTGCACGGCCAGGTGCGCGGCATGACGGGCGGCACCGGCACCGAGGTCGGCCACGGTCTTGCCGGTGAGGTCGCCGAGGACTTCCGGGCCCGGCCCGTCCTGCTGGTCCCAGGCCCAGCGGAAGGAGCCGGGGACCGCGAGGTCCTGCGCGGCGCGGGCCCGGCCGTAGTGGTGCCAGAGGTCTGGGGTCGTGGTCGTCACCCGGGTCATCCTGGCGGCACCGCGCGGGGGCTGCTGCAGGTTCGGGCGAAAGTCGCCCGGGCGTGCCTCGGCGGCCCGAGCCGCGCCCCGGACCGCCGAGGGCGTCATGCGGGTCAGTGCGAGTCGTTGCCCGGGTGGCAGGGGCCGCAGTCGGCGGCGTCCTCCCACAGCGGGAGGTCCACCTCCCAACCGGCGCGGGCGACGAGGTGGACGGTCCTGACGACCGACCCGTCGTTCTTCGTCTCGACCTTGGGCACGTGGTGCAGGAAGTGCCCGCCGTTGTACTCGTCGCACAGTTCGGCGTAGGCGACGGTGTCCAGGATGATCGTGTGGACGCCGATGTCGACCAGCCGGCTCGGGGCGAGTCCCAGGCCCAGCCCCCGGAGGGACATGGCGGTGAGCAGGTAGGCGTAGCCCTGGCCGAGGACGCGGGTGGCCATGACCGAGTCGTACGGGTGGTCCCTCATCAGCAGGCCGACCTGCTTCTCCCAGAGGTCCGCCGGCACGATACGACGCGGGGAGCGGGCCGGTCCGGTCACCGGTTCGGTGGCGACGGGGATATCGGCTGCGGTTGCCATGGTGCCTCCCTTGGAAGGTGCCCCACGCGGTGCGGGGCGTGGTGACGAGAACACCGCGCCCGGCACCCGACCGGTGATGAACCGGCTTTCTCTGCAAGCCGTTTGCACGTTGTGCAAACGGCTCGACGGGCTCCGTCCCGCGCCCGTACCGTGGTGGCCCCCGATCGTGTAGCAGGGGGAGGGACCCGTGCCCGGTGACCCGCTGTGGAACAGCGCGAAGGTCAGGGAGTTAGTCGCCCGGCGCCAAGCGGGCGGACTCGTACGGTTGGGCCGTGAGCACCGAGGATGGACACTCGCCGAACTAGGCGGGCACCTGGGGTGCTCGGCGGCGACGGTCTCGCGGATGGAACGCAGGACCCGGGTATCCGACCTGACGCTCATTCACCGGGCCGCCTCCACGGTGGGCGTGCCTCGACACGTCCTGGTGAGTTCTCTGGCGCCCCCCGCTCCGACCGGATCGGCCAGCACTAGAGTGTCGGCCAGTCCGCACGCCGAGGAGGACCCGATGCGCCGCCGCTCGTTGCTCGCCGCCACGGCGACCGTCCCGGCCGCCATGATGCTCGGCATGGACCGGGCCTTGGCCGACACCCCGCCGCCGACGGGCAGGGGTGCCCTGGACGCCCGTGTGGCCTCCGCCCGCGACCTCTACGACAAGGGGGGGCCCACACGCAGCTCCTCGCGCTGCTGCCGGGCCTCCTGGCCGACGGGCACGCTGCCGCCTCCTCACGCCGCGAGCTGGACCAGGCCCGGTTGTCCTCCGTCTACAGCCTGGGCGCCGCCCTGCTGATCAAGCTCGGCTCCTACGAGCAGGCCCGCCTCGCCTCCGACCGGGCGCGCACCTGGGCAGAAGTGTCCGGGTCCCCGCTCGCCGCCGCTGCCGCCTCCCGCGAGCTCGCCATCGTGCTGCGCCACCAGGACCGGGGCGAGGAAGCCCAGACCCTCATGGAGGGCGCTGCCGCCCGGGTGGAGTCGACAGGACTGCGGACAGACGCGGCCTCGTCGGCCTATGCGCAGATGCTGTGCACCCTTGCCTACACCGCCGCCCGAGGAGGCCGGCGCGCGGATTCCCTGGCCATGGCCGAGGAGGCACGGCGGGCCGCACGGCGCCTACCGCTCCGGGCGCCTGCCGGGCGTCTCTTTCCCATCAGCCCGGCCGCCGTGGATCTCTACGCCGTCGGCGTCCACTGGGCCCTCGGCGACGCCGGCGCAGCGTTGGAGGCGGGGCGGAACCTTCGGCCCGAGCACTTTCCGACGGCTGAACGGAAGGCGCGCCTGGGCACGGACATGGCCCGTGCCTGGTGGGCATGGGGCCGCCCCGAGCAGACCGCCCGCGCCTTGCTCGACGCCCACCGTGCGAGCCCCGGCGAGGTGAGGGACCGGCCCGCGATCCGCGGCATCGTGACCGAGTTGGCGCGACGCCACCCTCGTGCCGTCGGCGTGCGGGAACTGCACGCCGCCGTGTCCGCCCCGGCGAGCTGAGACAGCCTCCTGCCCTGAGTGGTTTCCGGGTTCAGGCACGCGTGCGCCTCGCCGTCGGCGGGGCGCAGAGCCTTCCCGCAGGGCGGACGCCGCCCCGGGAGGGGCGGCGGGCTCCGGTCAGATGACGGGCGGGCGGCCCAGGCTCGTCATGCGGCGGACCGTCGACCAGCGCATGGGGCGGCGGGGGCCGCCGGAGCGGCGGACGCCCTCCGCGAAGCCGGCGAACCAGGACGCGAGGCCCGGCAGGGAGCGGGTGCGGGCCAGGGTGAGGAGCGTCCACACGCCCAGGTAGACGGGGACGAGCAGGACCGGCAGGTTGCGCTTGGCGAGCCAGACGCGGTTGCGGGCCGTCATCCGGTAGTAGACGGCGTGCCGGGCCGGGCTGGTCTTCGGGTGCTGGAGGAGGAGTTTCGGCTCGTAGACGACCTTCCAGCCCGCGTCCAGGGCACGCCAGGCCAGGTCGGTCTCCTCGTGGGTGAAGAAGAAGTCCTCCGGCCAGCCGCCGATCTCGTCGAGCATCGCCATCGACAGGCCGTGGCCGCCGCCCAGGAAGGTGGTGACCTCGCCGCCGCGCATCGGGTCCTTCGCCCCCAGGCGCGGGACGTGGCGGCGCTGCGTCTCGCCCGTCTCGTCGGCGATGCGGAACGACACGACGCCCAGCGCGTCGTCGCCCTCGTACAGGTCCGCCAGGCGCCGGAAGACGTCCGTGTCGACGAGCAGGCCGTCGTCGTCGAGGTCCACCACCACGTCGACGTCGCCGAACGCGCGCAGGGTCTCGATCGCGACGTTCCGGCCCCCGGACACCCCCCGGTTCTCCGGCAGTTCGACGCCGGTGACACCCTCGGGGAGCTCCGGCAGGGTCCCCGTGCCGTTGCCGACGACCACGATCCGGGCGGCGGGCTCGTCCTGCGCCGCCACGGCGCCGAGCAGCGCCCCCAGCTCGTCCGGGCGCGTGCCCATCGTCAGTACCGCCACACCCACACGAGGTCGCGCCACGACTCTCTCCGTTCCACGGTCCCCGGCGTCCGCCGGCCCTCACTTCCGGACTCACTCCGGCCCGCGATGCTAACCGGACGACGCCACCCCCCGTTCACCCGAGGCTCGGCCGCCGTCCATCACCCCGCCCGGATTCCCGGGACGCGGGCGCCCGACGTGGGCTTCCTCACGGGGGTCGGCGGACGCCCCGGGGGGAGCGCGGCGAAGTGCGTCGCCGGGCGGCTCTACGCTGGTTCCCTTCCGTCAAGTTGATCGATCGTCGAAGGGGTGGTCTCCAGGTGCTGGTCGCGGACCGATATCGGCTTCATGTGTGTATCGGCCGGGGCGGCATGGGCGAGGTGTGGCAGGCCACCGACGAGGTGCTCGGCCGGGACGTCGCCGTGAAGCTGATGCTGGCGCACGGGACCGACCCCTCCGCCGCCGACCGGTTCCGGCTGGAGGCGCAGACCGCCGCCCGGCTGAGCCACCCGCACGTGGTGGGCGTCTTCGACTTCGGCACCTGGGACGGAAAGCTGTTCCTGGTCATGGAGTTGGTGGAGGGCGACAGCCTCGCCGGGAACCCCTCCGACCCGCTGGTGCTGCCCGCCGAGCGGGTCGCCGTGGTCGCCGCGCACGCCGCCGCCGGGCTCGCCGCCGCGCACCGGCAGGGCGTCGTGCACCGGGACATCAAGCCGGGGAACCTGCTGGTCGACGCGGACGGCACCGTCAAGCTCGCCGACTTCGGCATCGCCCGGTTCGTCGACGACCCCTCCGGCGCGCTCACGACGACCGGTCAGATCGTGGGCACGGGCCTCTATCTGGCCCCCGAGCGGGCCCTCGGACAGTCCGCCTCGCCCGCCTCCGACGTCTACTCGCTCGGCTGCGTGCTCTACCAACTCCTCACCGGACGCACGCCCTTCCGCGCGGACACCGCCACCGCCCTGCTCTACCAGCACATCGACAGCGCCCCGACGCCGCCGACCCGGCTCGGGGTGGCGCTGCCGCCCGAGTTCGAGGCGTACCTGCTGAGCCTGCTCGCCAAGCAGCCCGAGCAGCGGCCCCCGGCGCAGGCCATCGCCGACTGGTTCTCCTCCGGCGCCTGGCGCGCCTACGCCCGGCCCGCCCCCGCCCAGCACGCCCCGCACCACACCGTCGGCCTGCCGGCCGGCACGGCGACCCGTCCGGCTCCCGCGACGGGCGGCCGGACCGTGGGGGCCGGCCCGATGCCCGGCACCGGCCCGATACCGGGGAGCGGCGGGCTTCCCGCCGCCTCGCCCCTGCCCGGGGCGTCCCCGATGCCCGCGCAGGGCCGCAGACCCGCGCCCGCCCCGTCCCGCAGATCCCCGTCCGCCGGTGCGCCCGGCTCCCGGCGGCGCGAGCGGCCCGGCAGCGGCACCGGCGGCCTCGCCGAGCTCTCCCGGCGCCGCCCCCGCAAGACGGCCGCCGTCGCCGGCGCCATCGCCTTCGTCGTCTTCCTGGTCATCGGGATGGCCTGGCTGTCCTGACCGCCCGGGCCGCGCACGGTCCCGGGCCCGCGGACCCGCCCTCAGTACGGCCTCGGCTCCATCGCCCGCGGCTCCCCGTCCGCCGCCACGATCAGCGTGCAGCCCGGCTCTCCGGGCCCCGCGACGGCCCGTACGGTCACCGGCGTGGGAGGGTCGGTCGGCAGCTCCACCGCGACCGTCACCGCGTCGTCCTTGGTCGTGGCATGGCCGGTCTCCTTGCCGTCGACGAGGACCTCGACGACGAGCCTGTGCCCCGTCTGGACGGTCGCGGAGACCGAGTGCCCCAGGTGGTCGGTGTGGAAGTGGTGCCGTCGGCTCATGGGTCACCTCCGTACCTCCAGAGTAGGTACGGACCGCCGGTCCCGCCCGCCGCCGCCCCTGCGGCGGCGGACACACCGCCCGGGCCGGCCGGGCGGCGCCGGCGCCGCGACCGGCGTGCGGCCCCGCGGGCCCGGTGGTCAGATGGAGCGGTACGCCGGCCGGCGCCCCCGCGGAACGGAGCAGCCCCGATGACCGAGCACCGGCCTCAGCGGCTCGCCCACACGAGTGCCCCGAGCAGGATCAGGGCCCCCAGGGTCCCGAGGTTGACCACCTTGTACTGGAGGAAGACCGCGGCGAACTCCCTCATGGTCGCCGACGGCAGGAAGTAGCCGGCGGTCGGCGCACCCACCACCTGGCCGTCCACGCCCGTCCGACGGGCCAGGATCGCGGCCCGGAAGGCGTGGTAGTTGTTGGTGACGATCACGCACGAGGAGCCGGGCCGGTCCCGCTCCATCAGCTCCCTGCTGAACAGCATGTTCTCCTCGGTGGTCCGCGAGCGGTCCTCGCGCACCAGCGCGTCCGCCGGGAAGCCGCGCTCCAGGAGGTAGTCGGCCATCGCGTGGGACTCGGGCACCTCCTCGTCGGGCCCCTGCCCCCCGGACACGATGAGTACCGGGGCCGCGCCGTCGCGCCGCCCGTGCGCCGCCAGCCTCGCGTGCACCTCGCGCCCCCGGTCCAGGCGGCTCGCGAGGAGCGGGGGCACCCTGCTGCCGCCCGTCAGGCCGGACCCGAGGACCACCACGTAGTCGGCGTCGCGGCGGAGCCTCAGACGGCCGTACAGGAACGCGTAGCCCACGAAGCAGACGAAGAGGAACGAGACGTAGCCGAGGACCAGGAGAAGGGTGACGACGGCTATCCGCAGCGCCCACGAGTCCGTCGCGGCCGCCGTCACCGCCAGGACCATCACCGCGAACATGCCGAGCCCGGCGAGGAGCGACAGCAGGTTGGCCGGGCTCCTGCCCTCCTTGCGGACCATCTTCACGCCGTTCGCCGTGAGCAGCCCCGCCAGGACCACCGGGCCGACGCCGAGCACGAGCAGCCCGCAGATCATCACGGTCTCGGCGACCCCCGGCGGCGCGTCCTCGACGCCGGCGAGCAGCCCGATCCCGAGGAACGTCACGGAGAGACCGAGGAGCACGGCGTTGCCGAAGCGGCGCCGGTCCCGCCCCACACCGATCGCGAACAACAGCAGGAAGACCGCGGCGACGGCGAAGGCGTACGACATGACCGCATCGTAGGCGGAGCTCAGGCCTCCCCCGCCAGCGCGAACAGACCGCGCCGCGCCCCCTCCTCGTAGGCGCACCGCAGCTCAGGGCCGTCGAGCAGCGACCGGAGGGCCCGCTCGCTGCGGTCGCGGGTCGCCACGCAGAACTCCGCGGGCCGGTACGAGGACTCGAAGACGGAGGTCCGCAACAGGTCGACCGCGCCCAGCAGATGGGCCGCCTCGTCCCGCCGCCCCGCCGACAACCGGATCTGGGCGAGGAGTTCCGCCGCACCGGCCGCCCCCGCGGCCGAGCCCAGGCGCAGGTGCTCACGGAGCGCCCACCGGGCGTGCTCCGCGGCCCGCTCCGCGTCCCCGTCCCACGCCGCGAGCTCGGCCCGGGCCATGGCGGACCAGGCCTCGGCGTTCATGTCCCGGGCCGCCCGGCCCCACCGGCTCTCGCGGTCCAGGTCGGCCCGGTCGAGGGCCTCCTGCGCGGCCTCCGGGTCCGTACGGCACAGGGCGAGCGCGAGACCCGCCCAGCAGGCGTGCCGCGTCGGGCCGAACTCCGGGTACTCCTCGGTCAGCGCGAGGGCCTCCCGGTACTCGTCCGCCGCCGCACGCGTACGCCCCTGATAGAGGGCGGTCGAACCCCGCAGGTGGGCCAGCAGCCCGAGGGCCCCGCCGTCCCCGTCCCGGACCGCCGCCGCCCAGGCCCGTACGAGCAGCGGGTCGGCCTCCTCCGGGCGGCCCGACTCCAGCTCCAGGAACGCGGCGAGCCACAGCGCCCGCGCCGACGGCTCCCCGCCGAGCAGCGCCAGGGCGTGCCGCAGCCGGGTCCGGCCCTCGGCGGCCCGCCCGCAGACCACCCACAGGAACCACAGCGATACGGCTATCTCGACGGCGGCGTCCGCCTCGTCGCCCCGCGGCGGCGACGAGGTCGTCGGGTCCATGGCGGCGGCCAGGTCCGGCAGTTCCCGCAGGGCGAGGTCACGGGCGTCGAGCTGGCGGCCGCTCTGCCAGCGGTCGGCGGCCGTCCGGGCGAGCTTCACGCACCACCGCCGGTGCCTCAGGACCAGATCGGGCCGGTCGCCGCGTTCGGTCAGCCGGCGGGCGCCCACGGCCCGCATCGCGTGCGGCATCCAGTAGCGGGGAACGTCGTCCTCACCGGCGAACAGGTCGTCGACGCGGAGCAGGGCGACCGGCACGAGCCGGTCGAGGACGCCGAGGACCGCCGCCGGGGGCAGCGCCCAGGACGCGCACACCTCGCGGACGGCGTCCGGGCCGAAGGTCCCCTCGAAGACGGACAGCCGTTCCCACAGGAGCCGCTCGACGGGCCCGCAGCGGTCGTATCCGCGCTCCGCTGCGGCGAGCTGGTCCGCGCTCACCGGCTCGCCCCACAGGAGCCGCTCGTCGGCCGCAGGACCGGCCCACGGCGCCGGGTCCGCGGCCCCCGCGCCCTCCCGGAACCGCCGGTCGGCCGCGGTGTCGTCGCGGAGGCACCGGTCGGCCGCGGTGGCGTCGTGAAGCCGTCGGTCAGCCGTCGCGTCGTCGCGGAACCGCCGGTCCGCCGCAGGGTCGTCCCGGAGCCGGCGCTCCGCCGTCGCGGGTGGGTCCTCGCTCCCCATGTGCACCGCCCCCGTCCTCTCCGTGTGTGAGGTGTTGCCGACTCCATGGCGAACCGACGCCGTTGCGGCTTGAATGCATACGCCTCGGTTCACCATCCTGGGGCGCCCCGCAAGCCGCACCCCTGGTTTGCCGGGGATCGACCAGGGAGGGAAATGACGACCGGGGAATCCGTCCTGGGAGAGGCGGATCTTTCGCTGATCCACGCACTGCAGATGGCCCCGCGCGCCAGCTGGACCCAGCTGTCGGCCGTACTGGGCACCAGTCCCGACACCCTCGCACGCCGCTGGGAGCACCTCACGGCCGGGGGGTACGCCTGGAGTTCGCTGCTCGCCGCCCGCCACGGCACGGACGAGATGCTCTACGCCTGGGTCGAGCTGGAATGCGCCGCGGGCACCTCCGAGGCCACCGCCGCCGACGTGGCGGGCGATCCGTACACCCTCGGCGTCCACCAGGTGACCGGCGACGCCGACCTCGTCCTGCTCGTGATCTCCCCCGACCTGCACGCCCTCGACGGCTACCTCGCCGGACGCGTACGGCGGCTGCCCGGAGTGCTGCGCTGCCGCACCCAGGTCGTCACGCGGATGCACAACCGCCCCTACCGGTCCCGGATCGAGCAGCTCACCCCCGGCCAGGTCCAGCACCTCACGGAGCTCACCGGCGGGGACCGGCGGCCGCGCACGCACGCGCGTGCCCTCCCCCACCTCAGTGCGCTCGACCGCCGGCTGATCGCGGAACTGGCCGGGGACGCCCGCCGGAGCGCCGCCGAGCTGGCCCGCCAGTGCGGTACGAGCGAGTCGACCGTACGGCGGCGGCTCGACGCCCTGTCGGCCGGCGGCACCCTCCACCACCACTGCCTGCCGGCCCCGAGGTTCTCCGGGCGTCCGATGTGGGCGATGGTCACCACCGACGTACCGCCCCTGGAGGTGCCGGCGACGGTGGCCGCGCTCGCCCGGCTCCCGCAGACCCGGCTGGTCACCTCCGTCACCGGCCCCCACAACCTGGCCGTCGCCATGTGGCTCCGCACGGTCGACGAACTGCACGAGGTCACGGCGGCGTTCGTACGGGCCGCTCCGGCCCTGCGGATCGCGGGCACGGCGCTCGCCCTGCGCACCCACAAGATCGGGGCGCAGGTCCTCGGCCCCGACGGGCGGCGGACCCATCACATCCGCCCCGACGCCCCCTGATCCGGCTTCCGCGGCGGCCCGCGCTCTCCGCGGCGGCGGGCTCCCCGGCGCGGTGGGTCAGGCGGCCGGGCGGGTCGCCTTGATCGAGTACATCATCGGGATGCGGGGCCGGTCCGACGGGAAGCGGTAGTAGCCGTCCTCGTGCCGCTGCAGCGCCCCGTACCGCGGGAACAGCGAGGCGTCGTGCTCGTGCAGGAACTCGATCCGCAGGCCGGCCCCGGCGAGCGCGGTGACGACCTCGCCGACCGGATGCACCCACTCCACGCTGCGGTTGTGGACCGTCGCGGCGTCCAGCTCGGCGTACGTGCCCGGAGTGGTGTCCACCCAGGGCTCGCGCACGAAGTAGTCGTTCACGATCCGGCTGCCGGTCTCGTCGTCCAGCGAGTCGGTCAGCGGATGGAACTCCGCCACGTACAGGAAGCCGCCGGGAGCGACGAGCGAGGCCGCGGTCTCCGCCCAGCGCACGATGTCGGGCAGCCAGTTCAGCGCGCCGCAGCCGGTGTAGACGATGTCGTACGCGCTGTCCGGGACGGCCTCCGCGGCGTCGTACACGTCGGCCGCGACGAACGCCGCCCGGTCCTGGGTGAAGCCCAGGTCCGCGGCGAGCGAGCGGGCGGTCTCGACGGCCGGCTCGGAGAAGTCCAGGCCGACGACCTGCGAGGCGCCGTGGCGGGCCCAGGACAGGGTGTCGAGGCCGATGTGGCACTGGAGGTGCAGCAGGGACCGGCCGGTGACGTCCCCGACCTCCGCGAGCTCGAAGTCGCGCAGGGCGTCCTTCCCGGCGCGGAAGGCGTCCAGGGCGTAGAAGTCGCTCGCGGCGTGGATCGGGACGCGCTCGTCCCAGCGAGCGCGGTTGACCTCGTGCCAGTCGTCGGGCGTCGGCGAGTACATGCCCGCGAGGTTATCCACAGGTCCAGGGGGACGCGACCCGATTGTCCTCCGCGCGGAGCATCATGGGTGCCATGACTGAGAGCAAGCGCCCCGAGCCCGGAACCGAGCCCACCGACCAGGCCCCCGCCTGGCAGCGACGCTTCCGCGCACCGCGGGTCTCCCTGCCCGAGTGGGCGGAGGAGGCCCCCGACCGCTCGCTCTTCGTGTCGAACGCGACGGGCACGTACGAGCTGTACGCCTGGGACCGGACGACCGGGGAGCAGCGTCAGGTGACGGACCGGCCGAACGGCACGACCGACGGCACGCTGTCGCCCGACGGCGCCTGGATCTGGTGGTTCGCGGACACCGACGGGGACGAGTTCGGGGTGTGGATGCGCCAGCCGTTCGCCGGCGGCGCGGACGAGCCGGCCGTTCCGGGTCTCGACGCCTCCTATCCCGCGGGCCTCGCCATCGGCCGGGACGGCACCCTCCTGGTGGGCCGCTCCACGGACGAGGACGGCTCGACGGTCCACCTCGTGCGCCCCGGGGCCGACGCACCGGTCGAGATCTACCGGCACCGGGAGTCGGCCGGGGTCGGCGACCTGTCGTACGACGGCGCCCTGATCGCCGTCGAGCACACCGAGCACGGGGACGCCATGCACTCGGCGCTGCGGGTGCTGCGCTCCGCGGACGCGAGCGTCCTCGCCGAGCTCGACGACACCAAGGGCGGCACGGAGGAGCTGGGGCTCGCGGTCCTGGGCTTCGCCCCCGTGGACGGCGACAGCCGGCTGCTCGTGGGACACCAGCGGCGCGGCCGCTGGGAGCCGATGATCTGGGACGTGGCGGAGGGCACCGAGCAGGACCTCCGGCTCGACCTGCCGGGCGACGTGTCGGCCGAGTGGTACCCGGACGGTTCGGGCCTGCTGATCGTGCACAGCTTCGAGGCCCGCAGCGAGCTGTGGCGGTACGAGATCGCGACCGGCGCCCTGGTCCGGGTGGACACGCCGGCCGGGTCGGTGTCGAGCGCCACGGCCCGGCCGGACGGCAGCGTGGAGTACCTGTGGTCCTCGGCCGCCGAGCCGCCGGTGGTGCGGTCCACGGACGGCGGCGTCGTCCTCGACCCGCCCGGCCCCAAGGCCCCGGCTTCGGTGCCGGTGGAGGACGTGTGGGTGGAGGGCCCCGGCGGCCGGGTCCACGCGCTGGTGCAGCGGCCGGACGGCGAGGGCCCCTTCCCGACGGTCTTCGAGGTCCACGGCGGCCCCACCTGGCACGACAGCGACGCCTTCGCGTCGGGCCCGGCGGCCTGGGTGGACCACGGGTACGCGGTGGTCCGGGTCAACTACCGGGGCTCGACGGGGTACGGCCGGGAGTGGACGGACGCCCTCAAGCACCGGGTCGGCCTGATCGAGCTGGAGGACATCGACGCGGTCCGCGCCTGGGCGGTGGCGAGCGGTCTCGCCGACCCGGCCCGGCTCGTGCTGTCCGGCGGCTCGTGGGGCGGCTACCTGACGCTCCTCGGCCTCGGTACGCAGCCGGAGGCCTGGGCGGTCGGGCTGGCCGCGGTCCCCGTCGCGGACTACGTCGCGGCCTACGAGGACGAGATGGAGGCGCTGAAGGCCCTGGACCGGACGCTGCTCGGCGGCTCGCCCGAGGAGGTGCCCGAGCGGTACGCGGCCTCGTCGCCGCTCACCTACGTCGACGCGGTGAGGGCGCCGGTCCACATCTCGGCCGGGGTCAACGACCCGCGCTGCCCGATCCGCCAGATCGACAACTACGTGGAGCGGCTCGCGGCCCGGGGCGCGGTCCACGAGGTGTACCGGTACGACGCGGGCCACGGCTCCCTCGTGGTGGAGGAGCGGATCAAGCAGGTCGGCCTGGACCTGGCGTTCGCCGCGAAGCACCTGGGAGGTGGGCCGGTGCGGGGCTGAGGCGGGCGGGGACCCGGCCGACGGGCCGCCGGGGCGGCCCCCGTACCGTGGGGGGCGTGTACCGGTTCCTGAGAACGCCCCGCTGGTGGGGGATCAACGTCTTCGTCCTGCTGGCGATCCCGTTCTGCGTGTTCATGGGGACCTGGCAGCTGGGCAAGTTCGAGGATCGCGTCGACTCCCACGAGGAGGCCGAGAAGCGGCCCGCCGTGAGCACGATGAAGACGGCGCCGCTGGACTCGCTGCTCCCGGTGGACCAGGAGACCTCGGGCCGCTCGGCGGAGGCGCGCGGCCGGTTCGGGGCGCAGTTCCTCGTCCCGGACCGTGACCTGGGCGGCCGGACCGGCAGCTACGTCCTGACGCTGCTGCGGACGGACGGGGGCCGCTCGCTCCCGGTGGTCCGCGGCTGGCTCCCCACGGGTGCGAAGGTCCCGGCCCCGCCGTCCGGCGAGGTCACGGTCGTGGGCGCGCTCCAGGCCTCGGAGAACGGCGGCACCAAGGGGGTCAACGCGGCGGGCGGGCTGCCCGAGGGGCAGCTGGGGATGATCAGTGCGGCGTCCCTGGTGAACGTGGTGACGGACGACGTCTACGACGCCTGGATCACCCTCGCCGACTCCCCCGCCGGCCTGACCCCGGTCCCGGCGGCGGCCGCGGCGGGCACGAGCCTGGACGCGAAGGCCTTCCAGAACCTGGGCTACACCGCGGAGTGGTTCGTCTTCGCCGGGTTCGTGCTCTTCATGTGGTTCCGCCTGGTGCGCCGCGAGGCGGAGGCGTCCCGCGACGAGGCGCTGGGTCTGTAGGAGACGGGGAGGGGCGGGGAGGGGCGGGGAGGGAGGGGGGCGGGGAAGCCCCCCTGATGCCCGCTCCCTCATGACCGCTCCCGGGGTACTCGCCCCCGGGGTACTCGCTCCCGAGGTAACTCGCTCCCGGGCGCCCGGGACCGGGCGCCCGCTCCCGCCTCAGGGCTCTCGGGCCTCTCAGGGCCCCGCCAGGACCCCGGTCCGGTAGATCGTGCCGGCGCAGGCGTCGGGGATGGTGGCGGACGCCGCGGGGCCGCCGGGCTCGGCGACGTGGCTGACCAGGACGCTGCCGTCGGCCGGGCCGCCGTCCTCGCGGAGCAGCTGGGGTGCCGCGCCGGAGCCGGTGTCGGGGCCGGTGCCCGGATCCGTGCCGCTTCCTCCGGAGCCCGTGCCCTCGCTGGGGTCGGGGCTGCTCGTTCCGCCGGTCGGGGTGGGCGTGGGCGGCGGGGTGGTCGGCGGTTCGGTCGGCGGCACCACGGTCGGGGGCGGCGTGGTGGGGGTGGTCGGGCAGGTCTCGCTCGGCACCCAGACGAACTTCACCTCGTAGGAGCCGCTGGGCTTCAGGGCCATCGCGGAGAACTCCTGGGAGGGGTCGGGCAGTCCGCTGCCGCCGTCTCCCGAGGTGTGCCGGATCACGGAGATCCGCGCCGGGTCGGCGGCGCCGCGGGCCTCGAAGCCGACGACTCCGGCGCCTTCCACGACGCACGCCCGGTCGGAGATGTTGGAGATGCGGAAGGTGCCGTGCACCTTGCCCTCGCCGTCGGGTCCGCCGGCGCCCGCCGAGCTGACGCCGAGTTGCGCGGCCGTGCAGGCGGGGAAGGCTCCGGGGAGGGCTTCCGCTCCGCGTCCGCTGCCGGACGAGGTGCCGGGGCCCGGTTGCTGCGGCTTGCCCCCGGAGCCTTCGGAGGCGCCCTGGCTGGGCGATCCGGTGCTCGTGGGGGGCTGGGCGCTCTGGCCGCCCTCGATGCCGGTCTCGGCGCCGGTGCCGCCCTGGGCCTCCTCGCCGTGGCCGGCGTTCACGGGGTTCCCGGCGGCGGAGACGCCGCCGGAGGAGGCGACGTGCACGAAGGCGGGTACGGCGGTCCCGATGAGGACCGCGGCGGCGGCGGCGCCGACGACGGCCTGCCGCTTGCGGGCGCGGCGTGCGGGCACGGCGCGGCGCAGGTGCTCCAGCGAGCCCTGGGAGGGCTCCAGTCCGGAGACGGCGCTCTGGAACAGTCTCCGCAGCGCGAGTTCGTCGTCCCCGTCGCCCTCGCCCGGGCCGGGCTCGATCTTCACCATGCGCTGTCCACTCGGTTCGTCGCGTTCTTCGGGGACGTCGCTCCGGACGTCGGCGCCCTCGGCGGCGCCCTGGTCGGCGGCGCCGGGCCGCGCCGGCCCGGTCGTGCCGCCGCTCTCGGCCTCGGCGATGTTCTCGGCGACGCCGCCGCACTCGGCCTTGCCGCCGCTCTCGGTCCCGGCGGTGCCGTCGGCGTCGACGCCGCGCTCGGCCCTGCCGGCGCTCTCGGCTCCGGCGGTGTCGTCGCCCGCGGGTTCGCCGGCGGGGTCCTTGCGGGGTGCCTCGCTCACGACGTCGCTCCCATCGCGACGCGCAGCGACGCGATGCCCCGCGAGCCGTACGCCTTCACCGAGCCCAGGGATATCCCGAGGGCCTCGGCGACCTGAGCCTCCGTCATGTCGGAGAAGTACCGCAGGGCCAGGACCTCGCGCTGGCGGCGCTGGAGTCCGCGCATCGCCTTGATGAGATCCTCGCGCTCCAGCTGGTCGTAGGCGCCCTCCTCCGCGCTGGCCATGTCCGGCATCGGCTTGGACAGCAGCTTGAGTCCGAGGATGCGGCGGCGCAGGGCGGAGCGGGAGAGGTTGACGACGGTCTGGCGGAGGTAGGCGAGCGTCTTCTCGGGCTCGCGCACCCGCTTGCGGGCCGAGTGGACGCGGATGAACGCCTCCTGGACGACGTCCTCGCAGGAGGCCGTGTCGTCGAGGAGGAGGGCGGCGAGGCCGAGGAGCGACCGGTAGTGGGCGCGGTAGGTCTCGGTGAGGTGGTCGACGGTGGTCCCGGCCGCCGCGCCGCCTTCGGCGCTCGTGCGGGGCGAGGGGATGCCGTCGACGGCGCTCGTGCGGGATCCGGTGGGCACGGGGGCGATCACCGGCATGCCGCCGAGCGGGCGCGGCCGGCGGTAGGGGACGGGCGTCGCGCCGCGGGCGGGAACGATCGCGGTGCCGCGGGCCGGTACGGCCCTGGTGCCGCGGGCCGGGGCGACCGCGGGGCCGCGGGCGGGGACGGCTGTCGTGCCGCGCGCGGGGACGACGGCGACGCTCCGCGCGGGGAGCACTGCTGTGCCCGCGCCGCGCAGCGGAGCGATGGTCGCGATGTCGAGTACGTCTGCCACGCAGGTTGGACACGCTTCCCCCCGGCAGGGTTGTACGCGTACGCCACCGTTTTTGACGGTGAGTCGTTTGTCCTCATGCGTAACCGTTCTCCCCCGATGCCCCGCTTTCACAGCGCGCCACGCCACACATGGTGAGTGCACGCAGAGACGCCGTCCACCCGACCGCTGGTTGCAGGAGGGGGGAAGAGCATCGTCGACCACGGAATCATCGCAGTTCAAGAGGTATCTGACGCCTAATTGCTCACAGGTCGTTCACAGATCCTACAAATATGTGACAACCGATTCCGCGATCTGGAGGGCGTTGAGGGCGGCGCCCTTGCGGAGGTTGTCGGCGCAGACGAAGAAGTCGAGGGCCCGCTCGTCGTCCATGGAGCGCCGTACCCGTCCGACCCAGGCGGGGTCGGTGCCGACGACGTCGGCGGGGGTGGGGAAGTCGCCGGCGGCGGGGTCGTCGTACAGCACGACCCCGGGTGTGGTCGCGAGGATCTCGTGCGCGCGGTCGAGCGGCACGGGGTGCTCGAAGCGGGCGTGCACGGAGACGGAGTGGCCGGTGACGACGGGGACGCGGACGCAGGTGGCGGCGACCCGGAGGGCGGGGAGTCCGAGGATCCGCCGGGTCTCGTCGCGTACGTGCTCCTCCTCCGTGGAGGCTCCGTCGGCGCCGGCCGTGCCGGACCAGGGCAGGACGTTGAGCGCGAGGGGGCCGGGGAAGGGGCCGGTGTCCTCGCCGACGGCCCGGCGTACGTCTCCGGGGTGGGTGCCGAGGTCCTGGCGGCCCGCCAGGAGGCCGAGCTGGGTGCGGAGCGCCTCGACGCCGGCCTGTCCGGCGCCGGCGCCGCTCGCGGCCTGCTGGGCGGTGACGACGAGTTCGGTGAGTCCGAACTCGGCGTGCAGGGCGCCGACGGCGACGACCAGGGCGAGGGTGGTGCTGCCGGGGCTCGCGACGATGCCGCGGGGGCGCAGGCGGGCGGAGTGGGCGTTGGTCTCGGGGACCACGAGGGGGACGTCGGGGTCCGCGCGGAAGGCGGCGGAGGTGTCGACGACGACGGCGCCCTTGGTGGCGGCGATGGGCGCCCAGCGGGCGGCCACCGTCTCGGGCACCAGGAAGAGCGCCAGGTCGACGCCTTCCAGTGCCTCCTCGTCGAGTGGGAGGATCTCGCACTCCTCCCCGCGCACGGCGGCCTTGCGGCCGGCCGAGCGCGGGGAGGCGAGGAGGCGTATGTCGCCCCAGACGTCCGCGTGGTGCGTGAGCATCTGGAGCATCACCGAGCCGACGGCTCCGGTCGCACCGACGACCGCGAGTGTCGGCTTCGGGGTCATCGTCCGGTGCCTCCGTAGACGACGGCCTCGTCCGAGTCGCTGTCCAGGCCGAAGGCGCTGTGGACGGCGCGGACGGCCTCGTTGACGTCGTCGGCGCGGGTGACGACCGAGATGCGGATCTCGGAGGTCGAGATGAGCTCGATGTTCACGCCGGCGTCGGAGAGGGCGCGGAAGAAGTCCGCGGTGACGCCCGGGTTGGTCTTCATCCCGGCGCCGACCAGGGAGATCTTGCCGATCTGGTCGTCGTAGCGCAGCGAGTCGAAGCCGATCGCGGTCTTCGCCTTCTCCAGGGCGTCGATGGCCTTGCGGCCCTCGGCCTTGGGGAGGGTGAAGGAGATGTCCGTGAGGCCCGTCGAGGCGGCGGACACGTTCTGCACGATCATGTCGATGTTGATCTCGGCGTCGGCGACGGCCCGGAAGATGGCCGCGGCCTCGCCCGGCTTGTCCGGCACGCCGACGACGGTGATCTTCGCCTCCGAGGTGTCGTGGGCGACACCCGAGATGATGGCCTGCTCCACCTTCTGGTCCTTTGCGTCGGAGAGCGGTTCGTTGCTGACCCAGGTGCCCTGCAGTCCCGAGAAGGACGAGCGCACGTGGATCGGGATGTTGTAGCGGCGCGCGTACTCGACGCAGCGGTGCAGCAGCACCTTGGAGCCGGAGGCGGCGAGCTCCAGCATGTCCTCGAAGGAGATCCAGTCGATCTTCTTCGCCTTCTTCACCACGCGCGGGTCGGCGGTGAACACGCCGTCGACGTCGGTGTAGATCTCGCAGACCTCGGCGTCCAGCGCGGCGGCGAGCGCCACGGCGGTGGTGTCGGACCCGCCGCGGCCGAGCGTGGTGATGTCCTTCTTGTCCTGGGACACGCCCTGGAAGCCGGCGACGATGGCGATGTTGCCCTCGTCGAGGGCGGTGCGGATACGGCCCGGCGTGACATCGATGATGCGCGCTTTGTTGTGGACCGAGTCGGTGATGACACCGGCCTGGCTGCCCGTGAACGACTGGGCCTCGTGGCCCAGGTTTTTGATCGCCATGGCCAGCAGGGCCATGGAGATCCGCTCTCCGGCGGTCAGCAGCATGTCGAATTCACGCCCGGCAGGAATGGGGGATACCTGCTCGGCGAGATCGATCAACTCGTCCGTCGTGTCGCCCATCGCGGAAACCACGACGACCACCTGGTGGCCGTTCTTCTTGGCGTCCACGATCCGCTTGGCGACCCGCTTGATGCCTTCGGCATCGGCAACGGAGGAGCCTCCGTACTTCTGCACGACAAGGCCCACGTGCGCTCCTCGATCAGTCTCTGCCGCAGTCATTACTGCGGTCGGCTCAGTTTAACGAGCGGCCCGGAATCGCCGACCGTATATCGCATCCTGAGATGTCCCGCTCAGTCAGTGATCACGGCCTGGACGGTCCGGACCGCCCGGTGGGTCTGCCTGCCCGGGAGAGCCGGGGGTACGCGGCGGGAGCCCGAGATGTGCGCGGGCTCACACGCCGTCGAGGAGCCGGGCGCTGCCTGCTCAGCGCGCGCAGGCCGAGCCTGGCGCTGCTTCCCAGCGTGCGCAGGCCGGGCCGGGCGCTACTTCCTCAGCGTGCGCAGGCCGAGCGGGGCGCCGATCTCCTCGGCCATCACGCGGCCCGCCTCCTCGGCGAGGTCGTCCTCGGTCAGGTCCTCGTCGGTGTCGAGGCCGTCGAGCGCCGCGAGCGGCTGGTCGAGGCGGACGTGGGCGACGAGCGACTGGAGGGCGCGGAGGGTGGCGGAGGCGGTGGGTCCCCAGTTGGAGAAGTACGAGAACTGCCACCACCAGAGGGCCTCGCTGGTGCGGCCCGCGCGGTAGTGGGCCTGGCCGTGGCGGAGGTCGGCGACGATGTCGGCGAGGTTGTCGGAGATGCGGGCCGGGACCGGGGCCTTGCGGGGCTCGTACGGGTCGAAGACCTCGGAGAACACGTCGACCGGTTCGAGGAGCACGGCGAAGCGCTCGCGCAGGTCGTCCATGTCGGGCTCGGGGCCCGTGTCCGTCTCGTAGCGCTCGTCCGGGACGATGTCCTCGTGCGCGCCGAGCCGGCCGCCCGCGAGGAGCAGCTGCGAGATCTCCAGGAGCAGGAAGGGCACGGCGCTGTCCGGCTCGTCGCCCTTGGCGACCTCGGTGGTCGCGACGATGAAGCTCTCGATGGAGTCGGCGATCTGGACCGCGAAGTCGTCGGGGTTCTGCGTGATCGCGTGCAGCGTGGGGTCAGACATCGAGGAGCCTCCCTGAGAGCGCACCGGCCCGGTCGTCATACATCTAGCAGCCTCCGTCCCTCGAAGGCACGGCCGAGGGTGACCTCGTCGGCGTACTCGAGGTCGCCGCCGACCGGGAGTCCGCTCGCGAGCCGCGTCACCTTGAGCCCCATCGGCTTGATCATCCGCGCCAGGTACGTCGCGGTGGCCTCGCCCTCCAGGTTCGGGTCGGTCGCGAGGATCAGCTCGGTGACCGTGCCGTCGGCGAGCCGGGCGAGCAGCTCGCGGATGCGGAGGTCGTCCGGGCCGACGCCCTCGATCGGGCTGATCGCGCCGCCGAGGACGTGGTAGCGCCCCCGGAACTCGCGGGTCCGCTCGATCGCGACGACGTCCTTGGGTTCCTCGACCACGCAGATGACGGTCAGGTCGCGGCGGGGGTCGCGGCAGATGTTGCACTGCTCCTGCTGTGCCACGTTGCCGCAGACCGCGCAGAACCTGACCTTCTCCTTGACCTCCAGGAGCGCGTGCGCGAGACGCCGTACGTCGGTCGGCTCGGCCTGGAGGATGTGGAAGGCGATCCGCTGCGCGCTCTTGGGACCGACGCCGGGCAGCCTGCCCAGTTCGTCGATGAGGTCCTGCACCACGCCTTCGTACACGGAACGCCCTTCCAAGGGAGTGCTTGATTCTTACGGTAGTGGCTTAAAGCGGGGCTAAGAAGTCCGCGGGCGGCGGGGGCTCGAAAGCCCCCGGTCCGGCGGGGTCAGAAGCCGAGGCCGGGCATGCCGCCCATGCCCTGGGCCAGCGGGCCGAGCTTGGCCTGCTGGAGCTGCTGCGCGTTGTCGTTGGCGGCCTGGACGGCGGCCACGATCAGGTCGGCGAGCGTCTCGGTGTCCTCCGGGTCGACCGCCTTGGGGTCGATGACCAGGCCGCGGAGCTCGCCGGAGCCGGTCACGGTCGCCTTGACCAGGCCGCCGCCCGCCTGTCCGTCGACCTCGGTCGCCGCCAGCTCCTGCTGGGCGCGGGCGAGGTCCTGCTGCATCTTCTGGGCCTGCTGGAGAAGCTGCTGCATGTTGGGCTGACCACCACCGGGAATCACGGTCACTCCTGAGGTTCGGTACGTCCGTATGTCGGTACGCCGAGCCTACGTGGTCCCCGCCCGCCCTGCTCCACCACTCTTTCGAGTGAGAAACGCCGGACTCCTCTACCTGATCAAGACCCCCTTGCGGGCGGAAATCCTGGGATTCCGGGCCCGCCGCCCACCATTCGGCGGTAGGAAGGGCAGGCACCACGTGCACCGCACGTCACAGAAGGACACGAGCACTGAGCTGAACAGAGGAGTCCCCCGGTGAGCCAGCAGCCGGAGATGCAGCCACCGGGACCCCCCGGGGGAGACGTTCACCGCGATCTGACCGGGACGCCGTTCCCCCTGGGCGACTGGGGCGAGCCCGCCGAGCGGCTCGACGAGCTGTACCGCTGGGTGGAGTCCCATGCCCTGCGCATCGCCGAGTGGTACCTCTCCGACCGGGTCTGGAAGCGCCGCAACGCCCGGATGCTGCGGATCGGCACGGCCGCCGGGGTGATCGCGGGTGCCGCGCTGCCGCTGCTCGACCTGACCGGTGTGGCCGAGGGGGCCGCCGGCTGGGGCTACCTCTCGCTGCTGCTCGGGGCCGCCTGTCTGGGCTGCGACCGGTACTTCGGTCTGACCGCGGGCTGGATGAGGGACGTGGCGACGGCACAGGCCGTGCAGCGCCGTCTCCAGGCCCTGCAGTTCGACTGGGCCTCGGAGAGCGTCCGGGAGGTCCTGGGGCCCACGGAGGGCACCGCCAGCGAGGCGGCCGAGCGCTGCCTGGGCGTGCTGCGGCGCTTCTCGGAGGACGTGACGGAGCTCGTCCGGGCGGAGACCGCGGACTGGATGGTCGAGTTCCGCTCGGGTCCGGCGCCGCTGGCCCTCCAGTCGGTGGGCGTGGGGCCCGCGCGGGCGGAGAGCCACCATCCCTCGGGCCGCTTCCCGCTGCCGCCGGGCACCCGGCCGAACATGCCGCGGCAGCGGCCCCCGGAGACCCGCTGACGGGGACCTCCGGGACCCCGCGGCTGCCGCCGGCCCCGGGCCGCCCGGGTCCGCGGTCGGCCGGGCCTGGTGTGCGGACCCCGGCCGGGCCGGTGCGGGCGGGGCCGGCGGACCTCAGCTCAGGATGATCATCGAGCCCTGGGCCAGGCTCCGGGTCGCGGCCGCGTGCAGCCCCAGCCACACGTGGCGCTCCCGGGCGAAGGGGCCGCCGTCCGGTGCGACCGCGGCGGCCGGCTCCTCCAGGGTGGTGGGCCGCTCCGGCGGGAGCGGGGGCGCCGGGGGGTTGGCGGGGTCGATGCCGATGGAGGGCGCCACGAACTCCAGCTCGCGCAGCAGCCCGTACGAGGAGCCGAGCGGCCCGCCGCCCTCCAGGAGCTCGTCGTTGGCGAGCGGGACCGGGAAGTCGACCGGGACGTAGGCGCCGGCGTGGTCGTAGTGCCAGACGAGGTGCGACTGCTGGGCGGTCGCCTCGAACATCTCCAGGAGCTGCTCGTAGTCGCCGCCGAGCTCGCCGACGGGCTCGACGGGGAGTCCGCACATCTGGAGGAGGTAGGCGCGCCGCAGGAAGTGCAGGGCCTCGTAGTCGAAGCCGGCGATCGGGGCGACGTCGCCGGAGAGCCCGGGCATGTAGGCGTAGACCGGCACGGTCGGCAGACCGGAGGCGGTGAGCACGGCGTCGTACGCGGCGATCTCTTCGGCGAAGGGGTTGTCGGGGCTGTGGCACAGCACGTCGACGAGGGGGACCAGCCACAGGTCACAGGCCAAGGGAGGCTCGCTCTCCGTCAGTTGCGGGGGACGCTCGCAGGGCGTTCGCCAGGCTTTTGCAGGGACGGCCAGGTTAGTCGGCGCCCCACGGACACCGTCCACCCGCTGAGGAACTGCCCGGGGAGCCGGGCCCTCAACCCGGGGAGGGCGTCCCAACCCGGCGGCGGTCCTGCGGTCCGGTGGCGGTCGGCGGCCCGTTCCGGCCCGGCCGGTCGTGCCGGGGGCCCGGTCAGCGGGCCCGGCGCTCCAGCCGGTCGGCCCAGTCCATCGAGTGGGCGTTGTACTCCCGGACGACCGCGACGGCCGCCTGCGCGTCACCGCGGGTGATGGCGTCGACGAGGTCGACGTGTCCGCTCCACAGCCAGCCGAGGACGTCCCGCTCGGAGCGCAGGTAGGGGACGGAGAACACCCAGGCCTGGACGCGGAGCCGGTGGAGGAAGTCGGCGATGTAGTCGTTGGCGGCGACGAGCCGGCCGAGTTCGCGCCAGTACCGGATGTCGTAGCCGATGAGGATGTCGAGGTCGCCGGCGCGGGCCGCGCGGGCCGCGGCCTCGCCCCTGCGGCGGACGGAGACGAGGGCGACGCCGATCCCGAGGTCGGGTTCGGTGGCGGCGGAGCGGGGCGGCACCATGGCGGCGTCGCGCCGGAAGATGCCGTCGACGACGAGCATCCGGGCCTCGACCATGCCCCGGTAGTCGTCGACCGAGTACTGGTGGACGCGGAAGCCGCGGTGCTGGTCGGAGTCGAGGAGGCCCTGGGCGCAGAGGTCGACGAGGGCTTCGCGCACGGGGGTGGTGGAGACGCCGTACTGGTCGGCGATCTGCTTGACGGTGAATTCCTCGCCGGGTTGGAGACGGCCCGCGAGCACCTCGTCACGCAGCGCGTCCGCGATCTGCTGTCGCAGGGTGTTGCGGGTGACAGCTCCGCTCGCGGGCATGGGTGCGCCCCCTCCGTCCGGCTCCGGACACCCTAGTCCAGACGGAAGGGGCGCCCCCGTTTCCGATGTCACACGGTGATCACAGGGGGGTCACACGGTGTGCTCGTCGGCGACCGCGAGGGCGGCGTCGAGGGCGGCGAGGCCCTCCTTGGCCTCGGCCTCGGTGACGTTGCAGGCGGGGACGGCGTGGGTGCGGTTCATGTTGACGAAGGGCCACAGGCCGTTCTTCTTCGCCGCGGCGCCGAAGGCGGCCATCGGCGCGTTCGCCTCGCCGGCCGCGTTGTACGGGACGAGCGGCTCGCGGGTCTCGCGGTTCCTGACCAGGTCGAGGGCCCAGAAGACGCCGAGGCCGCGGACCTCGCCGACGGACGGGTGGCGCTCGGCGAGCTCGCGCAGGCCGGGGCCGAGGACGTGCTCGCCGATGTGGGCGGCGTTCTCGACGACCTTCTCGTCCTCCATCACCTGGATGGTGGCGACGGCGGCGGCGCAGGCCAGCGGGTGACCGGAGTAGGTCAGTCCGCCCGGGTAGGGCCGCTTGTCGAAGGTGGCGGCGATCTTCTCGCTGATGGCGACGCCGCCGAGGGGCACGTACCCGGAGTTCACGCCCTTGGCGAAGGTCATCAGGTCGGGCACGACGTCGAAGTGCTCGGCGGCGAACCACTTTCCGGTGCGGCCGAAGCCGGCCATGACCTCGTCGAGGACGAAGACGATGCCGTACTTGTCGCAGATCTCGCGGACGCCGGCGAGGTAGCCGGGCGGCGGGGTCATGATGCCGGCGGTGCCGGGCACGGTCTCCAGGATGATCGCGGCGATGGTCGCCGGGCCCTCGAAGGCGATCGTGTCCTCCAGGTGCTGGAGGGCGCGGGCGCTCTCCTCCGCCTCGGTGGTGGCGTAGAAGGGCGAGCGGTAGAGGAACGGCGCCCAGAAGCGCACGACGCCGGCGGAGCCGTTGTCGGAGGCCCAGCGGCGCGGGTCACCGGTCAGGTTGATCGCGGTGGAGGTGGCGCCGTGGTACGAGCGGTAGGCGGAGAGCACCTTCGTGCGGCCGGTGTGCAGACGGGCCATGCGGACGGCGTTCTCGACGGCCTCGGCGCCGCCGTTGGTGAAGAAGATCTTGTCCAGGTCGCCCGGGGTGCGCTCGGCGATGAGGCGTGCGGCCTCGGAGCGGACGTCGATGGCGAAGGCGGGCGCGAAGGTGGTGAGCTTCGCGGCCTGCTCCTGGATGGCGGCGACCACGCGGGGGTGCTGGTAGCCGATGTTCGTGTAGACGAGGCCGCTGGTGAAGTCCAGGTAGCGGTTTCCGTCGTAGTCCCAGAAGTACGAACCCTCGGCGCCGGCGACGGCGAGCGGGTCGATCAGGCCCTGAGCGGACCAGGAGTGGAACACGTGCGCGCGGTCGGCGGCCTTGACGGCGGCCCCGGCCTGGGGATCGGGTTCGACGACATGAGGGGTCATGGCGTCGAGGGTAAGGAACCGCAGGTAGGGCGGGCCATGGCCATCTTGTCCACCGAGACCGGGGCGGACGCGACACCTTGTTCCGTCATGCGGAATTCCCTCCCTCATTGACAGCATACTGTCCTCATGACAGTCTCCTGTCATCAGGGGTACCAAGGGATCGACCACACCGACCAAGGGGTCAGCCATGGGAACGCACGCCGGAACGAAGACCGTCCACCTCGCCGTCTACGACACGCTCGCCGACTGGGAGACGGGCCACACCACCGCCTGGCTGGCCCGCGCCGGGTACACGGTCAGGACGGTCGGCCCGGTCGCCGGGGAGCCCGTCACGACCATCGGCGGCCTGCGGATCGTGCCCGACCTCGCGCTCGCCGACCTGCGGCCCGAGGACAGCGCGCTGCTGATCCTCCCCGGGGCCGAGAAGTACGACGAGGGCGACGAGCTGGCCCCCTTCACCGACCGGGCCGCCGCCTTCCTCGACGCCGGGGTCCCGGTCGCCGCGATCTGCGGCGCCACCGCCGGCCTGGCGAAGGCGGGGCTGCTCGACCGGCGGCCCCACACGAGCGCGGTCTCCTTCTACCTGGACGCCACCGGCTACAAGGGCGGCGAGCACTACGTCGACGCGGACGCGGTGACGTCGGAGGGCGAGGCCGGCACGGGCGCCCTGGTCACGGCGGGCCCGACCGAGCCGGTCGCCTTCGCCCGCGAGGTCTTCGCGGTCCTCGGCGCCTACGAGGGGAAGCGGGACGCCTGGTACCGCCTCTTCCACGACTCGGACCCGGCGGCCTTCGCCGAGCTGAACGCATGAGCCGCACGGAGCAGGACGCGCTCTCCCGGACCGCCCTGGGCGTCTTCCGCCTCAACGGCCAGTTCCTCGCCGTCTCGGAGAAGCTGGCCGAGCCGGCGAGCCTGACCGCGGCCTGGTGGCAGGTCCTGGGAGCCGTCCTCCCCGAGCCCCTGCCGGTCGCCGGGATCGCCCGGACCATGGGCATCACCCGGCAGAGCGTCCAGCGGATCGCGGACCTGCTCGTCCGGGAGGGACTCGCGTCGTACGAGCCGAACCCGGCCCACCGCCGGGCCAAGCTCCTCGCCCCCAGCGAGGCGGGCCGGGCGGCCATCGCCCGCATCGACCCGGGCCACGCGCAGCTGGCGGCCGCGCTCGTCCGGGAGCTGGGCGGCCAGGAGGCCTTCGACGAGACGGTACGGGTCCTGGAGCGGCTGTCGGCGGCGCTGGAGGCGGTCGAGGCCGGTCACCGGTAGGCAGCCGACAGCGCTCAGAGCGGAAGGTCGTCGGGCAGCACCCGGAACGCCTTGTGGCGCCCGAGGGGGCGGACGGCACGGAAGTCGCGACGGTCGAGCGTGAGGATCGCGTCCGTGTCGTACTCGGCGGCCAAGGCGACGTTGACGGCGTCGGCCAGGTCGAGGTCGAGCGCCGCGTAGCGCAGCCGGACCATCTGGGCGGCGCCCAGATGGTCCTCGGTGATCTCCGGCATGGAGACGCGCCCCCGGCGCATCCAGTGCCGGATGTCGTCCACCGCGCTCAGCGCGGCTTCGCGGCCGAGTTCACGCGTGGCCACGTGGTCGAGCTCGGCCAGCAGCAGCGGGGACATCACGAGCAGCCCCGCCGCCTGGATCGCCTCGGTGGCGGCCGCGTTCTCGGGGTGGGTGGAATCGAGAGCGGCCAGCAGCCCGGAGGTGTCGGCCACGACGATGATCACGCAGCCGTCCCCGATTCGGTGTCCGCCTCGCGCCGGGCCGCGTCGGCCACGACATCGCGGACCTCGGCCTTGGCCAAGGTCCGGCCGCGCCCCTCGAACGTGCGCGAGAACAGAGGCTCGTCCCAGATCCGGTTGGCCATGGCCGCGAGGTGGATCCCCTGCCGGATGATCTCGGCCTCGCTTATGCCGCGACGCTTGGCGGCCTCCTTGATGATCGCCAGGTCCTCGGGGTCGGCGTACACGTTCGTGCGCTTCATGGACATGTACCAACCTTAACCCATGTACCAGAGTGATGTACGTGACCTCAGGACACACCGTTGAACTGCTCGGTCACGGCGCTCCTCAGCAGCAGCGGATGGACGAAGCGGTCCGGCGACGACGGCGGGAAGCGCCAGGACAGCGGCCAGGTCCGCCCGGTGAGCGCGGGCACGGGCACGTAGCTGACGTGGGCGGGCCCGGCGTTGAACCGGGTCACCCCGCGCGGCCACGGCTTCCGCGCCGTCGACCCCGGCGGCACGAGGAAGTAGACCCCGCGCCGCCCGTTCGCCTCGATCACCACCGGACCCGGGTCGCCCCCGGTGAGCACCTCCATCCGGTCGGCGAGCAGCCGCCCCTCGTCGCCGTCGACACGGACGGCGTCGAATTGCACCCCCGCCTTGCGGAGTTGGAATCCGGAAAGAGGAATCCAATCAGCGTTTACTTCCCGATTCTCTTCATTCACGAGGACATGTTCCCGCGCCGACGCTAGCGTTTTCCACGACTGTGCCGGGCGCGTCGGCAACCCCTTGACCTGCGTCAACGCGCCTCGGAGCCAGTCGAATTCGGCGGGGAGCAGTTGAGACCGGTTGAGATCGGTTGAGTCCGGATGGGGAGCGGGAATGGCGCGAGCGGAGAACAGGGAATCGGTCGGCCCTGCGGCCAGGATGGCGGCGGCGGTGGCCAGGAAAATGCGGCTGAAGAAGGGACTGACCCAGGACCGGCTGGGCACGGAGATGGGCTTCACCGGAGCGGCGGTCAGCGCGATGGAACGGCTCATCCACCCGGTGAGCGACGACATGCTGGTTCAGTTGGAGCGGGTTCTCGCCGGCGGTACGGGCATCTTCGAGGAGATGCGGGAGCTCGTACGGCTGGAGAAGCTTCCGGAGCAGTTCCGCGGGTACGCCCCGATCGAGCAGAAGGCGGTGGCGCTGTGGCTGTACGCGAACCACGTCGTCCACGGGCTGTTCCAGACGGAGTCGTACGCGCGGGCGCTGATCGCGGGAAGCTATCCAGAGCCCACGTCCGAACGGGCGGAGGAGCTGGTGGTCGGCCGGATGGCCAGGAAAGCCCTGTTCGAGCGGAAGCCGGTCTGCGAGATCGAGCTCGTACTCGATGAGTCGGTGCTGCGGCGAGCGATCGGGAATGAAGAGTTCGCGCGGGAACAGTTGCTGTATCTGGCGGAGTGCGCGCGGAGGCGGAACGTGAACCTTCAGGTACTGCCGCTGGATGCCGGGTTGGGGGGTGAGTACTCCGGCGATCGCGGTGACCTGAACATCGTGGAGACACCGGCTCACGACCACGTCACCTACCTGGAGATCCAGGGTGAGAGCCTGCTGATCACCGACCGGGCCAAGGTCAGTACGCACCGGCAGCGGTATGCGAAGATCCGGGCACAGGCCCTGGATCCGCGCAGGTCGCTGGGTCTCATCGAGCAGTTGGCGGGAGTACGGAGATGAACGACAACACCCTGCACTGGTTCAAGTCCAGCTACAGCGATGGGGGCGGCGGCAACTGCGTCGAGGTCGCCACCTCCCCCCACGCCGTCCACCTCCGTGACTCCAAGCAGCACGACGGCGGGCCCACGTTCACCGTGGAGCCCGCCGCGTGGAGCGCGTTCGTCGCCTGGCAGTAGCCGGTCAGCAGGAGAGGTTCGACCCCGCGGGGACGCCGAGGATCTGGGTGAACTGCTGGTACTTGGTGACGCGGCTCTGGACCTGGGCCGGGTTGCGGCCGTTGCACTCCAGGCTGCCGTTGATCGCCCAGATCGTCTGGCCGAAGCCGGCGCCGTTGACCATGGCGTTGTGCGCGGTCATCGTGCCGGGGCCGCTCTGGGTGTTCCAGTACCAGAGGCCGGTCATCATGGCGACGGCCGGGTCCTGCTCGACGCGCCAGGGGTTGTTCAGCAGGTCGATGCCGAGGGCGTCACCGGCGGCCTTGTAGTTGAAGTTCCAGGAGAGCTGGATGGGGCCGCGGCCGTAGTAGGCGGCCTGGCCGGCGGGGCAGCCGTAGGGCTGGCCGGCGTCGCAGTAGTGCGGGTAGTTCGCGGTGTTCTGCTCGACGATGTGGACGAGGCCGCCCGTCTCGTGCGAGACGTTCGCGAGGAAGGCCGCGGCCTCCTGCTTCTTCACCGTGTCGCTGCCGGTGTTGGCGAAGCCGGGGTACGACTTGAGGGCGGCGGTGAGGCCCGCGTACGTGTAGAAGGGGTTCCGGTTCGGGAACATCTGGTTGAACTGGGCCTCGGAGACCACGAATCCGGAGGTCGGCGGCGTGGTCGGCGGGGTGGTGGGCGGGGTGGTGGGTCCGCCGCCGCAGACGCCCTGGTCGGCCCAGACGCCCCACTCGCCGGTGGTGCCGGGGGTCTCGTTCTGGGTCCACCACTTGGCCTGCCAGTTACGGCCGTTGTGCGAGGCCGTCATGCCGCCCGTGTAGACGCTGGAGGAGTTCCAGGCGGCCGCGCAGGCGGCGGCCGCACCCGCCGAGGCGGCGGGGACGAGGAGGACGGCGAGTCCGACGGCCGTACAGAGCGCGGCCAGCGAGGTGACCAACTTACGCAGCATGCGTGCTTCCTTCCGGGTGGGGCCGGGTCGGGGAAAGCACAGCGAATCGCTATTGGTCTGGACCTGTCAAGGTCTAGACCAGAAGTTGCGACAAGGGGAATTCCTCATGCCCCGGACACGCAAGAGGCGGCCCCGGGCCCGGAGTTCGGGCCCGGGACCGCCGTCATGCGGTCCCCACGCAGGTGGGACGGGTGCGACTAGAAGAGGTTGTACTTCTGGAAGCCGCTGCCGGCCTTGACCGGCGCCTTGAACGGAGCCGCGGCGTTGCCCGTGCCCAGGTACTTGAGCAGGTCGCCGTTCGACTTGCGGGCGAGCAGGTCCGCCTTGCCGTCGAGGTTGATGTCACCGGTCGACAGGATCCGGTCGTACGCGTTCCAGCCGGAGCCGACCTTCGTACGGCCGGTGAAGGGGGCCTTGTAGTTGCCCGTGCCCTTGTAGAGCCACAGGACGCCCGTCTTGTCGCGCGCGACGACGTCCGGCTTGCCGTCACCGGTCAGGTCGCCCTGGCCGGCGATCTGGGTGTACGCGTTCCAGCCGCCACCGACCCGCACGCGGGGGGTGAGGGTGCCGTTCGGATAGGAGAGGTAGCTCCACAGCACGCCGGTCTTGTCGACGCCGAGCAGGTCGGCCTGCTTGGCACCGCCGACGTTGCCCGGCGAGAGGACGGTCGTGTAGATGTTCCAGCCGCGGCCGACGGTGTTCCCGTCGATGTCGCCGCTGTCCGGCGAGTAGAAGTCCAGACGGCCGTTCTTGTAGACGGTCCAGTCGGCTTCGCCGTGACCGTCGTTGTCGTTGTCCGCGACGATGATGTCGGCGACGTCGGCGACCTTGTCCAGCGGACCGATCGTGTCGATCTCGTTGCCGACCGGGAACCAGACCTGCAGTTCCTGGGTCGTCTTGTTGGCCCCGTACATCTCGAACGTGGGCTGCACCGGCAGCTCGGTGCCGGCGGCGGAGGCCGTGCCGGCCACGGTCGCGGTCGCGACCGCGACGGCGGTGGCGACGAGCGCGCCCCTGAGCGCACGGCGACGCATGATGGTCATCAGGTTCCCCCCTGGGACTCTTCGGCGGCGCGCTCCACGCGCCGCTGATCTTGAAATATTGCCACAGACATTCGAAATTCGGCGAAATTTCGAAGAGCCCGTGGGCATGACGTGAAGACGCCCAAGCGGCCTGCGGCTACAGGATGTTGTAGATCTGGAAGCCGTGGCCGATCTTGACGGGCTTCTGGAAGACGGCCGCGGCGCTGCCGGAGCTCGGGTACCGGAAGAGATCGCCGTTCGGCGTGCGGGCGATCAGGTCCGTCCGGCCGTCGCTGTCGAGGTCGCCGACCGACAGCAGCCGGTCGTACATGTTCCAGCCGGAGCCGATCTTCGTACGGCCCGCGAAGGGGGCCTTGTAGTCGCCCGTACCACGGTAGAGCCAGAGGACACCGGCCTTGTCGCGGGCGACGATGTCGGGCCTGGCGTCACCGGTCAGGTCGCCCTGGCCCGCGATCTGGCCGTACTGGTCCCAGCCGCCGCCGACCCGGGTGCGGGCCGTGAGCGAGCCGTCCGGGTAGGCGAGGTACGACCACAGGACGCCGGTCTTGTCGACGCCGAGCAGGTCGGCCTCCTTCGCGCCGCCGATGCTGCCGGGCGAGAGGACCGTGCGGTAGGTGTTCCAGCCCTTGCCGACCTGCTTGGAGTGCTGCTGCATGTCGTCGGTGAACCAGTGGTAGTCGACCCGCCCGTCCTTGGCGAAGTACCAGGTGCCGTCCCCCCGCCCGTCCTTGTCGTTGTCGACCTGGATCGTGTCGGCGAGGTGGTCGTAGGAGATCTCCAGGTGGTAGCGGGGTTTGAAGCCGCCCTCCCCGTCCGGGAAGTAGAGGTAACCCTCGGTCGTCTGCTTGTGGACGCCGAACATCGAGAAGGTGGGCGTCTCCACCGGGGTGTCCGCGGTGCCGGACGCACCGGCGCGCGGGGCGTCCGCGGCACGGCGCCCGGTCGGGTCCTGGCCCTGGTGCCCGGCCTCGGCCGCGGCACGCGCCCGGTCGGCGGCGGCCGGGTCGCCGGAGGCGGCGGCGGTGGTCGCGGTGGCGGCCAGGGCGATCACGGCGGCGGTGGCGGCGAGGGCACCGCGCAGGGCACGCCGACGTCGGATGGCGGTCATGAAGGTTCCCCCCTGGGATCCACACGGCTGTCTACGGGCTCGACGGCAGGCGCACGTGGTCGTGCGGGGCCGCCGGAGGCCAGAAGCCTCTCACGAGGGTGCGACAAGGCCCGGACCAGGGGTCCGGGCCTTCTCCTTCGGGGGATCCTGCGCGCGGGCGGGAGCGGCGCCTCGGATCGGGTGCCTCGGATCGGGTGCCTCGGATCCGCAATTTCGGATCCGCCGTCCCGGATCCGCCCTCTCAGATCAGGAGCACGATCCGGCCCGGCCGGTGGCCGGCCTCCGCACGGCGGTGCGCCTCCGCGACCTCCTCCAGCGGGAGAACGTCGGCCACCCGCGTGATCACCTCGCGGGCCGCCACCTTCTCCAGGGTCTCCTTGAGCCGGTCCGCGTCCGGCGCGGCCCGGACCGCCTCGACGCGGATGTCCCGCTCGGAGACCGGGATCCGGTCGGGCGCGATCGCCACGAACACCCCGCTGTCCTTCACCGCCGGGAGCAGCGCCTCGCCGACGAGCGCCCCGTCGAAGACCCCGTCGACCCCGTCGGGCGCGACCTCGGCCACCCGGGCGAGCACCAGACCCGGCATGCCGCGGGGGACGGCGTGGTCCGCGCCGAGGATCCTCAGCTCGCTCTCGTCGCCCTCGTGGGCGACGGCGACGACCCGCAGCCCGGCCGCGTGGGCGTACTGGACCGCGAGCCGGCCCACGACGGCGCTCGCTCCGGTGACCAGGAGCGTCGCCCCCGGCGGCAGGGCGAGCCGGTCGAGGCCCTGCTGGGCCGTCGCGGAGGCCAGCGGGACGGACGAGGCGACGGTGAACTCCACGTCGTCCGGGATCGGGGCCAGCCACGCGGGATCGACCCGGACGATCTCCGCGTAGGTGCCCTCGCCGGTCAGCTCCTCGTACCAGGGCACGTAACCGGCCACCCGGGTGCCCTCGGGCATTCCGGGCACCGGGTCGAGGAGCTTCCCCGCGAAGTCCGTGCCCAGCACGAAGGGGGGCTTGAGCGCACCGACCGCGTCGGCGTACAGGCCGGCCCGGATCCGCAGGTCCGCCTGGTTCACACCGACGGCCTTGAGCCGCACCCGCACCCGGCCGGGCACGTCCCCGGCCACCGGCTCGGGCCGGCGCGCCATTCTGAGGACCTCGGGTCCGCCGTAGGCGGTCACTTCGACGACACGCATGGGGTTCTCCTCAGACTGAAGGCCCCCTCGTGGCCATTACACCCACGCTCCCCGGCACCGGCAACCTCTGATGAGCCGTCCGCGCCGGGCCCCCGGGACGGCGGGCCCGGTTGGCGGAGAGACGAATTCCAGGAGGCGGGACGCGAGGTGTCCGCCGCTCCCGCACCCGGGTCCGTACCGTCGCGCGGGTGGACTGGCTCACCGCTGAGAACGTCATCGCCGTGGTCACCGCGCTCGTCGGTGTCCTCGTCTCCGTCGCCGCCGTCTGGGTGCAGTGGTGGGTCCCGCGCCGCCGCCGGATCGGCTACCGCGTCCAGCTCGACACGTCCATCGCGGCCGGCGCGGCCGCCAGCACCGCCGTGACCGGCCCCGGCGCGACCGTGCGCCGCGGGTTCTTCGACACCACGCAGGAGCTGACCGACGCCACCATCGTCCTCCTGCGGATCGAGAACGACGGCGGCCTCGCCATCGGCGGCGACGACTACACCGACGGCGGCGGCACCGGGCTCACCGTGCGGTTCGGCGACCCGGACGGCACCGGCCCCGGCCGCCGCATGAAGGCGATCGTCGTGACCGCGCCCGAACACCCCGGGCTCCTGACCCACTTCGACGCCGCCTGGCAGCCGACCGTGGGCGCCGGGTCCATCCGGCTGCCCAAGGTGCCGCTCAACCGGGGCGCCCACTACAAGCTGCTCGTCCTGCTCACCGGCGGCCCCACCGGCGCCCCCGTCACCGTCGACGGCACCCTCGACGACGGAGTCGTGCACGTCAACCACAGCACCACGCCCGACGACAAGACGCCCCTCTTCAGCCGGGTCGCGCGGACCGTCACCCTCACCCTCACCCTCTGCGTGATCGCGCTCGCCGTGATCATCGTCCGGGACCGGACCCCGCCGCCGATCGGCTGCGCCGAGGGCCGCCTGACCGTCATCGGATCGACGGCCTTCGCCCCCGTCGTCCGGGACCTCGCGAAGAACTACGAGAAGGACTGCCCGGGCGCGACCGTGACCGTGGAGGCCCGCGGGTCGACCTCCGGGATACGGCGGCTGGCCGAGGAGGGCGCGAGGACGGCCAAGGGCTCCCCCGCGCTCGTCGCCCTCTCCGACGGGCGCAAGCCCGACGGCTTCCCCGAGCTGCGGGAGAGCATGGTCGCCGTCTCCCTCTACACGCTCGTCCTCAACGACGAGGTGCCCGTGCACGACCTGACCCTGGACCGGATCCGCCGGATCTACCGGGGAGAGATCACGAACTGGGGCCAGCTGGTGCCCGGCCTCGACCTGCCCGTGCTCCTCGTCAGCCGGGACGCCAACTCCGGTACCAGGGAGGTGTTCCAGCGCCGGGTCCTCGGACGCAACGAGCCCGCCAACTCCTCCCTGGACTGCCGGACCAGCAACGACCCGGAGTCGCCGGTCGTCCGCTGCGAGCTGGACTCCACGGAGCAGGTCCTCTCCACGGTGGCCAGGCTGCCCGGCGCCATCGGCTACACCGAGGTGCGCGAGGGCACCGGACTCACGGGGCTGCACCGGGTGGCCGTCGACGGCCGCCGGCCGGTCCTGGACGAGCTGGGCTCGTCGAGCTACCCCTACCGGGAGGTCGAGTACGCCTACACCTGGCGCGAGCCGCGACCGGACTCGCTGACCGCCGCCTTCCTCACCTATCTGCGCTGGGGCGGCGGCCAGGACGTCGTCCGCGGCCACGGGCACCTGCCCTGCTCGACCCCCAAGGGGCTGAGGATCTGCGGCGAGGACGCGCCGCCCGCGCCCGCGCCGCCGGCCCCCTCGTCCGGCGGGCGAACGGGCGGGACGGCCGTCCCGAGGTCTGGCATGCTCTGACGACGTGGAGCCATTGAACGCGGAAGACCCGGTCAGCATCGGCCCGTTCCGTCTGCTCGGCCGCCTCGGCGTCGGGGGAATGGGCCGGGTGTTCCTCGCGCGATCGGCCGGCGGACGGACCGTCGCGGTGAAGGTCGTGCACGCGGAACTGGCCGCCCAGGACGAGTTCCGGCGCCGCTTCGCCCGCGAGGTCGCGTCCCTGGAGCGGGTCGGCGGCACGGGCACCGCGCCCGTCCTCGGCTCGGACACCACGGCCGGCGCCCCGTGGGTGGCGATCGGCTACGTCCCGGGCCCGTCCCTGCGGACCGTGGTCGGCGACGAGTTCGGGCCGCTGCCGCCCGCGACCGTGAAAGCACTGGCCGCGGGCCTGGCCCGCGCCCTGGTGCACATCCACGCGGCCGGGCTCGTCCACCGCGACCTCAAGCCGTCCAACGTGCTGCTCACCGTCGACGGCCCGCGGATCATCGACTTCGGCATCGCACGGGCCGTCGACACCGTCGCCGAGGGCGGCAACCTGACCACCACCGGCGCGGTCGTCGGCTCCCCCGGCTTCATGTCGCCCGAGCAGGTGCGGGGCGACCGGCTCACCCCCGCGTCGGACGTCTTCTGCCTCGGCTCGGTCCTCGCGTACGCGGCGACCGGCCGCTCCCCCTTCGGGACGGCGGACAGCGGGGTGCACGCGACCATGTTCCGCATCGCCCACGACGAACCCGACCTGACGGATCTGGCACCCGAGCTGACCGGGGTGATCCGGGCCTGCCTCGCCAAGGACCCGGAGGCCCGGCCGACGGCCGCCGAGATCGCGGAGACCCTGCCGGCCCCCGACCCCTGGCTCCCGGCGGACGTCCTCGCCCGGCTCGGCCGCCACGCGGCGCGGCTCCTGGAGGCGGAGACGGAGAGCACGACGGGCACCGGCGGCGCCGTCCGGGCCGCCGGCGACCCGACCCCGGCGACGCCCCTCCCGTCCACCGCCTCCACGGCGTCCGGGCCGCGGCCCGGACGCCGCCGCCGGACGGCCCTCGTCGCCGGGCTCGCGGCGCTCGCGGTGGCGGCCGCGGCCTCCGTCGCGTACACCTTCCGGCCCGACCCGGACGTCGGCCGGGACGACCAGCGCAACCGCGCCCCGGGCAGCACCGGCGACGTGGCGGCCCGCCCCGCCGGCATCGTGCCCGCCGCGTTCCTCGGCGCCTGGGAGGGCGTCGTCCAGGGCTCGCAGGACCACCCGCGGGAGACGGCCCGGTTCGAGATCGGCCAGGGGGCGGTGGGCGCCAAGAACGCGGTCTACGTCCAAGTCACCGAGAACCGTCTGTGCATGGGCCGCTCCCGGCTGGTCTCCGCCGACGAGGACAAGGTGGTCCTCGGCGAGTCCGACGTGACGACCAGCGTGCCCGCCGAACGCTGCGTGCCCGCCCCCCACCAGACGCTCACCCTGCGCTCCCCCGACGTCCTGGAGTGGACCTCGGGCACCGCGAAGGCCACCTTCCGCAAGGCCCCCACCGGCACGGAGGTCGTCCCCGCCCGGTTCCTCGGCTCCTGGTCGCGGATCCCCGCCCCGGAGGTCTACGGGGAGAACGACGACCGCTACACCTCGCGGGTGACGATCACCCAGGGCCCGGTCGGGTCCCCCGTGATCAGCGTCCTCGACGGCTATCCGCGGACCGTCGACGGCGTCCTGATGGACGAGGACTGGTCCTGCGGCACCACGGCCGTCCTCGCGGGCGTCGGCGACCTGCTGGTCGTCGGCCCCGCCACCCGGGACACCGACGCCTGGGACCGGGAGTGCCAGGAGGGCCTCTCCCGCTACCTCCGCGTCGACAGGCTGAACGGCAAGGAGCGGCTGCTCGTCTACCCGATGCTCGACGGCGAACCCAACGAGTACTACCGCTTGTAGCGCCGGACGGGGCCGTGAAACCGTCGTGGGCGGCCCCCCGAGGGGGACCGCCCACACCAGTGCCGCTGACCGCTAGAGGAACGAGTTGATCTCGATCGTCTCGGTGCGGCCGGGGCCGACGCCGATCGCGGAGATCGGGGCGCCCGACATCTCCTCCAGGGCCTTCACGTACGCCTGCGCGTTCTTCGGCAGGTCGGCGAAGGTCTTCGCCTTGGTGATGTCCTCGGACCAGCCCGGCAGCATCTCGTAGACCGGCTTCGCGTGGTGGAAGTCGGTCTGCGAGTACGGCAGCTCCTCGACGCGCTTGCCGTCGATCTCGTACGCGACGCAGACCGGGATCTGCTCCCAGCCGGTCAGCACGTCGAGCTTGGTGAGGAAGAAGTCCGTCAGGCCGTTGACCCGGGTCGCGTACCGCGCGATGACCGCGTCGAACCAGCCGCAGCGGCGGTCGCGGCCGGTGGTGACACCGCGCTCGCCGCCGATGCGGCGCAGGTCCTCGCCGTCCTGGTCGAACAGCTCGGTCGGGAACGGGCCGGCGCCGACGCGGGTCGTGTACGCCTTGAGGATGCCGATGACGCGGCTGATCTTCGTCGGGCCCACGCCGGTACCGGTGCAGGCGCCGCCCGCCGTCGGGTTCGAGGAGGTGACGAAGGGGTACGTGCCGTGGTCGACGTCGAGCAGCGTGCCCTGACCGCCCTCGAACAGGACGACCTTGTCCTCGTCGAGCGCGTTGTTCAGGATCAGCGTGGTGTCCGCGACGAACGGCTTGATCTGCTCCGCGTACTGGAGCATCTCCTCGACGATCTGCTCCGCCTCGATCGCCCGGCGGTTGTACAGCTTGGCGAGCAGCTGGTTCTTGCCCTCCAGCGCCGCCTCGACCTTCTGGGTGAGGATCGACTCGTCGTACAGATCCTGGACCCGGATGCCGACACGGTTGATCTTGTCGGCGTAGGTCGGGCCGATGCCGCGACCCGTGGTGCCGATCTTGCGCTTGCCGAGGAACCGTTCCGTCACCTTGTCGAGGGTGACGTTGTACGGGGTGATCAGGTGGGCGTTGCCGCTGATCAGGAGCTTCGACGTGTCGACGCCGCGCTCGTTCAGTCCCCTCAGCTCGGAGAGCAGGACCGCCGGGTCGACGACGACACCGTTTCCGATCACCGGGGTGCACCCCGGCGAGAGGATTCCGGAAGGGAGAAGATGCAGCGCGTACTTCTGGTCGCCGACGACGACGGTGTGGCCGGCGTTGTTGCCGCCCTGGTAGCGCACTACATAGTCAACGGATCCACCGAGGAGATCGGTGGCCTTTCCCTTGCCCTCGTCACCCCACTGAGCACCGAGCAGCACAAGTGCGGGCACAGGCGTACACCCCTTCCGGGTGGGGCATGTCCAAGGTCAGGGGCCGAGGCCGCCTCACCGGTGTGCCCCGGAATAGACGAAGCCCCTGGCGCAATAGCGCAAGGGGCTCTTGCACAAAGATGCTACCCGAGGAAGGACCGAGGTGTCGGATCACGACCAGCTGCTGGTCATCGTCGACCCGGTCGCCCGCCGAAGTGACGGCGAGTCCGTGCGGATCGCGAAGGATGTGCTGTCCGCGGGCGCGGAGGCGAAGATCTGCCTGCCGGGCAGCCCGGAGGAATTCGCCCGCGCCCTGGCCCGGCGGGGCTCCCGCCGTCCCGTGGTGCTCGGCGACGACCGCGCGCTGCTGCGCACGGTGGCCCTCCTCCACCGGGAGCGGGAGCTCGCCGCGGGCGCCCTCTCGCTCGTGCCGATCGGGGCGCCCGGCGCCCTGGAACTCGCCCACGGGCTCGGCGTGCCGCGCGCCACCCCGGCGGCCGCCCGGGCCGTCCTCGACGGGTCCGTGCGCCGCCTCGACCTGCTGGTCGACGACAGCGACGGCGTCGTCCTCGGCGACCTGGAGGTGCCGGCCCCGGTCGCCTCCGCCGCGGGCTCGCCGACCGTCTGGGGCACCTGCCGCTCCCTCGTCCGCACCCTGGTCCGCCCGGCCCCGACAGCCCTCGCGGTCCGCACCCACCGGCTGCGGGTGGAGGCGGACGGGGTGCTGCTCAGTGATGTCGACACCCCGCTGGAGAACGTCACGGTCCGGTCCATCGGCGGGGCGGCCGAGGTGGTCGTCCACCCCCCGGCGGCCCCCGCCCGGCACGCGACCGCCCGCATCCTCACCGTCTCGGGCCCGGACTTCCGCTACCGGGCGGACGGCCGCGTCGCGGGCCCGGTCCGCCGCCGGACCTGGACGGTCCTGGAGAAGGCGTGGGGGCTGACACTGCCCCGGGGCTGACACCGGCACGCACCACGGGAGGAAGGTTCCTGCGCGCGTCCGCCCGGCGACCTGGGGTTCATGGCGAGCTCGTCCTCGCCTCCCGGGCACGCGCGGGCGCGCGGGAGTGCGCCGACCTCGCCGACCGCCTCGCGGCGGCGGTCCTCACACCTCCACCAGCAGCTCCTCGAACCCCCTGATCACGTACCCCGGCTTCCGTACGGGTTCCGCCGCGAGCCGCAGGTCCGGGGCCTGGCGGAGCAGTTCGGCGAAGACCGCGGTCAGTTCGAGGCGGGCGAGCGGGGCGCCGAGGCAGTAGTGGATGCCGGCGCCGAAGGTGAGGTGGGGGTTGTCGGCGCGGGTGAGGTCGAGGGTGTCCGCGGTCGGGCCGAAGCGGGCGGGGTCGCGGTTGGCGGAGCCGAAGAGCAGCGCGACCTCGGAGCCGCGCGGGATGACCCGCCCGCCGACCTCGATGTCGTCGAGGACCCAGCGCTCGAACATCTGGAGCGGAGTGTCGTAGCGGAGAAGTTCTTCCACAGCTGTGGACAACTTTCCGGGATCCGGACGGACGCCGTGCTCCAGGAGGGTCCGCCAGCCGTTGACCGTCGTGTTCACCGTGGCCTCGTGGCCGGCGTTCAGGAGCAGGACGCAGGTGGAGACCGTCTCCTGCTCGGTCAGCCCCTCGACCGCGACCAGCGAGGAGATCAGGTCGCCCCCCGGCTCCTTCCGCCGCCGCGCGATCAGCTCCCGCAGGTAGGCGGAGAACTCGACGGAGGCCCGCACCGCCCGGCGGGCCGTCTCCTCCGAGGGGTTCAGCTCGAACATCCCGCAGATCGCCGCCGACCAGGGCCTCAGCCGCCCCCGCTCCTCGTCCGCCTCGGGCACGCCCAGCATCTCGGCGATCACCGCGACCGGCAGCGGCTCCGCCACCGCGGCCTGGAGGTCACCGCCGCCGGCCGCCACCAGTCCCCCGACCAGGTCGGCGGCGAGGCGGCGCACCGTCGGCGCCAGGTCCTCCACGGTCCGCGGGGTGAACGCCTTCGACACCAGCCGCCGTATGCGGCTGTGGTCGGCGCCCTCCAGATCGAGGAGCCCGTGGTCGTTGAGGGTGTGGAAGGGCTCGTGCGCGGCGTCCGGAGCCTCCCGCCCGAACTCCTCGTGGGTGAAGCGGTGGGTGTACGTGCGACCGAGGCGGCGGTCCCGGAGGAGCGCGGACACGTCCTCGTGGTGCGGGATCAGCCACTGGCGCGTGGGCTCGTACCAGTGGGCACGGCCGGCGGCGCGGAGCCGGGCGTAGGCGGGGTAGGGATCGGCGACGAACTCCGGGGACCAGGGGTCGAAGGCAGCGTCCATGACCGGACGCTACCCGCGCCTCCGGAAGGCTTCCAGGCCCTGCCGCCGGGCTCCGGCGGCAGCGGGAGGCTCTACCAGGGCCCCGCCGGGCTCCCCGCCCGCCCCGCGCCTCCTGGGGCTTCCTAGCCGCCGACGCGGACCAGGCCCGCCTCGTAGGCGAAGACCGCCGCCTGCGTGCGGTCCCGGAGTCCCAGCTTCACCAGGATGCGGCTCACGTGCGTCTTGATCGTCGACTCGGCGACCACGAGGTGCTCGGCGATCTCGGAGTTCGACAGGCCCTGCGCGATCAGCACCAGGACCTCCGTCTCCCGTTCCGTCAGCTCCCCTATCTGCGCCATCGCGGGCGGGCGGGGGGAGCTTCCCGGGGCCTTCGCGAACTCGTTGATGAGCCGCTTGGTGACGGTCGGCGCGAGCAGCGCCTCGCCCGCCGCGACGACCCGCACCCCGTCGGCGAGCTGCCGGGCGGAGGCGTCCTTGAGCAGGAAGCCGGAGGCTCCGGCGCGCAGCGCCTGGTAGACGTACTCGTCGAGGTCGAAGGTGGTCAGGACGAGCACCTTCGCCTCCGCGTCGGCGGCGACGATCTCCCGGGTGGCGTCGATGCCGTTCAGCTCGGGCATCCGGATGTCCATGAGGACCACGTCGGGGTGGAGGGCGGCGACCTGTGCGACGGCCTCCCGGCCGTTGACGGCCTCGCCGACGACCTCGATGTCGGGCATCGCGCCGAGCAGCACGGAGAAGCCCTCGCGGACCATCACCTGGTCGTCGACGATCAGGACGCGGATCACTGGTCACTCTCCTCGCGGTTCACGGGGACGAAGGCCGTCACCTCGTAGCCACCGTCCTCGGTCGCCTCGGCCGTCATCTCCCCGCCCAGCATCGTCACACGCTCCCGCATGCCCGTGATGCCGTGGCCGGCGCCCGGGGAGGGCTTCACGAGCCCGCGCGCCGGACCGTTGGCGACGCGCAGGCCCAGCCCGCCGAGGACATAGCTGACCTCGACCTTCGCGGCGGCGCCCGGCGCGTGCCGCAGCACGTTCGACAGGGCCTCCTGGACGATCCGGTAGGCGGAGAGCTCCACGCCCTGGGGCAGCTCGCGCACGGCGCCGGTCACCGTCTTCTCGACGACGAGCCCGGCCTCCTGCACGTTGCGGACGAGGGAGTCGAGGTCGGCGAGGGTGGGCTGCGGGGCGTCGGGGGCCTCGTAGTCCTCGGCGCGGACGACGCCGAGGATGCGGCGGAGCTCGGTGAGCGCGGCGACCGCGTTCTCACGGATGGTGAGGAAGGCCTGCTCCAGCTCCGGCGGCGGGTTCTCGACCCGGTAGGGGGCGGCCTCGGCCTGGATGGCGACCACCGACATGTGGTGGGCGACGACGTCGTGCAGCTCGCGGGCGATGGTGGTGCGCTCCTCCAGGAGGGTCCGCCGGGAGCGCTCCTGCGCGGTGACGGTCTGCTGGGCGGTGACCTCGCGGTCGGCCTGGCGGCGGACCTGGAGGACGGTGACGAAGAGCAGGAGGAGGGCGGCGACGAAGAGCAGCGGGACGGAGTCGGAGCTGCGTCCCACCCCGAGCGCCATCTCGGTGAAGAGGCAGAAGGCGGCCGTCACGAGCCACATCCAGGCCGCGGTCCGGGGCCGGGTGCGGGCGGCGACGACGCCGAGGACCACCAGGTGGGAGAAGAAGGTGATGTGCGACCAGGGCCAGCCCGCGTCGAAGCCGGTGAGGTAGCCGATGACCGGCGCGGAGACCAGCGAGGCCCAGAAGGCGAGGACGGGCCGCACCAGGGTGAGGAGCACGATGGCGGGCGGGACGCACGCCACGAGCAGCGCCAGCGGCGCGAAGCCGGCGTCGAACTCCTCGTACGCCATGGCGAACACGATCAGGGCGAGGAAGCCGACGACGGCGTGCGGGAACAGGCCGAGGTGGGGGCGTATCCCCTTGGGCACGAAGCGCGCCACCTTGGGGTTCACCGCGATCGGCTGGAGCGGCCGGTAGGCCGACGCGTCACGGAAGAGTTCCTGCCGCAGCCCGCCGAGGACGACCTGGACCAGGTGGAACTCGGGGGCGCGACTCGTCTCGGGGGTCTGTGTCTGGGTCACCCGGACAACGGTACGGGCGGCGGGGAACCCGGTCGTCCCGCTCGATGCGGATCCTTCCGGGTCCCCCTTGAGGATGAGGCGGGTCCTCAGACCACGCTGGTGAAGGTGCTGCCCTGGCCCTGGTACAGGTCCGTGGTCAGGCGGGTGAAGGGGGCGGTGGCGGAGCCCGTGGAGTGGTAGACGTACGTGCCGCCCGCCCCGTACGCGATCAGGTCGGGGCGGCCGTCGGCGTCGACGTCGCCGGCGCCGACCAGCTGGGAGAAGGCGCCCCAGCCGCCGCCGACCTTCACCCGGCCCGCGAACGTGCCGTCGCCCTTGCCCTGGTAGAGCCAGAGGACCCCGGTGGTGTCGCGGGCGACGAGGTCGCCGGCGGCCGAGCCGGCGATGTTCCCGACGGCGGTCAGCTGGTTGTAGACGTCCCAGCCGCCGCCCACGCGGGCGCGGGTCGCGAACGGCTTCGCGGCCTCGCCCGTGCCCTTGTAGAACCACAGCACGCCGGAGGTGTCCGTGGCGAGGAGGTCGGTGCGGCCGTCGCCGTCGAGGTCCGAGCCGCCGGTGAGCTTGTTGTAGACGCCCCAGCCGCCGCCGACCTTCACCCGGCCCGCGAAGGTGCCGTCGCCCTTGCCGAGGTAGTGCCAGAGCACGCCCGTGCCGTCGAGGGCGACGAGGTCGCCGACCTCGTCGCCCGCGAGGTCGCCGACGGCCTCGATCTGCTTGTACGTGTTCCACCCGGCGCCGACCCGGGCGCGCCCGGCGGTCTCGACGCGGCCGTCCACCGGGCGGTCCCGCAGGTCGTCGCGCCAGAGCACGCCGGCGGCGTCCCGGGCGAGGACGTCGGTGGAGCCGTTGTTCGTGTAGTCGTGCGTGTTGACCGTGCGGACGACGTCCATGCGCCAGCCCTGGTAGACCGGGTCTCCGGTGCCGTCGAGCAGCATCGCCTCGGCCTCGACCGCGTACGAGCCGTTCGGCGCGTCCGCCCCGTCGATGACGGCGTCCCAGGTGAAGGTGAAACGGTTGCCCTCGGCAGGGGCGTACACGCGGGTGCGGTAGACCTGCTCCGTGAGCATGTGCGTCAGGGTGACGTCCACGTAGGCCTCGCGGTGCGACAGGGTCCAGCCCAGCGTGACCTGGCCGCGGGTCTGGTCGAGGTTCACCCGGTCGGGGACGTGGACCTGCTCGATCTCCAGGTCGACCAGCGGGGCCTCGTCGGCCGTCTTGGTGACCTTCGGGGTGCCGTCCTCCGCGATCTCGACCCGGAACAGTCCCTTGCCGTCCGCGGCCGTCGCTCCGCGCACCACGCCGGTGCCGTCGCCGGGCGACCCCGCGCCGGTGCCGGAGTCCATGAGCCGCCGGGTCTCGCCGGTGGCCAGGGAGACGGCCCGGACGGGGTTGGAGGGGTTGCCGTAGACCAGCCAGTCGCCGACGAGCGTGGAGAACCACTCGCCGTCGTGAGCGCCCAGAACGGTCCGCTTCTCCTGCCGGGTGGCGCGGTCGACGGACGCGATGTACCCGCCGGTGCCGGCCTCGTAGGCGTACCAGGTCACGTAGTCGGCGTTGAACTCCAGGCCGCCGAAGCCGTATCCGGACTCGGGGGAGGCATAGGTCTCGACGGCCTGGCCGGCCGCCAGGTCGATCACGGCCCGGCCGCCGGTCCGGGCGCCCTGCGGTCCGGTCTCGTAGCCGACGAGGACGGAGCCGTCGTGGGCCGTGGAGCCGAAGTAGTCGGTGGCGCCGGCCGGCAGTCCCGCGATCTTGCGGCTGCTGGTGGTGGTGCCGTCCTTGGTCACGACGTGGAGCTCGGACTGGCCGACCGCGTTCGTGATCTGCGCGAGGACGCTCGTCGGGCTCAGCACGGCCACGTAGCTGCCGTTCAGCGCGCCGAGGTCGATGGTGACGCCCGGGGCGGCGGGTGTGGCCATGTTCCGCAGGGTGAGCGACCGCATCTCGGCCGTCCAGTTGGCGTCGCCGAGGACGACCACGTCCCCGGCCCCGATGGTCCAGCCGCCGTGCTCGGGCGTCTGGAGGGAGGTCGCGGCGCCGCCGTCGTACGGGGTCCAGAGCAGCTTCCTCGTGGTGTCCTCGGCGAAGGAGTAGGTGAGGAAACCGGAGGTGCCCAGGCCCGCGAGGTCCATGCCCTCCGGGTAGACGGGAAGGACGGCGTCGTTCTGCTGGGCCGGTGCCGCGACCGCGGCCGGGGCTGCCGCGAGGGCCGCCGGTGCGGTGGCCAGGGTGCCGGCGCCGAGGGCGGTGACGGCGAGGACGACCGTGACGGCCGTGCCGAGGCGGGTGCCGGTGGAACGGAGCTGCAAGGTGAAACCCCCCACGAGGATGAGCGGGCACGGGAGTGCCGTGCCCGCTCAGACCCCCCACCCCGTCGAATGGTTGTACGGATGTGCGGGGCTCACCAGGCCAGTTGGGCGATCTCCTCCGCCACCACCGCGCACGCGTCGGCCGCCGGGTCGATCAGCGGGAAGTGGCCGACCTCCTCCAGGAGCGTCACGCCGACCGTCTCGCCCGCCTGCGCGGCCGCGTCGGCGTAGGCGTCGGCGACGGCGTACGGCACGTCGACGTCCGTACGGCCCTGGACGACGGTGGTCGCGATCCCGGTCGGCAGCAGCACCGCGGGGTCGGTGTGGGCCGCCCGCTCCTCGTACGAGGAGGCGCCGCCGAGCAGTTCGGCGACCGCGCCGCCGCACACCCCCAGCTCGGTCGCGCGGCCGAAGTGGGCGATCGGCGCGAGGGCGACGACCCCGCGCAGCGCCGGCGGGGCGGGCAGCCGCCACGGGGAGCCGGGCGGCAGCACGTGCCGGGCGGCGGCCCAGAGGGCGAGCTGGCCGCCCGCCGAGTGACCGGTGAGGACGATCCGGCCGACGTCGGCCTGCGGCAGGTGCGCGGTGGCGAGTCCGGGCAGGGCGTCGAGCGCGGCCGCCACGTCGTCGAAGGTCTCGGGCCAGCGCCCGGCGACCGGGGCGGCACCACCCTGCCGGGGGATGTCGCTGCCGCGCCGGTACTCGACGTTGGCCACGGCGAAGCCGCGCCGGGCCAGGTAGTCCACGAACGGGGTCAGGTGCTGCCGGTCGTACGGTGCCCGCCACGCCCCGCCGTGGAGCGCGACGACGAGCGGCGCCCGGGTCCGCCCGTCGCGCGGGGCGTAGAAGTCGATCACCTGGTCCGGGTGCCCGCCGTACGCGGCGGAGGCGTCCGGGGGGACGGCCGGGTGCGAGAAGGCCGACGCCTCTTCGGCGGCCGCGCGCGCGGCGGGATCCGGCATGCTGTTCCACCCTCTCGGATACGCGGCCGACTCGGCCTGACCTGCGGGGACGGTACCAGCACCGGAGCCCCCGCAGATCAGGCGATCATCGGACGGTACGCGGCCGCCGGAGCCTCAGGCGGACAGGTCCGCCAGCACCTCGGAGAGGACCCGCGCCGCCCGCTCCGCGTCCGCGAAGCCGACGTACAGCGGGGTGAAGCCGAAGCGCAGGATGTCGGGGCGGCGCAGATCGCCGACGACCCCCCGCTCGATCAGCTCGGCCATCACGGCGGGCGCGTTCGCGCAGGCGAGCGCGGCCTGACTGCCGCGCTCCGCGTGCGCCTCCGGCGTCACCGAGGTGACGCGGCCCGCCGGGACGTAGGCGCGCACGCACTCCAGGAAGAAGTCCGTCAGCGCCAGCGACTTGGCCCGCACGACCTCGACGTCGACCCCGTCCCAGACGTCGAGCGCCGCCTCCAGCGCCAGCATCGAGAGGATGTCGGGCGTCCCGACCCGGCCCCGCACGGCGCCCGCGGCCGCCTCGTACCCGGGGGTCATCGCGAACGGGTCGCTGTGCGAGTTCCAGCCGGGCAGCGGCGAGTCGAAGGAGGCCTGGTGGCGCTCGGCGACGTACAGGTAGGCCGGCGAACCGGGCCCGCCGTTCAGGTACTTGTACGTGCAGCCGACCGCCAGGTCGACCCCGTGCGCGTCGAGCCCGACCGGCAGGGCGCCCGCGCTGTGGCACAGGTCCCAGACGGCGAGCGCGCCCGCCGCGTGCAGCGCGGCCGTGATGCCGGGCAGGTCGTGCCGCCGGCCGCTGCGGTAGTCGACGTGGTTGACGAGCGCGGCGGCCGTCCGCGGGCCGGCCGCCGCGGCCATGCCGGCCGGGTCGACGGGCACGATCCGGTGACCGGTCATCCGCGCCGCGGACTCCGCGATGTACCCGTCCGTGGGAAAGGTCGTCGCGTCGACGAGGATCTCGTCGCGGTCGCCTTCGCTCAGCCGGGCCGCCGCGACGACCGCCTTGAAGACGTTCACGCTGGTCGAGTCGCCGACCACGATCTGGCCCGGGGCGGCACCGACGATCGGGGCGATCCGGTCGCCGATCCGCTCCGGCGCGGTCCACCAGCCGGACTCGCCCCAGGAGCGGATCCGCAGTTCGCCCCACTCGCGGGTGATGACGTCGGCCATCCGGGCGGGGACGTGGGCGGGCAGCGCGCCGAGCGAGTTGCCGTCGAGGTAGACGGTCCCGGCGTCGAGGGCGAACTTCTCCCGGTGCCCGCCGAGTTCGTCGGCGGCGTCGAGGGCGCGCGCCCGCTGGGCGAGGTCGGTCGTCACGTCGTCGGTCGTCACACCGGTCGGCACGCCGGTCGTCACCTCGCTCGTCATGTCGGTCGGCACGCCGGTCGTCTCGTCGGTCGTCACCTCGGTCTCAGACATGGCTGCGCGCCGTCCACAGCTCGGGGAAGACGTTCTTCTGGGCCCGCTTCTCCAGCCAGGCCACGCCGGCGGAACCGCCGGTGCCGGTCTTGGAGCCCATCGCGCGGCGGGTCGCCACCAGGTGGTCGTTGCGCCAGCGCCAGACCAGTTCGGCGACGTCGCTGAGCGCCTCGCCGAGCCGCACGAGTTCGCCGTTCTGGTCGGACTCGGCGTAGATCCCGGCCCAGACCGCCTCGACCTCGGCGGAGGGCTCGTACCGCTGCGCCAGGTCGCGGCCGAGGACGGCGGCCGGCACGGGCAGGCCGCGGCGGGCGAGCAGCCCCAGGACCTCGTCGTACAGGCTCGGCTCGGTCAGCGCCTTCTCCAGCTCGGCGTGGACGCGGGGCGCGCCCCGGTGCGGGACGAGCATGGACGCGGACTTCTCGCCCAGCAGGAACTCCATCCGCCGGTACATCGCGGACTGGAAGCCGGAGCCCTCGCCGAGGGCGGCCCGGTAGGCGTTGAACTGGGCGGGGGTGAGCTGGGCGAGCGGCCGCCACGAGTGGTTGAGCGCCTCCAGCTCGCGCACGGAGCGCTTGAGCGCGTCCATGGCGACGGGGACGCGGTCCTCGCGCAGGGCGCGGCTCGCCGTCTCCCACTCGTGGACGATCACCGTGAACCACAGCTCCATGACCTGGGTGGTGACCAGGAAGACCATCTCGCCGGGGTCGTCCGAGCGGAGGTGCTGGAGATGGGTGAGGACGTCCGCCTGGACGTAGTCCTCGTAGGGCGTCGTGCCGGCGAAGTCGAGGTTCGGGGCGGCGGTGGCGGCCGAACCTGCTCCGGAATCGGGAGAACCCGGGGAGAGTGACATTGCTGTCTCCTCGATGCGAACTACCGGGTAGCGGTCTGCTCCACCGCACGCACGTCGAGTGCCACGGGAGCCCCGGTCCCCTCGGGAGGCGGGCTTCGTCGCGCGCCGTCCCAAGCGCATCATGACACGATCGGCCCGGTGATGTAGCTCCCGTCTTCGTCATACGGAAATGCGTTCGACCTGCATCCGTCGAGGCCCTTGATCTGCTGCATCATCGCCGGCGCGAGCCTGCCCGGTCCCGGGCAGCCCATGTGCTGCCGGATGCCGATCTCGTGCCCGACCTCGTGGTTGACGATCAGGTGCCGGTACTCGGCGGGCTCACCCGCGAAGGTCGGCGAGCCCAGCATCCACCGTCTGAGGTTCACCACGACCCCGTCGGTGGTCTCGCAGTTCAGCTCGCCCCCCGTGTCCAGGCCCTGCCGCAGGCAGAGCGCGTCGGCCGTGTCCGGGGTGGCGATCCGGATGACGAAGTCCGCCTCCCCCTCCGCGACCAGCTGGAAGCGGCCCCGGCCGTGCGCGGCCCAGCCGCGCGGATGCGCCAGGATCCGCTGGATCTCGGCGGCCGTCTCGCGCGCCGACAGCGCGATGCCCTTCTCGACCTGCACCCGGTAGCGGCGCAGCTCGCCGCCCTCGCCGACCGGAGCGCCGGAGGCGTCCGCGGTGACGAAGGTCCCGGCACCCGACCTCGGCACGGCGGGCGGCTCCTTCGGGTCCGCCTTCGACGCGGGCGGCTTCCCGGTGCTCGCCCTCGGTCGCGGCGGCGGGGTCGTCGCCCTCGGTTCCGGCGGCGGTTCCGGCCGTGCCGTCGTGGGCCGGGGTGCGGGCGCGGACGACCTCGGCAGCGGGCTCACGGTGGTCTCCACCGGCACCGGAGTGGCCGCCGGGGCCGCCGCGACCTCGACGGGCGGGCCGTGGAAGTGGGCGAGGGCGACTCCCGCGCCGAGCGAGCCCGTCACCAGGACCAGCACCGGCAGCGCGAACCCGCGTCCGGACCTGCGTCTCCCGCGGGTGCGTCGCCGTCCGGCGGTCACGCCTCGCTTGCCCACGACAGACTCCCCCCTCGGGCCCTGCGGTCCCGGGGATCGTACCGGCGAATCGAACGCCCTTTCACCCGTACGGGCGAAAGGGCGTGCGTCGGGTACGAGGGTCGGGGAGCGTCAGCCGAGCGTCTCCGCCGCGGTCTCCGAGGAGTCCCGCAGGAAGGTCGTGCAGCGCTCGTACTCGTCCTTCTCGCCGATCTCGCCGGCCGCGCGGGCGAGCGAGTGCAGGGCGCGCAGGAAGCCGCGGTTCGGCTCGTGCTCCCACGGCACCGGGCCGTGGCCCTTCCAGCCGTTGCGGCGCAGCGCGTCGAGGCCGCGGTGGTAGCCGGTACGGGCGTAGGCGTACGACTCGACGACCGAACCGCGCTCGTACGCGTCGTCGGCGAGCTGGGCCCAGGCGAGCGAGGAGGTCGGGTACTTCGCGGCGACGTCCGCCGGCGCGGCACCGCTCGCGAGCAGGTCGCGCGGACCCGGGTCGTCGGGCAGGTGGGTGGGGGCCGGTCCCCCCAGCAGGTTCTCATGCATGGCCATGGGGCCAGTCTGCCTCAGTCCCGCCGGCCCCAGGGCCCGCGGCGGACGGCGGGCAGCTCAGGCCGACGTGTCCGACCGCCCCGGGTCGAGCGGCGGGGCGGACACCCCGCAGTGCACCTTGCACTCCGGGTGGCAGCCCGCGGCCGGCGGCGTCCGCATCGTCGTCCAGGCCAGCACCGCGCCGACCACCAGGATCCCCGCGCACATCGGCATCGCCCGCCGGAACGTCGCCCCGAACTCCTCCGCCGACAGATACGCCCCCGGCCCCATCCCGGCCAGCATCGGCAGCGCGGCCACCGCGAGCAGCCCGGCGGCCCGCGCGGCCGCGTTGTTGATGCCGCTGGCCAGACCCGCCCGGGACACGTCCACCGAGGCGAGGACGGTCGCGGTCAGCGGCGCCACCAGGGCCGTCATCCCGAGGCCCAGCACCAGCAGGGCCGGCAGCACGTCCCGGACGTACGAGGCGTCCGCACCGACCCGCAGCATCAGGAGCATCCCCGCGGCGCACAGCAGCGGGCCCACCGTGAGCGGGATCCGGGGGCCGATCCGCTCCCCCAGCTCCCCCGACCTCGCCGACAGCAGCAGCATCAGGACGGTGGTGGGCAGCAGGGCGGTACCGGCGCCGAGCGCCGAGTAGCCGGCCACCACCTGGAGCTGGAGCGCGGCCAGGAAGAAGAAGCCGCCGAACGCGGCGTACACGCACAGCGTGACCAGGTTGACCGCGGTGAACATCCGCGACGCGAAGATCGACGGCGGCACCATCGCGCGCTCGCCGCGCCGCCGCTCCACGACCACGAACCAGGCGCCGACGAGGACCCCGGCCGCCCCGGCCCACCAGGCCTCGCCGATCAGCGCATAGGTCACGAGCGCGAGGGCCGCGGCGCCGAGCACCGCGCCGAGCACGTCGAAGCGCCCGTGCGCGGTCTCGTCGCGCGATTCGGGGACGTGCCGCAGCGCCACCGGGACGCAGAGCGCGGCGAGCGGCACGTTCAGCAGGAAGACCCACCGCCAGCCCGGCCCGTCCACCAGCCAGCCGCCGACGAACGGCCCGATCGCCGCCCCCACGCCGCCGAAGCCGGACCACAGCCCGACCGCCCTGGCCCGGTCGTCCTCGTGGAAGCTCGCCTGGATCAGCGCCAGGGACCCGGGGGTCAGCAGCGCCCCGCCCACGCCCTGGAGGGCGCGGGCGGCGATGAGCACCCCGGCGTTCGGGGCCAGCCCGCACAGGAGCGAGGCGAGCGCGAACCACACGACGCCGATCACGAAGACCCGGCGCCGGCCGAACCGGTCGCCCAGCGATCCGCCGAGCAGGATCAGACCCGCCAGGGTGAGCATGTAGGCGTTCACCGTCCACTGGAGGACGGCCAGGTCGGCATCGAGATCGGCACCGATGTGCGGCAGGGCCACGTTGACGACGGTGGAGTCGAGCAGCGCCATGCCGGAGCCGAGGACGGTCGTGAACACGATCCATCTCCCGGCCCCCGATGCCATCCGCACATCGCGCACGCCCATGCCAGCCATCGTCCTCGCGGAGACGGCCGCCTGCACCCCGGTGCGCGCATCCGCGCGGGGCGGCCCGCCCGCACGGGGCGGCACCCGGCCTCCGCGGCGGGCCGTACGCGACCGCGGGCCGCCCCGCGCGGCGGGCGGCGCTCCGTACCCGGCTCGACCCGCCCCCTCGGCCGCCGGCGTCCGCGTCAGGCGGTACGCAGCCGTCCCGCCGCCCGGACCAGCGCGGCCACGCCCCGCTCGGCCTTCGCCCGCGGGCAGCCCACGTTCAGCCGGACGAAGCCGGGCGTGCCGTACACCCCGCCCGGCATGATCGCGACCTTCTCGACTCTGATCAGCTCCTCCTGCAGCCGGGTCTCCTCGATGCCGAGGGGCCGCAGGTCGATCCAGGCGAGGTAGCCCGCCTGCGGAGGCGCCCAGTCGACTCCGGGAAGGCCGTCGGCGAGCTGCTCCCGGACCGTGCTCATCGTGCCCGCCACATAGGCCCGCAGTGCGTCCAGCCAGGCCGCGCCCTGCCGGTAGGCGGCGATGTGCGCGGTCAGCGAGAGCACCGCGGGGGAGGCGAGCCCCTCCCCGGTCTCCATGCGCCGGACGAAGGCCTCGCGTTCGTCGGGGTCGCCGATGATCCCGTACGAGCCCGAGAGCGCGGGGAAGTTGAAGGCCTTGGTGCCCGAGGTGATCAGCGCCCAGCGGCGGCCCCGGCCCCGCTCGGCGATCCGGGTCCACGGGACGTGCCGCAGGCCCTCGACGGTGAGGTCGGCGTGGATCTCGTCGCTGACGACGGCCGCGCCGTGGCGCTCGGCGAGCGCGGCGAACTCCCTGAGCTCGTCCTCCGTCCACACCCGGCCGGTCGGATTGTGCGGGGAGCAGAGCAGCAGCATGGTGCTGTCCGGCCGGGCCAGCTCCCGTTCCAGCGCCTCGGTGTCGCCGACCGGGACACCGCGCAGCTCGCGCCCGAGGCCGGTCACGGCCTTGCGGAAGCCGTCGTAGGTGGGGGTGTGGACGACCACGCCGTCGCCGGGCTCGGTCCACATCCGGAGCAGCTGGGAGAGCTGGTTGAGCACCGACGGCGCGTACACCAGGGAGTCCGGGTCGATCGCGGCGGCGTACCGGGTCGCGTACCAGTGGCGTATCGCCTCGCGGAACTCGCCGAGCCGCCAGTCGGTGTAGCCGAAGACACCGTGGTCGACGCGCTCGCGCAGAGCCGCGAGGACCTCGGGCGGAGAGGCGAAGTCCATGTCGGAGATGGTGAAGGGGAGCAGGTCGGGGACGCCGAAGCGGTCCGCGATCCCGTCCCACTGGACGGACCAGGTCCCCTGCCGGTGCGTCTCCCGGTCGAAGTCGTACGTCGTCACCGCTGCCTCTCCTCCGGACATCCCTCTCCTCCCGACATGCCGAGGGCCCGGCACCCCCGCACCAGGGCGGGGGTACCGGGCCGCTCGTCCAACGCCTGACTCGGCGCTTACTTGAGCTTGGTGCCGGTCGAGCGCAGCGCAGCGCACGCCTCGGTCACGCGGACGGCCATGCCGGCCTCGGCCAGCTTGCCCCAGGTGCGGGGGTCGTAGGTGGACTTGATGCCGACCTCGCCGTCGACCTTCAGGACACCGTCGTAGTTCTTGAACATGTGGTTCGCCACCGGACGCGTGAAGGCGTACTGGGTGTCGGTGTCGAGGTTCATCTTCACGACGCCGTTCTCCAGGGCGGTCGCGATCTCCTCGGCCGTGGAGCCCGAGCCGCCGTGGAAGACGAAGTCGAACGGGGAGGCCTTGCCGTACTTCTCGGCGACGCCGGCCTGGAGGTCCTTGAGGAGCTCCGGGCGGAGGACGACGTTGCCCGGCTTGTAGACGCCGTGCACGTTGCCGAAGGAGGCGGCGAGCAGGTAGCGGCCCTTCTCGCCCAGGCCCAGGGCCTCGGCGGTGCGGAGGGCGTCGTCGACGGTGGTGTACAGCTCGTCGTTGATCTCGTGGCTGACGCCGTCCTCCTCGCCGCCGGTCGGGGTGATCTCGACCTCAAGGATGATCTTGGCGGCGGCGGCCTTCGCGAGCAGCTCCTGGCCGATGGCCAGGTTGTCGGCGAGGGTCTCGGCGGAGCCGTCCCACATGTGCGACTGGAACAGCGGGTTCTCGCCGCGGGCGACGCGCTCGGCGGAGACGTCGAGCAGCGGACGGACATAGCCGTCCAGCTTGTCCTTCGGGCAGTGGTCGGTGTGCAGCGCGACCGTGATGTCGTACTTCGCGGCGACGATGTGCGCGAACTCGGCCAGGGCAACGGCGCCCGTGACCATGTCCTTGTTGTACTGGCCGCCCAGGAACTCGGCTCCGCCGGTCGAGATCTGGATGATGCCGTCGCTCTCGGCCTCAGCGAAACCGCGCAGGGCGGCGTGCAGGGTCTGGGACGAAGTCACGTTGATGGCCGGGTAGGCGAACTTGCCTGCCTTCGCCCGGTCGAGCATCTCGTTGTAGACCTCGGGGGTTGCGATGGGCATTCGTCCGCTCCTTGTGATGTGCGGGGTGTGTGCGTTGCTGTCCCTGACCTGGGGGCGACGTCATCGTCGACGCCCATCCTTCCAGACTCTCCCCCGGGCTCCCACGGGCCCGGCACGCCAAGGGGCGGGGTGTTTCACGTGAAACACCCCGCCCCTTGGTAAAAACGCAGGTCAGGACGGCAATCACCATCGTCCGGGACCTAAGTCACGACTTCGCGGCGGTTACGCCAGGTCGAGATCGGCCAGCTGGTAGCCCGTGAGGTAGGCCAGGCCCGCCCCGGCGATGGCCTCCGCGGCGCCCCGGTCGACGATCGTCGCCACGGCGACGACCTCGCCGCCGGCCTCACGGACGGCCTCCACGGCGGTCAGCGGCGAACCGCCGGTCGTCGAGGTGTCCTCGACGACCAGGCAGCGACGGCCCTTGACGTCGGCGCCCTCGATGCGGCGCTGCATGCCGTGCGCCTTCTGCGCCTTCCGCACCACGAAGGCGTCGAGGCGCTGCCCGCGCGCGGCCGAGGCGTGCAGCATCGAGGTCGCCACCGGGTCGGCGCCCAGGGTCAGACCGCCCACGCAGTCGAAGTCCAGGTCGGCCGTCAGGTCGAGCATGACCTGACCCACCAGCGGCGCGGCCTCGCCGTCCAGCGTGATCCGGCGCAGGTCGATGTAGTAGTCGGCTTCCAGACCCGAGGAGAGGGTCACCTTGCCGTGCACCACGGCCTTGTCCTTGATCTGCTGGAGCAGCTCAGCGCGTACGTCAGTCATGCCCCGAGCTTAAAGGCCGCCGCTCAGAGGCGGCGCCAGCGCCAGGTGCTCTCGACCTCCAGGGGGTCGATCGGGGTGACCAGGCGGGGGAGGGTGTTGAGCCCGTTGGGCGGGCCGGACTGCGGCTCGACGCAGACGGCCTCCTCCTGCTCGTCGTAGATCACGACCCACTCGGCGCGGCTGGTGACCTTCAGCTCCAGCTCCTCCGGCCAGGTGAGGGTGGCGTCGACGCCTCCGGGCATGCCGAAGCAGTCGTCCCAGGGGCCGGGCACGGGGTCGATCCGGCGGCCGGTCGGGAGGTGGTCGTCCCCGCGCTCCTCCTGCCAGGCGGGCGCGAAGTCGAGCACCGCGTCCCGGCCGCCCCGGCCGAGGTTGCGCAGGAACCAGGGGTGCCAGCCCGCCTGGGCCGGGAAGGAGTCGTCGTAGGTCTCCACGCCGAAGCGCAGGGTGAGGGCGTCCTCGGTCAGCTCGAAGACCTGGGTGACCTTGCCCTTGTACGGCCACGGGTCGCCGAGGTCGCAGGTGAGGACCGCCTCGGTCGCGGAGACCCGCGCGGTCTTCCAGGCGAGGTCACGGACGGTGCCGTGGATGGCGTGCGGGGGTGCGTTGACCGGCAGCTGGTGGCTGGTGGCCCCGTTGCGGAAGCGGCCGTTCTCGGTCCGTCCGCACCAGGGCACCATCGGGAAGGCCCCGAACCGCTCGCCCTGGCGCAGCAACTCGATGCCGCCGATGCGCAGGCTCTCGATCCGGCAGCCGTTCTCGGGGGTGATGGTCAACTCGGCGTCGCCCGCCGTCAGTCGCGTCTGCATGCTCACGCCCCGACCCTAATCGTGTCAGCGGCGTCGGCGCAGGGCGCGGCCGACGACCACGGCGGAGGCGAGGGCGAGGGCCGCGGCCGGGGCGACCCAGCGCAGGGTGGCGCCGGCGCTCGACGCCTGCGGTGCGGGCACGGGGGCGTACCGGCCGCGCGGCGGCGCGTGGTCGACCTCCTCGGCGCTCCGTCCGATCATGGTCCGACGGGCGTGGGCGGCCTCGGCGGCGGGCTGCGGAGCGGGGAACTCGATGGGCGTGTCGCCGAAGTCCCCGCCGAGGACCGGGTCGAGGGAGGGCGGCGGGACGGGCGCGTCGAAGACCGAACCCCGGCGCGGCTCCTCGGCCCCGTCGTCGATCCCGTCGTCGATCCCGTCGTCGTTCTCGTCGGCGGCGGAGTCGAACGCGACGACGGCGTCGGAGTCGGTGCCGTCGACGGAGGTGGAGTCGGCGTCGGCTCCAGCTCCGGCATCGGCGCGGGCGTCGGCTCCGGCGCCACGGCCCTCGGCGGCGGTGCCGTCGCTCGGCCGTCCCGCCGCGTCCTGCTCCGCCGCCGCCGTCTCCAGCCCCGCCACGAACCTGCCGAGAAGCTTGGCGCCCGCCGCGGCCCGGTCCTCCTCCGTCACCTCGGCGAGCCGGCCGCCCGCCGTCAGAGCGCCGGTGAAGGTCAGCCGGGTCCCCTCGGCCACCGGAGTGAGGACGACGGTGAGCGACAGCTCCGCCGTGCCCTTGCCGCGGGCCTCGGCCCCCTGCCCCTCGTACGTGATCGCGTCGTCCCGCTCGACGATCCGCAGGGCGCCCCGGTAGGTGATGGTGTGGCCGCCGACCCGCACCTTGAGCCGGCCGGTGAGCGCGCCCTCCTCCTGGGCCGCCCCCTCGGCCGGCGCCGCGGCCGCGCCGGCGTCCCGCTGGAGGCCGGGCACGCAGCGCACCACCCGGGCCGGGTCCCTGAGCGTCGCACGCAGAACCTCGGCCGGGACCGGGACGAACACCTCATGCTCCATGGAAGCCGAGCCTACTCAGACGGGACGGCGGCGTCGCCCGTTCGGCGCGGATCCCGGCGTCCGCGCCGCCCGGCCGCCGGGACGCCCGCCCCGCCCCGGCGGCTCCTCCTGCCGAAACCTTCAGCCTCCGTACCGCGGGTGGACCAGCGTCGACGGGGGCAGGGCGGTCCCCCGCGCGCGCTCGGCGCGGCGGGCCGCGGCCGCCAGGGTGTCCTCGCCGAGCGAACGCAGCCGCGGCGCGTCGGGGGCGAGGCCGAGGGCGGGCGGGCGGCCGCCGCCCGGCGCGGCCAGCAGGAAGCCCCAGTCGCCGGGCCCCCGCCCCGTGGCGGCGGTCCGGTCGGCGCGGTCGGGTCCGGCGGCGAAGCCCGGGGTGCGGCCGCTCGCGCTGTAGGGGCGGGTCGCGAAGCCCGCGGCCCGCAGGGTGGCGTCCACGGTCCAGTAGGTGCGGGGCCGGTCGGCGACGGAGCCCGCGTGCACGGCGAACCGCCCGGTGGGCGTGAGGACCTGGGCGACGAGCCCGTAGAACTCCTGCGCGTACAGCTTGGCGCTGGGGGTGATCCCGGGGTCGGGCAGATCGGAGATCACCACGTCGTACCGTTCCTGCAGACGGCCGGTGGCGCCCCGGAGCCAGTGGAAGGCGTCCGCGTGGACCACCCGGACGCGCGGGTCGCGGAACGCCTGGGCGTTCAGCCCGGCGAGCGCCGGGTCCGTCCGGGCGAGGCGGACGACCCCGGGGTCGAGCTCGACGACGGTGACGGAGCGGACGCCGGGGTAGCGCAGGACCTCGCGGGCGGCCATGCCGTCCCCGCCGCCGACGATCAGCACGCGGCCGTGGCCGCCGTTCATCGCGGGGTGGACCAGGGCCTCGTGGTAGCGGTACTCGTCCCGGCCGGCGACCCGCAGGCGCCCGTCGAGGAACAGGTCGGGCGGGCCCTCCGGACTCCCCGTCACGACGATCTCCTGGAGGTCGGTGTGGACGGCGACCCGCACCCTCTCCCCGTACACCGCGCGGCGGGCGGCCTGCTCGAAGTCGTCGACGAGCACGGTCGCGGTGGCGAGGACCGCGAGCACCGCCACGTTCACCGCGACGAGCAGCGCCCGGGAGCGGGCGGTCAGGTCGCGGCGGAACACCCAGAGGACGAGGCCGCCGCCCGCCACCGCGTTGACCGCGCCGGTGACCAGGGCGCCGGTGAGCTGGCCCAGCCAGGGCAGCAGCAGGAAGGGGAAGGCGAGGCCGCCGACGAGCGCCCCCACGTAGTCGGCGGCGAAGAGGTCGGCGACCGTCCCGGCGGCGTCGTCCTGCTCGCCGAGCGAGGCCTTCCGCCCGGACCGGCCCGAGCGGTCGCCCCGCTGTATGAGCGACATGAGGAGCGGGATCTCCGCCCCGACGAGCACCCCGATGGCGAGGGAGAACGCCACGAGGACGTACCGCGACTCGCCGAACCAGGCGAAGGCCGCGTACAGCACCATCGCCGAGGTGCCGCCGACCAGCGCGAGACCGGCCTCGACCAGGCCGAAGCCCACGGCGGCGCGGCAGCGCAGCGCCTTGGCGAGGAGCGATCCCACCCCCATGGCGAAGACCATGACGGAGAGCACCACGGAGGCCTGGGTGACCGAGTCGCCGATCAGGTAGGAGGCGAGGGCGACCAGTTCGAGCTCGTAGACCAGGCCGCAGGCGGCGCAGACGAAGACCACCGCGAGCACCGGGAACCGGACCGTTCCGCCCGGTGGATCGGGCCGCCGCGCGGGCGCCCGCCGCACCTCCTTGGGTGGCATGGTCACGGTCGGCTCGATCATGACCGTAACGCTACGTCACGACCCGGATGCCCCCTGTCACCCACACGAGTGGATCTGGGGCGCCGAGAGGGCGTATCAGAGCGTTGCGGGCATACGTACGCCGATACGCGTCCTGGTCACCACCAACTGCCCCTCCTGCGGGTAGGCGTGCCAGGTCCGCCAGCGCACCTGGCCCTCGTGGCGCTGCGCCAGCATCGCCGTGAAGGCGTGCGGGGAGCCGGGAAAGGTCCCCGCCAGCCCCTGCGGATGGTCGGCGACGAGCGCCAGCAGCTCCTGCGCACGGCCCGCGAAGGAGCCGTGCGAGAGCGTCTCGACGCGGGCGGCGAACTCGTACTCCCATCCGCCGACGCGCTTGGAGACGCCGAGCGGCAGCGGGGTGCTGCTGCCGGGCATGCAGGCCACCGTCTCCGAGCAGCTGCCGCCGTCCTCTTCCAGGAGCACCTGATGAGAGGCACCGAGCAGCCTCAACTGCAGTTTTGCGCCCGTGAGTTCGAGGTCGAGCACGGCCAGGGCGGGAAGCGGCTCGCGCCCGAGGGCCCAGGCGAGGTCGGCCGCGCGGGTGTCGGTGTAGGAGGTCTTCAGGGTGGTGAGCATGGGTCGGCTCCGCAAACACGGTTTGACGGGTGGGCCGGGGGCGCCCCGGAGAATCCACGGAAGTGGGGAATCGCAGGCTCGGGTCCACACACGGTCCGAGGGCTGTCTCTGTCAGGAGCGAGAGAACCACGGACCCGGACGACTCGCAGCGTTTTTACCCAACTTGCTGTGTTTTCCAACCCCTTCGGGGAGCCCACAGTTCACTTGTTCAAACAGAACCGGTCGACGGGTACCGGCCGCTTGCCCACGTCACGTGCCAGACGCCTGCGGAGCCGCCGGGGCGCCGCGCGGGCGCCCCGGGTCCTGGTGACGACCGACCGGCCACCCGCTGCCCGGCCCGTCGCCGGGTCCACGCTCAGCTGCCGCCGCCGCAGCCGCCGCCGCCCCCGCAGCTGGACGAGCCGCCGCCGCAGGAGCTGGAACCCCCGCCGCAGCCGTGCCCGCCGGAACCGCCGTCCACCCAGGCGCCGCCGCCGCTCGCCCCGGCACGCCGTCCGCGCGACCGGGACCGCGACCGCGACCGACCGCTCCCGCCGCCGAGACCGCCCCGCACGGCCATGACGACCGCCGCGACGACCAGGACCCCCATGACGATGAAGAATTCCATCTGTACTACCCCCGTTCGGTTGTGCGAGGGGGATTCCCGTCCCGACACCCCGTCAAAGCGCACTTGAGGAACTCCAGAGCTTCGCCGCAGGATGGCCGTCATGACACGACCGCCGCTCAACCGCCGCCTCGCCGAGTTCGGGACGACGATCTTCGCCGAGATGTCCGCGCTCGCCGCCAGGACCGGGGCGATCAACCTCGGCCAGGGCTTTCCCGACACCGACGGCCCCGAGGAGATCCGGGAGGCGGCGGTCCGCGCGCTGCGGGACGGCCGCGGCAACCAGTACCCGCCCGGCCCCGGCGTCCCCGAGCTGCGGTCGGCGATCGCCGACCACCAGCGGGACCGGTACGGCCTCGGGTACGACCCGGACACCGAGGTGCTCGTGACCGCGGGCGCCACCGAGGCGATCGCGGCGTCGCTGCTCGCCCTCGTCGAGCCGGGCGACGAGGTCGTCGCCCTGGAGCCGTACTACGACTCGTACGCCGCCTGCATCGCCATGGCCGGCGGCACCCGGGTCCCGGTCACCCTCCGTCCGCACGAGGGCGCGTACGTCCTGGACCTCGACGAACTGCGGGCCGCCGTCACCGACCGGACCCGGCTGGTCCTGCTCAACACCCCGCACAACCCCACCGGCACCGTCCTCACCCGGGCCGAACTGACGGCCGTCGCCGAGCTCGCCGTCGAGCGGGACCTGCTCGTCGTCACCGACGAGGTGTACGAGCACCTGGTCTTCGACGACGCCGAGCACGTGCCGATCGCGAGCCTGCCGGGCATGCGGGAGCGCACGGTCACCATCGGCTCGGCCGGCAAGACGTTCTCCTTCACCGGCTGGAAGGTCGGCTGGATCACCGCGAGCGCCGAGCTGACCTCGGCGGTCCGCTCCTCGAAGCAGTTCCTCACCTACGTCTCGTCCGGCCCGTTCCAGTACGCGATCGCCGAGGCGCTGCGCCTCCCCGCCTCCTACTTCGACACCCTCCGCGCCGAGCTCTCCGCCAAGCGGGACCTGCTCGGCGAGGGCCTCGCCCAGGCCGGCTTCGCGGTCTACAAGCCCGCCGGCACCTACTTCGTCACCACCGACATCCGCCCCCTCGGCGCCGAGGACGGCTTCGCCTTCTGCCGCTCGCTGCCCGAGCGCGCCGGCGTCGTCGCCATCCCGAACGCCGTCTTCTACGACCACCGCGAGGCCGGCGCTCCCTTCGTCCGCTTCGCCTTCTGCAAGCGGACCGAGGTCCTGGAGGAGGCCGTCTCCCGCCTGAAGCGCCTGGGCTGAGCCCGGGCCGCGCACCCGGACACGCGAAAGCCCGGCCCCCGTGAAGGGGGCCGGGCTCCGGTGGTGCGGTGGGGGAGGCTCAGGCCTCCTCGTCGCCGGCCTTGTCCTCGGGGGACTCCAGGCCGAACTGCTCGACGATCCACTTGTCGAACTCGATCGAGGCGCGGACCCAGCTCACCGTGGAGGACACGAAGTGCTCCAGGGCGACGCCGGTGCCGATCAGCATCTGGGCCTCGCCGATGAGGCGGAGGGTGGCGGAGCCGTCCTCCTCCTCGTGCAGGTGGGTGTAGACCTTCGGCCACAGGGTGCGGCGGTTCCAGTCGTCGATCGCGTCGAGGATCTTGGCGCGGTCGTCGGCCGAGTGCGGACGGTCGTAGAACGTCCGGACCGAGAAGACCTGCTGCTCGTCCTCGCCGCGGAACATGAAGTACGTGCGGAATTCCTCCCACGGCGCGGCGAGGTCACCCTCGTCGTCGATGACGTACTTCAGTTCCATCTGCTCGAGGAGCTGCTTGACGAGGTCCTGGTCGGGGACGACGGGGCCCGCCGGTCCTGCGGCCTGAGGCTGGGGCTGGCCCCCGAAATTCGGAATCGAGGACGGGTCGATGCTCACCGTGTATTTCCCTTCGTACGGATGCTCGCCATCCTCCCCCATGCCGGGCGGTACGTGGCAAGTCCCGCCTCCCGCGATCCGCTGCGGGCTGACAAGATCCGGCCCCCCGGGGGAGGAGACGGCGGTCCCGGACCGCGTACCGGGACGGCGCGCCGCCCCCGTACGCCCCCGGGCTACTGCGCCGCCCCCACGATCAGGCCGTCCTCGACGCGGTCCACCCGGACGGTGTCGCCGTCCCGGATCTCGCCCGCGAGGATCTCCCTGGCGAGCCGGTCGCCGATCGCCGTCTGGATGAGACGGCGCAGCGGCCGGGCGCCGTACGCCGGGTCGTTGCCCTCCTCGGCGAGCCACTCCAGCGCCTCCGGGGAGACCTCCAGGGTGAGCCGCCGGTCGGCGAGCCGCCGGGCGAGGCGGTCGATCTGGAGCCGGGCGATCCGGCCCAGCTCCGCCCGGTCGAGGGCCGAGAAGACGACGAGGTCGTCGAGGCGGTTGAGGAACTCCGGCTTGAAGCTCGCCCGGACCACGTCCAGGACCTGCTGCTTCTTCACGTCCGCCGGGGTCGCCGGGTCGACCAGGTACTGGCTGCCCAGGTTCGAGGTCAGGATCAGGATGGTGTTGCGGAAGTCCACCGTCCTGCCCTGCCCGTCGGTGAGCCGGCCGTCGTCCAGGACCTGGAGCAGGACGTCGAAGACCTCCGGGTGCGCCTTCTCCACCTCGTCGAGCAGGACCACGCTGTACGGGCGGCGGCGGACCGCCTCCGTGAGCTGGCCGCCCTCCTCGTACCCCACGTAGCCGGGGGGCGCGCCGACCAGCCGGGCGACGCTGTGCTTCTCGCCGTACTCCGACATGTCGATGCGGATCATGGCCCGCTCGTCGTCGAAGAGGAAGTCCGCGAGCGCCTTCGCCAGCTCCGTCTTGCCGACGCCCGTGGGGCCGAGGAAGAGGAAGGAGCCGGTGGGGCGGTCGGGGTCGGCGATGCCCGCGCGGGTGCGGCGGACGGCGTCGGAGACGGCCTGGACGGCCTCGGACTGGCCGATCAGGCGCCGGCCGAGCTCGTCCTCCATGCGCAGCAGCTTCTGCGTCTCGCCCTCCAGGAGGCGGCCCGCCGGGATGCCGGTCCAGGAGCCGACCACGTCCGCGATGTCGTCGGGCCCGACCTCCTCCTTGACCATGGTGTCCTTCGAGGACTCCTGCTGCGCCTCGGCCTCGCTCGCCTCCGCCAGCTCCCGCTCCAGGGCCGGGATCTCCCCGTAGAGCAGCTTGGAGGCGGTGTCGAAGTCGCCGTCCCGCTGGGCGCGCTCGGCGCGGCCGCGGGTGTCGTCCAGGCGCTCCTTGAGCTCGCCCACCCGGTTGAGGGACTGCTTCTCCTTCTCCCAGCGGGCGGTGAGGCCGCGCAGCTCCTCCTCGCGGTCGGCGAGGTCGCGCCGCAGCTTCTCCAGGCGCTGCCTGCTCCCCGCGTCGGTCTCGTTCTTGAGGGCCAGCTCCTCCATGCGGAGCCGGTCGACCGAGCGCTGGAGCTCGTCGATCTCGACCGGCGAGGAGTCGATCTCCATGCGGAGCCGGCTCGCGGCCTCGTCGACGAGGTCGATCGCCTTGTCGGGGAGGAAGCGGGAGGTGATGTAGCGGTCGGAGAGGGTCGCGGCGGCCACCAGCGCGGAGTCGTTGATCTGCACCTTGTGGTGGGCCTCGTACCGGCCCTTGAGCCCGCGGAGGATCGCGATGGTGTCCTCGACGGTGGGCTCGGCGACCAGCACCTGCTGGAAGCGGCGCTCCAGGGCGGGGTCCTTCTCGATCCGCTCGCGGTACTCGTCGAGGGTGGTCGCGCCGACCATGCGGAGCTCGCCGCGGGCCAGCATGGGCTTGAGCATGTTGCCCGCGTCCATGGCGGAGTCGCCGCCGGCGCCCGCGCCGACGACCGTGTGCAGCTCGTCGATGAAGGTGATGATCTGGCCGTCGCTCGCCTTGATCTCGGAGAGCACGGTCTTCAGCCGCTCCTCGAACTCGCCGCGGTACTTCGCGCCGGCGACCATGGCGCCGAGGTCGAGCGAGACCAGCCGCTTGTTCTTGAGGGACTCGGGCACGTCGCCCTTCACGATCCGCTGCGCGAGGCCCTCGACGACGGCGGTCTTGCCGACGCCGGGCTCGCCGATGAGGACCGGGTTGTTCTTGGTGCGGCGGGACAGCACCTGCACGACGCGGCGGATCTCGTGGTCGCGGCCGATGACCGGGTCCAGCTTGCCCTCGCGCGCGGCGGCGGTGAAGTCCGTGCCGAACTTCTCCAGCGCCTTGTACTGCCCCTCCGGGTCGGGTGTGGTCACCCGGCGTCCTCCCCTGCTCTTCTCGAACGCGTCGAGCAGCTTCGAAGCGCTCGCGCCCTGCGCGTCGAGGATCTCACCGGCCTGGCCGCCCTTGGCCGCGATCGCGACGAGGAGGTGCTCGGTGGACAGGTAGTCGTCGCCGAGCTCCTTGGCCTGCCGGTCGGCGTCGGCGATGACGGCGAGGAACTCGCGGCTGGGCTGCGGGGGCGCGACCGTGGACCCGGTGACGCTGGGCAGGGCGGCGAGCAGCCGCTCCGCGCCGGCCCGCACGACCGCCTGGTCGGCCTCGACCGCGGCGAGCAGGTCGGTGATGTTCTCGTTGTCCTGACCGGTCAGCAGCGCGAGCAGCAGGTGCGCGGGGGTCAGGTCGGCATGCCCGAGGGACACGGCGCGGCTGCTGGCCGCGTTGATCGCGTCCCGGCTCCGGTTGGTCAGTTCGGCGTCCACGTGCGGTGCTCCTCCTGGATCGTTCGGGGTCCTCTCCCTTTATGACTCTTCTAGCGTACACAAAGTTGAGTCGATTCCGCTCAAGGTGTCGGAGGGAGCTCCGCCCCCGGTACGTTCCGTGCATGGCGACCGACCCGAGGAACCCCTCCGACTCGTACCTCAGCTTCTGGCGCGAGTACCACATGTGCACCCTGACCACCCCGCGCCCGAACGGCACCCCGCACGTCGTGGCGGTGGGCGTCACCTACGACCCCGAGGGCGGTCTCGCGCGGGTCATCACCAATCGGCACAGCCGGAAGGTGGCGAACGTGCTGGCGGCGGGCGCCGCGGGCGCGCGGGTCGCGGTCTGCCAGGTCGACAAGGGGCGCTGGGCCACCCTGGAGGGCGTCGCGCGCATCCGCACCGAGCCCGAGGTGGTCGCGGACGCGGTGGCGCGCTACGCGGAGCGCTACGGGCGCACGCCGGCCGAGAACCCGGACCGGGTGGTCGTCGAGATCACCCTGACCCGGGCGATGGGGCGCGCCTGAGAGAGGCCCCGACCGTACGGGGGCAGCACAGCGGCGCCATCGCGTTTCAGGTCCGCGATGGCGCCGCTGTGTGGGGGAAGTGCCGGAGCGATCTACAACGACGGGGGAATCGCTCAGGCACTGCGGGGGGTGGCGGTGATGGTCTCGGGTTCGATCAGCTGGTGGTCCCGCTGGTCGAGGTTGACGAAGATCATGCCGTACCGGATGGCACAGCGGATGGGCTGTGGGGCGCCGCGGGGACGGCGGAGGCAGCGGTAGGCGCGGACGTCCTCGTCCTGCTCCCGTGCCACCACGATCGGCTCTCCGAAGAGGGTGATCTTCAGCGCGTCGCCACGGTGGGGGATGGCCGTGGCGAGGTCGACGAAGTGCCACCCGGACCGGTAGGCCGAAGCCATCTCCCGGCGGAACCTGGGGTCGTCCGGCGGCACGGTCACGCCCCCGCGCCCCTCGAACCGATCTCCCAGGACGGCTCGTAAGGAGCAGCGAGCACGACGTCCCGGGGAGAGCTCTCCCACGAGGGTTCGCCGGGTCCCGCGACCACCTCGTGCGCCGGGGTGCTCTCCCACGAGGGCTCGTCCGGCCCTGCCACGGAGTGCGCCGGGGTGCTCTCCCACGAGGGCTCGCCGACGGCGAGTGCGCCGAGAGCAGCCGCCGCAACGGCTATGGCGCTAAGTGCACGAACCATCCTGGTCATGGCCGATCTCCACCTCTTTTGATCACTACCTCCCCCCCGCGAGTAAGACGATGGCTCACTCCCGACCCTTTCCACCAGCCAACCCGGGCATCATGTTCCTGTAATTCATGACCCTGAGGGGGGTGCAAATGAGGCGAGAATGCGACGAGTCCGTTCATAAGCACAGTCACGGTGAACTATGCGACGTGGGCAAGGAGCTCTATGCGAGTGCCCTCCGCACCGGCCGGATAGCCCGTGCGGACGCCGAAGCCGCCCCCTGCCTGAGGGAACTCTCCCTCCTGCACCCGGACCCGGACGACAGCGAGTGCCTGCGTCCCGTGCCGCCCTCGATCGCCCTGAACCAGCTCGTGCACCCCATCGAGCAGGAGATACAGGTCCGGCGCCAGCACGCGCTGGCCCTCGCGGACGCTTTCGAGCCGTTCATGGCGATCCACACCCAGGACCCCACCGGCACCCAGGCCATCACGGTCCTCGAAGGCCTCAGCGTCATCAACGCCGCGCTCGACCGCGCGATCAACGAGTGCACCGAGGAACTCCTCACCATCCAGCCCGGCAGCGGCCGCCGCCCCGAGACCCTCGAAGCGGCCCTCCGCCGCATGGAACCGCTGCTCGACCGCGGGGTCCGGATGCGGACGCTCTACCAGCACACCGCACGGCACCATCCCGCCACCCTGGCCTACGTCGAACGCGTCGCGCCGTACGGGCTCGAACTGCGCACCCTCGAGGAGATCGTCGACCGACTGATCATCGTCGACCGCAAGGTCGCGTTCGTGCCCGCGCGCAGCGACCGCCAGGTCGCCCTCGAACTCCGCCACGAGGGCCTCGTGCAGTACCTCGTCGGCGTCTTCGACCAGTTCTGGCTGCACGGGGTGCCCTGGGAGGACGAGATCCCCTACAGCCCCTCCGTGGACGGCATCGGCGGCGTCCAGCGCTCGATCGCCAAACTCCTCGTCGAGGGCCACGTGGACGAGGCCATCGCCCGCCGCCTCGGCATGAACGTGCGCACCTGCCGCGCCCACATCGCCAAACTCGCCGCCGCCCTCGGCAGCGGCAGCCGGGCCCAGCTCGGCTACCTGATCGCGCAGTCGGGCATCCTCGAGGGAGACACCTGACCACCAGACACCTGACCAGCGTCGAACGGGACAACTCACCACCGTGTACGTACAGATCGACCTCGACGGGCCCGCCGGGACCCTCCGCGTCTCCGGGCACGACCTGCCCACCGTGGAGCTCGTACGGGCCCCCGGGACCCGCCCGGACACCCATACGCCGATCGGCACCCGCAAGCCCGCCCTGCTCGCCCTGACGGTGGCCGGGGAACCCGCCGTCGTCAAGCCGGCCCGCGCGCGGCTGCTGCGCCGCTCCTACCGGGTGGACGTCCGCGTGGACGGCCTCCGCTACCGGCTCGTCCCCAGCTCGTACGTGGACAGCCGGTTCACCCGGAACGGGAAGGCGCTCGGGACACTGGAGTCCAAGGGGGACGGCACGGTGTACCCCGACTGGGACCCGGCCGCCGCCCCGACCCCGCTCGACCACGCCGTCGGCACCGCCCTCGCCGCCGCGTTCGGCACGGGAGCGTCGCCCTGGTGGGAGACCGTCGGCGACATCGTGGCGGAGCTCATCCCGTAGCCCCGGCGGGGCCGTCCTCGTGCGAGGCCCCGAGAACGTCTGAGGCCCCCTCCACGGCTGTGGAGGGGGCCTCAGACGGTGCCGGGGGCTACTCGCCGCGCTTGGGGCGCCAGACGACCAGGGCGCTCGCCTGCTGCACGTCCTGGTACGGCACCAGGTCGCGCCGGTACGAGGCGTGCACCTGGGCCTCGCGCTGCCGCATCGCCGCCGCCGCGCCGTCGACGGCCGCCGACAGCTCCGCGATCCGGCTCTGCAGCGCCGCGACCTGGTTCTCCAGCTCGATGATGCGCTTGATCCCGGCCAGGTTGATGCCCTCGTCCTGCGACAGCTGCTGCACCTGCCGGAGCAGCTCGATGTCACGGGCCGAGTAGCGCCGGCCACGGCCCGCCGTGCGGTCCGGGGAGACCAGACCGAGGCGGTCGTACTGACGGAGGGTCTGCGGATGCAGACCGGAGAGCTGGGCCGCCACCGAGATGACGTACACCGGCGACTCGTCGGTCAGCTCGTACGGATTGCGTCGGCGCCCGTCCACCGGGTCACGCTCCCTTCGCTGCCTGGAACAGCTCCGCCCGCGGATCGTCGGAGGCGGTCGCCTCGCGATAGGTCTCCAGGGCGTCCCGTGCCTTGTCGTCCAGCTCCTTCGGCACCGCGACCTCGACCGTCACGAGGAGGTCGCCGCGGGTGCCGTCCTTGCGGACCGCGCCCTTGCCGCGGGCGCGCATGGTCCGGCCGTTGGGCGTGCCCGCGGGCAGCTTGAGGGTGACCGCGGGGCCGCCGAGGGTCGGCACCTTGATCTCGCCGCCGAGCGCCGCCTCCGTGAAGGAGACCGGCACCGTGACGGTGAGGTTGTCGTCCTTGCGGCCGAACACCGGGTGGGAGTCGACGTGCACCACGACGTACAGGTCGCCGTTCTGCCCGCCGCGCTCGCCCGGCGCCCCCTTGCCGCGCAGCCGGATCTTCTGGTTGTCGGAGACACCGGCCGGGATGCGGACCTGCATGGTGCGGGAGGACTTGGCCCGGCCGCTGCCCTTGCAGACCTCGCAGGGGTTCTCGGCGATCAGGCCGCGGCCCTTGCAGTCCACGCAGGGGTCGGTGAGCGAGAAGCCGCCGCCGCTGCCGCGCGAGACCTGTCCGGTGCCGACGCAGGTCGGGCACACCCGGGGGGTGCCGTTCTTGTCGCCGGTGCCCGAACACGCCGTGCACGGCTGCTGGCTGGACATCCGCAGCGGTACGGTCGCGCCCTCGATGGCCTCGGTGAAGCTGAGCGTCACCTCGGACTCGATGTCCTGGCCGCGCCGGGGCTGGGTGCGGGCACCCGCGCCGCCGCCGCGGTTGAACAGGCCGCCGAAGACGTCCCCGATGCCGCCGCCACCGCCGCCGAAGCCCCCGCCCGCGCCGCCCTGGGTGCCTCCGAAGAGGTCGCCCAGGTCGAAGTTGAACGAGCCGCCCGCCCCGGGACCGCCGGCCCGGAAGCCGCCGTTCCCGAAGAGGGCGCGGGCCTCGTCGTACTCCTTGCGCTTCTTGGGGTCGCCGAGGATGTCGTTCGCCTCGGAGATCTCCTTGAAGCGCTCCTCGGCCTTGGCGTCGTTCTTGTTGGCGTCCGGGTGGTTCTCGCGGGCGAGCTTCCGGTACGCCTTCTTGATCTCGGCCTCGGTGGCGTCCTTGGGGACGCCGAGAACCTTGTAGTAGTCCTTCTCGACGAAGTCCTTCGTGCTCATCGACGTCCCTCCTTCCGGACTGCTCCGGGGTCTGTCACCGCTGTGCGGCCGGTCGCGCTACCCCTCCTCGGGGGCACCGCTCTCCTCGTCCGTGGACGACTTCGCGTCGTCCTTGGCCGGTGCCGCGCCCGGCTGGGGCTCGGCGACGGCCACGCGGGCGGGCCGGATGGTCCGCTCGCCGATCCGGTACCCCGGCTGCAGGATCGCCACGCACGTCGTCTCGGTGACGTCCGGCGCGTACGAGTGCATCAGGGCCTCGTGGATCGTCGGGTCGAAGGGCTCGCCCTCCTTGCCGAACTGCTGCAGACCCATCTTGGCGACGACGGTCTCCAGCGATTCGGCCACCGACTTGAACCCGCCCACGAGCTCGCCGTGGTCCCGGGCCCGGCCGACGTCGTCGAGCACCGGGAGCAGGTCGCTCAGGAGGCTCGCGACGGCGATCTCCTTGACCGTGACCCGGTCCCGCTCCACGCGGCGGCGGTAGTTCTGGTACTCGGCCTGGAGCCGCTGGAGGTCCGCGGTGCGCTCCTCGAGCGCCTTGCGGGCCTGGTCCAGCTGCGCCAGCAGAGCCACGTCAGTCGTGTCCCCGGCCGGGGCCGCCCCCTCCGCCTTGTCGGCGGAGGCGGCGGTCTCGGGCTCCTCGGGCGTGCCGTCGGCGGGGACTTCGGGCTTCTCCTCGAAGCCCGGGGTCTCCTCCGACATCAGGCAGCGCCGCCCTTCGGCTTGTCCTCGTCGACGATCTCGGCGTCGACGACGTCGTCGTCGGCCGGGGCCTGCTGGCCGGCGCCGGCGTCGCCGCCCGCGGCCTGCGCGCCCTGGGCGTCGGCGTAGAGCGCCTGGCCGAGCTTCTGCGAGACGGCCGCGACCTTCTCGGTGGCGGTGCGGATCTCGGCGGTGTCCTCGCCCTTGAGCTTCTCCTTCAGCTCGCCGAGCGCGGCCTCGACCTCGGCCTTGACGTCGCCGGGGACCTTGTCCTCGTTGTCCTTGAGGAACTTCTCCGTCTGGTAGACGAGCTGCTCGCCCTGGTTGCGGGACTCGGCGGCCTCGCGGCGGCGGTGGTCCTCGTCCGCGTACTGCTCGGCCTCCTGGCGCATGCGGTCGACCTCGTCCTTCGGCAGCGAGGAGCCGCCGGTGACGGTCATCTTCTGCTCCTTGCCCGTGCCGAGGTCCTTCGCGGTCACGTGCATGATGCCGTTGGCGTCGATGTCGAAGGCGACCTCGATCTGCGGGACGCCGCGGGGCGCCGGCGGCAGACCGGTCAGCTCGAACATGCCGAGCTTCTTGTTGTACGCCGCGATCTCGCGCTCGCCCTGGTAGACCTGGATCTGCACGGACGGCTGGTTGTCCTCGGCCGTCGTGAAGATCTCGGACCGCTTGGTCGGGATCGTGGTGTTGCGCTCGATGAGCTTGGTCATGATGCCGCCCTTGGTCTCGATGCCGAGGGACAGCGGGGTCACGTCGAGGAGCAGGACGTCCTTGACCTCACCCTTGAGGACACCGGCCTGGAGCGCGGCGCCGATGGCGACGACCTCGTCCGGGTTGACGCCCTTGTTGGCGTCCTGACCGCCGGTCAGCTCCTTGACGAGCTCGGCGACGGCCGGCATACGGGTCGAACCGCCGACGAGGACGACGTGGTCGATCTCGGAGAGGTTGATCCCCGCGTCCTTGATGACGTTGTGGAACGGCACCTTGCAGCGGTCGAGCAGGTCCGAGGTCAGCTGCTGGAACTGGGCCCGGGTGAGCTTCTCGTCCAGGTGCAGCGGGCCCTCGGCGGAGGCCGTGATGTACGGCAGGTTGATGGAGGTCTCGGTCGAGGACGAGAGCTCGATCTTCGCCTTCTCCGCGGCCTCGCGGAGACGCTGGAGAGCCATCTTGTCCTTGGCCAGGTCCACGCCGTGGCCGTTCTGGAACTGCGTCACCAGGTAGTCGACGACGCGCTGGTCCCAGTCGTCGCCACCGAGGTGGTTGTCACCGTTGGTGGCCTTCACCTCGACGACGCCGTCGCCGATCTCCAGGAGGGACACGTCGAAGGTGCCGCCACCGAGGTCGAAGACGAGGATCGTCTGGTCGTCCTTGTCGAGGCCGTACGCGAGGGCGGCCGCGGTGGGCTCGTTGACGATGCGCAGGACGTTGAGGCCCGCGATCTCACCGGCCTCCTTGGTGGCCTGGCGCTCCGAGTCGTTGAAGTACGCCGGCACGGTGATGACCGCGTCGACGACCTTCTCGCCCAGGTAGGCCTCGGCGTCGCGCTTGAGCTTCTGCAGGATGAAGGCGCTCATCTGCTGCGGGTTGAAGTTCTTGCCGTCGATCTCGATCTTCCAGTCGGTGCCCATGTGGCGCTTGACCGACCGGATGGTCCTGTCGACGTTGGTGACGGCCTGACGCTTGGCCACCTCGCCGACGAGCACCTCGCCGTTCTTCGCGAAGGCGACGACGGACGGCGTGGTCCTGGCGCCCTCGGCGTTGGTGATGACGGTGGGCTCGCCGCCTTCCAGAACGCTGACGACGGAGTTAGTCGTGCCCAGGTCGATGCCGACCGCACGTGCCATTTCGATTCCTCCAGCTGACGTACTTGAGTGGATCTGACTCAAGGATGCACGACGACGCCGATCGCGTCAACAGACCTGAGCGGAGGGGGCTCAATTTCTCGCCCTTTATCTCACTCATACGGGGGCGGGGGCGCGTCGATCCCGGGTCGGGACGGGGAGCGCGTGAGAGAGTCCGGATGCCCCTTGCCGGGCAAAGCAGGCATATCCCACGAATATCCCATGATGCTCACACGGTCCCTCGGAAGGGTGTGGGAATGACGGCCAAGCGCACGTTCGACCTCATGGGCGGGCTCGCCCTCCTGCTCGCGCTCTCCCCGCTCCTCGCCGCCGTCGCCCTCTCGGTCGCCCTCGGCTCGGCGACCCCGGGCCGGGGCGTGCTGCGCCGGCGCACGGTGGCCGGCCTGGAGGGGCACCCCTTCACGATGCTGACCTTCCGCACCCGCGGCCCACTGGCCGCCCTGCCCCTGCTGCTGCACGTCGTCGAGGGGCGGATGTCGCTCGTCGGGCCCTGCCCCCTGTCGCCGTCGCACCGCGAGTGCGCGGGCGAGGGGCGCCGCCGGCTCTCCGTCCGCCCGGGGCTCACCGGACCCTGGCAGATCAGCGGACGCTCGGACCTCCCGTGGGAGGAGCGGGAGCTGCTCGACCTCCACTACGTGGACCACCACTGGCTGGGGATGGACCTGCGGATCCTGGCGCGTACGCTTCCAGCAGTCCGCAGACGGCGCGCGGCAAGGTTTGCCTGAGCGACACAGATCACCGCGAGCGCCGCTGCATCACGAGGCCCCGAACGGGTAATCTCAGCACGGACTAGATAAGTTACCGCTTAGTAGGCTCGGCTCAGGCACTGAGCGGGCCCGCCCGAGGAGCCCGTCATGCAACTCGCCGCGATCATTGTGTCGCTGACGCTGACCGTGGTCGGCGTTGCCCTGCTCGCTCGCGCCGTCGGCCAGTTCGTCTCGTACTTCAAGCTCGGACAGCCGGTCCCGGCCGGGAGCCGTACCGACAACCCGTACCAGCGCAGCGTGACGCTCGTCCGGGAGTTCCTCGGCCACACGCGCATGAACCGCTGGGGCATCGTCGGCTTCGCCCACTGGTTCGTCGCCGTCGGCTTCCTCACCCTGCCGCCCACCCTGGCCCAGGCCTTCGGCCAGCTCTTCCAGGCCGACTGGACGCTGCCGGTCATCGGCGGCTTCCTCCCGTTCGAGCTGTACATCGAGTTCATCGGCGTGATGACCATCCTCGGCATCGCCGTGCTGATCGTCATCCGCCTGCTGAGCCTCCCGGGCCGGGCCGGACGCAAGTCCCGCTTCGCCGGCTCCAAGGCGGGCCAGGCGTACTTCGTCGAGTACGTCATCCTCACCATCGGCCTCGCCATCTACGTGCTGCGCGGCCTCGAAGGCGCGATCCACCACGTCGAGCACTACGAGGCCGCGTACTTCGCCTCGTACCCCCTGGTCCTGGCCTTCAAGGGCCTGAGCGTCCCGACCCTCCAGACGCTCATCTACTTCACCGCCATGGTGAAGATCAGCACCTCGTTCATCTGGATGATCGTCGTCTCGCTCAACACCAACATGGGCGTCGCCTGGCACCGCTTCCTCGGCTTCCCGAACATCTGGTTCAAGCGGAACGCCGACGGCTCCACCGCCCTCGGCGCGCTCCAGCCGATGACGACGGCCGGCAAGGAGATCGACTGGGAGGACCCGGCCGAGGACGCCGTCTTCGGCGTCTCCCAGGTCGAGCAGTTCTCCTGGAAGGGCATCCTCGACTTCTCCACCTGCACCGAGTGCGGCCGCTGCCAGTCGCAGTGCCCCGCCTGGAACACCGGCAAGCCCCTCTCCCCCAAGCTCCTCATCATGTCGCTGCGCGACCACGCGCACGCCAAGGCGCCGTACCTGCTCGCCGGTGGCGGCAAGGACATGGAGGGCAACGAGAAGGCGACCGAGGAGCAGCTCAAGGACGTCCCCGCCGCCGCGATCGCCGAGGCCGAGCGCCCCCTCATCGGCACCGCCGAGGAGAACGGCGTCATCGACCCCGACGTCCTGTGGTCCTGCACCACCTGCGGCGCCTGCGTCGAGCAGTGCCCGGTCGACATCGAGCACATCGACCACATCGTCGACATGCGCCGCTACCAGGTCATGATCGAGTCCGCGTTCCCGTCCGAGGCGGGCACGATGCTCAAGAACCTGGAGAAGAAGGGCAACCCCTGGGGCCTGGCCAAGAAGCAGCGCGTCGAGTGGACCAAGGAGGTCGACTTCGAGGTCCCGATCGTCGGGAAGGACGTCGAGGACCTCTCCGAGTTCGACTACCTGTACTGGGTCGGCTGCGCCGGCGCCCTGGAGGACCGGGCCAAGAAGACCACCAAGGCCTTCGCGGAGCTCCTGCACATGGCGGGCGTCAAGTTCGCGATCATGGGCGGCGACGAGAAGTGCACCGGTGACTCCCCCCGCCGCCTCGGCAACGAGCCGCTGTTCCAGCAGCTCGCGCAGGAGAACGTCGCGATGCTGAACATGGCGTTCGGCGAGTCCCTCGACGAGGACGGGGGCGTGGACGAGTCGACGAAGAAGCCCAAGTCGGCGAAGAAGATCGTCTCCACCTGCCCGCACTGCTTCAACACCATCGCCAACGAGTACCCGCAGCTCGGCGGCGAGTACGAGGTCATCCACCACACCCAGCTGCTCCAGCACCTCATCGACGAGGGCAGGCTGGTCCCGGTGACCCCGGTCGAGGGCCTCATCACCTACCACGACCCGTGCTACCTGGGCCGTCACAACAAGGTCTACACGCCGCCGCGCGAGATCATGTCCGCCGTCCCCGGCCTGCGCCAGCAGGAGATGCACCGCCACAAGGAGCGCGGCTTCTGCTGCGGCGCCGGCGGTGCCCGGATGTGGATGGAGGAGCGCATCGGCAAGCGCATCAACAACGAGCGCGTCGAGGAGGCCCTGTCCCTCAACCCGGACATCGTCTCCACCGCCTGCCCGTTCTGCCTGGTCATGCTGACCGACTCGGTCAACGGCAAGAAGAACGACGGCAAGGCCAAGGAGTCCGTGACGGTCGTCGACGTGGCGCAGCTGCTCCTGGAGTCGGTGAAGACCCCGGTGGACCCGGAGCCGGAGCCCGCCGAGAAGCCGGAGCCGGAGCCGGCGAAGTAGCACCACCCGGTGCGTGAGAGAGGGCCGCCCCGCGCGTGAAGCGCGGGGCGGCCCTCTCCGTGTGCGGGGCGTCGTGCGTCGGGCCGGCCCGGTCAGGCCTTCGTGGCGACGTACTTCCCGACGAGGCTGCCCCGGAGGTCGTAGACCCAGCTGCCGGCGCCCTGGCGGGGGGTGTCGATCGCGGCGAGCCGGTAGTGGTGCCGGCCGTCGTCGACGAGCCGGTACGTCCAGCCGTGGTGGACGGCGGTCGGGTGTCCGGCGTCGAGGGTGCCGAGGCGGCGGCCGTCCTTCCCGGTGAGCTCGACGTGGGGGCGGCCCGTGCCGGTGAAGAACCGGGCGACGTCCCCGGCGGGGAGGGTGACCTTGGCGTCGGGGAGCACGCCCCTGGCGTCGGCCTGCCGCGCCGTGTGCTTCCGCTGGTCCGGCGCGGGCTTGGGAGCGGGCTTCGGGTCCGGCTTGGGGGTGGGCTTCGGGTCCGGCTTGGGGGTGGGCTTCGGCGTGGGCGTCGGGTCCGGCTTCGGCGCGGTCTCGATCCAGGAGCGGACGGTGCCGTCGGGCCGGAGGACGACGTGGAGGCCGTTGTGCTGCCCGTACGCGGGCCTGCCGCCGGTGCTGACGAGGGTGTCGATCAGGGAGCCGCCGGCGTAGACCTCGGCGGAGAAGCGGCCCGGGCCGTCCTGGTAGACCCGCGCGAGCGAACCGTCGGCGAGGTCGACGTTCCGCCAGAAGACCGACTGGTCGCCGCCGGCCGAGGCGGCGTCGGCCGAGGCGGCGTCGGCCGAGGCGGCACCGGTCCCGGCGGTGGCGGCGGGGGTCGCGTCCGCGGCGGGCCCGTCGGGGGCGGGGCCGGCGGCGAAGGCTCCCGCGGCCGGCAGGAGGAGGGCGGCGACGGCCCCGGTGGCGACGGCTGCGGTACGGGCGGAACGACGGGTGACACGCATCGGAGGGACTCCTTGCTCGACTCGCTGACGTCTCCGAAGCTACGAGTCCGACATTGAGGCGATACGTCGGATTTGTAACAGTGACCGCGCGTCTGTCCGCCGGCCGTGTCACACCGCGCGGGGCCCGGCCCGACCGGCGCGACACCCCCGGCGGGCCCCCTAGGGGATGTCACAGCTCAGTGGCAAGGACCGGTCCGGGGAGCGCCCGGACGGCGGAAGCGGGTACGTTCGACGACGTGGCTGGATTCAGGAACGGACGCGGCCGGGACAACCGCCCCCCGCACAATCAACCGCAGCAGGCGCCGTACGGGTACAACGCGGCCCCGCCGCCGCACCCGCAGCAGCAGTGGCAACAGCAGCCACCGCAAGGGCAGCAGGGGCAGCAGGGACGCCAAGGACCCCACGGGCACCAGGGGCAGCAGCCCTACGGCGAGCCCGAGTACTTCGGCGACCCCTACGGCCAGCCGCAGCACCCGCACGCGGCGACGGCGAACAACCCGGGCCACACCCAGATGTTCAGCGTCGACGACCCCTACCCGTACGGCGACGCCGCGACCCACCACGCCGGTGCCGCGCCCGTCCCCACGGGCCCCCGGCTGCCCTGGAAGGCGCTCCTGAGCGGCATCGTGCTGCGTCCGGCGGACACGTTCCTCCGGATGCGCGACCACGCCGTGTGGGGCCCCGCGCTGATCGTCACCTTCCTCTACGGGCTCCTCGCGATCTTCGGCTTCGACAAGGCGCGCGACGAGGCGATCAACGCGACCCTGTCGACGGCCATCCCGTACGTCCTGATGACGGCCCTCGGCTTCGTCGTCGGCGGACTGATCCTGGGCTCGGTGACGCACACGCTGGCGCGCCAGCTGGGCGGCGACGGGGCGTGGCAGCCGACGGTCGGCCTGTCCATGCTGATCATGTCGATCACGGACGCGCCGCGGCTCGTCTTCGCGCTCTTCCTGGGCGGCGAGAACGGCCTGGTGCAGGTGATCGGCTGGCTGACCTGGCTGGCGGCCGGGGCGCTCTTCACGATGATGGTGAGCCGCTCGCACGACCTGCCGTGGCCGAAGGCGCTCGGCGCGTCGGCGATCCAGCTGGTGGCCCTGCTGAGCCTGATCAAGCTCGGCACGCTCTGACGGCCGGGCCCACGGAACGCGAGGAGGCCCCCACCGGGTGCGGTGGGGGCCTCCTCGCGTACGGGCGCGGCGCGCGGGCCGCACGGGGTCAGGCGTCGAGGACCTGGCCCTCGCGCTTGACGACGGGCGGCTCGACCGACCAGGCTTACTTGACTCAATGACGGTAGTAGCCTTGCTGTGCTCTAAGACGCAGGGGGAGGCACGTACATCGTGGCGCGCAAGGTGGGGATCTACACCCGAATCTCTCGGGACGACGAGGGTGACGCGCTCGGGGTTGCCCGGCAGCAGCAGGACTGCGAGCGACTGGCCGACCTCAGGTCATGGCAGGTTGTGAAGGTCTACGAGGACAACGACGTCTCAGCGTTCAAGCGGAACGTCGTGCGCGACGAGTTCGAGCTGATACTGAAAGACCTGCGTGTCGGCCTGATCGACGGCGTCGTCGCGTACGACCTGGACCGGCTTGCCCGACAACCGCGCGACCTGGAGCGGCTCATCGAGATCTTCGACGAGCGGCCGAAGTCGGAGTTCGCCACCGTCACCAACGACGTGAACCTCGGGACGCCGGACGGGCGGACGATGGCACGGATCATGGTTGCGTTCGCCAACAAGGCGTCGCACGACGCGTCTCGCCGCACGAAGCGCAAGCACCTGGAGTTGGCCCAGCAGGGCAAGGACAGCGGGGGGCCGGCGCCGTACGGTTGGCGCAAGGACGAACGGACGAAGGTCGACCCGGATGCCGCGCGAGCGATTCGCGAAGCTCAACAGGAGATCTTGGCCGGGGTTCGCATCGGCACGATCCGCACCCGCTGGCAGGAACAGGGGCTGGGCAACCCTCGCATGGGCACGAAGCGCATGGCTCACCACCACGTCGAGCACATCCTGACCAACCCGCGATTGGTCGGCTACCGGACCTACCACGGCGAGGTCCTGACCGGCGATGACGGGGAGCCCGTCAAGGGCGAGTGGGAGCCGATCAACACCATCGCGGAGTGGGAGGCGGTGTGCGCGACCATCGCCGAGCGGAAGCAGCAGAGGCCGGGAAAGTCCCTGGCCCGGAAGTACCTGCTCTCAGGCATCGCGCGCTGCGGCCTGTGCAAGACCAAGATCCGGGGACAGGTCAACGCCCGATGGAAGCCCGGTTCGAAGGCCGCCAAGTTCACGTATCAGTGCTCGGTGGTCAACGGCGGATGCGGCAAGGTCGGGCGTACTGGTGAGCCCGTGGACAAGCTGATCGCGGAACTCGTCCTCGAAGAGCAGCGCGAGAAGGCGGCCGCGCGAGGAGTCCCGATCGATCAGCAGTGGCCGGGGGAAGCGGAGTTGGAAGCAGTCCGGACGGACATTGGCCAGCTCTTGGATGCGGAGAAGTCCAAGCAGATCAGCGTGTCCACCCTGCTCCAGCTCCTCCCCGCGAAGGAGCGGGAGCGCGACGAACTCACGTTGGCACGGGCGCGATTCTTCAAGAAGCAGAGGCAGGCCGAGGCCCAAGACGGGGCGAGTGAGCTGTCGTTGACCGAATTCTTCGATCTTCCAGTCGAGCGTCAGCAGGAGATCGTGTTGCACAGCCTCACAGCCGTGATGGTCCATCCAGCGGGCCGAGGCAGTCGGATCTTTAATCCCTCGCTGATCGAACCTGTCTGGCGGTAGCCCTACGGGCGCCCCTGGAGCAGGCGAGCACGGCGCACCCACTCCTCATCCCGAACGGGTGCCCGCCGCAGGTGCTTCCGCAGCCACTCTTCGGTGGACATGACCTTGGGACGCTCCTTGGGGTCAGCACTCGGTGGCATCCGACTCTCCCCCTTCACAGCCTTCCCGGGCGATCTCGCGGTTGTGCTGGATGTCGCGGCGGATGTTGGCGGCGAGCCAGGACTCCCCGGGGGTGGTGCCGTGGCCGGCGTAGGTCCAGTGGGCGACGACGAGGAGGGTGGACTCCGGGTCGTCGTCGGGGTCGGGCAGGCCGAGGGCGGTGCGTTGCTGTGCTGCGCGGTACTCGGCGCGGACCTGGCGTAAGGCGCCGAGGGTGGTGGAGTAGGCGCGGGATTTGGTGGAGAAGTGGCCGCGGAACCCGAGCATGTGAGCCCAGGCGCGCAAGCGCCGGTCGGGGTAGGCCGGATCGAGGTCCATGCAGGCTTCCATCAGGCGCCGGGGGTGGTCGGGGACGTTGAGGAGGATCAGGGCTTCCTTGTTGCCGATGCGGTGGTCCACAGAGCCGGTCGTCTCGGCGGCTTTGGTGGCGTACTTGGCGACGTAGGCGGCGACGGCCTGTTCGGTGAGGTCCTCGCCCTGGCCGAAGGCGCCGATGGGCTGCACATCGAGCTGGGTGCCCCACGTGAGCGTGAGCTCCTGGCCGACGCCGTACGCGGGGGCCGCCGGGACAACCACTTGGACGCGGGCAGCGGCGGCGTGGATGGCGTCGGTGAGGAGGTCGAGGGTGGCCCAGGCCGGGGGCGGGGTATGCGGTCCGTCAGGGCCGTCGAAGCGGATGACGGCGTGGAAGTGGACGGCGCCGCGTTTCTGGTACTCGGCGACCTTGCCGAAGGAGACGCGGGACTGTTCGCGGGCGGCTTTCTGGGTGAGGCCGGCGCGGGCGGCAATCTCCCGGCGCAGGTAGATCGTGAAGTACCGCCACAGCTCGGAGGCGTGGTTGTTCCAGAGGACGGCGCCCGCGTAGTCGTACGTGGCCGGGTCGAGCGGGGTGCCGAGTTCGGGCGCGTCCTCCTGGTGCAGGGTCCCGCAGCGGCAGGACCGGGCGCCGGGCCGGTTGTGGACCGGGCCGAAGGAGGGGGCGGTGAGGGTGGCGAAGACCCGGGGGTGATCGCGAATCGTCTCCGGGGTGCCCTTGTCCAGGTTGCCAACGAGTCCAGCACGGATCAGGTGGTAGGTGTCGCCTGCGTAGGTCCAGGCGCAAGAGGGGCAGCGGGAGGCGCGTCGGTTGCCGCAGGCGACGCGAAGGACTCCGCCGGGTTCGGCGTCGGTGTTGTAGGCGTGGAGCACGGTCTTGGTGGCGGGATCGAGAAGCTTGGTGCCGCCGGTGAGGCGGATGGGGGCGGTGCAGCCGCCGGTGCGGCGGAGCTGTTCGGTGAGGCGGTCGAAGCCGGGAGACCCGGCCAGCCGGAGCAGATCGCTCAGGGTGGCCGGGTCCAGGCCCGCCGCAGTGGCGGAGTCGGTCAACGCGGTCACTTCCCCACGCGGGCGAGGGCGGCCGGGGCGGTGCGGGTGCCGGTGCCCTTGCAGGCGGGGCAGGTGGCGGCGAGGGTGCGGCGCTGCCCGTCCGGCGTGATGCCGGTGGTGATGTGGACGACGGGGAAGCCGTCGCAGTGGGAGCAGACGCGGACGGGCGGGGTCTGGGGCATCATGAGGCTTCCCTTTCGGGTCCGTTGGATCTGGGAGGGGTTGAAGGCGCCCGGGGCGGCGGAAGTTTGGCGACAGAGGCCGCTCCGGGGGCCGCTTAGCGTGAGTTGTTGCGCCTGCCGTGGCCCTTGGATGCGTACATCGCCGCGTCGGCGGCCGAGAGAGCGTCGGTGAGGGTCGGGACCGGGAGCTGGTCGCGGTGGCAGCGGCCGACGGAGGCCGAGACCGGCAGGACGTGACCGTGGTGGTGGACCGGCTCGTCGAGGGTGATCCGGAGGGCGTAGAGGCCGGCGGTGTGGCCGGGGTCGGTGACGACGGCCGCGAACTCGTCTCCGCCGAGGCGGGCGGCGATCCCGTGACGTCCGCACCACTCGGCCAGACGCTCCGCGGTGGCGGTGAGGACGGCGTCTCCGGCGGCGTGGCCGTGGGTGTCGTTGATGGCCTTGAAGTCGTCCAGGTCGACCAGGAGCACGAGCGCGTTCGCATGCTTGGCCAGCATGTGCTCGGCGCGGGTGGTCCACCCCGAGCGGGTGTGGAGGCCGGTGAGGGGGTCGCGGCGGGCGGTGGCCAGGCGGCGCCAGAGCAGACCGCCGTGCAGGGCCCAGCCGAGGGCGGGTAAGCCAGCCGCGGCGATCGTCTGCGTGTCCACGGGGGTCACCGGCCCTTCTGCATGTCGCGGACGACCAGGCGCAGGACGACGGCGATCAAGGCGACGGACACGCCGGTGATGGCGACCGCGAGGAGCATGGAGACCAGGACCGTGCCGACGACCAGGACGACGGCGCCACCGCCGGCGGCGAGGGCGAGCGCGCTGCCCGGGGTGAGCTGGACCGTGGTCCGGGCCGGGGCGACCGGAACCGGGCCGGTGGTCTGGGTCGGCTCGGTGTCGGTCAAGGGGGTGGGCTGGGTGAGCGGGATGGTGTGACCGGTGGGGAGCGGGTTGACCGGGATGCGGGGCTGGAGCATGGCGGTTCTCCCTACTTGATCGTGGTGTCGATGACGGGGGCGAGGAGGCTGTCGGCGAGGAGGTAGCCGCCAAGGAGGAGGACGGCGACGAGCCACCAGGGCGGGCGGATGAGCTTGATGCCGAGGCCGCCGACGACGATCAGGGCGAGCCAGAGCGGGACGTCCACGAGACGGGTCTCCTTCGGGTCAGCGGGGGTTGCAGCGGTGGGTGCGGGCGGCGAGTTCGGCGGCGGCGCGGGTGTTGTAGTCGGCGGAGAAGTCGCAGCGCGGGGCGGTGCACACGGCGGTGTGCTTGGTCCGGCCCCGGCCGTCGCGATGGGTGCCGACCTGCACCGGACCGATGCGGATCACGTGCTGGAAGCGGTTCGGGCGCATGGGTCTTACCTCCTGTCTGGTCAGGCGAGTTGGAGGGCGATGGAGTCGGCCAGCGGTGCCGGGATGCCGAGGCGGGCGCGGAGGGTGACCGCGTCGATCGGGGCACCGGTCTGGGCGTGATGGGCGTCCGCGATCTTCCGGGCGTGGTCGAGCAGCGCGGGAGGCACGGATGCCGCAGGCGCCGGGGTGGCGGGCTCCGGCATGGTCTCGGGTGTCGACGGCGGTTCCTGCGAGGCAGGTTCGGCCGGCGGCAGTTCGGGAGCCGGTTCCGGGACACGCTCCACGACCAGGTCCTGTACGGCGGCTTCGTGGTCAGGCTCGGCTGCGGGATCCGAGGCCACTTCGGGCTCGGGGGTGGGTGCGTGGGCGAGGAGGGTGCCGCCGAGGAAGGCGAGGGCGGGCCATCCGGCAACGAGGATCCGCAGCCAGTCGGGGACGTCGTTCATGTCAAGGAGTCCGGCAGTGGCGACGTTCGCGCCGAGCGATGCGATGAGGGCGATGGCGAACCAGAGCCAGGCATCGCGGTTGCCGCTGTTCTTGCGCATCCGGCGCCAGGCAGCGACCAGCAGCAGGTCGACGGAGACCGGGTAGGCCCAGGCCTTCCATCCGTCCTGCCCGGCCGCAGCCGCCAGGTCGTGCAGGTGGGCGAAGGACAGGGCACCGGCGATGACGGCCTGGATGAGTACAGGGTCGAGGCGGAGGGCACGGAACACGAGGTCACCTCCTTTCAGGCATGGGTCGGGTAGGGACCTGGCGTAAGACGGTCACGCCAACCGAGGGAATACAGGTGTCAGCTCGTCGCCGGGATCGGCTTCACCAGGGGGGCAGGCCCGGAAAGGCCGACAGGGGCGGGGATCGCAGGTTTGTACGAATGGAGGCGCGGGACGTCCGGGGTGAGGTGCGCGTGCTCGGCGCAGATAGCGGCCGCTTCGGATGCGCTCAGCTCGGGGGTGCGGATGCGGGACCAGCCGCCGGAGGTGTCACCGGCCACTGCGAGGCCGGGCAGGTCGGGCGGGATCGACGTCACGGCGACGACCGCGTCCGGGGCGATGTCGCCCAGGCCCATTTCGGCGGTCTGCTTGTCGTTGACCCGGTGCACTACGCGTCCGGTGAGCTGGGCCCGCAGTGCGGTGGCGCCCTTGCCGAGGTCGGAGCCGAACCGCTGCCCGCACACCTCCAGGAACATGCCGGCCGCGCGAGCCATCTGCCCAAGCCGGATCAACTGCGTGACCATCCGGTCCCGCCGTTCCTCATCCTTCTTCGTCGCCACGAGGAACAACTCCGCTACCTCGTCCACCAGGAGCACGACCGGCACAGGGCGGACGGCATCAGGGAGTTCCCACACGTCGGCGGCGCCGTGGTCGCTCAGCAGGTCGAACCGGTCCTCCATCTCCTCCACCAGCGCGTCCAACAGCCCCGACGCTTCCTCGGGCGTGATCGCGAGCCCGGACAGGCGGGGCGCGTATCGCTGCTGCTCGACACCCCGCTTGCAGTCGATACCGACCAGGGCGACCCGGAGCCGGGCGAGTCCTGCGATCAGGTTGCGCTGATACATCGACTTGCCCGACTGATTCGCCCCGAGGGTCAGCGCGTGCGGGACCTTGAGGTAGTCGCGGACGAACGCGGTGCCGTCCTCCCGCAACGCGACCGGCACGGACATCGGGCCGACCGGGATGCTCCGGGGCATCTTCACCTGCCGCAGGACGTTGTAGCCGGTCATCCTCAGTTCGACGAACCCCGGCTTGGTCTCCGTCACGTGGACGGAGTGGACGCCCCAGGCGTGCCGCAGCCGCTCGGAGGCCGCCATCACGTCGGCAGGCTCCAGACCGGCCGGAAGGCGGAGGGTGACCCGCAGGCCGGTCGAGGAGGCCCGCACCCGGCGGACCTTCGGCGCAACCGGCTGGACGTCGGGGCGGCGGGCGACGTTACGGACCATGAACGCCCGCAGGCGGGACGGCTGAACCGTCAGCCCGCACACGTCCATCGTCGACCGGTACGTCACCGCGAACCGCACGGTGGCCACCGGTAGACCCGCCAGCGACCAGAACACACGCGGCGCACGGACCTTCGCGTACCCGAGGCCGCCACCGGCCCCGGCGAGCGGGAGGCCGACCTCCCATAACGTCGACAGATCCGTCATCGTCAGACCCCGACCGGGGTGACCGCGACCGCGCGGAACGAGATGCCGTGACGGGTCTGGCCGTTGAACGTGTTCTCCCAGTCGCGGGCCTTGAGGCCGATGACCGAGACCGGCATGCCCGGCGCGAGCCCGTCGGGGAGACCGGTCTCCGGGACGGTCACCTGGTAGAGGTTGCCCTCCCCCTCGTCCGAGATCAGCAGGCCCACCGTGGACAGCCCGGCACCGGTCTCCCGGTCCATCGCGCGCTCACCGGTCTGCTTGCTCACGAGCTTCGGCATGGGAGCCGTGGCCACGAACACCACGGCAGTAGACGTGTCCACCTTGAACGACGGCATGGCTTTCTCCTTCGAGAAGCAGGAAGGGGCTAGATGACCAACTTGGCTAACCCGGTTGGTCACATCTCGAAGTTAGGGGAGATGGCTAGCCATGTCAACGACGTGACTGCCATGACTGTCCTGACCTAGCCCGGTCGCCTACGATCGACTCATGACCTTTGTCCCCGAACCCCTCGACCCAGACGACGAGCGTTCCCCCTATGAGCAGGTGGCCAGCAGCCTCAGCGCGGCCATCCGAACGAGGCGGCTGGCGCCGGGCGAGAAGCTCCCGTCCCACAAGGAACTGACGGAGCTGTTTGGGTTCGCGCGGGCCACGATCCAGCGGGCGCTACGGGACCTCGAAGACGATGGGCTCGTGGTCTCCCGCAAGGGCAGCGGCGTCTACGTGCGCAACCGGACCGAAAGGCCGGCGGGACTGCGGCCGTACGTGGAGCAGGCTTTCGCCAAGGACCACGTCACCATCGACTTCGCCGGATTCTCCAGCGAGACCCTGCACGGGGCCCTTCAGGAGCCGCTCGACAAGATCCGGATCGGCAGGCTCACCCCGTCGAGCATCACCATGCGGATACTCGTCCCGGACATGTCCGTGCCGCAGGCCGCGCCGGTGCGCATGGAGGACGGCGCCGACGACAAGCGGCTCCGCGACCGCATGCACGACATCATGGTCGGCTACACCCGCAGCATCCGGGACGCCATCACCGAGCTGGAGCACCTCGGCCTGGTCGCCGAGACCAGGATCAGCGTCCGTGTCCACAGCGGAACGCAGTTCTTCAAGCTCTACGTAGTGAACAACGAGGACGCGTTCTTCGGGTACTACCCGATCCGCCCCAACAAGGTCGTCGCCCAGGGCGAGACGATCGAGATCTACGACCTCGTGGGCAAAGACACTGTCCTCTTCCATCACTCGATCAACGACGGCGAGTCCTCGGGCGGAGCCCAGCAGGTCCAGCAGGCCCGGATGTGGTTCGACAGCGTCTGGGAGACCATCGGAAGGGACTTCGACCTTGACGCACGCTGAACCGCTCGCCGAGACCCTGGCAAACGCCCGAGTCATCCTCTTCGACTTCGACGGACCCGTGTGCGACGTGTTCGCGGGGCTGCCGGCGCCCGAGATCGCGCGGGAGCTGACCGCTCTCCTCTCAGCTGAGGATGAAGCCGCGGGCACGAAGGCCTCTCAGACGGACGACCCCATCGAGGTCCTGCGCATCGCGCATGAGGCCGACACCGAACTGGGCCAGATGATCGAGCAAGCTCTCACGGCCGCCGAGGTCCGAGCCGTTGCCGTGGCAGGCCAGCCGACGCCAGGAGCAGCCGCAGCACTCCAGGCAGCCCGATCGGCGGGTCGAGGCGTAGCCGTGGTGAGCAACAACTCCGCAGAGTGCGTGCGGGTCTTCCTCGAGCTTCACGGCCTGGAGGAGTACGTCACGAAGATTGTGGGTCGACCCTCCGAGCAGCCGCACCTGATGAAGCCGAACCCGTTCCCGCTCATCACGGCAGCCGAGCAGATGCACATCGACGTCACGAGCTGCACCTTGATTGGCGACTCGCTCACGGACATCCAGGCAGCCCACGCAGCAGGCGCAACGGTCATCGGCTACGCCAACAAGCCGCACAAGGTAGACCAGTTCACCGAGGCGCAGGCCGATGTCGTCACCGAGGACATGCAGGCCATCGCCGACGCACTCACCACGGAGTAGTCGCAGGGCCAAGGGGAGCTGTTACAGGTTTCTCTACCTCATCAAGGCACCCGCCGCGCACAGCGCGGCGCGCGCGGCCCGTCACCCGGGCCTGCGCTCCTGTCTCCGCCCCGCTCCAGCCCGGCCGCCGGCCGCACGCCTGACAGCTCGGGTTGATGGGTTACGAACCACCACGCGGTCGAGGCGGTACGAGGGTGCAGCTCAAAACGATGCCTCCGGCGGGGGCGCTCCGACTCCGGGATGGGAGGGGACCGTACGCGGGTACCGGCCGGTGGGGTGTGGAGGTGGGGAGCTCCCATCCCGTCTGTCGTCGACCCAGGCAGAGCCGAGCAGACACGGCACCGGGCGTCCAGGTCGTTCGTCCAGTGGGGCGCTCCACCTGGACGCCCGGCACCGCGCCTGCTCCACGGTGTTGTGGGTCGACGGCAGACGGGATGGGAGCTCTGGGGAGGAATGTGGCAGGGGAGGCCGGCCAGCATCACCTGAGTGGGTCAAGGAGGGGCGGGGCCAGCCAGGACCAGCTAGTACCACCTAGGGCCGGAAGCTATAGTCTGGGCTATAGACCTAGGAAATTGGCTTTCACACTTTCACTGAGATCGCCAAGAAACACCAGGTCAGAAGACTGGCTCCAAGCAGAGGAGCCTGACCCCGGTGTGGAGACCAGGGCCAGGCTCATGCGTGGAGTCGTTAAGCGGGTCCGGCCGACTTCGCAACGGCCGGGCCCGCTTTGCTGCCCCGCCACATCGTCCGGTTCACCGCCCTCCGTTTGACGCGCTACCGCGTCAGCTGCTCCACACAGCCTGCGACCGCCGCGATCGCGGAGAGCACTGCGACGAGGATCTCAGCCTTGGTAGGCCCTCTCCTCGGTTCGCGGTCCTGCTCTCCTTGATCCTCGGGCTTCCGCAGATCTGCCATGTCCGCATCCTGTCGGTCGTGCAACCTTCGCACAGCGAAGATCTTCGGCCCTTTGGTCCGAAGCGAGATGGACCGGAAGTGGACGGCAGAAGCATATCGGTTGGGAGTGACAACAGCCGGGCACTGCGAACGTACCCGGCCCCACGACTCACCTACAGAGCCTCCCTGTTGGCCTTGGGCGCCTCACCAGACCTACTTACTGGAGGCAAGACCGACCAGGGGAAGTTGATCCACTCGTCGGTCTTCTTCCACACGTACTCGCACTTCACGAGGGAGTGGGACTTCTCGTAGACGACGGCGGAGCGGACCTCGGCGACGTGGTCCACGCAGAAGTCGTGGACGAGCTTGAGGGTCTTGCCGGTGTCGGCGACGTCGTCGGTGATCAGCACCTTCTTGTCGCTGAAGTCGATTGCGTCGGGGACGGGCGCCAGCATGACCGGCATCTCCAGGGTGGTGCCCACGCCGGTGTAGAACTCCACGTTCACGAGGTGGATGTTCTTGCAGTCCAGGGCGTAGGCCAGGCCGCCGGCGACGAAGACGCCGCCCCGGGCGATGGAGAGCACGATGTCGGGCTCGTAGCCGTCGTCGGCGATGGTCTGCGCCAGCTCGCGGACGGCCCGCCCGAATCCCTCGTACGTCAGGTTCTCGCGTACTTCACTCATGCCTGCGACCGCCTCACACCTGGGTCCGATGGAAGTTCATGAAGGACCGGGAGGCCGTCGGCCCCCGCTGGCCCTGGTACCGGGAGCCGTACCGCTCGCTCCCGTACGGGAACTCGGCGGGCGAGCTCAGCCGGAACATGCACAGCTGCCCGATCTTCATACCGGGCCAGAGCTTGATCGGCAGCGTGGCGAGGTTCGACAGCTCCAGGGTCACGTGCCCGGAGAAGCCCGGGTCGATGAAACCGGCGGTCGAGTGCGTCACGAGCCCGAGCCGCCCGAGGGAGCTCTTCCCCTCCAGACGGGACGCGATGTCGTCCGGGAGGGTGATGACCTCGTAGGTCGAGGCGAGCACGAACTCGCCGGGGTGGAGGATGAAGGCCTCGTCACCCTCCGGCTCGACCTCACGGGTCAGGTCGAGCTGCTCGACGGCGGGGTCGATGTGGGGGTAGCGGTGGTTCTCGAACACCCGGAAGAAGCGGTCGAGCCGCACGTCGATGCTCGAGGGCTGCACCATGGATTCGTCGTACGGGTCGATGCGCACCCGGCCGGCGTCGATCTCGGCCCGGATGTCCTTGTCTGAGAGAAGCACGCCCCCACGATACGCAGAGGGCGCGGACCTGCCCCAATCGGCAGGCGTCCGCGCCCCGGGCGCCGGTCAGCGCCGTCCGGTCTCCACCGGTACCGCGTGCCGCAGCCGCGCACACCGCGGACACCGGATGAGCCGCCCCGGCCCGATCCGCCCGGCCCCGAGCTGCTGCAGCGGGAACGAGGCGGTACTGAACACATGCCCTTCGGCACAACGGACGACGGTGCGCTCCATAGGACCCATCAAGTCCCTTCCCCTACACATGCGGTGGACGGGAAGCCACATTAGGGGATGAACGGGACACCTCGCAGACGGCACTCCGCCACGAAACCCCCGAAGCTCCGCCGGGGGTGGCCCATGGGGTACAGTGTGCAACGATGCGGCACCGTTCACCGGCCCGCTGTGCGGATGTAGTTTAATGGTAGAACATGAGCTTCCCAAGCTTATAGCGCGGGTTCGATTCCCGTCATCCGCTCTTCTACGAAGCCCCAGGTCAGCGACCTGGGGCTTCGTCGTTGTCCGGCGCCGCCGTCCCGTTCAGGACCCGTACGTGCGGGTCGGGAGACGGTGTTCTGCTCGGGGGTGGATCACCAGGGCGAAGCCGTGGTTCGCGGCGATCGAGCGGGTGTGGTCGGCGGAGAGGGAGCCGTGGCGTTCGAGGGCCAGGGCGGGGAGGCCCGAGCGGCCGTGGCCGGCCGTGCGGTGGAAGGACAGCACCGTGGTCGAGGTCGACGCGTGGTGCGGGTGCCGGCGGCGGGCGGCGGCCTCGTCCTCGTGGGCGAGGAGGCGGACGTCCGGCTCGGCGCCGAAGTCCTCCGCCACCCCCTCGGCCCGCCAGTGGGCCGGTTCGTGGGCCGCGCCGGTCAGATGGCGGGAGCGGTTGACCGAGGTGATGGAGAGGAAGCCGCCGCCGGTGCGCTCCAGCGCCTCGTCGAGGAAGCCGTTGGAGGGGCAGCGGTAGCCGGGGCCGATCAACTGCACGGTGTTCACGCCGTCCTGGACGGTGGTGAGGTGCGGCGGGACGTGCGGCGCCGCGGCGCCGCGGAAGCCGAACGGTCCCAGCGTGAACAGTTCCTCCATCAGGTCCTCGATCTGTCTGCGGGGCAGCTGGTCCGGCAGGCGGGTCCAGTCGAAGACCGAGCGCACCCGGGCGCGGACGGTGGTGACGCTGCCGACCTGGGCGGCCGGGCGGCCCTTGATCCGGTTGATCCGCTCGACGACGTCCCGGTCGGCGCGGGCCGTCATCGCGTAGAAGTTGCCGAAGCCGTGTGCCACGGCGGCGCCCTCGCCGAGTGCCTCGACCGCCCTCCGTACGTCCTCCGCCCGGCCCAGGACCAGTTCCCGAGCCGTACGCGTCCGCTGTCCGCCCACCGCACACCTCCCGCAAGTATTCGTCGATGCTCCGGCAACGAGCCGTGCCCCCGGCGGTCACCCGATGAGCGGCCACCCGGGGAGCGGCCCACGCGGCGACGGAGGAGATTAGGGCGCGTGCGCCTTCATGCCGCTCTTGCATTAGTGCGCGCCTGCAAGTAATGTCTTCTTCTGTCAGGTGTTCTCGCAGGACCCGACCTCCCCCACCCCCCACACAGGCAAGGCACTTCCATGTCTCTCACGCACCTCCTGCCCGGCCGGCTCGGCTTCGGGACCGCCCCGCTCGGCAACATGTTCCGCGCGATCCCCGACGACGAGGCCCGCGCCACCGTCGAGGCCGCCTGGGACCACGGCGTCCGCTTCTACGACACCGCCCCCTTCTACGGCGCCGGACTCGCCGAGGAGCGGCTCGGCGAGGTCCTGGCCGCCAAGCCCCGCGACTCCTACGTCCTGTCGACCAAGGTCGGCCGGGTGGTCCTCGACGAGCACGAGACGGACGTGCCGGACTTCGGCGAGAAGGGCGGGCTGTTCGAGCACGGCAACCCGAACCGGATCCTCCACGAGTGGACGGCCGACGCCACCGAGCGTTCCATCGAGGGCAGCCTCAAGCGCCTGGGCACCGACCGCCTCGACATCGTCTGGGTCCACGACATCGCCCAGGACTTCCACGGCGACGCCTGGCTGGGGAAGTTCGAGGAGGCCCGCACCGGTGCCTTCCGGGTCCTGTCGCGCCTCCGCGACGAGGGCGTCATCAAGGCCTGGGGCCTCGGGGTGAACAGGACCGAGCCCGTCGAGCTGACCCTCGGCCTGGACGAGCCGCGGCCCGACGGCTTCCTCCTCGCCGGCCGCTACACCCTCCTCGACCACGAGCACGCCCTCACCCGCCTGCTGCCGCTGGCCCAGGAGCAGGGCGTCGACATGGTCGTCGGCGGCCCGTACAGCTCCGGCGTCCTCGCCGGCGGCACCCACTTCGAGTACCAGCAGGCCCCGGCCGGGATCGTCGAGCGCGTCGCCCGTCTGAAGGCGCTGACCGAGGAGCACGGCATCGGCATCAAGGCCGCCGCCCTGCAGTTCTCCCTCGCGCACCCCGCGTCCGCCGCCGTCGTCCCGGGCGCCACCCGGCCCGGCCGGATCGCCGAGGACGCCGCCGCGCTGGACGAGAGCGTCCCGGCCGCGTTCTGGACCGACCTCCGCGCGGCCGGCCTGGTCTCCCCGGCGGCCCCGCTCCCGCACGGCGCCTGACGCCCGCATCCCCCACACCCGCACCAGGAGAGACGACCATGGCCTCCACGTCCGTATCCCGCACCGTCCCCGCACCGCCCGACGCGGTGTGGCGCCTCGTCGGCGGCTTCGGCGCGCTGCCCGACTGGCTCCCTTACATCCCGGAGAGCACCGCGCTCGAAGGCGGCCGGGTCCGCCGGCTGACCAACCCCGACGGCGACGTCATCGTCGAGCGCCTGGTCTCCTTCGACGAGGCCGCCCGCCACTACAGCTACGCCATCCTCGAAGCGCCGTTCCCCGTCGAGGGTTACGTCTCCACACTCCGGGTCCACGCGGTCCCCGGCCGCGACGACCTCGCCGAGGTCCAGTGGTCGGGCCGCTTCACCCCGCGGGGCGCCACCGAGGAGGAGGTCGTCGACCTCTTCACCGGCATCTACGCCGACGGCCTCGACGCCCTCCAGCGGACGCTCGCCGCCTGAGCCCCGGCCCGCACGGCCCGGACACGCCCCCGCGTGCCCGGGCCGCGGCCGTCCCGGCCTCCGGCCCGTCCGTCGGCGGTGGACGCGGCACGGGGGCAGGCCCGATCATGGGGCGATGTCGCTCCGTACGTACGAGGCCGATCTGTTCGAGCGTTCCAGGGGACGCCTGGAGGCGATCGCCTACCGCATGCTCGGCTCCGCCGGCGACGCCGAGGACGCCGTACAGGAGACGTACCTGCGGTGGCACGCGGCGGACCGGGAGCACATCGAGACACCCGAGGCGTGGCTGACGAAGGTGCTCACCAACCTCTGCCTCAACCAGCTCACCTCCGCGCGCGCCCGCCGCGAGACCTACGTCGGCCAGTGGCTCCCCGAGCCCGTGCTGGCCGGCGACCGCATGCTCGGCCCGGCCGAGTCCGCCGAGCAGCGCGAGTCGGTGTCCCTCGCCGTCCTCACCCTCATGGAGCGGCTGACGCCCAACGAGCGCGCCGTGTACGTCCTGCGCGAGGCCTTCGGGCACCCGCACCGCGAGATCGCGGACATCCTCGACCTCACCGAGGCCAACTGCCAGCAGATCCACCGGCGCGCCAAGCAGCACCTCGCCACCGACCGGGCCCGCACCGAGGTCGACGCCGCCGCCGCGCGTAAGGTCGTCGAGGAGTTCCTCGCCGCCGCCCTCAGCGGCGACACCGAGCCGCTGATCCGGCTGCTCACCGTCGACGCGGTCGGCGTCGCCGACGGCGGGCCCAAGGTCCCGGCCCGCCGGACCCCGGTCCTCGGCGCCCTCGGCATCGCCCGCTACCTGCGGGGACTGTTCCGGCCGAACGCCGCCAAGCGGGCCGTCGCCGGCGGCCAACCCGTGGTCCACTCCGCCGTCGTCAACGGCGGCCCGGCCGCGCTGGTCGCCGTCGACGACCGCATCATCGGCGTCATCTGCCTCGACCCGACGCCCGAGGGCGTCGAGGCGGTCCACCTCCAGGTCAACCCCGACAAGCTGGAGCGCATCACCCGCCGGTGGGCGGCCGAGGGCCCCCACGAACCGGCCACCAGGATGTGGTGACCCACGTCACACCCGACGGGTGTCAGGGATCGCGCGGCTGTCCGGTTCAGGAGGTGAGTCCAACCGGATAGGGAGCCCGCCATGAAGCACCGCATCGTCGTCCTCGGAGCCGGATACGCCGGAGCGATCGCCGCCGGCCGCCTCGCCAGGCGGCTGCACCGCGACGACGTCGAGATCACCCTCGTCAACGCCGAGACCGACTTCGTCGAGCGGGTGCGGCTGCACCAGCTCGCCACCGGACAGGACCTGCCCAGCCGCCCGCTCCGCGACATCTACGCGGGCACCGGCGTACGGCTCCGGCCGGCCCGGGTCACCTCCGTCGACGTGGACCGCAGGACCGTCGACGTCACCGGCGAGCAGGGCGCCGAGACCCTCGGCTACGACAGCCTCGTCTACGCCCTGGGGAGCACCGCCGGAGCCCTCGACGTCCCCGGCGCCGCCGAGCACGCCCACGGGGTCTCGGGCCGGCAGGACGCCCTGCGACTGCGGGCGCGTCTGGCCGGGCTGGAGCCGGGCGCCACCGTCCTGATCGTCGGCGGCGGCCTGACCGGCATCGAGGCGGCCACCGAGATCGCCGAGGCCCGCCCGGACCTCGACGTCGCCCTCGCCGCCCGCGGCACCGTCGGCGGCCGGCTCGGCGAGAAGGCCCGGAACCACCTGCACACCGTCTTCGAGCGGCTCGGCGTCACCGTCCACGAGAACGCCGACGTCGCCCGCGTCGAGGCCCACCGGGTCCTCACCGGCGAAGGCCGGGAGATCCCGGCCCGGTTGACCGTGTGGACCGCGGGCTTCGCCGTCCACCCGATCGCCGCCGCCACGACGCTGGAGGTGTCCGACACCGGACGGATCGTCGTGGACGCCGGCATGCGCTCGGTCTCCCACCCCGATGTGTACGCCGTCGGCGACGCCGCGCTCGCCGAGGGGCCGGGGGGCAGGCCGCTGCGGATGTCCTGCGCCACGGCCAGCCCGATGGCCTGGCTGGCGGCGGACACGCTCGCCGCGCGGCTGACCGGCCGCAAGGTCCCCGAGAACACCATCGGCTACGCCGCGCAGTGCATCAGCCTGGGACGCCGGGACGCGGTCTTCCAGAAGGTGACCCACGCGGACGAGGTCACCTCCACGGTCGTCACGGGCCGTCTCGGCGCCCGGATCAAGGAGTTCATCTGCTCGGGCGCGGCCTGGAGCGTCTCCCACCCGACGATGCTGATGCCGAGCCGCCGCCGGCGGCTGGTGCCGAGCGCCGCGACGGCCGCGCCGCGCCTCGCCACCCGGTGACGCGGCCGCTCCGTCGACCGCCGGGCGGCCCGGCCCGCCGCCGGGGCGCGGACCCCGGACCGCCCGGCTCACTCCGTCCAGGCCTGGAGCTTCTCCGGGTTGCGGACCGCCCAGATGCGCGTGATCCGGCCGTCCGCGAGGGCGAACGCCGCCACCGTCACGACCGTGCCGCCGCGGCGGGCCACCAGGCCGGGGCGGCCGTTGACCGACTGGAGCCGGAGGGTCGTGCCGGGCGCCATGCCGCCGACGGCGACGAGGTACCGGGCGATCTCCCCGGCGCCGGTGATCGGACGCAGCGCCGCGCCGACCAGTCCTCCGCCGTCCACGACCACGGTGGCGTCGGGGGTGAGCAGGCCGACGAGGGCCGCGATGTCCTGGGCCTCCCACGCCTGCTTGAAGTCCTTGACGACTCGGGCCCGCAGCCCCGTCGGCGGCTCGGGCGTCCGGGCCGCCCGCACCCTGCGGCGGGCCGAGGAGGCGAGCTGCCGGCACGCCGCCGGGGTGCGGCCGGTGATCGTGGCCAGCTCGGCGAAGGGGTAGCGGAAGACGTCGTGCAGGACGAACGCCACCCGCTCGGCCGGGGTCATGGCTTCGAGGACGACGAGGAACGCCATGTCGAGCGACTCGTCGAGGGCGATCCGCTCGGCGGGGTCGGTCCCGCCGTCGTCCGCCCGGCCGCCCAGCCACTCCACCGTGTCGGGCAGCGGCTCCGGGATCCACGCGCCCACGTACCGCTCCCGCCGCGCCCGCGCCGAGCCGAGGACGTCGAGGCAGATGCGCCCGACCACCGTCGTCAGCCAGGCGCCGGGCACCTCGACGGCCGCCCGCTGCCGGTCCGGCAGGGCGTACCAGCGGACGAAGGCCTCCTGGACGGCGTCCTCGGCCTCGGCGAGGGAGCCCAGCAGCCGGTAGGCGACGTGGATCAACTGCCGGTACTCGCCCTCGGGTCGGGCGGTGGCGGGTCGGGCGGTGGCGGGCGGGAGCCCGCCTGTCGGTTCCGTACGGCCGCTGCTCATGGTGGTGGTGTCCCCCTCGTTCGTTCCCGCGCCCGTCATGATCGGCGAGACGCACGTCACTCCGTAACCCCGCCGCGGCGCCTCACATTCTCGGGGGCCGCGTCGTCGGACCGTCGAGAGAGCGACCGACGGCGGAAGGACGGGATCATCATGGCCACGCGGACGACGGAGCAGACGGCGGGCACGGCGGGCACGGCAGCGGCGGTGACCGCGGCGGCGGGGCGGGAGGACGGCGGCCGGTTCGCGGGGTTCGTGCGCGTCTCGGTCGGCCTGCAGACGGTGAGCATCCTCCTCCAGGCGGTCACGGCCGGGATGGCGATGTCCTCGCAGGTCGGAGCGACCCTGCACGACATCGGGTCGCGCGGCATGTACGCGATGTCGATGCTCTACCTGCTCGCCGCGGTGCTGGCGTGGCGCACCGGCGGCGCACCGGCCCGGCCGGTCCTCCACGCGACCGGCTTCCTGGTCCTCGGCACCCTCCAGGTGGTGGCGGGCGTCCTGCACGTGATGGAGGTCCATCTGCCGCTGGGCGTCCTGATGTTCGGCCTGAGCATGCTCGACCTCGGCCGGGTCGCGCTCCGGCGGATACGCCCGGAGGAGACGCGGGCGGAGGCGGCGCGGGCGGAGTAGGAGGGCCGCCGCGGGGGCCCGCGGGCCGGGGGACGGGAGCCGCCCCCCTCCGCCGTACACGTCAGGAATCGAGAAGCGGCGCCGTTCGACCCCAACTAGCGTGGTGGGCATGGACATCACCATTCACACCACCGTCCTCCCGCACGAGGATCCCGACGCCTCCCTGGCCTTCTACCGGGACGCCCTCGGCTTCGAGGTGCGCAGCGACGTCGGCCAGGGCCGGACCCGCTGGATCACCGTCGGGCCCGTCGGGCAGCCCGGTACGTCGATCCTGCTCGCACCGCCCGGCGCCGACCCGGGGGTCACCGAGGCCGAGCGGCGCACCATCGCCGAGATGATGGCCAAGGGCACCTACGGATGGATCCTGCTCGCCGCCCCCGACCTCGACGCCGTCTTCGAGAAGGTGCAGGCCGGGGACGTCGAGGTGGTCCAGGAGCCGACCGACCAGCCGTACGGCGTGCGGGACTGCGCCTTCCGCGACCCCGCGGGCAACCTCGTCCGCATCCAGCAACTCCGCTGAGGAGGCTCCCGCCATGTGTCATCCTGCGTGGATGAGCGCACTGACCGAGGCGCAGCGCCTCAGCGACCTGGCGCGACTGCGCCGCGTTCGCGACCGGATCGACCGGGAGTACGCCGAACCGCTGGACGTCGAGGCGCTCGCCCGCGGGGTGAACATGTCGGCCGGGCACCTCAGCCGGCAGTTCAAGCAGGCCTACGGCGAGGCCCCGTACTCGTACTTGATGACCCGGCGCATCGAGCGCGCCATGGCGCTGCTCCAGCGCGGCGACCTCAGCGTCACCGACGTCTGCTTCACGGTCGGCTGCTCGTCGCTCGGCACCTTCAGCACCCGCTTCACCGAGCTCGTCGGCGTCTCGCCCAGCGTCTACCGGCGCCAGGTCGCCGACGGCGAGGCCGGGCTGCCCTCGTGCGTGGCGAAGCAGGTCTCGCGACCGGTCAGGAATCGAGAAGCGGCGGTCACCGCCCGCGCCTAGCGTGGTTCCCGTAGACGCCCTCCGCCCGGCCGCCCTTGAGGGGGCGGCCCGGAGGTCGCGTCTCCCTCCCCACCCAGCCCTGCGAGAGGAACCCCGTCATGGCGAACACGCGGTCGTCCACCAAGAGCACCGGCAGCGCCGCCGAGGCCGGGAGCGGCGCGACGTACGACGGCTTCACCGAGGAGGAGCGCGCGGCGATGAAGGAGCGCGCCTCGGAGCTCAAGAGCACCGCGCGGCGCGCCTCCCGCTCCTCCAAGGCCGACGGCGAGGCCGACGTCCTGGCGAAGATCGCCGAGATGACGGAGGCCGACCGCGTGCTGGCCGAGCGGATCCACGCGCTCGTCAAGGAGCACGCGCCCGAGCTGGCGCCGAAGACCTGGTACGGGATGCCCGCGTACGCCAAGGCCGGCAAGGTCGTCTGCTTCTTCCAGGCCGCGGAGAAGTTCAAGGCCCGCTACGCCACCCTCGGCTTCAGCGACCTCGCCCGGCTCGACGAGGGCAGCATGTGGGCGACCAGCTTCGCCCTGACCGAGCTCTCCCCCGCCGACGAGACCCGGATCGCCGCGCTCATCGCGCAGGCCGCCGCCTGACCGCGCGGGCCCCCGGGGCCGTGACCGTCGTCGCGTACGGCGCGGCCGCGGCGGGACCCGCGTCCGCCGCGGGCGAATGCCCGGCCCCGGGCCGGGGGAATTCCGGGCTACGCGCGGTGAATATTCGTCGTGTAAACACACGGGATAACACCGGGGGAATTCTTCGCCCCGCACGCCCCGGCGCACCGTGCTAGTGTCGATATCAGTTGCAGTTGTGGGTCCCGAACGTACGAGTGCCCGTCCGGTCCTTCCGGCGCCGGGCACCCTTTTTCTTTTCCGGGCTTTTTCCGGACGGGGCGATCATCGCAGCACGACGGGGCGCACACGAGGTGCGTTCCGCGCAAAGCCCCAAGGAGCGTCTGGCATGGCGACCGGTACCGTGAAGTGGTTCAACTCTGAAAAGGGCTTCGGTTTCATCGAGCAGGACGGCGGCGGTCCCGACGTCTTCGCGCACTATTCGAACATCGCCGCCTCCGGCTTCCGTGAACTGCAGGAGGGCCAGAAGGTGTCGTTCGACGTCGCACAGGGCCAGAAGGGCCCGACCGCCGAGAACATCGTCCCCGCCTGACGTCCGGCGCCGACGCACAGACACGTACACGGACTGGGGCCCGCACCTTCGGGGTGCGGGCCCCAGCCCTTTGCAGCCCGGCTGCGGGAATCGCCCGCCGGCCCCTTCCGGCCCCTCCATCCGCAGGAGTCACCATGCGTTGTGTCATCGCCCGCTTCCCGTTCGAACTGACCAAGGCGGGCGTCATCGCGTCCATGAAGGGGATCAAGCCCGAACCCGCCGTCGGCGACGTCGTCGTCATCGGACGGCGCCAGTACCCCGTGAAGCAGGTCGGCGAGGCCGTCACCCGCCAGGACCGCCGCGACTTCAGCGCGGGCGAGGTCGTCCGGGCCATGACGAAGCTCGGCTTCACCTGCACCACGGTCACCGCGGGCGAGCAGGCCGCGGCCGCCGCCGGGCCGACGGGGACCGCCGACACGGCGGGGATCACCGCCGCGACGGCGACGCCGGCGACGTCAGGAGCCACGGGGGCGGCCGGGACGACGGGGACGGCCGAGGCGGCCGACGCGACGGGGACGGTCTTCTCCGACCCTCAGTGGTCGGAGTAGCTGAAGTCGCCCACCGTCCAGGCGCTGACGTCGTCGAGGGCGACCCGGTACATGCCGCCGGTCTCCGGGATGCCGACCGTGCCCTGGAGGATGCGGGCGAGGTGGAAGTGCAGGTGGGTGGGCGGCCCGTCGGCGCGGGCGGAGGGGCTGAAGACACCGGAGAACTCGCCCAGCCGGGCGGAGTCCGTCAGGACCTCGGACACCCGCTGCCGCCACAGGGCTTCGGGGGCCAGCCGGCCGGTGAGGACGACCCCTCCCACGACCACCGTCAGGGACATCTGATTGCTCTGCCCGGACTCCACCGTGGCGGCAAGGTCGACGAGCAGCTCGTCAGGCTTCGACATGGAAGTCCATTCTAGGCGGCCGCCCGGGCGGGGCCCCCGCTACAGCGGCGCCGACTCGTCCGCCGGGAACGCCGGGCCGTGACCGGGCACGATCACGTCGGCCGCGGCCAGGACGCGGAGCCGGGAGTCCTTGAGGAGCGTGTGGTCGGGGGCCACCGGGTCCTCGACCGGGCCGTTCGGCCGCCACCACAGGTCGCCCACGAAGGCGACGACACCCTCGGCGGTGCCGGCGAGCAGGGTGATGTCCTCCGGGCTGTGTCCGGGGGTGCGGATCAGCCGCAGCGAGGGGGACAGTTCGTGGCCCTCGGCGTCGCGGTCGGTCCACTGGTCGTTCCGGTAGATCGCCTTGTGGTCGTGGACGCGGGCCCGGCCGAACAGGCCGACGTTCATGGTGTTGTCGGGGTGGTGGTGGCTGAGCACCACGTCGGTGATGTCGTCCGGCCCCAGGCCGAGTTCGGCGAGCGGGCCGAGGATCCGGTCGCGGCTCGCCACCATGCCGGGGTCGACGACGACGTGCAGGTCGCCGTCCCGCACGTACGAGACGGTGGCGGCGACCCCGGGCCCCGTGGACAGCGTGTAGCCGGTGGTCAGGACGGTGTGGGCGGCGGTGCGGGCGGCGGGTGCGTCGTGGTTCGTCATGACCCCGAGTCTTCTGTGGGCGGCGTCCGTTCACGAGTGGCCGTGCTGCCACTGATCGCGGGAATCGTGCCAACCCCCGGAACGGGCGGCCGCCGCCGCTTCGGGCGTACGGCAGGGCCGGACGCGCAGCGGGCCCGCACGGACGTACTCCCGCCCCGCCCCCCGGACTCCGCCCCGGACGCGGCCCGTCGGCGTGCGGACCCGCGTGCCAGACTCGGCCCATGCCGCCCTTCGTCACCGTCGCCGCCTACGCCCCGCACGGGGTCGGCATGCTCGGCGCGGGCATCGTCTCCGAGGTGTTCGACGCGCGCGGCGGGGGACTCCCGCTCTTCGACTTCGCCCTCTGCACCGACCGGCCGGGAAAGGTCCGCACCGACGTCGGCCTGCCCCTCGTCGTGGAGCACGGACTGGACCGGCTGGCCGCCGCCGACCTGGTGATCGCCCTGCCCTGGGCGGAGTTCCGCACGCCCCCGGCTCCCGCCGTGCTCGACGCGCTGACCGCCGCCCACGCGCGCGGGGCGCTCGTCGCGGCCCACTGCGTCGGGGCCTTCGCGCTCGCCGCGGCCGGGCTGCTCGACGGCCGGCGGGCGACCACGCACTGGCGGTTCGCCGGGCTCCTGGCCGAGCGCCACCCGGAGATCACCGTCGAGCCCGACGCCCTCTACGTGGACCAGGGCGCCGTCGTCACCGGCGCGGGCGCCGCCGCGGGCTTCGACCTCTGCCTGCACCTGCTGCGCCGGGAGTACGGGGCCACCACGGCGAACGCCATCGCCCGGGACCTGGTGCTGCCCTCCCACCGGGACGGCGGCCAGGCCCAGTACCTCGCCACGCCCGTGCCCGAGGACAGCCGGGACGAGCGCCTCACCGACGTCCTCGCCTGGGCCCGGGAGCACCTCCACGAGCCGCTGCCCGTCGCCGAGCTGGCCCGCAGGGCGCTGATGAGCCGCCGCTCCTTCGCACGCCGGTTCGCCGCGTCCACGGGCACCACCCCGCACGCCTGGCTGCTCTCGCTGCGCCTGAGCCGGGCCGAGGAGCTCCTGGAGACCACGGACCTGCCCGTCGAGGAGATCGCCCGCGCCGTCGGCTTCGGCAGCGCCGCGGTGCTCCGCGCCCAGTTCGTCCGGCGCCGCGGCGTGCCGCCCCGGTCGTACCGACGCTCGTTCACCCGCACGCCCACCCGCTGAGCCACCGGGCTCAGACCAGGGCGGCGGCCGTCAGGGCCAGGGCCGAACCGGCGAAGACCACGGTGTGGCGGACGTTCTGGAGGGTGCGGGTCCAGGCCGGGAACGCGCCCTCGGCGGCCGTGAGGAAGGCGGGCACGTCGACCCGGAGGAGTTCGGCGTCGCCCTTGCGCCGGAAGGCGGCGCGGACGGACTTCACGGCGCCGAGCTGGCTCTGCAGGATCGCGATGTTGGCGAGGAAGGCGATCGTGGAGAAGACCCAGGTGAGGGTCGTTCCCCAGGGGCTGCCGGCCAGGTTGAGGACGGCCGCGGCCAGCGAGGCGGCACCGAAGGCGCCGGGCGCCCACCACTCGTGGCCGCTCGCGTCGAAGCGGAGCCTGTTCTCCTCCAGGACGGCCGGGCGGACGCCCTGGCGCTCCAGTTCGGCGACGGCGGCGGCCTTGGCGACGGCGCCGAAGCGGTGGCGGAGCAGCGGGATGCTCACGAAGGCGGCGGCGACCAGGATCTGAGCGGCGGCGGCGAGAACGGTCAGGGTGTTCACGGAGGGCTCCTTCGGCTCGTTCGGCTCGTTCGATGGACTTGCACTTTGCTCAAGTGGGGCGATGACGAGAACTGTAGAGGGGTACTTGAACTAAGTGCAAGAGGGAATCGACGGCACCTCGACCGCGACCGCCCGGCCCCGGACTCCCCCGTCCGGCCCGGGAGTACCCCGTCCGGATCAGGGCTCCCCCGTCCGGCCCCCCTCCGCTTGTGACGGACCCCCGTGCGCCCGAGCGTGGGCTCATCGTGCGACCAGAGGGAGGGCTCCGATGAGCAGCATCGACACACCGGCCGAGGTGCCCAGACCGCGGACGGCGGCCCGGCCCGCGCCCACGACCCTCACCTGGGTGACGCTCGCCCTGATGACCACCGCCTCGGTCGCCAGTCTGCGGGCCGCGCCGACCATGGCCGTCTATGGCCTGGCCTGCGTGTTCCTCTACCTCGTCCCGGCCATCGTGTTCCTGCTGCCGACCGCCCTGGTCTCCGCCGAGCTGGCCTCCGGCTGGAACGGCGGTGTGTACCGGTGGGTGTCCGAGGGACTGTCGAAGCCGCTCGGATTCCTCGCCGTGTGGTGCCAGTTCGCGATGACGATCTTCTACTATCCGAGCCTGCTCGGGTTCGTCGCGTCGACCATCGCCTTCATCGTCGACCCGGCGCTCGCCTCCAACGGCCCGTACACCGCGATCGTGATCATGGTCCTCTACTGGACCGGCGTGTGGATCTCCTCGCGCGGTACGAAGGCACTGGCCGGACTCGCCAGCTGGGGGCTGATCATCGGCACCCTGATCCCCGGCACCCTGCTGGTCGTCCTCGGCATGGTCTTCCTCGGCCAGGGCAACCCCTCGGCCGCCCCGATGACCGCCGCGAACCTGTTCCCGCAGTGGACGGGCCTCGCCAGCCTCGTCCTGATCGTCAACAACTTCCTGTCGTACTCCGGCATGGAGATGAACGCCGTGCACGTCTCCTCGCTCAAGAACCCGGCAAAGGAGTACCCCCGGTCGATGTTCCTGGCGATGGGCCTGGTGCTGCTGATCTTCGTCCTGCCGGCGCTCGCCATCAGCTGGGTGGTCCCCGCCGACCAGCTCAGCCTCACGGCGGGCGTGATGCAGGCGTTCGACGCCTTCTTCTCGTACTTCGACATCGGCTGGCTCACCCCGATCGCCGCCGTGGCCCTGGTGTCCGCCTCCCTCGGCGGCATGCTCACCTGGCTCGCGGGCCCCTCGAAGGGCCTGCTGGAGATCTCCCGCCAGGAGGGCTACCTGCCGCCGTTCCTGCAGAAGCTCAACAAGAACGGCATCCAGCAGAACATCCTGGTCACCCAGGGCGTCGTCACCACGGTCATCGCCCTCGGCTACGCGCTGCTCCCGAACGTCTCCAGCGTCTACTGGATCTTCTCGGTCATCACCACGCAGGTGTACCTGATCGTCTACCTGCTGATGTTCGCCGCGGCCCTGCGGCTCCGGAAGACCCAGCCGGACCATCCCCGCGGCTACCGCGCACCGGCGCTGGGCACCCTGTGCGTGGTCGGCCTGCTCGCCTCGCTCGCCGCCCTGTGCATCGGCTTCGTCCCCAGCTCGCAGTTCGGCAGCGGCAGCGTCTGGTCGTACATCGCCATCGTCGGCGGCGGCCTCGTCATCCTGGGCCTGCTCATCCCCTGGGCCTTCCTGAGGTTCCGCAAGCCCAGCTGGAAGACGTCCCCCGCCACCACCCCGAGCGAGGGAGAACAGGCATGAGCCCCACCCGCTTCGCCTCCGAGCACAAGTGGATCTACTGGGGCGCGATCGTGATCCTCGTCGGCCTCGTGATCACCGGCATCGTCCGGTACCAGGCCGTGCGGACGAACAACGAGACCGCGTCCAAGGCCAGGCAGCTCCAGGAGGCCCTGGTGAAGGCCGGATACCCGTCGCCCGACACCGACACCGTCGAGCGGGTGCTCGGCACCGACGGCGGCCCGGTCTGCGACGACCCGGACAACGCCCTGAAGACCGCCCTGTGGAAGATCCAGCAGGCCAACGGCGCCACCGGCCCCGGGATGCGGCCCGTCATCACCGACTCCAAGGCCGTCCAGGCCGAGCGGATCGTCCTCCAGGTCTACTGCCCCGACCAGGTCGACGAATTCGACGACACCGTGGACGACCTCAAGACGGACGACACCGTCCGCCGCTGAGGCGCGGGGCGCCGCACCGCCGGTGAGGCGCGGGGCGCCGCCGGCCCCGGCGGACGGCCCCCCGCGACGGGGCCGGGAAGCGTGCGCGATCATGCCGTCATGAAGCTGCGCTGCGCCGTCCTCGACGACTACCAGGGCGTCGCCCTGACCTCCGCCGACTGGAGCCCGCTCGCCGACCGCGTCGACGTACGCGTCCTGCGCGAGCACCTCACCGACCGGGACGCCCTCGTCGCGGCCGTCGAGGACTGCGAGATCCTCGTCGTCATGCGGGAGCGGACCCCCGTCGACGCCGCGCTGCTGGCCCGGCTCCCCCGGCTCCGGCTGCTGATCACCTCGGGAATGCGCAACGCCTCCGTCGACGTCGCCTCCGCACGCGCGCGCGGGGTCGTCGTCTGCGGCACGGACAGCAGCTCCGAGCCGCCCACCGAGCTCACCTGGGCGCTCCTGCTCGGCCTGGCCCGGCACGTGCCCGCCGAGGCGCGGGCGCTGCGGGAGGGCGGGCCCTGGCAGTCCACGGTCGGGGCCGACCTGTCGGGCCGGACCCTCGGGCTCGTCGGCCTCGGCAAGATCGGCTCCCGGGTGGCCCGGATCGGGCTCGCCTTCGGGATGGACGTGCGCGCGTGGAGCCCGAACCTGACGGAGGAGCGGGCCGCGGAGCACGGCGCGCGGTTCACGGCGGACAAGCGGGAGCTGTTCGCGGGCAGCGACTTCGTCTCGCTGCACATGGCGCTCTCGGACCGCACCCGCGGCCTGGTCGGGGAGGCGGAACTGCGGGCGATGCGCCCGCACGCGTACCTCGTCAACACCTCCCGGGCGGGTCTCGTCGACGGCGGTGCGCTGCTGCGGGCGCTGCGCGAGGGGTGGATCGCGGGGGCCGGTCTCGATGTCTTCGAGACGGAGCCGCTGCCGCTGGACGACCCGCTGCGGTCCCTGCCGAACGTGCTCGCGCTGCCGCACCTCGGCTATGTGACGGAGGGGAACTACGGGCGCTACTTCGGGCAGGCGGTGGAGGACGTCGAGGCGTTCCTGGCGGGTGCGCCGGTACGGGAGCTGGGCTGATCCGACGGGTGAGCCGTGGGCGCTCGGCCGGTCCCGGCCGGGGTCCCGCCGGTCCCGGCTGAGGTCCCGCCGGGCCGAGCGTCGCGGTCTAGGTCAGGCTCGTGCGGGCCAGTTCGACGAACTCCTCGTCCGTCAGGCCCATTTCCCGGGCGTCCGACGCCGCCTCGCGGAGCCTGGAGACCAGGCGGGCGCGGTCGGGGGCGGTGGCGCCGGGGACGATGAGGGCGCCGCGGCCCCGGCGGAGTTCGATCAGGCCCTCCTCGCGGAGCCGCTGGTAGCCGCGGAGGACGGTGTGGACGTTGACGCCGAGGGAGTCGGCGAGTTCCCGGGCGGCCGGGAGCCGCTCGCCGGGCGCGGCGGAGCCGTCGGCGAGGGCGCCCCGGACACAGGCGGCGATCTGGTCGCCGAGGGGCACGGCGGAGGCCGGGTCGACACGGAAGAGCACGGTCAGACCTTCCCATGCCGTTCGGCGAGCGTGTTGAGGAGGGCGGCGGCGGTGTGCGCGTCGGGCACGGTCACCGCGAACTCGCGGCCGTTGTCCCGCCGTACGACGAGGGCCTCGCCGGAGTGCAGCACCACGCCCGTGCGGGAGGCGCGGACCCGGTAGCCCCAGCCGCCGTAGTCGGCGAGCACGGTGGCGGTGTCGAGGTCCCGGACGCTCGCGCCCGTGACCCCGTCGAGCGGCACGCGCACGCGTGGCCGGGAGACGAACGAGGGCCGGACGGTGACGCCGCGCCGGTCGACGGTGACCCGGACCCGGGCGAGGGCGAGCCCCGGTACGCCGATGACCAGGCCGAGCAGCGCGAGCAGGGCGCCGGGCCAGGGCGCGAGGACCAGGCCGACCGGGACGGCGACAAGGGCGAGCACCGCGAGGACGGTCAGCGGCCGTGAGGTGGTGGCGCGGGTCCAGCCGGCGACCTCGCTCGCGCCGAGCGTGAGCCGGGGCGCGTCGGGCTCGCCCGTGGGAGCCCCTGTCGCCTCCTCGGCCGGTACGAGGCGGGTCAGCGCCCAGCCCGCGAGGGCGCACAGGGCGGCGACCGCCGTGGCGACCGCCAGGTTGGTGAGCGGGGAGACGACCCGGGCCGGGTCGGCGGCGTCCAGGTTGTCCCGTACGAGGAGGACGAGCAGCGTGCCGGTGAATCCGGCCGTCGCCCACGCGCCCCAGAGCGCGGTACGGCGGACGAGGGCCGTCCAGCCGGCGCCGAACCCGACGAGCAGGGCGACGCTGATGACGAGGAACGCGGTGCGGCCGGTGAAGCCGTCGGCACGGTCGTCGCCGCCTCCGGAGAAGTGGGTGGCGAGCGTGTCGGGGATCCGGCCGCCCCAGACGGCGAGCACCGTCAGGTAGCCGACGAGAGTGAGGACGAACGGGAACGCGGCGAGCGCGCGAAGGCGGCGCGGGACGGAGACGGCGGGTGTGGACGACATGGCTCGGTTCATGAGAAACCCTCCCTTGTTCGCATCAGCATAGAACAAGTTGTTTGTACTTCGCTAGAACAACTCGTCTTCTTCTGGGATGCGGCCGATCCACGGCACGGCGGCGACGGCACGGCACCGTGGCAACGCGGCAACGCCGAAGCGGCGGCGGCCGTGAAGGCCGCCGCCGCTTCGGAAGGGCTGATGCCGCAGGTCAGTTGGCCTTGTCGTCGAGGACGGCGCGCAGGGCCTCCGCGAACTCCGCCGGAGCACCCTGCTGGCCGAACTCGCCGCCCAGGAAGCCGCCGTGATGGCTCGGGAAGACGGCGAGCGGGGTGCCGACGCCCTCGGCGACGGCGACCGCCGCGCGGGCGGCGAAGGTGCCCTCGGACTCCTTGCCGGCCGCGACGACGATCCGGGTCGGCGCGGCGCGCAGGGCGGTGAAGTCGGGGGTGTGGGAGGTGCAGCCGCGCATGTTCTGGCCGAGCAGCGGGTCGCCGCGCGAGCCGTCGTCCTCGGCGGGCAGGCCGAAGGCGGCCGGGGAGGGGGCGGGCTCCTCGGCCCAGTTCGCCGGGAACTCGCCCTGGCGGGAGGTCAGCGCCAGGAACTTGGCCATCGCCGGCCCCCAGCCGTCCCGCAGATACGTGGCGTGGACGTCCGCGCAGACCTCCAGGGCCGCCTCGCGGTCCGGGACGACCTGGGCGGTCGGCGGCTCGTGCGCGACCAGCGTGTGCACCAGGTCGCCGCGCCCGGCGACCAGCGCGAGGGCGTTGACCGCGCCGCCGCTGCTCGCGAAGACGTCCACGGGGCCGGCGCCGAGCGCCTCGATCAGCCGGGCCAGGTCGTCGGCGTGCTCCTCGGGGAGCGTCTCCGTCGCGCCGTCGGTGCGCTCGCTGCGGGACACCCCGCGCGGGTCGTACGTGACGACGGTCCGGTCGGCGAAGTGGGAGGCGAGCGTGGTGAAGCCGGTGGCGTCCATCGGGGAGCCGATCAGCAGCAGGGGGCGCGCGTCCGGCCCCGTGCCCGGGCGGACGTCGTAGCGCAGGATCGCGCCGGGGGTCTCCAGGACGTGGGTGGCGGTCTCGACCATGGTCGTCTCCTCGGTGGTGGGCGGTTCGCAGGGGTAGACCGCCGGATCCGCCGGAACTCATCGGCCGCACGGGGCCGATGAGTTCCGGCAGGCGCACGGGGAGGAGGAACGGCGGGCGCCCGACCGGCAGCCCACCCCGGCGAGACGGAACGTCTTGCGCAATGCACACGAGTGGAGTACCGTCGACCAAACACAAGACGAGACGTCTCGTCTTGTATGCACTGTCGCCGACACGCGGAGGTCACCCTTTGTTCCGTGCCCATCTCACCGACGTCACCAAGCGCTACGACGACCGGCACGTCCACCACCGGACCGTGCTCGACCGGATCTCCCTCACCGTCCGTCCCGGTGAACGCCTCGGCGTCGTCGGCGACAACGGCTCCGGGAAGTCCACCCTCCTCCGGCTCCTCGCCGGCCTGGAGACCGCCGACGACGGCACGCTGACCGTCGAGTCCCCCGGCGGCCTCGGCCACCTCGCCCAGACCCTGGACCTCCCCCCGACCGCGACCGTCGGCGACGCCGTCGACCACGCGCTCGCTGACGTCCGGGAACTGGAGCGGGCGATCCGCGCCGCCGAGGCGGCCCTCGCCGCCACCGGGGACCTCGCCGGGTACGCGGACCTGCTCGCGGCCTACGAGGCCCGCGGCGGCGACGGGGCCGACCGGCGGGTCGAGACCACGCTGCGCCGGCTGGGCGAAACCGGCCCGCTCGACCGCGCCCGCCGCCTGGGCAGCCTCTCCGGAGGGCAGCGGTCCCGGCTCGCGCTCGCCGCCGTCCTCGCGGCCGAACCCGAACTGCTGCTGCTCGACGAGCCGACCAACGACCTCGACGACGAGGCCGTGGCCTGGCTGGAGGAGCGGCTGCGCGCCCACCGGGGCACGGTCGTCGCCGTCTCCCACGACCGGGTCTTCCTCGACCGGGTCGCCACCGCCGTCCTGGAGGTCGACGAGGACCGCCACACCGTCCACCGCCACGGCAACGGCTACGCCGGCTACCTCGCCGCACGCGCCGCCGAACGGGCCCGCCGGCAGCGGGAGTACGAGGAGTGGAAGGCCGAACTCGCCCGCCACCGGGCCCTCGCCGACACCCACATCGACCGGTTCTCCGCCATCCCCCGCAAGGCACCGGCCGCCTTCAGCGGAGCGGGCGCCTTCCGCGCCCGGTCACGGGCGCACGGCGCGATGAGCCGGATCCGGGCCGCCCGCGAGCGGATCGACCGGCTCACCACCGACCCGGTGCCCGCGCCCCCCGAGCCGCTCCGGTTCCGCGCCCGGCTCGACGGCCGGGGCGCGCCCGTCGACCTGACCGGCGTACGGGTAGACGGCCGACTCCACCTCGACGCCCTGCATCTCGACCCCGGTGAGCGCCTCCTGGTCACCGGACCCAACGGCGCGGGGAAGACCACCCTCCTGCGGGTCCTGGCAGGCGAACTCGCCCCGGACGCGGGCGCGGTCAGCGCACCCGCCCGGGTCGGGCTGCTCCGCCAGGACACGGCCCCGCCCCTCGACCCCCGTACGGTGGGCGAGGCCTTCGGAGAGGGCCGCGAGGACGAACTGCTCGCCCTCGGCCTGTTCGCGGCCCGGGACCTGACGACCCCGGTCCGGCTGCTGTCGACGGGCCAGCGCCGCAAGCTGGAACTGGCCCGGCTGGTGACCGCGCCCGCCGATCTGCTGCTGCTCGACGAACCGACCAACCACCTGGCACCGGGCCTGGTGGAGGAGATCGAGGCCGCGCTCGCGGCGTACGAGGGCACGCTGGTCGTGGTCAGCCACGACCGGCGCCTCAGGCAGGGCTTCCGGGGCCGGCACCTGGAACTGGCCCCGGCCCCGGCAGGGACCGTGCCGGTCTAGTCCTCGTCGGAGGAGCCGCCTTCGAGGTCGCCCTCGGTCTCCAGGAACACCTGGCGCAGCGCGGCCAGGGTCTCCGCGTCCGGCTTCTCCCACATGCCGCGCGACTCGGCCTCCAGGAGCCGCTCCGCGATGCCGTGCAGGGCCCACGGGTTGGCCTCCTTCAGGAAGGCCTGGTTCTCCGGGTCGAGGACGTACTCCTGGGTGAGCTTGTCGTACATCCAGTCGGCGACGACGCCCGTCGTGGCGTCGTACCCGAAGAGGTAGTCGACGGTCGCCGCCAGCTCGAACGCGCCCTTGTAGCCGTGGCGGCGCATCGCCTCGATCCAGCGCGGGTTGACCACCCGGGCCCGGAACACCCGCGAGGTCTCCTCGACGAGCGTGCGCGTGCGGACGGTCTCCGGGCGGGTGGAGTCGCCGATGTACGCCTCGGGGGCCGTGCCCCTGAGCGCGCGGACCGTCGCCACCATGCCGCCGTGGTACTGGAAGTAGTCGTCGGAGTCGGCGATGTCGTGCTCGCGGGTGTCGGTGTTCTTCGCCGCCACCGCGATCCGCTTGTACGCCGTCTCCATCTCGGCGCGGGCCGGGCGCCCTTCGAGCCCGCGGCCGTACGCGTACCCGCCCCAGACCGTGTACACCTCGGCGAGGTCGGCGTCCGTGCGCCAGTCCCGCGAGTCGATCAGCTGGAGGATGCCCGCTCCGTACGTGCCCGGCCGGGAGCCGAAGATCCGGGTCGTCGCGCGCCGCTCGTCGCCGTGCTCGGCGAGGTCGGCCTGGGCGTGCGCCCGGACGTGGTTGTCCTCGGCGGACTCGCCCTCCAGGCCGGCGACCAGCCGCACGGCGTCGTCGAGGAGCCCGATGACGTGCGGGAAGGCGTCCCGGAAGAAGCCCGAGATGCGCAGGGTGACGTCGACGCGGGGGCGGCCGAGCTCGGCGAGCGGGATCGGCTCCAGGCCGTTCACCCGGCGCGAGGCCTCGTCCCACAGCGGGCGGACGCCGAGCAGGGCGAGCGCCTCGGCGACGTCGTCGCCGGCGGTGCGCATCGCGCTGGTGCCCCACAGGGAGAGGCCCACCGAGGTCGGCCACGTGCCGTTGTCGGTGCGGTAGCGCTCCAGGAGCGAGTCGGCGAGTGCCTGGCCGGTCTCCCAGGCCAGCCGGGACGGCACGGCCTTGGGGTCGACCGAGTAGAAGTTCCGGCCGGTCGGCAGGACGTTGACCAGGCCGCGCAGCGGCGAACCGGACGGGCCGGCCGGGACGAACCCGCCGTTCAGGGCGTGCACGGCGTGGCCGAGCTCGTCGGTGGTGGCGGCCAGCCGCGGCACGACCTGCTCGCAGGCGAACCGGAGCACGGACCGCACCTCGTCGCCGTACGCGGCGGCGACCGCCGGGACCGCCTCCGCGGACCAGTCCGCCGCCTCCATCGCCTCGACCAGCTCACGGGCCTTCGCCTCCGCCTCGTCGGCGGTGGTGCGGGTCGCGGCCGACTCGTCGAGGCCCAGGGCCTCGCGCAGACCGGGCAGCGCCTGTGTGCCGCCCCAGATCTGGCGGGCGCGCAGGATGGAGAGGACCAGGTTGACCCGGGCCTCGCCCACCGGGGCGCCGCCGAGGACGTGCAGACCGTCGCGGATCTGCGCGTCCTTGACCTCGCACAGCCAGCCGTCGACGTGCAGCAGGAAGTCGTCGAAGCCGTCGTCCTCCGGACGCTGCTCCAGGCCCAGGTCGTGGTCGAGCTTGGCGGCCTGGATCAGCGTCCAGATCTGGGCGCGGATCGCGGGCAGCTTCGCCGGGTCCATCGAGGAGATCTGCGCGTACTCGTCGAGGAGCTGCTCCAGGCGCGCGATGTCGCCGTACGAGTCGGCGCGCGCCATCGGCGGCACCAGGTGGTCGACGAGCGTCGCGTGCACGCGCCGCTTGGCCTGGGTGCCCTCGCCCGGGTCGTTGACGAGGAACGGGTAGATCAGCGGGAGGTCGCCGAGGGCCGCGTCGGGGCCGCAGGCGGCGGAAAGGCCGGCGTTCTTGCCGGGCAGCCACTCCAGGTTGCCGTGCTTGCCCAGGTGCACCATGGCGTCGGCGCCGAAGCCGCCGTCCTCGGCGCGGGCGGCGATCCAGCGGTAGGCGGCCAGGTAGTGGTGGGACGGCGGGAGGTCGGGGTCGTGGTAGATCGCGATCGGGTTCTCGCCGAAGCCGCGCGGCGGCTGGATGAGGACCAGCAGGTTCCCCCGGCGGAGGGCGGCGAGGACGATGTCGCCCTCCGGATTGCGCGAGCGGTCGAGGAACATCTCGCCGGGCGCCGGGCCCCAGTGCTCCTCGACGTGGGTCCGCAGCTCCTCCGGGAGCGTCGCGTACCAGCGCTTGTAGTCGGCGGCCGGGATGCGGACCGGGTTCCTGGCGAGCTGCTCCTCCGTCAGCCAGTCCTGGTCGTGGCCGCCGGCCTCGATGAGGGCGTAGATCAGCTCGTCGCCGTCGCCGGAGACCACGCCCGGCAGGTCCGCCTCGGGCCCGAAGTCGTACCCCTCGGCGATCAGCCGGCGCAGCAGCGACACGGCGGAGGCCGGGGTGTCGAGGCCGACGGCGTTGCCGATGCGGGAGTGCTTCGTCGGGTAGGCGGAGAGGACGAGCGCCAGCCTCTTCTCGGCGTTCGGGATGTGCCGGAGGCGGGCGTGCCGCACGGCGATCCCGGCGACACGGGCGGCGCGCTCGGCGTCGGCCACGTAGGCGGGCAGGCCGTCCTCGTCGATCTCCTTGAAGGAGAACGGCACGGTGATCAGGCGCCCGTCGAACTCGGGGACGGCGACCTGTCCGGCGGCGTCCAGCGGGGACAGGCCCTCGTCGTTCTCCTCCCAGGCGGCGCGCGAACCGGTCAGGCACAGGGCCTGGAGGATCGGCACGTCGAGCGCGGCGAGCGCGCCCGCGTCCCAGGCCTCCTCGTCGCCGCCGGCCTGCGCCTCGGCGGGCTTGGTGCCGCCCGCCGCGAGGACGGTGGTGACGATCGCGTCGGCGGTGCGGAGCCTGTCGATCAGCTCCGGTTCGGGGGCGCGCAGGGAGGTCACGTACAGCGGGACGGCCCGCGCACCGGCGTCCTCGATCGCGTCGCACAGGACGCCGACGAAGGCGGTGTTCCCGCTCATGTGGTGGGCGCGGTAGTAGAGCACGGCGACGGTGGGGCCGGTGGTCGCGCGGGCGGTGCGCTCCAGCGGGCCCCAGGTCGGGGCGGCCGCCGGGGACTCGAAGCCGTGACCGGTGAGCAGCACGGTGTCGGAGAGGAAGCGGGCCAGCTGCTCCAGGTTCGCCGGGCCGCCGTGCGCCAGGTAGGCGTGCGCCTCGGTGGCGACGCCGACGGGGACGGTGGACGCCTCCATCAGCTGCGCGTCGGGAGCCTGTTCGCCGCTGAGGACGACCACCGGCTTTCCGGCGGCGCGCACCGCGTCGAGGCCGTCCTCCCAGGAGCGGAGGCCGCCGAGGAGACGGACGACGACGAGGTCGGCCTCGGCCAGGAGGCCGGTCAGGTCGGCGAGGGGGAGACGGGCGGGGTTGGCGAAGCGGTACTCCACCGGACCGCCGGCCGCGCGGGCGCTGAGCAGGTCGGTGTCGGAGTGCGACAGCAGCAGGAGCATGGCGAGCTCAGGCCTTCCTCGGGGTTGTCCGCGCCCCGGGTGGTCGTGTGGACGGCGGGAGTTCCTGACTCACCCGCGGATGCGGGCTCACAGTGGCGGGACCGCGCCGGATTCTCACCGGGCTTCCTCCCCGGGGTCCTGGGACCCCATGCCGATCTGCATCCTAGATCGTGGCGTCGGCGGGCCCCAGGGAGCGGCGGAGTCGACCGGATCACACCCGCTGGTCGACCGGATCACACCCGCTGGTCGGCCGGTTCCCCGTCGGTATGCTCGCCGCCATGCCGCCCACCCCGCCCCCGACGCCCGAACCGGGCGAACCTCGCACAAGGGACCGTGGCGACGCGTGCCCCGGGGCGCTGCGCCTGCACTCCGCCGACGACGGCCGCCTCGCCCGACTCCGGCTTCCCGGAGGGCGCCTGACGGCACATCAGGTCGAGATCCTGGCGGCCGCCGCGGAGCGTCTGGGCGACGGACGGCTCAGCGTCACCTCCCGCGGCAACGCCGAGCTGCGCGGTCTCGGCGACGACTGCGGGGCCGAGCTGGCGGCGCTCCTCGCCGAGGCCGGCCTGCTGCCCTCCCCCAGCCACGAACGCGTCCGGAACATCGTCGCCTCGCCGGCCTCGGGCCTCGACGGACTCGGCGCGGCCGACGTGCAGTTGTGGGCCCGGGAGCTCGACACCCACCTGCTCTCCGCGCCCTGGGCGGCGGCGCTCTCCGGCCGGTTCCTCTTCGTCCTCGACGACGGGCGGGGGGACGTCGCCGGACTCGGCGGCGATGTGACCTTGGTCGCAGTGGGCGGCGGGGAGGCGGAGCTGCACGTCGGCGGGCGGGCCGTCCGGCTCGCGGCCTCCGACGCGCCCGCGGCCGCGCTGGCCGCGGCGGGCGGTTTCCTGGCCGCCGCCGCCGAGGCCGGCACCGGCGCCTGGCGGGTCCGCGAGCTGCCTCCGGGGTACGGCGTGGACCTCGCGGAGTGCGGGGTCGCCGGGGAATCCGTCCCCGCGCCGGCGCTCCCGTACGGCCCTCCCCCCGCGCCCGGCGTCCTCGGGCCCGCCGCCCTGTCGGTGCTCGCCCCGCTCGGCCGGCTCACCGCCGGCCGGCTGCGGGCGCTGCTCCCCGCCGACGAGGTACGGCTCACGCCCTGGCGCGGGGTCGTCGTGGCCGGAACGGACCCCGGGCGGCTGCCCCTGCTCGACGCGGCCGGGCTGATCACCCGCCCCGACTCCCCCTGGGCCGGGGTCACCGCCTGCACCGGACGGCCGGGCTGCGCCAAGTCCCTCGCGGACGTCCGCGAGGACGCGACACCGGGACCGACCCCGGGCCCCGGCTCCGGCTCGGGACCAGCCCCGGGCCCCGGCTCGGGCTCGGAACCGGCCCCGGGATCCGGCTCGCGCCGATCCGGCCCGCCCGTCCTCCCCGTGCACTTCTCCGGGTGCGAGCGGCGCTGCGGACACCCGCACGGCGTCTGGACCGACGTCCTCGCCACCGCCGGCGGCGACTACCTGGTGAACGGCGTTCCCACCCCCCGTACCGCCCTGCCCGAAGCCGTGACCGCGGCCCGCACGACGAGATGAGCGAGAGCAACAGGATGTTCGACTACGAGAAGGACGGGGCGGAGATCTACCGCCGGTCCTTTGCCACGATCCGCGCCGAGGCGGATCTGGCGGGCCTGCCCGCCGACGTCGCCCAGGTGGCGGTCCGGATGATCCACGCCTGCGGCATGACCGACCTCGTACGCGACATCGCCTGGTCGCCGCAGGTCGTCACGCGGGCCCGCGCCGCCCTCCGGGCCGGAGCACCGATCCTCTGCGACGCGCAGATGGTCGCGAGCGGCGTCACCCGGCGGCGGCTGCCCGCCGACAACGACGTGGTCTGCACCCTCTCCGACCCGTCCGTGCCGGCCCTCGCCGCCGAGCTGGGCACCACCCGCTCCGCCGCCGCCCTCGAACTGTGGCGGGACCGCCTCGAAGGCTCGGTCGTCGCCATCGGCAACGCGCCGACCGCCCTCTTCCACCTGCTCCAGATGGTCGCCGACGGCGCCGGGAGGCCCGCCGCCGTCCTCGGCATACCCGTCGGCTTCATCGGCGCCGCCGAGTCCAAGGACGCCCTGGCCGCACAGGACCTCGGCCTCGACTACCTCGTCGTCCGGGGCCGGCGCGGCGGCAGCGCGATGACGGCCGCCGCGATCAACGCGATCGCCCACGAAGCGGAGATCCAGGCATGACCACCGTGACCGGAAAGCTGTACGGCGTCGGCCTCGGGCCCGGCGACCCGGACCTCCTGACCCTCGCCGCGGTGAAGGCGATCGCCGCCGCCGACGTGATCGCGTACCACTCGGCCCGCCACGGCCGTTCCATCGCCCGCTCGATCGCCGCCGAGCACCTCCGCGAGGACCACATCGAGGAGCGGCTGATGTACCCGCTCACCGTGGAGACCACGGACCACCCGGGCGGCTACCGGGGCGCCCTGAACGACTTCTACGAGGAGGCCGCCGCCCGGCTCGCCGCGCACCTCGACGCCGGACGCACCGTCGCGGTCCTCGCCGAGGGCGACCCGCTGTTCTACGGCTCGTACCAGCACATGCACAAGCGGCTCGCCGACCGCTACGACACGACCGTCATCCCCGGCGTGACCTCGGTGTCCGCCGCCGCCGCCCGGCTCGGCGAGCCGCTGTGCGAGGCGGAGGAGGTCCTCACGATCATCCCCGGCACGCTGCCGGAGGACGAGCTGACGGCCCGCCTCGCGGGCACCGACTCGGCGGTCGTGATGAAGCTCGGCCGCACCTTCCCCACCGTGAAGCGGGCCCTGGACCGGGCCGGCCGCCTGGACGACGCCCGGTACGTGGAGCGGGCGTTCATGGCGGGCGAGCGGACCGGTGACCTCGTGGACGTCGACCCGGAGACCGTCCCGTACTTCTCGGTCGCCGTGCTCCCCTCCCGCGTCGACCGCGAGCCCGCCGTACGGGAGCGGGGCGAGGTCGTCGTCGTCGGCACCGGCCCGGCCGGCGCACCCTGGCTCACCCCGGAGTCGCGCGGCGCCCTCGTCAACGCCGACGTCCTCGTCGGCTACACCACCTACCTCGACCGGGTGCCGGTGCTGCGGCCCGGGCAGATCCGGCACGGCTCGGACAACAAGGTGGAGTCCGAGCGCGCCGAGTTCGCCCTCGACCTGGCCCGCCGCGGCCACCGGGTCGCGGTCGTCTCGGGCGGCGACCCCGGCGTCTTCGCGATGGCCACCGCAGTCCTGGAGGTGGCCTGCGAGACGGAGTACGCGGACGTGCCCGTACGGGTCCTCCCGGGGGTGACCGCCGCCAACGCGGCCGCCGCCGCCGCGGGCGCCCCGCTCGGCCACGACTACGCGACGATCTCCCTGTCCGACCGGCTCAAGCCCTGGGACGTCATCGAGGCCCGGCTGCGCGCCGCCGCCGGCGCCGACCTGGTCATCGCCCTGTACAACCCGGGCTCCAGGTCCCGCACGCACCAGGTCGCCGCGGCCCGCGACCTCCTCCTCGAACTCCGCTCCCCGCAGACCCCGGTGGTCGTCGCCCGCGACGTCGGCGGCCCCGAGCAGTCGGTGCGGGTGGTCACCCTCAAGACCCTGGAGCCCGCGGAGGTCGACATGCGGACCCTGCTGCTCGTCGGCTCGTCGCAGACACGGGCCGTGGAGCGGGCGGACGGCCGCACGATCACCTGGACGCCACGCCGCTACGGCTGACACCCGGGCGGGCGGACGGGGTCAGAACTCCTGCTGCTCGGCGCCGGGCGGCAGGAGGCAGGGGGTGCGGACGACGAGCAGGATCGACGTGTCGTCCAGGTCCTCGGCCGTGACCGCCTGCCGGTCCTTCGGGTGCCGGGCGTCGACGAGGTTCACCGGCTTGACGGCCGGGTCGGAGCGGTAGCCCTGGATCTCGAAGCCCTGCTTCTCCAGCTCGTCCTTGATCGCACGGATGCCGTCCGCCTGCCGGGCCTTGGGCAGGGCGGCCTTCACGCTGTAGCGCAACGTGAACCGTCCGTCGTCCGCCGACTCACCGCCCTTGCCGAGGCAGTCGGTGAACGAGGCCTTCTCGTCTCCCGCGACGAGCTTCGCCTCGGCCGTACGGGCCATCGACCCCGCCCAGTGCGCGGCCCAGGACTCCGCCTTGTCCTTGCTCATCCGGGGCAGCGGCTCGTTCTTCTCGGCGTCGGACATGCAGCCTCCCAGCAGCAGGACGAGGGTCGGTACGAGGGCGAGGGCCGCCCTCCGCTTGAAGGTCATGAGGCCGGTGCTCCTTACGGTCGCCGTCACGAGCGGGGTGTGTTGTCAGGCGTCAGGCCGGCGATGATGCGGCCCTGGTTCTCCAGGCTCTGGCTGCCGTCGTCCCAGTACCCACTGTGACCGCTGGTGTCGACGTACATCTGCTGTCCGCCGAAGGCGGGGTCGGCCGGGTTCTCGCCGAGGGTCTTGTCCGACGTCCAGTTCACGACGGTGTCGTCCTCCGCCGCGCCGACCCAGAGCCGCGAGGGCGAGACGTTGAGCTGGTCCGCCCGGTCCACGTTCAGCCCGGGGCTGCCGACCACGATCATGTCGTCGGCGCCGAGTCCCTTTCCACCGGAGTCGGCCGTGCCCACCATCGTGGAGCCGTAGCTGTGCCCGATGACCGTGAGATGGGTCGGTTCGCCCTGGTGCGAGGCGCGCAGCCCGCCGGTGAAGTCGCGCAGCGTCTCCGCGTCGTCCTCGGCCCGCCCGGGTGTGGTGACGCCGAGGTTGACGTTGAACTCGGTCGGCTTGCTCGGGTCCACGGTCGCCTCGGGGGCGTCGTAGTCCAGCCAGGCGATCACGGCGACGTCCGTTCCCCGGCCCGGCGTGCGGTCGGACGCGTCCTGGAGCTTCTCCGCCCGCGTGATCGAGTCACCGAAGTTGTCGAGCTGGTTGCTCGTCCCCGGCACCGACACCGCCGTGTGCTTCGCCGTGTCGGGGTTGCCGACGGCGACGATCGCGCGGCCGTCCTTCTCCGTGCTGAAGCCCAGCAGATACAGCTGCTTGTGCTCGGGCGCCGAGTCCGACTTGTCCAGGCGGTCCTTCATCGCCTGGAGGCCCCGGTAGCTGGAGCGGTCGTGGTAGCCGAGGCTTCCCTCGCGCAGCGCGTAGTCGTTGAGGCGCATGTCGAGCACGGTCCGGTTGGCCTGGTCGCGGGTGGTCGTGGGCAGGCCGTCGAGACCGCCGATCTGCTCCGGGTACGCCGCCAGGTACAGCCGCTGCTGCTCCTCGTCCAGGCCCTTCCACCAGTCCGCCGAGCGCTGCGGGTCCGTGCCGTCGGGGATGTCCTTCTTGTCGATGCCCGCGAAGGCGGCGACGCGGGCCGCGTCCTCCTGGGCGTGCGCGCCGCCGTACCGCTTGTCGAGGTCGAAGGGGTCGATCTGGCGCAGGACCTCGGCGCCCTCGTTGCTCGCCGACTCCGCTTCCAGGACGGCCGCGTCGATCCGGGCGCGGAAGCCGCCGAGCCCGGAGTTGGCGTCGCGCTGGATGTCCGCGTAGTCCGGGTCGTTGTGGTACTTGGGGTCCACAGCCTGCTTGGGCTCGACCCAGCCGTCGTCGCGGACCGTGTGGCCGGCGGCCTCCGCGTCGGCGACGGCGGCGCGGAGCTTGCGCTGGGCCGCCTGCATCTTGGTGTTGAGGGTGTCCAGGGTGGTGGCGATCAGCTGGGCGTTGGTGCGGCCCGTGCCCAGCTTGCTCTCCGTGGCCTCCATGGCGTCGAAGCCGTACGAGGCGCTGGTGCCCGACCAGCCCGCCTTGTGCAGCGGCCCGGTGACCCTCCGGCCGCTGCCGGTCTGGGTGTTCGTCAGGGCGCCGGCGAGCTTCTTCCACGAGCCGACGGCACTGTCCAGGTCCGCGAAATCCTGCTTCATCAACTGGGCGAAGTGCTCCGTCACGGCGCCGTCACCAGCCCTGGAAGCAGGAGATGACGTCCTGCTCCATGACGTCGCGTCCGTCGGCGAGGTGGCGCATGCCCTGGGCGTGCTCGGTGAGCCTGCCCCGCAGGGTCTCCAGGGCCGTGCCCCAGCCCTCGCCCGTCTGCGACATGCGCGCGCCGACGGTCCACGGTCCGAAGGCCGCGGCGGCCGACGCCAGATCGGTGCCCGCCTTGCGCAGCGGCTCCTGGAGGTCCGCCGCGAGCGTGTCGGCGGCGCCGGCCGAAGCCCGCAGGTCCCCCGCCGAGACATTGAGATCCCAACCCATGAGTGCCCCCCGATACGCACGCCATGCTTCCGGTACCGGGCGAGCGTAGCCGACGGGCCCCGGCCGTGATCAAGAGCAAAGACGGAACTGTGATCCAGCCGCTCACCATACGGACGGCGGGGATGTCATGGTTCGCAACTGCACCCGGAACGCACGCTCTTCGGGCTGCGGGCTCCGCGCGGCGGATCGCGCCCCGCGGCTCGGGTCAGTCGCGGGTGAAGGTGCCGAGTCCCGTCTCGTCCAGGTACTCGACGCGGACGGTCCGGCCGTCCGCGGAGAAGGTGACGGCGGTGGGGCCGACGGCGTTCTCCCCGCGGGTCTCGAAGCTGAACGTGTCGCCTTCGTAGTGCGTCAGCCGGTACGTCTGCGGTTCCGGCCCCAGGCGCAGCACCAGCCCTCCGTCCGCCTCCGCCACCGTCAGACGGCCGTAGTAGTCGCTCTCGTACGTGCCGGTGTAGGCGCCGTTCGCCTTCGCGGGCGTCGCGTCCGCCGGCTTCTTCGCGAAGTCCGTGTCCGAGCGGCCGGCTTCGGCCTCCTGCTCGTACAGGGCGTTGACGAGCGGCAGCCAGTCCCGGCTGGGCTTCCCGTCCTGCGCGGTGTCGAAGAAGTCGAGGGCGACGGCGTCGGCGACGCCGACCGGGGCGCCGTTGGTGAGGACGACGATGCCGAGCTGCTCGCCCGGCAGCATCGTGACGTTGGTGTGCGCGCCGAGCGCGAACGCGCCCGTGTGGGAGAGGCGCAGGCGTCCCTCGTCGTCGTACGACACGTTCCAGCCGAGGCCGTAGAAGCCGGTCCGCGCGGCGGGCGCCTGGGCCGGGACGGCCACCGCCTCGGGGTGGTGGGTGAGGTCGAGGGCGTCCTCCCCGACGATCCGCCGCCCGTCGAGCGAGCCGTTGGCGAGCTGGAGCCGCAGCCAGGTCGCCATGTCGGTGGCCGAGGAGCTGACACCGCCGGCGGGGGACTGGGCGTCCGGGTCCCGGACGAACTCCGCCTTCCAGGTCCCGTCGGGCTGCTTGACGTGCCCGTGCGCCCGGTCGGGGTTCGCGAGGAAGTCCTGGAAGCGGGAACTGGTGTCGTTCATGCCGGCGGGCTTGTAGAGGGTGTCCTCGGCGAGCTTCGCCCAGGACACGCCCTTCTCCGCGGCGACTGCCTCGGCGGCCGCCGTCAGACCGAAGTTGGTGTACGCGTAGCTCGCGCGGAACGGCGCGAGGGGCTCGTACCGCAGGTGCGACAGGATGTACTCCTGGTCGTAGCCGAGGTCCTCCAGCAGGTCGCCCGCGTGGTCGGGCAGGCCGCTGCGGTGCGAGAACAGGTCGGCGACCGTCACGTGGGACGTCACCCACGGGTCCTTCAGCCGGAACCCGGGGACTTCGGGCGAGACCGGCTTCTGCCAGCCCTCCACGCCGACCGCGCCGGAGACGACGGTGGAGGCGATCGGCTTGGACACGGAGGCCAGCTGGAAGACGGTGTCGGCGTCGACCGCGCCCTCCTTGCCGACCTCGCGGACGCCGTACCCCTTGATGTGGACGACCTCGCCCTTGTAGACGACGGCGACGGAGACGCCGGGCACGCCGGTCTTCCGCATCAGCTCCGCGACGTCCGGGTCGATCCGGTCGACGGCCCGGTCCACGTCCGCCCGGTCGAGCAGGGCGGGCGGCTGCGCCGGGGGAGGCTCGGGGGCGGGGGTCGGCGTGGGCGGCGTCGGGGCGGTGCCGGCGAGGGAGCCCATGCCGAGCACGGCCGCGACCCCCGCTGTGACCAGCCATCGGACGGTAACCACGCTTCCATTGAACGCCCGGGGGAGGCCGCTGTCGCGCCGGGCGGACCGGGGCCCCGCCAATCCGCTGGTCCGGCGCCTGAACCGGCCGGTAGAGTCCGCATCCGGCGGTGCCCCGGCCCCACCCGGACCGCCCGGCTCCCCCACGAGTCCGCGTCCCGTCGCCTGTTCCCCGTAGGTCCGGAAAGGGCCCCTTCTCTGTGACGACTCGTATCCGGCTGAGCGCCCTGGCCACGACGGCCGCGCTCGCCGCCTCCGGCGGTCTGCTGACCGCCTCCCCGGCCGCCGCCGTCAGCTGCACCGCCCCGGCGTGGAAGGCGGAGTACTACGCCAACACCACGCTCACCGGCACGCCCAGGCTGACCACCTGCGACAGCGCCATCGCCGAGAACTACGGCACCGGCGACCCGGCGGGCGTCACCCTGCCCAGGGACCACTTCGGCATCCGCTGGACCCTCACCCGCGACTTCGGCTCCGGCGGCCCCTTCACGTTCACCGCCGAAGCCCAGGACGGCGTCCGCGTCAGCCTCGACGGCGTCCGCAAGATCGACCTCTGGAGGAACAACTCCGTCACCCAGAAGAAGGCGCTCAACCTCACGGTCCCGGCGGGCCGCCACACCATCACGGTCCACTACGCGACCTGGACGGGCGCCGCCAACGTGAAGTTCGGCTACACGCCGAACACGTCGGCCACCGTCGACAAGGTCCGGCCGCTGGCGCCGACCGGGGCGACCGTCGCGTTCGACCGCCCCCTGGGCAGGGCCGCCCTGAAGTGGGCCGCCAACAGGGAGATGGACCACGCCGGTTACCGCGTCTACCGCCGGCCGAGCACGAGCACGACCTGGGCGAGGGTCAGCACCACCGTGCCCTTCACCGGCACCTCGTACGTCAACAGCCCGCCCGCCACCGGCCAGCGCTTCCTCTACGAGATCCGCGCCGTCGACAAGGCGGGCAACGAGTCGCCGGGCAGCGCCGACCTCACCGTCGCCACCGTCGACAAGATCCCGCCGCTCGCCCCGCACGTCATGCTGGACGCCTGCCCGGGCGACCTTCCCTTCGCCGCCCCGCAACTCGTCACCACGGCCGCGAACTCGGCCGACATCGCGTGGTACGAGGCCCAACGCCAGAACCCGGCGACCGGCGCCTGGACCACGGTCCACTCCGGCACCAGGGGCGCCTTCTGCGACACCGGCCAGCCCGCCGACGGCAGCAGGGTCACCTACCGGGGCCGGGCCCGCGACGCCGCCGGGAACTGGTCCGCGTACTCGCCGGCCACCCCCCTCACCACTTCGGACCTGACGCCCCCGGCGCCCGTCACCGACGTCCGCGTGGCATACCGGTCGGGCGTCCCCCACCTCAGGTGGTCCCCCGTGGCCGGCGCCGCCTCGTACCGGGTCGACCAGTACGACCCCGCCACCGGCGAGCACCTGAACGCCCTGCCCACGGGCGACAGCACGACGGCGACCGACGTCGTGCCGCGCCAGTCGGCCGCGGTGGCCGACACCTACCGGTACGCGGTGCGGGCGGTCGACGCGCGCGGCAACGCCGCCGCCCCCGTGGAGATCACCGTGTCGATGGCGGACCGGGCCGAGTCGATCCCGCCCTTCCGGATGGCGGCGAACAGGTTCGACGAGGGCGTGATGCTCTGGTGGCTCGGCGCCGACCCGTGGACCGTCGACCAGGGCCCTCTGCCCGCCTACCGGATCGTGCGGACCGACACCGCGACCGGTGAGACCAGCACCGTCGAGGCGTGCAAGCCGTTCACGTCGGACGACCGGCCCCTGACGGGCCCCGACGTGAGCTGGACCTGGTCCGACGACAGCGCTCCCGCGTACGCCGGACGCACGATGATCGACGGCCGCTGCTGGGACGTCCAGGGCAGGTCCAAGACGACGTACGAGTACCGGGTCGTGACGATCGACCGGTACGGGCGCACCTCGCAGCCCGGCCCCGCCGCCACGGAGACCACACCGGACACCGAGCGCCCGGCCCCGGTCCTGGACCTGACCGCCGAGCAGATCCCGCTCGGCGTCCGGCTCACCTGGACCCCGCCCGCCGACGACGACGTCGAGGGATACGCGGTGTGGCAGGAGGTCACCGACCCCGCCACCGGTGGGACCACGTGGACGAGGAACTGCTGGACGGGTGCCTCCCTGGCCAGGACCGAGATCCTCTGCCCGACGGTCCCGGACGGCCGCGAGCACACCTACCGGGTCGCCGCCATGGACCGGTTCGACCCGGACCCCGTCCTCGCGGAACTCAACCCGGCCGAGATCACCGTCACCCCGGCGGACACCCGGCCTCCGGGCTGGGCCGGCACCCAGGTCCACCAGGCCCAGTACCCCTCCCTCCTCCTGCAGTGCTCCGACGGGTCGTCCGTGCCCTGCGGGACCGCCACGCGGTACCGCGTGGAGCGCTGGAACCCGCTCGCGGGCTCGTGGACGACCCTCACCACGGGCGCCCTGCACGGCGCGCCCTCCGCGTACACGGACTCGGCGGTGGCCGGGGACCTGCTGAGCCTCCAGTACTACCGGGTGGTCCTCACCGACCCCTCGGGCGCCGAACAGTCGGTCCGCACGACGGCATACGGCATCTGGGCCTCCTGGCTCTGACCCGCGCCTACCGCAGCACCCACGCGGCGGCCTCCTCGGGGGTCGCCGCCACCGGGACGCCCTCCGGGGCCGGGGGGCGGCGGACCACGACGACCGGGAGGCCCGCCTCGCGGGCCGCGGTCAGCTTCGGGGCGGTCGCCGCGCCGCCGCTGTCCTTCGTCACCAGGACGTCGATCCGGTGGCGGGCGAGGACCTCCCGCTCGCCGTCCAGGGTGAACGGTCCGCGGTCGAGGAGGATCTCGGCGCGGCCCGGCACGGGGGCCTCGGGGGCGTCGACCGAGCGGATCAGGAACCACTCGGGGCGGTCCGCGAAGGCCGCGAGGCCCATGCGGCCGGTCGTCAGGAAGACCCGGTCGCCGAGGCCGTCGAGGGCCGCGGCCGCCTCCTCCTGGGAGGCCACCGGGTGCCAGTCGTCGCCCGCGACCGGGACCCAGCCGGGGCGGCGCAGCGCGAGCAGGGGAACATGGGCGGTGGCGGCCGCACGGGCCGCGTGGAAGCTGATCCGCTCGGCGAAGGGATGCGTGGCGTCGATGACCGCGTCCACGGCGTGCCCGCCGATCCAGTCGACGAGCCCGTCGACGCCGCCGAACCCGCCGATCCGCACCTCTCCCTCGGGCAGCCGGGGGCTCGCCACCCGCCCCGCGAGGGAGCTGGTGACCCGGGCCTCGCCGTGCAGCAGGGCCGCGAGGGCGCGGGCCTCGGTCGTCCCCCCGAGAATGAGTACGTGCACAGGAGTCCCTTCGTGACGGCAGGCGGCGGGCGCGAGGCCCAACTCAAGCACACGGGTCTGCGCCCGGGGTGGACGACGGGCGCCTGCGCGACGGCGGCGACGACGGCCGCGTACACGGCCCTCCTGACCGGCGGTTTCCCGGATCCGGTGACCATCACGCTGCCCAAGGGGCAGACGCCGGCCTTCGCCCTCACGGCGGAGTCCCTCGACGGCGGTACGGCCATGGCGGCGGTGACGAAGGACGCGGGCGACGACCCCGACGTCACGCACGGCGCCGTGATCCGCTCGACGGTACGGCTGCTGCCGCCCGGCTCGGGCATCGTCTTCCGGGCCGGTGAGGGCGTCGGCACGGTCACCCTGCCGGGCCTGCCCCTGGAGGTCGGGGAGCCCGCGATCAACCCGGTGCCGCGGCAGCTGATGCGGGCGCACGTGGCGGAGGTCGCGGCCCGGCACGGCGGCGTGGGCGACGTCGAGATCACCGTCTCCGTCGACCACGGCGCCGAGATCGCCCGTTCCACGTGGAACCCGCGCATCGGGATCCTGGGCGGCCTGTCGATCCTCGGCACCACGGGGGTCGTGGTCCCGTACTCCTGCTCGGCGTGGATCGACTCGATCCGCCGGGGCGTGGACGTGGCCCGCGCGGGCGGTCTGACGCATGTGGCGGGCTGTACGGGCTCGACGTCGGAGAAGACGGTCGCCGGGCTGTACGACCTGCCGGAGATCGCGCTCCTCGACATGGGGGACTTCGCGGGCGCGGTCCTCAAGTACGTCCGCCGCCACCCCGTCGACCGCCTCACGATCTGCGGCGGCTTCGCCAAGCTCTCCAAGCTGGCCGCCGGCCATCTGGACCTCCACTCGGCCCGCTCCCAGGTCGACAAGGGCTTCCTGGCGGAGCTGGCCCGCACGGGCGGCGCGTCGGAGGCCCTCGCGGCGGAGATCGCCGGGGCGAACACGGGCCTGGCGGCCCTCCGCCTCTGCGAGGCGGCAGGCGTCCCCCTGGGCGACCTGGTCGCCGCGCGGGCCCGCGACGAGGCCCTGACGGTCCTCCGGGGCGCCCCGGTGACGGTGGACGTGATCTGCATCGACCGCGCGGGCACGGTGGTGGGCCGGTCGGCGGTGGCGGGGCCGGGCGGCTCGTAGGCGGCGGGGGCGCTCTGACGGCGCCCTCGGGGGGCTTCTCCGTGACAGTCACGCCCTCGGGCGGCCGCGCGCCGAGCCGGGCGTACGGGTCCGCCGGCGCCGACCGGTCCGCGTCAGGCCTCCGGGTAGCCGATCTCCCGCACGTCCTCGGCGAGGTCCGCGAGCGTCACCGCGGGGTTGAGCGCGGCGACGACCTCCGCCGTCAGGGGGCGCAGGGCGAGCACGTGCCGCACCGCCCCGAGGTCGACGGGGCGCTCGTAGTACTCCTGGGCGAACTCCGCGTACGCCTCGGCCGAGCGGTCCGTCAGCAGCCGCAGGAGGCGGACCGAGCCGTCCGGGTCCTCGTCGGCCTCCAGGTCGCCGAAGTCGACCGGGCCCGTGTGCCAGGCCGTGTCCGCCGGCTCGCGCCACAGGCAGGCGGTGGTCACATGGACCCCGTCCTCGTCCGTGAACGCGGGCTCCGTCAGGTACTCCCGGAACGCCTCCGGGACCCCGTCGATCACTCCGGGCCAGGTCGCCCCGTCCGCGAGCGGGCCGAACGGGCTCATCGGCGACTCGTGGGCGAAGGCGCGCGCGAACACCCCGGCCGGGGAGAGGACGATCGTGTACTCGTCACCGGAACCGTTCTTCATCGACGCCAGCTGCTCGGTCTCCGACCAGTGCGCGTCGAAGGAGTAGTACCGGCTCTCCCACTCCGGGCAGAGCACGGCCTCCACCATCGCGAGCCCCCGGCTGTGGTCGCGCAGTTCCTCGATGCCCGGCAGCGCCCGGGCCACGTCGTAGACAGTCACGTCTCCATGAGACCGCACGCCGCCGACAGCCGACATGCGGCCCCTCGATCACGAACCTAGGCTTACCAGCACATACCGCCCGGAACGAGAGGGAGCCCCATGGCCAAGCGAGGCAACAAGCGGCGCGCCCGCAAGAAGAAGAGCGCCAACCACGGCAAGCGTCCCAACGCCTGACGCCGTCCACGCGCGGGGCCCCGGGGATCGGACTCCCGGGGGCCCCGCGCGTGTGCGTCAGCAGACGTGCCGGTCGCGGGCCGGGTCGTACAGGTGGCTGTCGCGGAACTCCGAGGCCGCCAGCGTGCGGCCGACCAGGATGACCGCCGTCTTCGTGATGCCGGCCTCCTTCAGCTGGTCCGCGATGTCCGCGAGGGTGCCCCGCAGCACGATCTCGTCGGGGCGGGCGGCCATCGCCACGACCGCCGCCGGGCAGTCCTCGCCGTAGTGGGGGACGAGTTCGGCGACGACCCGGTCCGCGTACCGCGCGGCCAGGTGGAGGACGAGAAGCGCGCCGCTGCGGCCCAGGGTCGCCAGGTCCTCGCCCTCCGGCATGGGCGTGGCCTGCTGGGCGACCCGGGTGAGGATCACCGTCTGGCCGACCGTGGGGACGGTCAGCTCCCGCTTCAGCGCCGCCGCGGCCGCCGCGAAGGCGGGGACGCCGGGCACGACCTCGTACGGGATGCCCGCGGCGTCCAGGCGCCGCATCTGCTCGGCCATCGCGCTGAACACCGACGGGTCGCCCGAGTGCAGCCGGGCCACGTCCTGGCCGGCCTCGTGGGCGGCGACGATCTCGGCGATGATCCGGTCCAGGTCGAGCCGGGCCGTGTCGACGAGCCTGGCGTCCGGCGGGCACTCGGCGAGCAGCTCGGTCGGGACGAGGGACCCGGCGTACAGGCAGACCCCGCACGTCGCGAGCGTCCGTGCGCCGCGCACGGTGATCAGGTCGGCCGCGCCGGGACCCGCGCCGATGAAGTAGACGGTCATCGCTCTTCAGAACCTTTCGTTGCGGACCACTGCGTGACCGGCATCGCCTGGCGCCAGCCGGTGAAGCCGCCCACGGGGACGGCCGCGGCCACGGCGAGCCGGACCAGTTCGCCGCCGTGGCGGCGGTGGCGTTCGGCGAGGAGCGCCTCGGACTCCAGGGTCACGGTGTTGGCGACGAGCCGGCCGCCGGCGGGCAGCGCGTCCCAGCAGGCGTCGAGGAGGCCGGGCGCGGTGAGGCCGCCGCCGATGAAGATCGCGTCGGGGGTCTCCAGGCCGGTGAGGGCCTCGGGTGCCGGGCCCGTGACCACGCGCAGGCCGGGGACGCCGAGGGCGTCGGCGTTCCGCTCGATCCGTTCCGCGCGCTCCGCCGCCCTCTCGACCGCGACCGCCCGGCAGGAGGGGTGGCTGCGCATCCACTCGATGCCGATGGAGCCCGAGCCGCCGCCGACGTCCCAGAGGAGTTCGCCGGGGGCGGGCGCGAGGGCGGCGAGGGTGGCGGCCCGCACGTACCGCTTGGTGAGCTGGCCGTCGTGCTCGTACGCCTCGTCCGGCAGTCCGGGCACCGCGCCGAGCCGGAGCGTGTCCGGGTCGCGCACGCAGTCGAGGGCGAGGACGTGGAGCGCGTCGGTCCGCTCGTACGGCCAGTCGGCGGCCGTGCCGTCGAGGAGCCGCTCGCGGTCCCCGCCGAGCTGTTCCAGGACGCGGACGCGGGTGCCGCCCCAGCCGGTGTCCCGGAGCAGGGCCGCGACCCGCGCGGGGGTCTCGGGGCCTTCGCCGAGGACGAGGAGCCGGCGGCCGGGGTGGAGCGCCGCGGAGAGTGCGCCGAGGGGGCGGGCGACGAGGGAGAGGGTCTCGACGGCCTCCAGGGGCCAGCCGAGCCGGGCGGCGGCGTAGGAGACGGACGAGGGGTGGGGGTGGATCCGGAGGCGGTCGGCGCCGACGGTCTCGGCGAGGGTGCGGCCGATGCCGTAGAAGGAGGGGTCGCCGCTGGCGAGGACGGCGACGGTCCGGTCCTGGTGAGCGGCGAGCAGTCCGGGGACGGCGGGGCGGAGCGGGGAGGGCCAGGCGACGCGTGCGCCGGGGCAGTCGGCGGCCGGGAGGAGGCCGAGCTGGCGGGGGGCGCCGATCAGGACCTCGGCGGTCCGCAGGACGCGGCGGGAGCTTTCGGGGAGCCCGTCCCAGCCGTCCGCGCCGATTCCGACGACCGCTATCGCACCGTTCACCTGCGCGACTCTACGGGAGGGCCGTTTTCCGGCGGTACGTGGCGGGCCCCACGCCGACCCCGGCGCGCGGTCCGGCGGTGGCGGGAATAGCGCAGGGGGGTGCCCCGTTGTAGCGGACGGTCCAGGTAGTTTACGATTCAACCAACAGCCCCCCAGGCGAGAGGTGAGCACGATGCAGTTCGGGATCTTCACCGTCGGCGACGTGACGACCGACCCCACCACCGGCCGCACCCCCACCGAGCACGAGCGGATCAAGAACACCGTCGCCATCGCGCTCAAGGCCGAAGAGGTCGGACTGGACGTCTTCGCGACCGGCGAGCACCACAACCCCCCGTTCGTGCCCTCCTCCCCCACCACCCTCCTCGGGCACATCGCCGCCCGCACGGAGAACCTGATCCTCTCCACCTCCACCACGCTGATCACCACCAACGACCCGGTGAAGATCGCCGAGGACTACGCGACCCTCCAGCACCTCGCCGACGGCCGCGTGGACCTCATGACGGGCCGCGGCAACACCGGCCCGGTCTACCCGTGGTTCGGCCAGGACATCCGGCAGGGCATCCCGCTCGCCATCGAGAACTACGCGCTCCTCCACAGGCTGTGGAGGGAGGACGTGGTCGACTGGGAGGGCAGGTTCCGCAGCGCCCTCCAGGGCTTCACCTCCACCCCGCGCCCGCTCGACGGCGTCCCGCCCTTCGTCTGGCACGGCTCCATCCGCTCCCCCGAGATCGCCGAGCAGGCCGCCTACTACGGCGACGGCTTCTTCGCCAACCACATCTTCTGGCCCAAGCAGCACACCGAGAAGATGGTCCGCCTCTACCGCCAGCGGTACGCGCACCACGGCCACGGCACCCCGGAGCAGGCGATCGTCGGCCTCGGCGGCCAGGTCTTCCTGCGGAAGAACTCCCAGGACGCGGTACGGGAGTTCCGCCCGTACTTCGACAACGCGCCGGTCTACGGCCACGGCCCCTCCCTGGAGGAGTTCTCCCGCGAGACCCCGCTGACCGTCGGCTCGCCGCAGGAGGTCATCGAGCGCACCCTGTCCTTCCGCGACTACGTGGGCGACTACCAGCGGCAGCTCTTCCTCGTCGACCACGCCGGGCTGCCCCTCAAGACGGTCCTGGAGCAGCTCGACATCCTCGGCGAGGAGGTCGTCCCGGTGCTGCGCAAGGAGTTCGCGAACCTGCGTCCGGCGGACGTCCCCGCCACCGCCCCGCTCCACCCCGCCGTCCTCGCCGCCCGCACCGACAAGGAGCAGTGACGTCATGCAGACCCTGAAGCTGGTCGCGGTCTCCGCCGGCCTCAGCTCCCCCTCCTCCACCCGGCTGCTCGCCGACCGGCTCCTCCAGGCCGCCCGGTACCGGCTGGCCGAGCAGGAGTACGCCGTCGACGTCCAGGTCGTCGAACTGCGCGACCTCGCCGTCGACATCGCGAACAACCTCGTGACCGGCTTCCCCTCCGGGCGGCTCCAGGACGCGATCGACGCGGTGACCGGCGCCGACGGCGTCATCGCGGTGACGCCGGTCTTCACCGCCTCCTACAGCGGTCTCTTCAAGTCGTTCTTCGACCTGGTCGACCCGGCCGCGCTGACCGGCACCCCGGTCCTGATCGGCGCGACCGGCGGCACCGCCCGGCACTCCCTGGTCCTGGACCACGCGCTGCGGCCGCTCTTCGCCTACCTGCGGGCCCAGGTCCTCCCGACCGCCGTCTACGCGGCGTCGGAGGACTGGGGCACCGGCGGGGACGCGTACACCGAAGGGCTGCCCTCCCGGATCACCCGGGCGGGCACCGAGTTCGCGGACGCGGTCGCGGCCCGGCCCTCGCGGCGCGCCGGCGAGGACGAGGTCGTCCCGTTCGCGCGGCAATTGGCCGATCTGCGGATGGATTGAGCACTTTGTTACGTTGGAGGCGCAGGATTCAGATGTGCCGTACAACGAACGGAGTTCCGTGATGGCCGGCAGGATCGTGGTGGGCGTGGACGGTTCGGAGCCCTCCCTGAAGGCGCTGGCGTGGGCGGCCGGACAGGCCGCCCTCACCGGGGACGCCCTCCAGACGCTGATCGGCTGGGAGTACCCGGCCTCCTGGGCCGGGCTCATGCCGGGCGTGCCGCCGGAGTTCGACCCCGAGCGGCTCGCGAAGCAGATCCTCGACGAGGCGATCGACCAGACCCTCACTCCGTCCCAGGCCGCCGCCGTCACCCGTACGGTCGTCGGCGGCAACGCCCCGCAGGCCCTGCTCGGCGCCGCCGAGGGCGCCACCCTGCTGGTCGTCGGGGACCGCGGCCGCAGCGGCTTCACGGCGGCCGTGCTCGGCTCGGTCTCCCTGCACGTCACCCAGCACGCGCCCTGCCCGGTGGTCGTGGTCCGGGGCGTGTAGGGGCGGGCGCCCGCCGCGCGGCGGGCGGTGGCCGGACGCATGATGCCCTCATGGACATCAAGCTGGAACTGGTCGCCGTCCCCGTCACCGACGTCGACCGCGCCAAGGCCTTCTACGAGCAGGTCGGCTTCCACGCCGACCACGACGTGCCCGTCAGCGAGGACATCCGGTTCGTGCAGATGACCCCGCCGGGCTCCGCCTGCTCGATCGCCTTCGGCAAGGGACTCACCGAGATGCCCCCGGGCTCCCTCGACAACATGCAGGTCGTCGTCACCGACATCGAGGAGGCCCACCGCGAGCTCAGCGCGCGCGGGATCGCGGTCAGCGACATCGCCGACATGCCGTGGGGCTCGTTCGTCTTCTTCGCCGACCCGGACGGCAACCGCTGGGCCGTCCAGCAGACCAAGCCGCGCGGCGCCTAGCACTGCCTCGCGTGGGGTCGCCGTGCGGTGGGGGGGCCGCGCCGTCACTTCCGGTTGTAGAGCCGCATCGTGACCGCCCCGAAGACGAGCACGAGCACCGCCGACCAGCCGAGCGACCAGGCGATGTCCGCGGCCGGCCAGTCGCCCGCCATCAGCTCCCGTACGGCCGTCGCCAGATGGGTGACCGGGCTGTTGTTGACGAAGGCCTGCAGCCAGCCCGGCATCGTGCTGGGGTCGACGAAGACGTTCGACAGGAACGTCAGCGGGAAGATCACCATCATCGACACGCCCATGACGGACTTCTCGCTGCGCAGCAGCAGACCGAACATGGTCCAGATCCACGAGAACGAGAACGAGAAGACCACCAGCAGCGCGACCCCGAGCAGCACGCCGACGATCCCGCCGTCCGGCCGGTACCCGATGATCATGCCGACGGTCAGCATCACGGCCGAGGCGATCAGATAGCGGACGACGTCGCCGAGGAGATAACCGACCATCGGCGCCGGGCGCCAGATCGGCAGCGTGCGGAAGCGGTCGAAGACGCCCTTCTCGATGTCGGTGTTGACCGAGATCCCGGTGTACATCGTGATCATCACGACGCTCATCACCAGGATGCCGGGCAGCAGGAACTGGATGTACGACGAGACGGAGCCGGCCAGCGCACCGCCGAAGAGGTACGTGTACATCAGCACCATCATGATCGGGAACGCGGTCACGTCGAACAGCTGCTCCGGCACGTGCTTGATCTTCAGCATGGCCCGCCAGCCGAAGGTCATCGAGGCGGAGAGCGCGCTGGGGCGCGGCGGGCGGGAGTGGCCCACGAGCAGCGCCGCGAGTTCGTCGGCCTTCGGTGCGACGAAGTCGAGCGTGTCGGCCGTCCGGCCGTCCTTGGTGGTGACGGTGGTCATGCCGCCGGTCCCTTCCGGTCGGTGTCGGTGCCGGTCCGGGGGTCGGTTCCGGTGCCGGGCGCGGGTCCGCCGGACGCGGACCGGTCCGTCAGCGCCAGGAAGACCTCGTCGAGACTGGGCTGGCCCAGCGCGAAGTTGTCGACGGTGATCCCCGCCCGCGCCAGTTCCGCGAGCGCCCGCGCGGCCTGCTCGGCGGCCCCCAGGTCCGTCCCGTGGCCGTCGACGGTGGCGGTGAGCGCGACCGGGTCGGCGTCGAGTGTCACGGTCGCGTTCAGGGCGCCCACGATGACCCGCTCGGCCTCGGGCCGCTGCTCCGGGTCCCGGAGGCGGACGTGCACGGAACCGGAGCCGACGGAGGCCTTCAGCTCGCCCTTCGTGCCCTCCGCGATCACCTTGCCGTGGTCGATGACGGCGATCCGGGAGGCCAGCTGGTCGGCCTCGTCCAGGTACTGGGTGGTGAGCAGGACGGTGGTGCCCTGGGCGACCACCGCGCGGACGATGTCCCAGACCTGGTTGCGGCTGCGCGGGTCGAGGCCGGTGGTCGGCTCGTCGAGGAACAGCAGGTCGGGGGTGTTGAGGATGGACGCGGCGATGTCGATGCGGCGGCGCATGCCGCCCGAGTAGTTCTTGACCTGCTTGTCGGCGGCCTCCGCGAGTCCGAACGCGGCGAGCAGCTGGGCGGAGCGGTCGCGGGCGGCCGGCCGGGTGTGCCCGAGGAGCCGGCCGAGCAGGACGAGGTTCTCGGTGCCGGTCAGGTCCTCGTCGACGGAGGCGTACTGCCCGGTGAGGCTCACCCGGCTCCGTACGGTGTCGGCGTCCTTGACGACGTCCTTGCCGAAGACGCGGGCCCGGCCGGCGTCGGGGCGGAGCAGGGTGGCGAGCATCTTGACGGCGGTGGTCTTGCCGGCGCCGTTGGGCCCGAGGACCCCGTACACGGTTCCGGCGGGCACCCGGAGGTCGATGCCGTCGACGGCGCGGTTGCTGCCGAAGACCTTGACCAGGCCCTCGGTCTCGATGGCGAGGTCGGTCATGCCGTGGATCCTCCTGGAAGAGGGCGCGGAGCAGACGTACGCGGGAGGCGGGCGCTCCTCCCAGTGTCCGCCGCCCACCGCCGGAGCGCCAGGCCGGCGCCGGGACGGCGCGGGAGCAGCTCCGGCGCCGGAACGTCTCCCGTCAGTAGGCCGCGGGACGGCCGCGGCCGTCCTCGTGGGTGTAGAAGAGGTAGTAGGAGGCGGCGCCGTTGAGTGCGCCGAAGGCCAGTCCGAGTCCGCTCGACGACAGGACGCTGGCGCCCGAGAGGCTGTAGAGGAAGCCGGCCGCGATGCCCGCCAGGGCCCCCCAGGCGGCGGCCCGCAGCTCGCGTGGCAGGGCCCGGCCGAAGCGCCGGAGCACGTAGATGCCCGCGCCGAGGACCACCGCGGAGACCAGGCCGAGCCACCAGTCCCCCGCGGTGGTGGTGCCGCCCTGGCGGGCCGTGGTCGCCGCGTAGAGGCCGTAGAAGACGCCGATGACGACCGGGGTGGCCAGGCCGTGCGTGCCGAACGGCTTGCGGACGGGTATCGCTGCGTGTGCGGCCATGGCAGGAGCTCCTTCGTCTCTCGCCCCCCTGCTGCTTCCCGCACCCTCCAGGGCACACCCCCGCCCGGCGCCCCGCAAGTGGATCAGGCGCGGCGAGCGGGGGCGTCCGGGTCAGCCGGCGGGCCGGACGGCGACCGCGTCGATCTCGAAGAGCATCCCCGGCAGGGCGAGCGCCGCGACGCCGCTGAGCGTCTGGGCCGGGAGCCGCTCGCCGAAGTGGGCGTGCAGGCCCTTGCCGAGCGCCTCCAGCTTGGCCGTGTCGTGGTCGACGACGTACGAGCCGAGGCGGACGACGTGCTCCAGGCCGAGGCCTACGCCTTCGAGGGCGAGCCGCAGGTTGGTCAGGGACAGTTCGACCTGGGCGGCGAAGTCGCCGGGGACGGGGGAACCGGACGCGTCGGAGGCGTACTGGCCGCCGATGAAGACGAGCTCGCCGGGCGCGGAGACGGCGTGGCTGTAGCCGAAGGGGGTCGGGTCGTGGAGCGTGTCGGGGTTGGTGATGACCCGCTGGTCGGCGGCGGAGGAGGGGGGCGTGACGGTCATGACGGGGCGTTCCTTCCGGAGAGTGCGGCCACGGGCAGCGCGGCCAGGGTGAGGACGGCGCCCGCGAGGAGCACCGTGCCGAGCGGGTACGCGTCGGCCAGGAGCCCGCCGAGGAGGGCGCCGAGCGCGATCGCGAGGCAGAAGACGCTGACGTTGAGTCCGGTGGCCGTCTCGACCTCGTCGGGGGCGGCGGCCATGAACCAGGACTGGAGGGCGAGGGAGACGCCGCCGTAGGCGAGTCCCCAGAGGAGCAGCAGCACGGCGCCGGCGGCGGCCCCGTCGCCGACGAGGAAGGCGGCGAGGAGGACGGCGCCGAGCATGCCCGCCACGGCCGCGAGCGCCCGGGCCGGGGAGCGGGCGGCCCGGGGTCCGACGAGGAAGTTCCCGGCGACGCCCGCGACCCCGTACCCGAGGAGCAGGACCCCGAGCAGCGCACCGGGGAGCCCGGCCCGGTCGGTGAGCAGCGGGCGGACGAAGGAGTACGCGAGGAAGTGCCCGGTGACGAGGGCGAGCGTGAGCAGCAGTCCGGTCCGCACGCGCCGGTTGCGGCGGGGGAGCGAGAGGAGTCCGGCGGAGCCGCGGCGGGGGGCCGGGCCGCCGGGCGTCCCGCCGTCCGCGGCCTCTCCCCCGGGGCGTGCCGCGGCGGCTGTTCCCCTCCGGCGGCCCTCGGCGGCCGGCCCCCTCCGGCGGCCGCCGCCGGCCGCCTTCCCGCCGTCCGGGCCGGTGCCGGCCGCCGCAGTCGCTCCCGGCAGGCGCGGAAGCAGGGCCCGGAGCGCGGCCGCCGCCAGCAGGGCGAGCAGGCCGGTGGCCGCGAACGCCCAGCGCCAGCCCGCCCGTTCGGTGAGGAGGGTGCCCGCGGGGACGCCGAGGACCGAGGCGGCCGAGACGCCCCCGAAGACCACGGCGGTGGCACGGCCGACCGCACCGGCGGGCACGAGCCGCGAGGCGAGGCCGCCGGCGAGGGCCCAGAAGCCGCCGATGGCGATGCCCAGCAGGACCCGGGCGGCGAGGACGGCCGCGAGGTGCCCGGCGAGGGCCGACACGAGGTTCGCGGCCGCGGCCAGGAGCAGAAGGCCGACCAGGAGCGTGCGGCGGTCGGCGCCCGCCGCCCGGGCGGTGACGAGCGGTGCGGCGAAGGCCGCGACGAGACCGGGGACGGTCACCATCAGCGCGGCGGAGCCCTCGGAGACGGCGAGGTCGGCGGCGGCCGGGGTGAGCAGTCCGACGGGCAGCAGTTCGGCGGTCATGACGGTGAAGATCCCGAGCGTCACGGCGGCGACGGCGGGCCGGCCGCCGCGCGCCGGGTCCCGCGTCCCCGACCGCCCCTTCTCTAACTGGACATCAGACATCCAGAATTACCCCCTTGGGAAGCCTCCCGGACCCGGGAGGCTGCTCGTGTCAGACGGTGGCGAACCAGCGGCGGATGCGCTCGGGCGCGGCCGGCGCCTGGAGTTCGGCCCGCGCCCGGACGTCGTCCAGGGTCTGGGCCATGAGCTCCCGGCGCCAGGCCAGGTCGGCCCGCCCCATGGCCCCGGCGATGGCGCACTCGGCGGCGTGGCTCCCCGGCGCGCCCGCGCCCGGTCCCTGCTGCCGGATCTCGGTGCAGCGGAAGGCCTCGTCGGGCCCCTCGACGGCGGCGACGACATCCATCAGCGTGATCCGGTCGAGGGCGCGGGCCAGCCGGAAGCCGCCCTTGGGGCCCGAGACGGAGCTGACGATCCCGGCGCGGGCGAGCGCCTGGAGCTGCTTGTTGAGATACGCCGGGGGCAGCTCGTGGTAGGCCGCGAGACGCGCGGCGGTGACCGCCCGGCCGGATCCGATCCAGGCCAGGTTCAGACAGCTGTGGAGCGCCCACTCCACGCCCTCGCTCATCCTCATATCCTGGACTCTACATATCCAGAATAGGAAGGGCAAGGGCGTCCCGCGGGCTCCCCCGGTCATTCGGGTCCCGCGGCGGCCAGCGCGGCGAGTCGTCCCAGGGCCTCGTCGAGGACGGCCGGCGGCGGGGAGGCGAGCCCGATGCGGACCGCGTCCGGCGCCGTCCCCGTACCGTCCCGGCCGCCCACCGCGAACGCGCCGCCCGGGGTGACCGCCACGCCCGCGCGGGCGGCGGCAGCCGACGCGAAGGCCTCGGCCCGCCACGGCGCGGGCAGCTCCCACCAGCAGTAGTACGCGTGCGGGGAGGTCCGGACCGCCTGCCCCGCGAGCCGCCGGCGGACCAGGGCGTGCCGGGCCGCCGTGTCCGCCCGCTTCGCCGCGACCACCTCGGCGACCGTCCCGTCCTCGGTCCACCGGGTGGCGGCCGCGAGGGCGAGGCCGCCCGCCGTCCAGGCGCCGGAGCGCAGCGCCTCGGCCACCGCGGCCCGCGACCGGCCGGGCACGACGAGGTAGCCGACGGTCAGCCCCGGGGCGAGCCGCTTGGAGAGGCTGTCGACGAGGAGGACCCGCTCGGGGGCGTGCGCGGCGAGCGGCGCGGGCGCGTCCGGCCGGAGGAAGGCCCAGGTGGTGTCCTCGACGGCGGTGAGGTCCGCGCTCCGCAGCAGCTCCGCGAGGGCGGCCCGGCGGCCCTCGCCCGCGGTCGAGGAGAGCGGGTTGTGCAGCGTGGGCTGGAGGTAGACGGCGGCCAGCGGCGCCGCCCGGTGGGCCGCCGCGAGCGCCTCGGGCCGTACCCCCTCGCCGTCGAGGGCGAGCGGCACGAGGCGGATGCCCAGCGTCTCGGCCACCGCTTTGACCAGGGGATACGTGAGGGCTTCGACGCCCAGCCGGCCGCCGGGCGGCACGAGCGCCGAGAGGGCGGCGGCGAGGGCCTGGCGGCCGTTCCCGGCGAAGAGCACGCCCTCGGGGTCGGGCGCCCAGCCGGGCCGGGCGAGCACGGCCGCCGCCGCCTCGCGCGCCTCGGGGGTGCCGGTGGCGGCGGCCGGCCGGGCCACCGCCTCGGCCAGCACGTCGGACCGCGCGAGGGCCGCGAGGGCCCGGGCCATCAGCGCGGACTGCCCCTCGACGACCGGGTAGTTGAGCTGGAGGTCGACGGGCGCGGCGCCGGTCGCCTCGGCGAGCGCGGGTCCGGGCAGCGGGGGCGCGGCCCGGACGAACGTGCCGCGCCCGACCTCCCCGACGACGAGGCCGCGCCGGGCCAGCTCGCCGTACACGCGGATGGCGGTGGAGTTGGCGATGGCGTGCCGCCGGGCGAAGACCCGCTGCGGCGGCAGCCGGTCGCCGGGCCGCAGCCGGCCGTCCCGCACGGCGGCCTCGACCCGGTCGGCGATCCTCCGGTACTCCTCCACGCCCCGTCCCCTCCGTCTCCGCGGCCCCACCCCGCCCGACGCACCGGGACGGACGCCCCCGGAGGCGCCCGGACCGGAAGCGGCCCGCCCCGGACACACGCCGTCGCCCGGACCGGACAGCGCCCCGATCCCCTCATTGCACCGAGAGCAAAGGAAGTATTGCACCGAGCGATCGGCGCTGCCTAGCCTGCGGACATGCCCGTCATCCACACCCCCGCCACCGCGATCCACTACGCGGAGAAGGGCGAGGGCCCGGCCCTCCTCCTCGTCCACGGCCACCCCTTCGACCACACCATGTGGCAGCCCCAGATCGACCGCTTCGCCCGCACGCACCGGGTGATCGCCCCCGACCTCCGCGGCTACGGCGCGACCCCCCTCCGGGCCGCGCCCGGCCCGGGCGGCGCACCGCGGGACGCGGGAGGGCCCGAGGCGACGGGACTCGACGCCTTCGCCGCCGACCTGGTCGCCGTCCTCGACGCCCTCCACGTCGACGACTGCGTCGTCGCCGGCCTCTCCATGGGCGGCCAGATCGCCATGGAGCTCTACCGAGGCCACCCCGGACGCGTCCGGGGACTCGTCCTCGCCGACACCTTCCCGGCCGCCGAGACCGACGAGGGCAGGGCCGCCAGGAACGCCATGGCCGACCGGCTGCTCGCCGGCGGCGCGGCGGCGATGCGCGGGTACGCCGACGAGGTGCTGGACCGCATGGTGGCCCCCTACAACACCCACGCCGCCCCGCACGTGCACCGGATGATGTGCGCGACCGACCCCGCGGGCGCGGCCGCCGCCCTGCGCGGCCGGGCCGAGCGCCCCGACTACCGGAAGACCCTCACGACCGTCCCGTTCCCCGCCCTCGTGGTGGTCGGCCGGGACGACTCGTACACCCCGGTCGCGGACGCGGAGGAGATGCACGCGCTGCTGCCCCACGCCACGCTCGCCGTGATCGAGCAGGCCGCCCACCTGCCGAACCTGGAACGCGCCGACGCGTTCGACGCCGTACTGGAGGAGTACCTCCGCTCACTCGGACGGCCCCGCTGAAGGTTCGCGACGGAGCGAACGCTCCGACGATGGGGCCATGAGCCAGAACACGGCACCACCCCGCAGACCCGAACCGGCCTCCGCCTCCTGGGCGAGCGGCGGCACGCTCTTCGCGGGCGTCCTCCTGCTCGTCACCGGCTTCATGGACGTCTTCCAGGGCATCGCGGGCATCGCGGAGGACGACGTCTACACCCGCGTCGGCGACTACGTCTTCAAGTTCAACCTCACCACGTGGGGCTGGATCCACCTGATCCTCGGCATCGTCCTCGCGATCGCCGGCTACGGCATCCTCAAGGGCGCGGAGTGGGGCCGGGTCGCCGGCATCGCGCTGGCGTCCCTGAACATCCTGTTCCAGTTCCTCTTCCTGCCGTACCAGCCGTGGTGGGCGCTGTTCTCGATGGCCATCTCGGTCTTCGTGATCTGGTCGCTGGCGACGGACGAGGCGTACGGCCGCGACGATGCGTTCTGAGAGGCGGCGGACGATGAGACGCACGACGGCGGCGGCCCTGTCCCTGGCCGCCACCAGCGCACTCGCCCTCACGGCCACCGGGTGCGACACCGTCAAGGAGACGGCCGGCACCATCGCCTCCTCCGCGACGGCGGCGGTCGCCTCGGCGGCCGAGCAGAAGATGAACGAGGTCAAGGACGGGGTGAACGCCACCGGCGACGTCAGCGCCGGCCCGACGAGCACCGACGGCGACCGGACGGTCGCCGAGATCACCGCGACCAACCCCAAGGACGCGAACGCCGACTACACGGTCATGGTCACCTTCCGGGACGCCGACGGGAACTTCCTCGACTCGGTCGTCCTGAGCATCGACGGCGTGGCCCCCGGGAAGTCCAAGACCGGTACGGCACGCAGCAATCGGACGCTCTCGGGCGACCCCGAGGCGGAGATCGCGCAGGCCCTGCGACACTGACGGAGTGGACCGAGCCCAGACCGCAGCGACCGCAGCGAGCACGGAGACCGAGCAGACCGCGGAGACCGAGCGGACCGCGGAACACGCGGCGCACGGGGAGACGGTGCGACCCGTGAACGACGGCACCGCCGGACCGGCCCCCCGGGCGGACCCCTCGGCGACCCCGCCGCCCCTGCGGCCCAGGCACCCCCTCGCGGCCTGGGCCGCCGGCCTGCTCATGGCGGTCCCCGCCCTGGTCACGGCCTGCCGCGCCCTGGACACCGACGCCATGACCCCCGTCCCCCAACTCCTCTCGCTCCTCCCCTGGCTGACGCTCCCCGCCGGCCTCGCCCTGCTCCTCGCCGCCGCGACCCGCCGCCGGACCCTGACCTTCGTGTCGGTCCTGGTCCTCGGCGCGACCGCGTGGGCCACCGTGCCGTACATGCCGCAGGCCGTCATCCCCTACGGACTGCCGCTCGCACGGGTCAAGGTCATCACCGCGAACGTCGAATTCGGCGAGGGCACCGGGTCGCTGGCCGACGCCGTCCGCCGCGAGCGGCCCCAGCTCGTCTTCGTGTCGGAATGCGACCGCGCCTGCCGCTCCACCCTCGTCCGGACCTTCGCCGAGGAGCTGCCGCACTACGCCTCCGTGGACGGCGAGGGGCCGATCGGCTCGATCCTGCTCAGCTCGTACCCGCTCCGCGACTGGCGGGAGATCCCGGCGACCATGGGCATGCCGGGAGCCACGGCCGAGATCGCGGGCGTACCCGTACGGGTCCAGCTCACGCACCCGATGCCGCCGATCCCCGGACAGGTGTCCCAGTGGAAGCGGGAACTGGGCCGGGTGAAGAGCGCCGTCGCCGCCGCCCCGGCCGGGCCGATGCTGGTCGCGGGCGACTTCAACGCCTCCCAGGACCACGCGGCGTTCCGCGCGATCCTCGCGGCCGGCGGACTCCAGGACGCGGCGCGCCGCGCGAACGAGAGCCGGCTGCCGACCTGGCCGACGGAGGGGCCACTGCCGCCGTTCGTCCAGATCGACCACGTCCTGGTCCGCGACTTCAGCGTCCGCGGGGTACGCGTCCTGGACCTCCCCGGCTCCGACCACCGGGCCGTCGTCGCCGATCTCGACCTGCGCGGGCCGCGCTGATCGGCGACGCTGGAGGACATGGAGAACGAGGAGATCCTGGACGACATCGGCGCCCTCGTCGAGGAGGAACGCGCGCTGCGGCAGCGCACGGGCGGCCTCCTCCCCGAGGAGCGGGCCCGCCTGTCCGAACTGGAGGTCCGGCTCGACCAGTGCTGGGACCTGCTGCGGCAGCGGAGGGCGAAGGCGGAGTTCGGCGAGGACCCGGACACGGCGACCCTCCGCCCGGCCACCGAGGTCGAGTCCTACCGCAACTGACATCCGGGCGCCGCGGGCGCCCGCCACCCCGGGGCGGCTCCCCGGCGCGGCGGCCCGCGTCGTCGCCGGCGGGGGCCGACGCCCCCGGCCGAGTACGTTGGGCGCATGCCCTCGCGCGTCCGTCCCGCCGGCCCCACCCGTCTCACCCCACCCGCCTGGCTGACCGCCGGGCTCCGGCCGGACTCCGCGCCGATCCCCTGGGCCGCCGTCGCCCGCGCCGCCGTCGCGCTCTCCGCACCGCTCGCCCTCGGCCTCGCCCTCGGCCGGCCCGCCTACGGCGCCCTCGCCTCCATGGGCGCCCTCTCCGGCGTCATCGGCGACACCGCCGACGCCTACCGGATGCGGATCTTCAACATCGCCGTGCCACAGCTGTTCGGCGCCGTCGGCGTCACCCTCGGCACCCTCGTCTTCGGGCACGGCTGGGTCGCCGTCGCCGTCCTCACCCTCGTCGCCCTCGTCTCCGGGATGATCTCCTCGATCGGCGCCGTCGCCTCCGTCTCCGGACTGCTCCTCCTCCTGAACGCCGTCGTCGGCGCGGGCCTCCCCATGCCCGACCCCTGGTGGACGGCGCCACTGCTGCTCACCCTCGGCGGCCTGTTCGTCCTCGTCCTCACCCTCCTCGGCTGGCCGCTGCGCCGGGCCGCGCCCGAGCGGTCCGCCGTCGCCGCGACCTACCGCTCCGTCGCCGAACTGTACGAGGCCACCGGCACCGCCGCGTACGACGAGAGGAGGCGGGCCGTCACCGCCACCCTCAACCAGTCCTACGACCTCGTCCTCGCCCGCCGTGCCCGCGAGCACGGCCGCTCGCCCGCCCTCGTCCGGCTCCTCGCGCAGCTCAACGTGGCCGTACCGCTCGTCGAGGCCGCCCCCGCCGCCCACCTCCGCGCACGGCTCTTCGGCCCGCTGCCCGCGTCGGTCCCCGCGGCCGTCCGCGACCTCGCCGTCGCCGTCGAGGAGGGCCGCACCGGAGAACCCGTACTCGACCTGCCGACCCCGGAACGCCCCGCCGAGAAGGCCGTCGACCACGCCCTGCGGTACGCCGCGGCCGTCGTCCACCAGGCGGATCCCGACCCGCACAACGTCGACGACCGGCTCGGCCGGCCCGCCGCCCTGCGGGTCCGCGTCCGCCGGACCACCCGCGCCGTCCTGTTCTCCGAAGCGTCCTGGCGGTACGGCCTCCGCCTCGCCCTCTGCATCGGGCTCGCGCAGGCACTCGTCTCGCTGATCGCCGTGCCCCGCTCGTACTGGGTCGCGCTCACCGTCACCTTCGTCATGAAGCCCGACTTCGGCTCGGTCTTCTCCCGCGCCGTGCTCCGCGCCTTCGGCACCGCCGCCGGGCTCCTCCTCGCCGCCCTGGTCCTCGCCGAAGTCCCCCGCGGCTGGTGGGACGTGCCCGTGATGTGCGTCCTCGCCGCCCTCATCCCCGCCTTCTCCGCCAAGGGGTACGCCTTCCAGACGGCGGCGATCACCCCGGTGATCCTGCTGCTCTCCGACACCCTCAACCAGCAGGGCTTCGACCTCGTCATGCCCCGCCTGTACGACTCCCTCATCGGCTGCGCGATCGCGCTGGTCGCCGGCTACCTCCTCTGGCCCGAGTCCTGGCACTCCCGGATCGGCGACCGGCTCGCGGACGCCGTCGCCGACACCTCCGCCTACGTGCGCTGCGCGTTCGGCGCCGCGGAGGACCAGGACGCCCGGATGCGGGCCCGGCGGAAGCTCTACCGCGACCTGTCCACGGTCCGCTCCGAGTTCCAGCGCGCCCTCACCGAGCCCCCGCCGACGGGAACGCGCGCCGCCGCCTGGTGGCCGCTGGTCGTCGCCGTCGAACGGATCGTGGACGCCACGACCGCCGCCCGGCTCCGGGTCGACCACGGCGCCCCCGGCCCCGACCCCGCCGAGGTCGCCGCCGTCGAACGCGAGCTGCGCGAACTCGCGGAGGGGATCCGCGCGTCGGACACCCTCGTCGAGGTCCGCAGCGAACTCCCCGGGGACGAGAACGGAGTCCTCGCACCCCTCCGCCAGGAGGTCAGCGCGGCCCGTGCGATCGCCGGTCCCGACCTGCGGTAAACCTTCCCCCGGGGGCGTACGGGAGGACTTACCGGCGGTCACGGAACGGAACCCTCCCCACCGCCGTTACCCGGAGCCATCCGGGCGACTACGATGCGCTCGATCTCACCGTGATCCGCGCCCGCCACCGCCGGCAACCGGCCCGGCGGACGGGACACTTCGTCCTGCCTCACCCCCCGCGCCCCGAGGACACCGCCATGCGCACCACCACGAACAGAGGGCTCCAGCCCAATGTCCTCGGCACCTTCGACACGATCGTGATGGCCGTCGCCGGCAGCGCCCCCGCCTACTCGATGGCCGCGACCACCGCCGTGCTCTTCGGGGCCGTCGGCTACGCGGGGCCCGCCGCCCTGCTCTACTGCGCGATACCGATGTTCGGCATCGTCCTCGCGTACGCCCGCCTCGGGCGGATCGACGTCAACGCCGGTGCCGGCTACTCCTGGGTGGGCCGCACCCTCCACCCCTTCCTCGGCTTCCTCTCCGGCTGGGCCCTGGTCTTCGCCGCCACCGTCTTCATGGTGGCCGGTTCGCTGCCCGCCGGCTCCCTCACCCTCGCCCTGATCGACCAGGACCTCGCCGACAGCACCCCGCTCGCGGCGGTCGTCGGCGCCGGCTGGTTCCTCATGATGCTGCTGGTCGTCCTGGGCGGCGCGCGGCTGACCGTACGCGCCCAACTCGTCATGTCGGGCGTCGAGATGCTGATCCTGGTCGGCTTCATCCTGGCGGCCGTCCTGCACCGCGGTCGGGCCACCGCCTTCGACTGGTCCTGGTTCGGCCTCGGCCACTTCGACGGCACACACGGCTTCGCGGCCGGCGCGCTGATCGCCGCGTTCTACTACTGGGGCTGGGACGTCACCAGCAACCTCAGCGAGGAGACCCGGAACAGCCGCAGGACCGCCGGCCTCGCCGCGCTCGTCGGCGTCGGTTTCGTCTTCCTGCTCTTCGTCGCCGTCACCGTCGTCGTCAACGTGCTGCTGACCGCGGAGGAGATCCGCACCGCCGGCCCCAACGTCCTCGCCGTCATCGGCCAGGAGGTCTGGCCGGGCGTCGGCGGCAAGCTCCTCGTCGTCGCCGTCCTCCTGTCCACCGTCGCCACCCTGGAGACCACCCTCCTCCAGGTCACCCGCTCGCTCTTCGCCATGGGCCGCGACCGGACCCTGCCCTCCGCGCTCGGCACCGTGCACCGCCGGTGGAACACGCCCTGGGTCGCCATCGTCGCCGTCGGCGGCGCGGCCCTGCTGCTGTTCGCCGCGGCCGCGGCGGCCGGCTCCGTGCAGCAGATCCTCCGCGACGCCGTCTCCGCGATCGGACTCCAGATCGCGTTCTACTACGGCCTCGCGGGCATCGCCGCCGTCGTCGCCTACAAGTCGCTGCTCCTGCGCTCCGTACGGAACCTGCTGCTCGGCGGCGTCTGGCCGCTGCTCGGCTCCGCGTTCATGCTCTGGACCTTCGTCGAGTCGATCGGCGAACTCTCCACCACCGCCCTCACCATCGGCCTCGGCGGCCTGCTCCTCGGCGTCGTCCCGCTGCTCGTGTACTGGCGCGGGGGCAGCGACTACTACCGCCCGGCCCGCCTGGACGCGGCCCGCGCGATCGCCGCCGCGGAGGGCGCGGGCCCCGCGACCCGCGCCCGCGGCGGAACCAGGGACAAGAGCTACGCAACGGATTTCTGATCCCGGCCGTCACCAAGGGCACAGGGCCACCCGCGCGGAACCGGGAACGGGACGGCGCGAGGGGGCCGCGGCACGACGCACGCAGGACGACGCGACGCGGGACAGGGCGGCGCGAGGCAGCACGACGCGACGCGGCACCGAGTGCGACGCGGCACCACGAGCACGGGAACACCGACGAGTCACCCACTTCTGACGGCAGCCGAACCCGAAGGAGGCCCCCGATGGCCGTACGCCGCCGCTCCGCGCGCCCGGCACGTCCGGAGCGCTTCGTCCCCGACTTCGACCCGGACTTCGGGGACCGCGCACTGACCGAGGCCCGCCACGACATCGTCATCGGCCGCTGGCAGGGCGTGCGGGACCTGCTCGCCGCCACCGGCGACCACTGGGCCCGCCGCACCCACCGGCTGCGGCTCCTCTCGCACGCGGCCGCGGGCAGCTCCACCGTGGAGACCTGGCGGGCCGCCGAACCGGGCAACCCCGACGCGGCCGTCCTGCGGGCCGCGACCGAGGTGGTCCGGGTCTTCGACGCGGCCATCGCGGCCGGCCGGGGCGCGGCCGTCGAACGGGCCCGGATCGACGCCGCCGTCGACGCCTGCCTCGGCGCGGCCGAGGCGGCCCCCGCCGACCCGATGCCCTGGGTGTCGCTGCTCTCGGTCGCCCGGCTGTACGAGGGCGGGGTGCCGCGCCGCGAACTGCGCCACTGGTTCGACGAGTTGCGCCGCCGCGACCCGTACAACACGGAGGGCCACATCCAGGTGCTGCGCTACTGGTCGGCCCGGTGGCACGGGACGCACGGCAGCATGTACGACTTCGCCCGCGACGCGGCCGGGGTGGCACCCCCCGGCTCCCCGCTGCCCGTGCTCGTGCAGGTGGCGCGGGTGGAGGAGTACCGGTACATCGCGGACGGAGCACTCGGCCGCGGCCCGGTCCGCGGCTTCGACCAGCACTGGAAGCACGAGCTGGCGGTGACGGAGCTGCGGCGCACCCACGCGCGGTGGATCGGCGGCCGGGACCCCGCCGCCCCGGTCGCCCCCGAGGAGGTCGGGGACCTCCACTTCCTGGTGCACGCGGCCTGCTACGCCGGGCAGGTGGAGATCGCACGGGAGCTGCTCGGGATGCTCGGCGCCCGGGCGGCGTGGGTGCCGTGGGCGTACACCGGCGAACCCGAGGAGCAGTTCGTGCGGTTCAGGGAGGGCCTGGGGGTGCGGTGAGCGGGCGCGCGGCCGGCCCCCGGGCCCTCCCCGCGGCTCAGACGCCGATGTCGCCGCCGTCCGTGCGCCACACGGCGACGACCGACGGGCGGACGATCCGGCCCGGTCCGTCGGGCCACTCCGACTTAGGGTTCTCGACGGACGCGCCGTCGATCTCGCCCGGGTGCTGCACGGCCACCAGGACGCGACGGTCCTGGATGAGCGGGCCGCAGGTCTCGGCGCCCCTGGGGACGGTCAGGAACTGCTTCAGCTCACCGCGGCGCTCGCCCTGCGTGGCGACGCCGAACAGGCCGTCGTGCGAGCCGAGCTGGGCGCCGTCGGTGGAGATCCACAGGTTGCCGTGCGGGTCGAAGGCCACGTTGTCGGGGCAGGAGATCGGGGAGACCTTGTCCTTGGGGTAGCCCGCGAAGTAGGTGGCCGGGTCGTTCGGGTCGCCGGCGACCAGGAAGAGGCGCCAGGCGAAGCCGTCCGAGGACGGGTCGTCCCAGTGCTCGGCGAGTTCGAGGATCTGCCCGTGCTTGTTGAGGTTGCGCGGGTTGGCCTCGTCGGCACCGGCCTTGCCGGGCTTGCCGCGGTCGGTGTTGTTGGTGAGCGCCACGTAGACGCGACCGGTCCGCGGGGACGGCTCGACGTCCTCGGGGCGGTCCATCTTCGTGGCGCCGACCTTGTCACCGGCGACGCGGGTGAAGACGTACACCTCCTCGGCGGTCATGCCGGGGACGTGCGAGACGTCGCCGGTGGCCAGCGGGATCCACACGCCGGAGCCGTCGAACTCGCCGTCGGCGGGGTGCTTGCCCGTGCCGTCGATCTCGGCGGCCGGGGAGTCGCCGGTCAGCTTGGCGACGTACAGCGTGCCCTCGTCGAGCAGGGTGAGGTTGTGCTCGCGGGCGGCCCGCGAGTCGCCCTTCTTCATCCGCCTGCTGGAGACGAACTTGTAGAAGTAGTCGAACCGCTCGTCGTCGCCCATGTAGACGACGGGACGGCCGTCGGCGGTGAGCCGGGGCTGGGCGGCCTCGTGCTTGAAGCGGCCGAGCGCGGTGCGCTTCCTGGGGGTGGACTCGGGGTCGTACGGGTCGAGTTCGACGACCCAGCCCTGGCGGTGGACCTCGTTCGGCTCCTGCTTGAGGTCGAAGCGCTTGTCGAACCGCTCCCACTTGCGCTCGGTGGCGCCGGTGCCGACGCCGTAGCGCTTGTCGGTGGCGCTGGAGCCGTTGGCGAAGTACTGGTTGAAGTTCTCCTCGCCGTGGAGGGTGGTGCCCCACGGGGTGGTGCCGCCGGCGCAGTTGTTGAGGGTGCCGAGGACGAAACGGCCCCGGGGGTCGGCGGAGGTCTTCAGCAGGTCGCTGCCGGCGGCGGGGCCGGTCAGCTCGAACCGGCTCGTCGTGTGGAGGCGGCGGTTGAGGTGGTGGCGGGTGACCGGGGTGAGCCTGCCGGTACGGCGCTCCTCCTGGACCACGACGACCGACAGGCCGTGCGCGGCCCAGGCGATCTCGACCTGCTCGCGGGTCGGGTTCGCGGCGTCGTAGCCGCGGAACATCAGGACTTCGTCGGTGTACTCGTGGTTGGCGACGAGGACCTGGCGGTCGTGCTCCCCGCGCAGCGGCAGCAGGGAGAGGAAGTCGTTGTTGTAGCCGAACTGCCCGGCCTGGGCCTTCGCCGTCTGCCTCTCGGAGTCGAAGGCCGGGGCGCCGCGGAGGATCGGCTCGCCCCAGCGGATGACCACGTTCTGCGCGTAGCCGGAGGGGACGGTCACCTTGTCGGCGGTGTTGGGGGCGACGGGGGTGAAGCGGAGGCCGCGGGCGCCGTCGGCCTTGCCGTGGCCGTGCCCGTGCCCGTGCCCGAAGGTCTCCTGGCCGGCGACGGCGTCGGGCGCGGTGCCGAGGGCGACGGCGCTTCCGGCGGCCGAGGCGACCGTCACGACGGCGGCGGCGCGGAGCGCCGAACGGCGGGAGAGGACACCGGCTATGACGTCGCCGGCGTACTCGTTGTCGCTGGTGTTCGGGACCTCGTGGAAGCAGGCGTCACCGCAGCGGTAACGGCAGGTGAGAGCGGAACGACCGCTTCCGTGCGGGTTCGTGCTCAGCAGCGGCAGCAGTTTGCGCACTTCGTCCTCCTCCGGCGCACACTGCGCCGACATGGTGTCGGGTAATCCTTCGGCGGCGACGCTAAGTGCGCACATCTGCACAGGGACTGCGCTGGGGTGAACGCCGAATGAATGCACGGCAACCGGGGGCGACCGGGTCACCGAGGAGGGGAGGGGCGGCCGCTAACCTTACGTGTCCGCCCTGGCCAGGGATGAACGTCCCGAAACGCCCAGTACGGACATTCACACGCACCCCACTCATGCGAAAGGGTTCGCCCATGGGTATTCGGAGCATGCTGCGCAAGGTGTTCGGCCGAGACCGCGAGGAATCCCCGGCGACCTCCTCCGTCGTCCCGCCCCAGACGCGTGAGACCACGTCGACGGGGACGGCCGCGGAGCCCGCCGCGGCGACGGTGCCGGAACCGGCGAGGTCGACGGAGTCGTCCGGGACCGGCGACGCGTCGGACGCGGTGGCGCGCCGGGCGGCGGACGACCTGGTGGCGGCGTCGTTCGACAACCCGCAGATCCCGCGGGCACGGGCGAAGACCGCGTCGGCGGCGCCGGAGCCGGTGGCCGCGGCGACCGGGACGGACACGCCGGAGTCCACCGGGGCGGACGCGACCGCTGCCGCCGGGGAGACGGCGCGCACCGAGGCCGACAAGCCCGCGGAGGCGCCCGTCGACACGGCCGAGGCTGCCGCCGGGGAGGAGTCCGCGGAGGCGCCGGTCGACACGACCGAGGTGCCCGCCGCCGACGCGCCCGCGGAGGCGCCGGTCGACACCACCGAGGTGCCCGCCGCCGACGCGCCCGCGGAGGCGCCGGTCGACACCACCGAGGTACCCGCCCGTGACGAGGCCGCGGCCGACGCGCCCGTCGAGGCCGCGGCCGCCGAGAGCGGGAGCGACGCGGTCGAGGCCGTGGCGACCACCGGAGCCGACACCGCCGCAGCCGACGCACGCGGTGAGGCCGCTGGGGACGACACGGCCGCTGACGCGGAGGCGACTCCCGTCGCCGAGACGGAGCCCGAGGCCGCGGCGACCCCCGTCGCCGAGACGGAGCCCGAGGCCGCCGTCGTCGCCGAGGAGACGGAGCAGGCCGGGGCCGCCGCGGTGCCGGAGGCCGGGGAGGAGCCGAAGGGGACGCCGGTCGAGGCCGTCGCCGCCGACTCCGCCCCGGTCGCGGAGCCCGAGGTCGAGGCCGTCGAGAAGCCGCAGGCCGAGGCCGTCGCAGGCGTGGCCGAGCCGGAGTCGGCCGCTGAGGAGCCGCAGGCCGAGGCGGCCGACGCGGTCGCCCCGGCCGACGCCGTCGAGAGCGAGCCCGCCGCGGAGCCGGCCGGGGAGCCCGAGGCCGAGCAGGCGGCCCCGGTCGAGGCCGTCGTCACCGACGCCGCCCCGGCCGAGGAGCCCGAGGGCGAGCAGCCGCAGGCCGAGACCGTAGAGGTCGTCGAGGCCGTCGAGGTCGTCGAGGTCCCCGAAGTCCAGGCCAAGCAGCCCGAGCCCGCCGTCGAGCCCGTCGAGGTCCAGGCCGTCGAGGTCGTCGAGGTCGTCGAGGTTCAGGCCGAGCAGCCCGAGCCCGTCGCCGCCGCACTCTCCGCCGAGCCGCAGGCCGAGACCGTCGAGGTCGTCGAGCCCGTCGAGGTCCAGGCCGTCGAGCCCGAATCCGTCACCGCCGCGCCCGTCGCCGCGCCGCAGCCCGTCACCGCCGCGCCCGTCGCCGCGCCGCAGCCCGCCCTGGCGGAGTCCGTCGTCACGCCGCAGGCCCCCGTTCCCGCGCACCTCGCGGACGCCCACGCCGCCGCCGCCGTGCAGCTCGGGGCGCAGGGGCTCGCCGGGGCGCGGGCCGCCGTGTACCTGGTGGTGGACCGTTCCGGTTCGATGCGCGGGTACTTCAAGGACGGGTCCGTGCAGCGGCTCGCCGAGCAGGTGACCGCGCTCGCGGCGCACCTCGACGAGGACGCCACCGTCACGACCGTGTTCTTCTCCACGGACATCGACGGGACGGTCGACCTGACCCCCGCCGACCTCACGCCCACCCGCATCGACGAGGTGAACGCCACCCTCGGCCGGCTGGGCCGGACCAACTACCACCGCGCCGTGGAGGAGGTCCTCGCCCACCACGAGAAGGCCGATCCGTCCCGTACCGCCCTGGTCGTCTTCCAGACCGACGGCGCGCCCGAGTCGAAGACGGCCGCCGCCCAGGCCCTGGCCGAGGCGGCGGAGCGTCCGCTGCACTGGCGGTTCGTGGTCTGGGGCGAGGAGGGCAACAAGGCCTTCGACTTCGTCCGGAAGCTCGACGGCACGCCCCGTACCGGCACGTACTTCGCGGGCACGGCCCCGTCCGGCACCGCGCACGCGGCCTTCTACGGCGGTCTGCTCGCGGGCCTGGAACTCTGAGGGACCCCGAGCCGTCGGCTCGAACGGCGCGGGCCGGGTCCGGGATCTTCCCGGACCCGGCCCGCGGCCGTACGCGCGGTCCGCCGGCGGCCGGATACGCTCGGGACGGCCCTCCCCGGCAGAATCCTTTTCTCGCTGTGCGGCATTCGGGTGATATTCAGCGCCCGCTGAGTTTCCCCGCCCCTAAGATCCATTCTCGTGACAGAACGTCAAAGCCCTTTACGCGCAACGGACATGACCCGCTCCGCCGACGTGGTCATCCTCGGCGCGGGCCCCGCCGGACTGGTCCTCGGAAACCTCCTCCTCCGCAGCGGCGTCGACTGCGTCGTACTGGAACGGGCGAGCCGCGAGCACGTACAGCAGAGGGCACGGGCCGGCTTCCTCGTCCCCCACACGACGCGGGTGCTGGCCCGGCACGGTCTCGACGAGGGACTGCGGAAGCGCGGGCAGGAGCACGGCGTCTGCGAGTTCCGCACCGAGGCCGGCCGCTTCCGCCTCGACTACGCGCACCTCGGCCCGCGCGAACCGCACACCGTCTATCCCCAGCACGACCTCGTCACCGACCTCGTCCGGCTCTTCCTGGGGGCCGGCGGACGGATCCGCTTCGACACCGAGGCGCTCGACGTGACCGGCCTCGACGGGCCTCGCCCCTCGGTGGCCGTACGGGAGCCGGACGGCGGCACCGTGCACTGGCGGGCGCGGTACGTCGCCGCCTGCGACGGCCGGTACGGCGCGGGCCGCCGCTCCCTGCCGCCGGGCGCGGTCCGGCGCCACCACCGCGACCACGGGGTCTCCTGGCTCGGCCTGCTGGCCGAGGCGCCCCCGAGCCTCGACGCCGTCGGCTACGCCACGCACGCCCGGGGCTTCGCCGGCCACATGGCGCGCTCGCCCGAGGTCACCCGCTACTACCTCCAGTGCCCGCGCGGCACCGTCCCGGACGACTGGTCCGAGGAGCGGGTGTGGGACGAGCTCGACCTGCGCATGCGGGCCGGGGAGTTCGGGCCGCTGACCCGGGGGAGCATCCTCCAGCGGACGGTGGTCGACTTCGAGTCGGACGTCCTCGAACCACTGCGCCACGGGCCGCTGTTCCTGGTCGGTGACGCCGCGAGCCTGATCAGCCCCTCCGCCGCGAAGGGGGCCAACCTCGCCGTACTGGAGGCCGAACTCCTCGCCGAGGCCCTCGCCGACGACCTGCTGCGCGGGGACCCGGACGGGCTCGACGGATACTCGGAGCGGTGCCTCGCGCACATCTGGCGCGCGCAGGAGTTCTCGCACTGGATGATCCGGCTGCTCCACCGGGCCCCCGGACCCGACGGCGCCGTCTCGCCCTTCCAGGAGGGGCTGCGGCACGCCCGGATGGCGGCGCTGCGGAGCTCCCCCGCCCAGCAGGACTGGTTCGCCGAGAACTACGTCGGCGTCTGACCCCCGGGGCAGGGACAGGCCCAGGCCCCCCGCTCCACCCCGGAGACCGGCGCGCGCTCCCGCCCGTACGAGCCACCGGCCCCGCCCCGCGCTGCCCGCACGCGCCCGCGCCCGGGGCCCGCCCCGCCCTGCCCCCTCCACCGCACGCCCCCACTCGGCCCCGCCCTATCCCCCACCGCACGCCCCCCACTCGACCCCGCCCTGACCGGAACCGCTCCGCGACGACCGAGCCCGACCCGCCCCGGGGCCGCGGCTCCCCCTCCCCTGCCCTCCACCCGCCCGACTTCATCCGATTCTTCCGTTTCTCCCTCGAAGGAAGCCCCACGATGACGAGCACCACCCCGGCCCAGGTCGCCGGCGTCCCGACACCCGCCGCCTCCGCGGACGTCGAGCGGCTGCGGGCCGCCGCCGCGTTCGTACGGGAGCAGGAGACGTCCGACCTGCTGGCCCGCGTCCTGCCCGGACTCGACGGCCCCGAGCTGCGGGCGACGACCGAGCGCTGCCGGTTCGCGCACGCCGCGCTGCTCGTCTCCCCGCCCGACGAGCGGGTCCTCCGGGCGGAGCTCGCCGCCGCCGGCCTGTCCCCGGACGGCGAGGCGCGGCCGAGCGTCGTGGTGCGGGAGCGGCTGGCCGCACGGCACGCGCTGGACGCCGGGGAGCTGGACGTCCGGATCGTCCGCCCGGCGGTGCACGGGCCGGGCGGCGAGCGGCGCGCGGTCGAGGTGTTCGTGCTGACGGATCCGGCGGGCACGGTGGCGGCGATCGCCGCCGAGGAGCGGACCGCCGACCGGGAGGCGCACCTGGCCTTCGACGTAGAGCGGCCGGACCCGCTGGTGCTGCGCGGGCTGCGGGCGGGCTTCCTGCGGCACGGCGCGACGCCGGACGGCGGCGGCTACAACCCGCACGAGGACGGCACCGTCTTCTACTTCGCCGCGCCCGAGGAGACGAAGACGCCCTACCGGCGGGTGGAGCTGTACGCGCGGGGCGACCACCGGGACGTGCTGGCCGAGCACCTCGTGGAGCGCCGGGACGGCCACCCGGCGGAAACGCTCCTCCGCCTGCTGACCGGCGCCTGGACGACGCAGGCCCTCGCGGCCTGCGCGGAGCTGCGGCTGCCGGAGGCGATGAGCCCGTCCACCGCGCGGAGGCCCGAGGAGCTGGCGCCGGTGGTGGGGGCGCGAGCGGAGAACCTGGCGACGCTGCTGCGCTACCTCGCGATGTCGGGCGTGGTGGCGGAGGACCCCGGCGCGCGGGGCGCGTTCCGGCTGACGGAGGCCGGGCTGCTGCTGCGCGAGGACGCCGAGGGCTCGGTACGGGCGCTGGCCCTGATGTACGGGGGTCCGTTCTACGAGTCCTTCGGACGGCTGGCGCACACCGTGCGGACGGGGGAGCCGGGATTCGAGGACCGGTACGGCGAGAACCACTTCGACCACTTCGCACGCGACCCCGAGCTGGCCGCCCGCTTCGACCGGTCCATGACGGCGAGCGCCCCGATGTTCGACCCGCTGCCGCGGCACCCGGTCCTCACGGCGGCGGCCGCCGCCCCCGGCGGGCGTACCGTCGTGGACGTCGCCGGCGGCACCGGGGAGCTCCTCGGGCGGCTGCTGACCGCGCACCCCGCCCTGCGCGGCGTCCTCCTCGAACGCGCCCACGTCGTCGAGGCGGCCCGGGACCGGCTCGGCGCGCTGGCGGACCGGTGCGCCTTCCGGACGGGCGACTTCGCGGACGTGCCGTCGGACGGGGACGTGTACCTGCTCTCCCGGGTCCTGCACGACTGGGACGACGAGCGGAGCCGGACGATCCTGCGGCACTGCGCGGCCGCGATGCCGCCGGAGGCCGATCTGCTGATCGTGGAGCGGCTGCTGCCGGTGGACGCCTCGCCGTCCCTGGCGACCGCGTGGGACCTCCACATGATGTGCAACACGGGGGGCCGGGAACGCACGGCCGCCGCGTACGCCGGGCTGCTCGCCGACGCCGGCCTCATCCTCGTCGGCCACAGCCCGCTCCCCCTGGAGGCGCACGTCCTGCACGCCCGGCGGCGGTAGCGCGTCAGGAGGCGGCTGCGGTGGCGGTGACCGGCAGCGTCACCGTCACCACCAGCCCGCCGCCCTCCCCCGCGCCCCGGGCGACCGCCCGGACCCCGCCGCCGTGGGCCACCGCGATCGACCGGACGATGGACAGTCCGAGCCCCGCGCCCGGGCCCATCCGGTCCCGCCCCTCGCCGCGCCGGAACGGCTCGAACAGCCCGGGCACCTCGTCGGGCGGGACGACCGGCCCCGTGTTGGTCACGGTCAGCACCCCGCCCTCGGCCCGTACGTCCACCGTCCCGTCCGGCAGGTTGTAGGCGACGGCGTTCGCGACGAGGTTCCGCACGAGCTGCCCGAGCAGCACCCGGCTGCCCCGGACGAGCCCGCCGTCGCCCACCACGTACGCGTCCGCCCACTCCTCCCCGGCGAGCTCCCCGAGCGGCACGTCCTCCCGTTCGGCGAGTCCCCGCTCGCTGCGGGCGAGCAGCAGCAGGCCGTCGATGAGGCGCTCGCTGCGGCGGTTGGCGTCGAGGAGCACCTGCCGGACGTCGCAGTCGTCGTCGAGGCCGACCTGGATCGCGGCCCGCTGGGTGGCGAGCGGGGTGCGGAGCTCGTGGGAGGCGTTGGCGATGAACCGGCGCTGGCTGTCGAAGGCGGCCTCCAGCCGGCCGAGGAGCGCGTCGATCGTGTCGCCGAGTTCCTTGAGCTCGTCGTCGGGCCCCCGGACGGCGATCCGGTCGTGCAGGTTGCGTTCCGAGAGGCGCCCGGCGCGGGCGGTCATCTCGTGCACGGGACGCAGCACGCGCCCGGCGGTCCACCAGCCCACGACGACGGCGCAGCAGGCGGTGACGAGGAGGGCGAGGCTCGACCACATGAGCATCTGCTCGCCTGCGGCCCGGCCGATGTCCTCGCCCAGCTCGTCCGCCGTCACGAAGGCGGCGGCGTCGCCGGCGCCGCCGGCGCGCGCCACGATCGCGTCGGTCTCGTCGTCCGTGCCGGCGAGCACGAGCAGGTTCACCACGAGCAGCAGCACGGTCCCCAGGACGAGGAAGGCGCCCCCGTACACGAGCGCGATCCGCGTCCGGATGGTGGAGCCGGCCCCCAGGTACCCGGCCGCGCCGCCGCCCGGCGTCACAGCTGGTACCCCACGCCCTGCACGGTCCTGATCAGGGCCGGGGCGCCCAGTTTGGCGCGCAGTTTGCTCATGCAGACGCGGACGGCGCCGGTGAAGGGGTCGGCGTGGGCGTCCCAGGCGCGGTCGAGGAGCTCCTCGGCGGAGACGGTCGCCCCGTCGGCCTCCAGGAGGATCTGGAGGACGGAGAACTCCTTCGGGGAGAGGTCGAGGTCGCGGCCGTCGCGGTGGGCGGTGCGCCGGACGGTGTCCACGCGGAGCCCGTGGCGCTCCAGGAGCGGGGGCAGCGGCGGGCGGGCGGCGCGGCGCCGCAGGGCGCGGACCCGGGAGACCAGCTCGGGGAACTCGAAGGGCTTGCCGAGGTAGTCGTCGGCGCCCAGGTCGAGGCCGGTGACGCGGTCCTCGGTGGCGGTGGCGGCGGTCAGCATGAGGATGCGGGTCGGGGAGCCGTCGGCGACGAGCCGCCGGGCGACCTCGTCGCCGTGGACTCGCGGCAGGTCGCGGTCGAGGACGAGGACGTCGTAGGGATGGAGTCCCAGGTGGTCGAGGGCGGCGTCGCCGCTGTGGACGGTGTCGACGGCGAAGCCCGCGCGCCGCAGGCCGGTGGCGAGGAGCTCGGCGAGGGGGCGTTCGTCCTCGGCTACCAGTACGCGCATGCCTGCCATCCTCCCCGGGCCCGGCCGGACGTCCGCCCCCGGGATATGGATGTGAGTGGATCTTCGTACGACCGTTAGGATTTCGACCATGGCGGCCACTGGATCCGAGAAGCAGGGGGCGAAGGCGTTTTACGTCACGACCCCCATTTACTACGTCAACGACGCTCCTCACCTGGGCCACGCCTACACGACCGTCGCAGGCGACGTGCTCACGCGCTGGCACCGTCAGCGCGGCGAGAAGGTGTGGTACCTCACCGGCACGGACGAGCACGGTCAGAAGATCATGCGCACGGCCGAGGCGAACGACGTCACGCCCCAGGCCTGGTGCGACAAGCTCGTCGAGGAGGCGTGGAAGCCCCTCTGGGAGCACCTGAACATCGCGAACGACGACTTCATCCGCACCACGCAGAAGCGTCACACCGACCGCGTCCAGGAGTTCGTGCAGGACCTGTACGACAAGGACGAGATCTACAAGGGCGGCTACGAGGGCCCGTACTGCGTGGGCTGCGAGGAGTACAAGCTCCCCGGCGACCTCATCGAGGCCGAGGACGGCACGAAGCTGTGCGCCGTCCACAAGAAGCCGGTGGAGATCCTCAAGGAGGAGAACTACTTCTTCAAGCTGAGCGCGTACGGCCCGAAGCTCCTGGAGTTCTACGAGGCGAACCCGGGCTTCATCCAGCCGGAGTCGGCCCGCAACGAGGTCGTGAACTTCGTCAAGCAGGGCCTGGAGGACCTCTCCATCTCGCGCTCGACGTTCGACTGGGGCGTCCCGGTGCCGTGGGACGAGAAGCACGTCATCTACGTGTGGATCGACGCGCTGCTGAACTACGCGACGGCCGTCGGCTACAACGAGAACCCGGAGAAGTTCGACGAGACCTTCCCGGCGAACGTCCACCTCATCGGCAAGGACATCCTGCGCTTCCACGCGGTGATCTGGCCGGCGATGCTGATGGCGCAGGGCCTGCCGGTCCCCGGCCGGGTCGCGGCCAACGGCTGGCTGATGGTCGGCGGCGAGAAGATGTCGAAGTCGAACCTGACCGGCATCAAGCCGCAGGACCTGACCTCGCACTTCGGTGTGGACGCGTACCGCTGGTACTTCCTGCGGGCGATCGCGTTCGGCCAGGACGGCTCCTTCTCGTGGGAGGACTTCTCCGCCCGCTACACGTCCGAGCTGGCCAACGACTACGGCAACCTGGCGTCCCGCGTCGCGGCCATGGTCGGCAAGTACTTCGACGGCGCGCTGCCGGCCTCGACGGCCGACGGCGACGCGGAGAAGGCGATCCACGAGGGCCTGGCCAAGGCCGTCGCGACCGCCGACGCCAAGATCGGCGAGGAGCTCGACTTCCAGGGCGGCATCCTGGCGATCTTCGACTTCGTGAAGCAGGTCAACGGCTACATCACGGAGCAGGAGCCGTGGAAGGTCGCGAAGGACGAGTCGGAGGCGGGCCGCGCCCGCCTGGCGACCATCCTCTACACGGCCGCGGAGTCCCTCCGCGCGGTCGCCGTCCTGCTGAACCCGATCATGCCGGAGACCTCGCAGGCGCTGTGGGACTCGCTGGGCGCCGAGGCGTCCCTGGGCGCCCTGGCCGCGCAGCCGGTGCAGTCCGCCGGCACGTGGGGGCAGCTGCCCGCGGGCGCGACGGTGACGAAGGGCGCGGTGCTGTTCCCGCGCCTGGAGGAGAAGAAGGACTGACGTCCGCAGGTCGTACGAGGAAGGCCGCCACGCCCCGGGTGCTCCGGGGGTGGCGGCCTCTTTCGTCTGTCAGGCGAGGACGAGGGCGGCGACGGCGGGCGCCATGTAGACCAGCGGAAAGGCGGCGTGGCCGTAGGCGCGGGCGCGGAGCACGGTGATCACGGCCCCGGCGAAGTAGAGGACGAGCCCGATCGCGGCGAGGGCCCCGACGACCGGCACGAAGAACCCGGCGACGAGCCCGAGGGCCCCGGCGACCTTGGCGGCCCCGAGCAGGTTCCACCAGGACCGGGGCGGTGACGACGACAGCGGTGGTGGACATCTCGGTGAACATCGCGGGCTCCTCGTCCGGTGAACGTCCGCCTCGACCGAGCCGGACACAGCACTGACGGAACGGGGAGGGGATGTGTGACGGCCCGCGCGAAGAAACTCAGCGAACCCAGTCCTTGAGCGGTTCGGTGTCCAGCTCCATCCCCACCGGCTCCGGCAGGGTGACCGTCTTGCCGAAGGGCACGGTCGCCACCATCTCGTACCGCTCGCCGTCGGGCTGGGAGTGGACTTTGACCTCGCAGGTGGTCCGGTCGATGAGCAGGTAGACGGGGATACCGGCCTCGGCGTAGGCACGCGGCTTCTCGACACGGTCGCGGTGACCGGTGTCGGAGTCGCCGGAGGTCACTTCGACGACCATCAGGACACCGTCGGCACTCGCCCATTCGCCCTGCCCGACGAAGGCGTCCAGAGGAACGAGGCAGCCGTCGGGCCGGGCGTTGCCCTTGCGGTACTTCTCGACCCTCAGCCCTTGATCGGGGTAGAGCCACCGGTCCGGGTCGGCCTGCATGCACAGTCGCGTCAGCCAGGCGATGATCCGCCCGTGGTCGCCATCCGGCACGGCCTTCTCCCCGATCTTCCCGTCGATGAACTCCAGACGCAGAGATTCGTCCACGCGCTCGCCAACACGAGCGAGCTCTTCGAAGCCCTCCTGCGTCAGGACGCTCACGGCAGACTCCTCCCAGATCGGTGGTGCCTTCCACGGTACGTGCTCCCCAGTCCGGGGAGCCGGGTTTGTCGCAGTCGCCATGCCGACACCGTGGCATATGCCAAGAGCCTGAGACCGAGAGATCCGGGCTCCTCACTCATGTGGGTTACGGAGACGGGGTGGCGGGATCAACCGGCCGTCGCGTACGCGACGAAGCCGGCCCAGGTGCCGGGGAGAAACGCGAGCTGCGGGCCGCCGAGGTTCTTGGAGTCGCGGACGTGGACGGTGGCGGGGGTGGTGGCCACCTCGACGCAGGAGTCACCCTCATTGCCATCGCTGTAGCTGCTCTTGAACCAAGCCAGTTCGGAGGCGTCCCCGGCTGCGACCTTGTGGATCATGTCTCTCCCAGCAGTTGCTCAATGAAGGCCAGCGACTCCCGGGGCGGGAGAGCCTGAGCCCGGATCGTGCCATAGCGCAGCTCAAGGATGCGTACCTGCCTCGGATCCGTGACAGGCCGACCGTTGAACGCACCGTCGGAGCGGCCCGTCGCAGTACCGTCCGCGAACTTCAGCAGCTCGATCTTGCCGTCCAGCCCGGGATGGACCTCTACGTGCGTCGGCATCACCTGAAGCGTGACGTTACGCAACCTGCCTACCTCCAGCAGACGTTCGAGTTGTCCCCGCCACGCCATTGTGCCTCCGAGCGGGCGCCGCAGCAGCGCCTCTTCCAGCACGAAGCCAAGCGAAGGCGCCGGGTCCCGCTCGAAGACAGACTGCCGAGCCACCCGAGCCGCCACCAACCGCTCCACCTCAGCCTGTGAGTAGGGAGGTTGCCGCGACTCGAATGCGGCACGAGCATGGTCGGGCGTCTGCAGTAACCCACTGATGCTGTTGCAGACGTACACACCGATCTCAGCGGCTCTCGCCTCGACATGACCCAGATCGCGCACCTTCTTCGGGTACCGAACCTTGGCGATGTCCTCCTTCATGGCCGAGAGCAGGCCACCGGCGCCCAACACCTCGTCCGCCTTGTCCAGGAGCTCCGGGCGGGGGATCCGCTTGCCATTCTCGATCTTGTAGATGAGGTCCTCGCCGTATCCGGTGGCCGTGCCCAGCTCGGCGGCCCGCATCCCGACCGACTCCCTCCGCAGCCGCAGCTGCCGCCCCACGGTGGCAACCACGGCCACACCCCAGTCGTCGTCCGGGTCGACCTCCCACCCCGGCTCGTCCGCCTCGGTCTTGAGCCGCTGTGCCGCACCATCCACCGACATACCGCACCCTTCCCTCGCCCCTTCATGGCGCGACGCCCCTACCCGTGAAGAGGGTCCGGACAGCCCGGACAGCAGTGGACAAGCGCCGGACAGTCACCGTACGCATCGGCGTCGTGACTGTTCAGGCTATGCGGGGGCAGCCACGCTCGGTGATGTGAATCAGCAGAACATCACCCAAGTACACGCGCCTACCCGGCACTTCAGCGTGCCCCTGTCCCCCACGCCCCGAGGGGCCCGGCTCGCGCGGCTGCTTGCCGTCGAGTGGATGCGGGATCAGGAGGTGCCGTACGGCGTGACGGATCCGGCGACACAGGTGATCGCCGAACTGGCCGCGAACGCGGCGACGCACGGCCGGGTCACCGGCCGGAGCTTCCGGCTCGCGCTCCTGTCACGACCGGGGGTGCTCCGGGTGGAGGTGACGGACACCCGGGGCGAGAAGCCGCCCCGGGCTCGACCGGTCGGCGTGGAGGGCGAGTCGGGGCGAGGGCTGCTTCTGGTGGAGGCGCTGGCCGACCGGTGGGGCGTCGAACGCGGCCCCGTACCCCGGAAGACGGTCTGGGCGGAACTCGACCTGCCGCCCCGCTGACCCCGCTGACCCCGCCGACCGCGCTGACCTGCGCGAAGGGCTTGGTCACCGTACCCCGCGATCGCGGTCTCCGGTCGGCTGGACGGTCTCCCAAGAAACGACCACCGGGGGAAAGAAACCGAACCACACCCCACCCCTCCTCCCGCTGGAGCGGGCCTCACTCGCGAGGGTGAATATGCCCAAGTCGGCTGGCTTTGCGGTGGGTTGCTTGATCTACGCTCTGCCCAACAGACCAGGACGCAGACATGCGTCGGCCCTCGCCCGGGACGGCAATCCCGATGCGAGGGCCTCACCAGCAAGGAAGAAGAGGCTTCCCGATGGATGAAGAAAACCGTAGCGCGATGACACCCACCCTGTCCGGTGACGGGGCCAATAACCGACTCTCGCGGGGGATTTCCCGTGGGGTGGTGCACGAGAACGCCCGCCACACCACGCAGTTCACGGTAGTCGGCAACCACCTGGCGCAGCACCTCGCGCTGTCGCTCGTCGCGATCGGACTGGCGACGCACATCCAGTCACTGCCGGCCGGATCGCCGGTGGACATCAGGAGCCTCGCAGCCCGATTCCCCGAGGGAACAACCCGCATCGCCGGGGCGCTCAGGGAGCTGGAGGCCCACGGCTATCTGCGGCGCACGAAGGAACGGACGGCGAGCGGGCGGGTGGTGACGCGCACGGTCTCGTGCAACCGACCGGGCCGAACGGGCGGCGGCCCGCGCCGCACGAGCGGTGCCGCGCCGCGCCCGGCGAAGGGCGACGGCCCGCCGCAGAGGCCCGAGGCGGACCCTCCGCCACGGCGGCGCGAGCAGGGCGCACCGCGTCGGCGGGCGGCATTGCCGGCCGTTCCCCAGCCCGCCTACCCGACGCCCGACCTGCTCAGGACGGCGATCGGCGTCCTCTCCGGCCTGCGCCGCACGGATCCCCGCCTGCTGGTCTCCGCGACCGACGCCGAGCACCTCGCGCCGGGCGTCGTGACCTGGCTGGAACGGGAGTACCCACCCGAAGCCGTCCACCGGGCACTGACCGCCGCGCTCCCCCAGGACCCCCTCCGGCGCCCCGCGGCGCTCCTGGCCCACCGCCTGACGGCCCAACTACCGCCGCTGCCACCGTTCCGCCCACCCGAGCAGCCCGCCGTCCGGCACCCCCTCCAGAACTGCGACACCTGCGACCGCGCCTACCGAGCCCCGGAACCGGGCAACTGCGGCGGCTGCGGCAGATGACCACCCGCCGACCGAACCCCGAGGAACCCCGTGGTCAACCCTCTGCATGAAGCGATGCACCACATCTTCCGGCACGACCTCCACCTCTTCAGCCGTCTGAAGGACGTGCTGGATCTCCCCCTGCCGGTCGTCGTCGATGCGGTCGTCCTGCCGAACGACCTCACCGAGACCCGACCGGTCGAACGCCGCGTCGACACCCTGCTGCGGCTCGACAGCGCCAAGGACGGCTCCCTCCTCCTCGCCATCGAGGCCCAGGGCAAGAAGGACCCGTCCAAGCCCGCGAGCTGGGCGTACTACGTCTCGTACCTGTGGACGAAGTACGCGCTGCCGACCGCGCTGCTGGTCGTCTGCCAGGACCGCGCCACGGCGGAGTGGGCCGCCCGGCCCGCCGCCAGCGGACCGGCGTACATGCCGACTCTCAGCATCCGGCCGATCGTCGTGGGACCGCACAACATGCCCGTCATCACGGATCCGGTCAGGGCGGGCGAGGATCTCGCGCTGGCCACCCTGTCGGCCATTACGCACGCGGGCGATCCGGACATCGGTGCCATACTGAAGGCATTGTCCACCGCTCTGCGGGACGTTCCCGAGAGCGTCGCCGACCCGATCATCGAATTCACCGCACAGGGGCTGAGCAAGCGCCCGGCCCAGGACCTCTGGAGGACGCTGGTGACCGTGGACCTCTCCTTCTACAAGTCGTACCTCTCGGAGGAGATCCGGGACGAGGGGCGGACCGAGGGCCGGGCTGCGGGCCGCGCCGAGGGTCGTGCCCAGGCCAGCGCCGACGCCATACTGCTGGTCCTGGAGCAGCGCGGCATCGCGGTGACCGACGACGTCCGCGGCCGCGTCACCGGCTGCGACGACCCCGACACGCTGCGCGCCTGGCTGATGCGCGCGGTCACGGCGGACTCGGCCGAGGAGATCTTCGCGAACGAGTAGCCCGGCGACCACCCACGCCGCGGCGACATGACGATCCGCGCTCCTCCGGCGCGCTCCGGAAACGAGCGGGCGGGCGTACGACGAGCGGCCCGTGACCGAAGAGCCGGGCCCTCGCGCAGGCGTGTTCCGTGGAGCCGGCGGGAAACTGACGAAGCACCTGAAGGTTCGCCGCACGAAGAGATCAGGGGATACATGCCGCCTAAGCTCGCCAGCACCCTCGAAGCACTGGGAGCCGAGAGCAGCCCGGAGATGTTCGACGAATTCGTTCGGGCCATCGGGGGGTCCTTGAGCGACCTCGTCAGGATTCGCCACGACGCGGAGGGACGGGCCGACCTGTCGGAGGCAACCGTCCCGCAGCTCCGTACCGCCGTCGGGGCTCGTCTCCAGGGGGCCGGCGAGATCGTGCTGGCCGCCTGGCCTGCCGACCGAGTAGCCGCCAGAATCCGCGTCGCGCTCCTGCTTCAGTCGATCGACGACCTCTGGTATCCCGCGATGGACGACCTCGTCGTCCTCACTGACGAGCCCTTGCCCACCGTCGTGGTCCTGGATCACGAAGAGCAGCTCACCTGTACGCGGATTCGGGTCTGACACGGACCTCGGAAGCAACATGCAGACCCACCAAGGATCAAGGGCGCTCGTGGGGCTCTGGAAGGGCCCGGAATCCGTCCGGGATTCGGGCGCAACACGCGCGGAGAGGAGCTACGGCCCGTGATCACACTGACGTTCAGCGTGCGCCCCGAGCAGGGGGAGGCCGACGAGTTCGACCTCGGTGACGTCCTGTGCGAGGGAGAGCGCGGAGCGGTGGGGTCGGCGGGGCATGTTCCCGATCAGGGAATGATGATCTACCTGTCCGTGGCGGTGCTCCTCGACTCGGTCCGGCCGCTCGTCTCCGGGGAGATGACGACGGCCTCGTTCGTGGGCACCGGTTCCTCGTTCCGGCTCGACTTCCGGCGTGACGGCGACGGGGTGGTGACGGTGTCGGCGAACGGGACCCCCGTGGGGAGCTGCCGGCCCGGCGAGTTGGCCGAGGCGGTCCTGCGGTCGGCCGTGGAACTGGAACGGAGCCTCCTCTCACGGCTCCCGGCCGAGAGCGGCGCGGCCCGTGACCTCGCCTCCTCGCTGGAGCGATTCCGGACCGCGTCGGCGTGAGCGTCCGCGGAGACGCGAGCGCCTGAACCCGTCAGGGCGCCGGCTGGGCACGTCCGTCGAGTTGCGCGGTCCGTTCCACACGGAGGAGGCTGCACCGATGTCCGCCATCCCCGTTCCGGTGAATGCCGAGGTCCTTGAGGACCTCTACGGAGCGAACCCGCCCTTGGACACCTTTCGGCTGCGCTCGCTGAACGTGGACTGGCGGGGGCCGACGGTCACGCTCCGCGTGGACCTCTCCTCGTTCCCGGCCTCGGTTCCACCGGAATGGGAGGAGCACGGGGTGGACACGGTCCAGTGCCACCTGCAGTTCCTCGCAGTGGAGGAGCTGTCGCTGACGGAGTGGAACCCGCCCGTGCACCGGGCCGCCCTCGCGGTGGACCTCCAGGACGAGCGGCGGAGAATGCGGGTGCGGGTGACAGGGTCCGGGGTGGACCTCGGGTTCACCAGCAGCGATTCCGTCCTGGTGGGGCACGTGAGCGCGTTCCGGGCCTCGGGGGACGGCGGCGACGACGGCGATCGTCATGTGTTCTCGCGACGGATCGACGCCCTGCGCTTCCAGACCATCCCTGCCACGGAGGAGAAGACCTTCCATGGACGACTCTGACTGGACGGCACTCGTCGACTCCGCCGAGACGATCACCGACCTCTACGCGACGCCGCCGAGCCTCGACGGTGGTGCGTGCGAGGTGTTCTACGTACAGATCGACGAGCGGGGGTCGTCGGTGACGCTGGGCTTCGACACGAACGTCCTGCCCTCGCGTCCACCGGCCGCGTGGGCCGAGAAGGCGTACAACACCGTCGAGTTCCACCTGAAGTTCACGGGAGTGGAGGGCCTCCGGATAGCGGGCTGGGATGCCGGCGCCCGCCACGCGACGGTCGGACTCCGCCGTGCCGCAGGTGCCACCGGCCTCGTGGTCACCCTGGAGGGACCGGGGTCGTTGCTCGGTTTCACGGCGTCCACGTCCGGCGTGTCCCGGGTCCGCCCCTATCTCGCCGCGACGGCACCGTGAGGAGAGAGCACGCCATGACCGACGCCCTTGCCCGTCTCCTCGCCATCGTCCCGGCGCCGGACGAGCCACACACGAAGAGCTGGGACGAGGTGGAGCGCACGATCGGTGCCACGCTTCCCTGTGACTACAAGGAACTCGTCCGCGTCTACGGCGGAGGCCACTGGGACGACTACCTGTACGTCCTCGAACCCGGCTGTCCGAATGACGACTACGACCTCGCCGCATGGGCCCGGAACCAGACCGAGGACCTGGAAGGCCTCTGGGAGTTCGAGAAGAAGCCGGTGGAGCTGGAGGCCGAGGGAGCCCGCGTGATCCCGTGGGCGGTCACGGACAACGGAGAGTGTCTGTACTGGCTCGTCCTGCCCGGCGTTCCCCCGGAGCGGTGGACCGTCATGGTGAACGAGGCGCGTGGCGGGCGGTGGGAGCACTTCCCCGTCTCGTGCACGCGGTTCCTGGCGGCCGCATTGGAAGGAGAGCTGCGCTCGGGCGTTATCTCCTCCTCGTTCCCGCTCGCCACTCATACGTTCCGCCGCCTCCGGGCGGGCTGAGGCCGTGGAGAACCGACGGCCCCTCTGTGGTCCCACCGTGAGCGCCTGGAAACGGGAACGGAATCAGCGCCCTGACACCGCCGCACAAGCGGGCGGGTACGCCGAAGGGCCCGGGATCCGTGAGGAGTCCGGGCCCTCCGTGCGTTTCGGTGACTACCGCGCCGCGTCCGGGTGGACCGCGTCCGTGATGTCGACCGTCTTCTTCTCGACCGGCTTGCGGAGCTGGATGTTCAGCTCGCGCAGGCGGGCCTCGTCCAGTTCCGTCGGGGCGCCCATCAGGAGGTCCTGGGCGTTGCCGTTCAGCGGGAAGGCGATCGTCTCGCGGATGTTGGGCTCGTCGGCGAGGAGCATGACGATGCGGTCGACGCCGGGGGCGATGCCGCCGTGCGGCGGGGCACCGTACTCGAAGGCGCGGAGCATGCCCGCGAACTCCTGCTCGACCGTCTCGCGCGAGTAGCCCGCGATCTCGAAGGCCTTGAACATGATCTCGGGCTCGTGGTTCCGGATCGCGCCGGAGGAGAGCTCGATGCCGTTGCAGACGATGTCGTACTGCCAGCCGAGGACGTCCAGCGGGTCCTGGGTCTCCAGGGCCTCCAGACCGCCCTGCGGCATCGAGAACGGGTTGTGCGAGAAGTCGATCTTGCCGGTCTCCTCGTCCCGCTCGTACATCGGGAAGTCGACGATCCACGCGAAGCGGAAGACGTTCTCCTCGAAGCGGCCGGCGCGCTTGGCGGCCTCGACCCGGACCGGGCCCATGATCTTGGAGACCTCGTCGAACTCGCCCGCGCCGAAGAAGATCGCGTGGCCGGGCTCCAGACCGAGGCGCTCGGTCAGGACCTTGACGTTCTCCTCGGTGAGGAACTTGGCGATCGGGCCGGTCAGCGCGTTGCCTTCGCCGACGCGTACCCAGGCCAGGCCCTTCGCGCCGAGCGAGACCGCGAAGTCGCCGAGCTGGTCGAAGAACTTGCGCGGCTGGTCGCCGGTGTCCGGGACCGCCAGCGCGCGGACGTGCTTGCCGGCGAAGGCCTTGAACTCCGAGGCCTCGAAGACGTCGGAGATGTCGACGAGTTCGAGGTCGGTGCGCAGGTCGGGCTTGTCGTTGCCGTACTTGAGCATCGACTCGCGGAACGGGATCCGCGGGAACGGGGAGGTGACGTGGCGGCCGCCGCCGAACTCCTCGAAGAGCTCCGTCATGAGCTTCTCGATGGGCTGGAAGACGTCCTCCTGCTCGACGAAGCTCATCTCGACGTCGAGCTGGTAGAACTCGCCCGGCGAACGGTCCGCGCGGGCGTCCTCGTCGCGGAAGCAGGGCGCGATCTGGAAGTACCGGTCGAAGCCGGAGATCATCAGCAGCTGCTTGAACTGCTGCGGCGCCTGCGGCAGCGCGTAGAACTTGCCCGGGTTCAGGCGGGACGGGACGACGAAGTCGCGGGCGCCCTCGGGGGAGGTCGCGGCGAGGATCGGGGTGGCCATCTCGTTGAAGCCGAGGGCCACCATCTTGGAGCGGATGGCGGCGATGACGGCGGAGCGCAGCATGATGTTGCGGTGCATGCGCTCGCGGCGGAGGTCGAGGAAGCGGTACTCCAGGCGCCGCTCCTCGTTGACGCCGTCGTCGGCGTTGATGGTGAAGGGGATCTGCTTGGCGGCGCCCAGGACCTCGACCGTGGCGGCCTCGATCTCGATCTCGCCGGTCGACAGCTCGGGGTTGACGTTCTCCGCGCCGCGGGAGACGACCTTGCCGTCCACGCGGACGACGGTCTCCTTCGTCAGCTTGTCGAGGACCTCGGCCGCGGCGGTGCCGGGGCGGGCGACGAGCTGCGTGATGCCGTAGTGGTCGCGCAGATCGATGAAGAGGATGCCGCCCAGGTCGCGCCGATTGTGCAGCCAGCCGCTCAGCCGGACGTCGGTGCCGACGTCAGAGGCGCGGAGCTCGCCGCAGGTGTGGGACCTGTACCGATGCATCGTCGTTCATCCAGTCTTCGGGATCTCGGGTCTGGGGCGACCGCCCTGTGGCCCCTGTCACAGACGTCACAGGACACACGGGCAGACCCACCCAGAGTACCGGCCGGGCCAAGATCGGTTTTCGAATACGCTCAGTGGCGATCTGGTGTCCGATATTCATAAAGTGGGGCAATGCGCACCGAGGACGTCCTGGCCGCGATCGCGACCGGCCTGTGGCGCTGGGACAACGCGTCCGGGATCGTCTCGCTCGACGCCGAGGCCGCCCGGCTGCTGGGGCTGCCCGCGGAACCCGTCCGGCTCACCGAGGCGGCCGTGCGCTCGCGGTTCCACCCCGTCGACTGGAACGAGATCGACGGGGTCGTGAACCTCGCCGTCGCCGAGGGGACGCTCGCCGAGGCCCGGCTGCGGATCATGGACGAGCACGGCCGGGTGATCCGGACCGTGCGGAGCCGGTCGAAGCCGCTCGTCCGGGGGAACGACTACGAGCTGGTCGGCACCCTCCAGGAGGTCGCCGAGCAGGTGCCGGGGACCGCGGCGCGCACCCCCGTCACGGGCGACTGGCGCCGGTCCCGCGAGGCGTTCCTCCTGGACGCGGGACGGGCGCTCGCGGAGGCCCGGTCGACGGCCGAGGTGCTGCGGGTGGCGGCCTCCCTGTCGATGCCGGGGTTCTCGCCGGACGGGCTCGCGGTCTTCGGGGTGGCGGGGGACCGGCTCACGGTGATCGGCCACCACGGGCACAGCGAGGGCGACGAGGGCCCGTTCTCGTCGATGTCGCTCGACACCGACTACCCGGCGGCGGAGGTCGCGCGGACGGGCCGGGCGATCTACCTGCCGAGCCCGGACGAGTACCTGCGCCGCTTCCCCGTCACCTGGCCGCTCGCGCAGCGCTTCGGGCGCCGGTCCTGGGCCTTCGTGCCGCTGGTCGTCGCCGGCCGGACGATGGGGGCCTGGATGGCGGCGTTCGAGCATCCGGTGGCGTTCACCCCCGACGAGCGCTCGGTGCTGACGACGGTCGCCCGGATGCTCGCGCAGGCCCTCGCACGCGCGGGCGTGGCCGAGTCCGAGCGGGAGCTGTCGCTGGGACTGCAGCGGACGATGATGCCGGTCCTGGGGCCCGGGGTCCCCGGCATCCAGGTCGCCGCGCGGTACGTGCCGACCGGCGGCGGGCTCCAGGTCGGCGGCGACTGGTACGACATGATCCGGCTGCCCGGCGGCACCTCCCGCACCGGCGGCCGCGGCTCCGGGCGCATCGCCCTCGTCATCGGCGACGTCCAGGGCCACGACGTGCGGGCGGCCGGGCTGATGGGCCAGCTGCGGATCGCCCTGCGCGCGTACGCCTCCGAGGGCCACCGGCCGGACGCCGTCCTCTCCCGCGCCTCGCGCTTCCTGTACGGGATCACCGACGGCGACGACGGGGACGGCGGGGCCGGGCCGCGCTTCGCCACCTGCCTCTACCTGGAGGTCGACCTGGAGAGCGGGACCGTGGACATCGCGCGGGCCGGGCATCCGGACCCGGCGGTGCGGATGAACGACGGAACGGTTCTCCTCAGGCCGACGGCGGGCGGCCTCCCGCTCGGCATCGACCCCGACACCGACTACCCGACGACGCGGCTCACCCTCGAACCCGGCGAGACCCTGATGATCTGCACCGACGGCCTCCTGGAGACCGGCGGGCACGACCTCGACAGCGGCTGGGAGCGGGTCCGCGGGCTGCTGGAGTCCCACGACGGCGAGGACCTGGAGGCGCTCGCCGACACGCTCGTGGAGGCCGTCCACGGCCCCGGCTCGCACCACACGACGGGGCCGCTGGCGGACCGCCGCGAGGACGACATCGCCGTCCTGCTGCTGTCCCGCCGGCCGGTCGGCACGCTCACGGAGGCCCCGCGCCGCACGCTGATGACGATCGCGCAGGCCGAGCCGGAGCGGATCGCCGCGGCGCGCGAGCAGGTGCGGCAGCTGCTGCACGACTGGCGGGACGAGGAGCAGCTCGACTCGGCGGTCCTGATGGTCTCCGAGATGGTCACCAACGTGCTGGTCCACACGGACGGCGACGCGCTGCTCGTCGCCGAGGTCGCCTGCGGGGAGAAGGCGCGGCGGCTGCGCGTCGAGGTCTCCGACGGGAGCGACGAGCTGCCGCACAAGCGGCACCCCGGCGAGATGGCGTCGAGCGGGCGCGGGCTGGTCCTGATGGAGATGCTCGCGGACGCGTGGGGCGTGGACCCGCGGGGCGAGGGCAAGGCCATCTGGTTCGAACTGAACGAACCGAACGGGCCGGACTCGGGACGGGGCTGCTGCGGCTAGCCCGGGGGCGCCTGAGGGGGACGGGCCGGGCCCGCCCCCCACAGGAGGGTGGTGCGGTCAGGCGATGTCGTTGTAGGCGCTGCCTTCCCCGGGGCCCGCGTAGAGCCGCGTGCTCACCCGCGTGAAGGGGCTCTGCCAGTTGCCGGTGGAGCGGTAGAGGTAGGTGCCCTGCGGGCCGTAGCCGATCAGGTCCGGGCGGCCGTCGTTGTCCACGTCCCCGGCGCCGACGAGCCGGCTGAACATGTTCCAGCCGCTGCCGACGCGGGTCCGCGGGGCGAAGGTGCCGTCGCCCTTGCCGAGGTACAGCCACAGGACGCCGGCGGTGTCGCGGGCGACGAGGTCGCCGGCGGCGGCCCCCGCGATGTTCCCGACGGCGGTGATCTGGTTGTAGACGCCCCAGCCGCTGCCGAGACGCACCCGGGAGGCGTAGGGCTTCGTCCAGTCGCCGGTGCCCTTGTAGAGCCACGCGACGCCGTCGGTGGCGGTGGCGACCAGGTCGGACCGGCCGTCGCCGTCGAGGTCGGAACCGCCCGTGATCTTGTCGTAGGCGTTCCAGCCGCCGCCCACGCGCGCGCGGGGCGCGAAGGTGCCGTCGCCCTTGGCGAGGTAGGTCCACAGATCGCCCTTGGCGTCGACCGCGACGAGGTCGCCGTGGGGGGCGCCGCCGATCTGCCCGACCGCCTCGATGTGCTTGTACCCCGTCCAGCCGCCGCCGACGGCCGACCGGCCGGCCGAGGCGTACTGGCCGTCCACCGGCCCGTCGGACAGGTCGTCCCGCCAGAGCGTGCCGGAGGAGTCCCGCGCGAGCAGGTCGGTCGATCCGTTGTCGTTGAAGTCGTGCGGGTTGGCCTGCCGGGTGACCCGGAACGTGCCGGTGGCGCGCGCGGCGCTGCCGATGCCGTTGGGGATGGCGACGAAGTGCCAGGTGTAGGCCCCGTTCGGGGCGACGACGCCGTCGATGGTGCCGTCCCACTCCATCACCGGCCGCGTGGAACGGTCGTCCGGGCCGGGCAGGGTGATGTTCTTGCCGGTGGCCACGTGCGTCAGCGTCAGCATCGCGAAGGCGGGGCGGGAGATCGTCCACTCCCACCGCACCGGGGTGCCCGGCTGCTGGAGGTCGACCGTCGTGGGGATCTTCGAGTCCAGGACGTGGACGGCGAAGTCGCGGCCCGTGCTCGCGACCCGGGTCACCTCGGGGACGCTGCCCTGGACGCCGCCGAACAGCCGGTAGAGACCGTCGGCGTCGTCCTTGACGCCCCGCACGTGCACGGCGCCGTCCGGAGCGTGGGCGACGCTGGAGAAGCGCTCCAGGAGCTCGTACGGCTGGGCGTCGGCCTTGAAGAGGTCCACGGCGTACAGCGGGCTGATCGACTGGCCGGCCGCCTCGCCCGGGACGCCGTACAGCAGCACGTCGCCGACGATGCCGACGACGACGGCCTTCTGGCTGAAGGTGCCGAGCGGGATCTCCTTGGGGAGCCTGCCGGCCCGGTCGACGATGATCCTGTTGCCGTCGGACCGGGCCTCGACGCGGGCGAAGTAGTCGAAGGTGAGGGCGCCCCCGGCCGCCGTCACGAGCTTGCCGGTGTCCCGCTCGTGCCGGAGGGACGTGCCGTGGACGTGGTCGACGAGCCCGAGCGAGTCCTGGTACCGGAACGTGGCACCGGACTCGTACCGGGTGGTGACCAGGACGAGGGCGTCGTTGCCGGCGGACGCGACGACCTTGAAGCTCACGTGGTTGCCGTATCCGGAGAGCTTGACCTTCCTGGTCTGCTCGCCGTTCGGGGTGTACAGCCACAGGTCGTGGTAGTTCCCCCCGCGGGGGACCTGGACGAACAGGTCCCGGCCGATCACGCCGACCAGCTTGGCGCCGGCGGCGAACTCGGCGGCCAGGTCGACCGTGACGGGCGCGGCGGCGGAGGCCGTCATGTCCCGGACGGTGATCGGGCCGCTTTCCTCGCCCGTGACGAGGAAGTCGGACCTGCTGTCGTGGCCGACGGTGGCGCCGCCGACCGGCTCCACCGAACCGTCCGCCTTCCGCCACTCCATGACGGTCGCGCCGGCGGCGTCCTCGCGGGACGTCAGGTAGCCGGTGTCGCCGACGCTGACGACGTCGGTGCCGACCGGCAGGGTCGCCGCGGCGGCGGCCTCGGCGACGGCCGCGGGGACGACGGCGGCGGCCGGGACGGTGACGAGGGCCCCCGTCACGGCCGTGACCGTGGACAGGGTGAGAACCGCGGCGGCGAGCCGGCGGCCGGAGGTGCGGTGCTTCACGCGTGCAGTGCCTTCCGAAGGTGGTGACATGGGGGGGAGCGGCGCGGGAGGCGTCCGGTCCCTGCCTCGGAGCACGCGACCCGGGGGGGGCGTGGCGGTGAAGGCCTTGCGCGAGGGGACCCGGCGGCGCCGTCTGCGACCGCGCGAGCCCCCGGAAGCGGCGGGAACGGCACGGCTGCCCGCACGCACCGCCTGGTACGACCACCGGGGGGTGCGAACGGTTGTACGGGGAATCGGATCTTCCGCTCGCGGGCCCGTCCCGCCGGCGGATCGTGCGCGGGCGGGCCCGTCCCGCGGCGGCCCCGTCAGGGCGCCGGCGGACGCGGCAGCGCCCCCGGAGGCTCGGGGGACTCGCGGGGAGCCCCGTACCGTGTCCGGAGCTCGCCGAGGATCCCGGTCGCCGCGGCCGTCAGCGGTACGGCGAGGAGCATGCCGAGGATGCCCGCGACGGACGCCCCGGCCGTGATCGCCAGCATCACCGCGGCCGGGTGCATCTGCACGGTCCGGCTCTGCACCATCGGCTGGAGCAGATAGCCCTCGATCATCTGGACGGCGAGGACGATGCCGAGCACCCACAGCGCGATGGCGAAGCCGCGGTCGGCGAGCGCGACGAGGACGGCGATCGCGCCGGAGAGGAAGGCGCCGAGGTACGGGATGTAGGCGGTGACGAAGACGAGCGCGGCGAGCCCCACCGCGCCGGGCACGTCGAGCACGACGAGACCGAGGCCGATGAGGACCGCGTCGACCAGGGCGACGAAGGTCGTGCCGCGCATGAACCCCTCGACGGCCTCGAAGGCGCGGCGCGCCATGGCCTCCACGAGGTCGCCGGTGGCGCGGGGGGCGAGGGCGCGCAGGGCGCCGGCGGCGCGGTCCGAGTCCCGCAGGAAGAAGAAGATCAGCACCAGGGACAGCGCGGCGGTGGCGAGCATCCCGCCGACCACGCTGAGGCCCGTGAGCACGCCCGACGCGGCCGTTCCGCCGAACTGCTTCAGCAGCCCCTCGGCGTTCCTGGCGAGGTCGTCGAGGGAGGTCCCGGCCGGGCCGAGGTGCTCGGCGATGTCGGCGGCGGCCTGCCGGAGCGAGGCGACGATCTGGTCGCCGGTCTCGATGAGGGCGGCGACCACGATGTACGTGGCCCCGCCGACGACCGCGAGGACGGCGACGACGGTGAGCCCGGCGGCGAACGACTTCCGGACCTTCATCCGGAGCAGCCGCCGGTAGAGGGGCCCGAGCAGCGCGGTGCCGAGGATGGCGAGCAGGACGGGCGTCACGACCGTCTCGAAGACGACGCACAGCCAGACGCCGACGGCCGCGACCCCGGCGGCGAGGAGCAGGACGACGCACCAGGCGGCGGCCCGGCGCGCGGGTTCGGGAAGGAGCGGGGACGACGTCTGCACCCGACCACCGGACCACGCTCCCCGGCGTGTCGTCGCGCGCGGACCGACCGTACGGGTGACGGGGCGTCAGCGTCCGCCCCCTGCCCGGGGACGCTCGGTGCGGCGGGGCCGCGTCCGGGTGGGGCGCGTTCACGGGTGGGGCGCGTTTTCGGGTGGACCGCGTCCGGGTGGAGCGCTTAGGGAGGGCCGGGTACGGATGAGGCCCCCGACGCCACGCCCGCGCGTGGACGGCCCTCCCGACGCCACGCCCGCGCGTGGGGCCGGACCCCCGTCACACGCCCGCGCGTGGGGCCGGACCCCCGTCACACGCCCGCGTGGGGCCGGACATCCCGTCCGGCCCCACGCGCGTACCGCTACCGCTCCCGCCCTCTCGCGATCCCGCTCGCCGCTCGCCGCTCGCCGCTCGCGGGACCGCTCTCGGGGAGCTACTCGCCCATTCCGTGCACCGCCGGGACCGTGCCGAGTCGGCCCGCCTGGAAGTCCTCGAAGGCCTGGCGGAGTTCGGCCTGGGTGTTCATGACGAACGGGCCGTAGTGGGCCATCGGCTCCCGGATCGGCTGTCCGCCGAGGAGGACGACCTCCAGGTCCGGGGTGTTCCCGTCCTGCTTCTCGTCGGCGCGGACGGTCAGCGAGCCGCCCTTGCCGAAGACGGCGGTCTGGCCCGTGTGGACCGGGCGCCGGTCCTCGCCCACGCTGCCGCGTCCGGCCATGACGTACGCGAGGCCGTTGAAGTCCTCGCGCCACGGCAGGGTGATCTCGGCGCCGGGGCGCAGGGTCGCGTGGATCATCGTGATCGGGGTGTGGGTGATGCCCGGCCCCTCGTGGCCGTCGAGCTCGCCCGCGATGATGCGGAGCAGCGCGCCGCCGTCGGGGGAGGTGAGCAGCTGGACCTGGCCGCCGCGGATGTCCTGGTAGCGGGGGGCCATCATCTTGTCGGCGGCGGGGAGGTTCACCCACAGCTGGAGGCCGTGGAAGAGGCCGCCGCTGACGACGAGGGACTCCGGCGGCGCCTCGATGTGGAGGAGGCCGGAGCCGGCCGTCATCCACTGGGTGTCGCCGTTGGTGATGGTGCCGCCGCCGCCCTGGGAGTCCTGGTGGTCGAAGGTCCCGTCGATGATGTAGGTGACGGTCTCGAAGCCGCGGTGGGGGTGCCAGGGCGTGCCCTTGGGCTCGCCGGGCGCGTACTCCACCTCCCCCATCTGGTCCATCATGATGAACGGGTCGAGGTACTGGTAGTTGATCCCGGCGAAGGCGCGGCGGACCGGGAAGCCCTCGCCCTCGAAGCCCGAGGGGGCCGTGGTCACGGCCAGGACCGGGCGGGGAGCGGCGTCGGCCCGTGCTGCCACGCGCGGCAGGGTGAGCGGGTTCTCGACAGTCACTGCGGGCATGACGGACCTCCTAGAGCGGCCTTCTCCGACCTTGTACGTCCACTTTAGTTGAACGATGAACTTCTTGCCACCCGGAACGCGGAACGCCCGGGAGGAATTCCTCCCGGGCGCTCTCCCACGTCTCGTCTCCAGCGTGCGTCAGCCGTACATCCGGCGCATCGCGAAGTCGACCATCTGCTCCACGGCCTTCGCGTCGAAGACCATCCGGTGGTCGCCCTCCATGTCGAGGACGAAGCCGTACCCGGTCGGCAGCAGGTCGATCACCTCGGCTCCGGTGATCACGAAGTACTTCGACTCCTTGCCCGCGTACCGCCGCAGCTCCTTGAGCGAGGTGAACATCGGGATGACCGGCTGCTGGGTGTTGTGCAGGGCCAGGAAGCCGGGGTTGTCGCCGCGCGGGCAGTAGACCTTGGAGGTCGCGAAGATCTGCTGGAAGTCCTCGGGCGCGAGCGTGCCGGTCGTGAAGGCGCGGACCGCGTCGGCGAGGGAGGGCGGCGAGGGCTCCGGGTAGAGCGGGGGCTGCTGCCCGTACCCGCCCTGCATGCCTCCCGGCATCCCGCCCTGCATGCCGGCCTGCATCCCGCCCTGCTGCGGCGGGGCGTACTGCTGCTGGGCACCCGGATTCTGCTCGTAGCCGTACATGGGGGCCAGCCTATCGACCCGGGACCGGGCGCAGCACGGCACAGGGGCGACTCCCGGCCCCGCTCCGCCCGGGTCTCCCCTCCACCGCGCGCACACGCCCCCTCCACCCCATGTACGGGTCCCCGCCCCCCGCTCGTACGCCTTTTCGTGCGCACCGCCTCCTCTTGCTAGGTTCGCAGCAGCAATGTCGGGCACCACGGGGGTGGCACATGGCGCTGAACGCCGCTTGGGAAGACCTGTTCGGCGGGACCGCACCGCCCGGACAGACCGCGACGATGACCCTCGCGGGCGTGCCCGCCCCCGACTCCGGCGGCGGCGACGCGAACCTCAAGGCCGACGAAGGGCCCTGGCACCAGGCCGGGAACACCGCCGGCGAGCTGCGCACCTCCACCACCACCTCGCTCACCGACCTCGACACGGCGAACGAGGGCGTCGGCGGCGGGACCGCCGGCTTCGACTCCTCCGGCGCCCTCACCGAGATCCTCGGCACCTGGAAGACCCGCCTCACCGCCGTGCGCGACGAGTGCGGCCGGCTGGAGGGCGCCCTGAAGAGCGCCGGCCGCGACTTCGGCGAGCGCGAGGACGCGAACCGGCGGAAGATCGCCGCCGAAGCGCCCGCACCCACACGCGAGGAAGGCTGAGGCCCGTGCCCACCTGGCAGCAGCTGCGCGACGCGAAGCTCGACGAGTACACGGACGCCGCCGACGGCTGGGGCAGGATCAGCTCCCGCTCGAACGCGGACAAGGACCGGGTCGACAACGGCATGTTCGCGAAGATCCACGAGACGCAGAAGGGCGAGACGGCCACCAAGGCCGGCGGCGACGTCCAGCGGCTCTCGCGCAACTACCAGTACCTGCACACCGAGTGCGGTCTGATCCGTACCGCGCTCAACGGTCTCGCCGGCGAACTCGCGGCACCACAGAAGAAGTTGAAGCAGGCCCTGGAGGACGCCGAGAGCCTGAGGTTCACGGTGAAGCCCGACGGCTCGGTGGAGTACCCGACGGACTCCTTCGTCCTCGCCCCCGGCAGCAACACCGCCCAGCACGGCGCCCCCGTCCCGCTCGCACCCGGCAAGGGCGAGGGGGTCGGCAGCGCCGACGCCAACAAGGGCAAGGCCGAGGACATCGCCCAGCGCATCGGCGACGCCGTCCGCGAGGCGGCCGAGATCGACGGCCGGTACGCCGCCTCCCTGCGCAGGCTCAAGGCCGGCCCCGGCCTGGACGTCAGCTCCGCGGACCTCGTCGACGCCGCCGCCGACACCAAGGCCCTCCAGCAGGCCGCCGGGAAGTACGCCGACGACGACCGGATCCCGCACGACAAGTCCCCCAAGGAGAACGCCGACTGGTGGAACGGGCTCACCCAGGAGCAGCGCGACGAGTACGCCACGCTCTACCCGGCGTCCGTCGGCGCCCTGGACGGCATCCCGTCCTCGGTCCGCGACGACGCCAACCGGACGGTCTTCGCCGAGACCAGGGCGCAGATCCTGACCGACCTGGCCAAGCCCGCGCCGAACCAGTACATCCCGAACCCCAACGGCAGTTACCCCGCCGCGGTCGTCAGCCCCGAATACCGGCAGTGGCAGAAGGACCAGGAGCGGCTGAAGGAGCAGCTCGCCGGAAGCGACTCGATCCAGGCCCGGTTCGACGCCACCGGCCGGGAGGGGCTGCCGGAGGCGTACCTCCTCGGCTACGACGCGGACGGGATCGGCCGGGCGATCATCGCGAACGGCAACCCCGACACCGCCGACCACACCGCCGTCTACGTGCCGGGCACGACGACGAACCTGAAGGACTTCGACGCGGACATCAGCCGGATGACGGACACGTGGCGCGAGACCCAGAAGTGGGCACCGGGTGAGAGCGTCTCCACCATCACCTGGTTCGGCTATGAGGCTCCCCAGTCCATCGTGCCCGACGCCATGGAGAAGGACTACGCGTACGACGGCTCGCCCAAGCTCCTCCGCTTCATGGACGGCCTGGAGACCGCGCAGGGCGGTCCCGACAACAGCCACACGACGATCATCGGCCACAGCTACGGCTCGACGGTCGTCGGCGACGCCTCCAACAAGGGTGATCTGGCCGCGGACGACATCGTGGCGGTCGGCAGCCCCGGCATGCTCACCGGCAGGGCGGAGGACCTCGACGTCGGCAAGGACCACGTGTGGTCCGAGGCGGCGACGAGCGACGTCGTCCCGGCGGGCGGGAAGGTCGCCGGACTGGGCGGCTACACATGGGGGGTCGAGACCTGGAACGGCATTCCGTTCAACGCCGGATACGTACAGACCGTGCCGTCGGACGAGCTGTTCGGGGCACACCGCATGGACGTGGACACCAGCGGCCACACCGACTACTGGACGCGGGACTCGGAGAGCCTCAGCAATCAGGCCAAGGTCGTGGCCGGCCGATACGACAAGGTGAACGAGGACCGATGAGACGCACCCACCACCGCACCAGGACCCACCGGGCGGCGCTCGGCGTCCTCTTCCTCTGCCTCACCACCCTCGCGACGGGATGCTCCATGAACGACACCGGCGGCGCCGACGACCTCGGTTACACCCCGACGACCCTCGACGTCGAAGCGGCGCGGGCGCGCACCAAGGAGGTCTCCAGCGAGATCTTCGACATGATCGGCCTGCCGGGCGCGAAGACCACACCGGCCGGTGCGGGCGCCTCCACCTGCGAGGAGGACCCCGAGCACCTCTTCAGGATCCGGCACCCCTGGTCGGTCTACGACGCCACGGAAGAGGAGCTGAAGGAGGGCTTCGAGCGGCTCCACGAGGCGCTGCCCGCCAAGGGCTGGAAGGTCGTCTCGTACGGCCCGAACAGCAGCAAGGCGAAGAGCCTGGAGCTCACGGCGGAGTCGGGGAAGGAGCGCTTCGCCGTGAACGCCGAGCTGTGGGTCGGCAGCACCGACCCGAAGAAGAAGAACCTGATCGGCGTCTCCGTGGTCTCCGGCTGCTTCCGCGCGCCCGAGGGGACGGACCTGAAGGGCCTGTACTGAGCGTCACCGCCGTGCGCGCCCTTCGGGTGCGCGAGGGGCCCGGGGCACATGCCCCGGGCCCCTTTTTCTGCGGCTCGTGTCACAGATGGCCGGATAGGGGTTGCTCTTATTACCGGTGGGTAGCATCATCGTAGGGAAGCGTGGGCTACTCACCGGTAGTACGAGCACGGCCACGCACGCGTACCCGACATCCTCCTCCCCGAGCCTTTACGGAGCCGTCGCCATGGGGCACTACAAGTCGAATCTCCGCGACATCGAGTTCAACCTCTTCGAGGTCCTCGGCCGCGACAAGGTGTACGGCTCCGGGCCGTTCGAGGAGATGGACGTCGAGACCGCCAAGAGCATCCTCGACGAGATCCGCCGCCTCGCCGAGAACGAGCTCGCGGAGTCCTTCACCGACGCCGACCGCAACCCCCCGGTCTTCGACCCGGAGACCCACACCGCCCCGGTGCCGGCCACCTTCAAGAAGTCGTACAACGCCTTCATGGAGTCCGAATACTGGCGCCTGGGCATCCCCGAGGAGATCGGCGGCACCGTCTCCCCGCGCTCCCTGATCTGGGCGTACGCGGAGCTGCTGCTCGGCTCGAACCCGGCCATCTGGATGTACTCCTCCGGCCCGGCGTTCGCCGGCATCCTCTACAACGAGGGCAACGAGGCGCAGAAGAAGGTCGCGCAGATCGCCGTCGAGAAGCGCTGGGGCTCCACCATGGTCCTCACCGAGCCCGACGCGGGCTCGGACGTCGGCGCCGGCCGCACCAAGGCCACCCAGCAGGAAGACGGCTCCTGGCACATCGAGGGCGTGAAGCGCTTCATCACCTCCGGTGAGCACGACATGGAGGAGAACATCCTCCACTACGTCCTCGCCCGCCCCGAGGGCGCCGGCCCCGGCACCAAGGGCCTCTCCCTCTTCCTCGTCCCCAAGTACGAGTTCGACTGGGAGACCGGCGAGCTGGGCGAGCGCAACGGCGTCTACGCCACCAACGTCGAGCACAAGATGGGCCTCAAGGCCTCCAACACGTGCGAGATGACCTTCGGCGACCAGCACCCCGCCAAGGGCTGGCTGATCGGCGACAAGCACGACGGCATCCGCCAGATGTTCCTCATCATCGAGTTCGCCCGCATGATGGTCGGCACGAAGGCGATCTCCACCCTCTCCACGGGCTACCTCAACGCCCTGGAGTACGCCAAGGAGCGCGTCCAGGGCACCGACCTGGCGAACTTCATGGACAAGGCCGCGCCCAAGGTCACCATCACCCACCACCCCGACGTCCGCCGCTCGCTCATGACGCAGAAGGCGTACGCCGAGGGCATGCGCTCCCTCGTCCTCTACACGGCCTCCGTGCAGGACGAGATCGCGGTCAAGGAAGCGGCCGGCGAGGACGCCAAGCCCCTCCACGGCCTCAACGACCTGCTGCTCCCGATCGTCAAGGGCTACGGCTCCGAGAAGGGCTACGAGCAGCTCGCGCAGTCGCTCCAGACCTTCGGCGGCTCCGGCTTCCTGCAGGAGTACCCGATCGAGCAGTACATCCGCGACGCCAAGATCGACACCCTCTACGAGGGCACCACGGCCATCCAGGGCCAGGACTTCTTCTTCCGCAAGATCGTCCGCGACCAGGGCGCCTCCCTGAACGCGCTGTCCGAGGAGATCAAGAAGTTCCTCGCGGTCGGCACCGGCGGCGAGGAGCTGGCCGGCGCCCGCGACGCGCTCGCCAAGGCCGCCGTCGACCTGGAGAGCATCGTCGGCACGATGATCACCGACCTCACCGCCACCGGCGAGGACGTCAAGAACATCTACAAGGTCGGCCTCAACACCACCCGCCTGCTGCTGGCCTCCGGCGACGTCGTCGTCGGCTACCTGCTGCTGCGCGGCGCGGCCGTCGCCGCCGAGAAGCTGGCCGCCGGCGCCACCGGCAAGGACGTCTCCTTCTACCAGGGCAAGATCGCGGCCGCGAAGTTCTTCGCCGCCAACGTCCTGCCGGGCGTGAGCGCCGAGCGCGCCCTCGCCGAGGCCGTCGACGGCTCGCTCATGGACCTGGACGAGGCCGCGTTCTAGGAACGCGCCGAAGGCGCCCCCGGGCGCTCTCGTCCACACCGGCACGGCCCGTCCCCGGGGAGGGGGGCGGGCCGTGCCCGGTTCCGGGGGAGGAAGGCCGGAGCCCGGACCCGGGGGGGGCGGGCCCGGCCCTCCTCCCCCGGACACCCCACCCACCGCCGCCCGGCGAACGCATTGCGGGGCCCCGTATTCGTATTCCGTGCTCTGCGTAAGGTGGAACCCATGAGCAGCGCAGCCTCCCGTCCGACCGCAGGCCCCTTCGACCGCGGGCACACCGACGACCTGATGGCCTTCCTGACGGCCTCGCCCTCGCCGTACCACGCGGTCGCGAGCGCCGCCGAGCGGCTGGAGAAGGCCGGGTTCCGACGCGTCGAGGAGACCGCGGCCTGGGACGCGACGAGCGGCGGCAAGTACGTGATCCGCGGCGGCGCGATCATCGCCTGGTACGTGCCGGAGGGCGCCGCCGCCCACACCCCGTACCGGATCGTCGGCGCCCACACCGACTCCCCCAACCTGCGCGTCAAGCCGCAGCCCGACATGGGCGCGCACGGCTGGCGCCAGGTCGCCGTCGAGGTCTACGGCGGCACCCTGCTCAACACCTGGCTCGACCGCGACCTCGGCCTCGCAGGACGCCTCACCCTCCGCGACGGCAGCCACCACCTCGTCAACGTCGACCGGCCCCTGCTGCGCGTCCCGCAGCTCGCCATCCACCTCGACCGCGGCGTCAACGACGGCCTCAAGCTGGAGCGCCAGCGCCACATGCAGCCGATCTGGGGCCTCGGCGACGTCCACGAGGGCGACCTGATCGCCTTCCTCGCCGCCGAGGCCGGACTCGACGCCGAGGACGTGAGCGGCTGGGACCTCATGGTCCACGCCGTCGACGCACCCGCCTACCTGGGCCGCGACCGCGAACTCCTCGCCGGACCCCGCATGGACAACCTGCTGTCCGTGCACGCAGCCGTCGCCGCCCTCGCCGCCGTCGCCGGCCGCGACGACCTCCCCTACATCCCGGTCCTCGCCGCCTTCGACCACGAGGAGAACGGCTCCGAGGCCGACACCGGCGCCCAGGGCCCCCTCCTGGGCAACGTCCTGGAACGCTCCGTGTACGCCCGCGGCGGCTCCTACGAGGACCGCGCCCGGGCCTTCGCCGGCACCGTCTGCCTGTCCTCCGACACCGGCCACGCCGTCCACCCGAACTACGCCGAGCGCCACGACCCGACGCACCACCCGCGCGTCAACGGCGGCCCGATCCTCAAGGTCAACGTCAACCAGCGGTACGCCACCGACGGCAGCGGCCGGGCGGTCTTCGCCGCCGCCTGCGAGAAGGCGGGCGTGCCGTGGCAGTCGTTCGTCTCCAGCAACGACATGCCCTGCGGCACCACGATCGGCCCGATCACCGCCGCCCGGCACGGCATCCAGACCGTCGACATCGGCGTGGCGATCCTCTCCATGCACAGCGCCCGCGAACTGTGCGGCGCCAAGGACCCCTACCTGCTGGCCAACGCCCTCGTCGCCTTCCTGGAGGGCTGAGCCCCCGGCCGGGGCCCGTGCCGGGGCCCCGGCGAAACATCCGCGAAAGGCCCCGGACGGCAGCCTCGTCCCCATGCATCGCCATGAAGGACCCTCCCGGGGCCGGTTCGCCGCAGGAGTCGGCACCGCCGTCGTGCTCGCCACGGCGGCGGCCGGCCTGCTGATCCACACCTACGACGACCGGCCCCCGTGGGGCACCGACATCGCCTACGAGGGCGGCTTCATCCTCGCCTCCCGCATCCGCGGCTACGACGTGGACGGCTCACGCACCAAGGCGCTGCTCGCCGGGGAGTGCGCGCTCATGCAGCGGCAGGGCATGGGCGGCGACCGGGCCGTCCACGACCCCGCCGCCTGGGTGCGGGGATGCCTGGACGGGGCCGCGGGGCGCCCGTCCAGGAACCAGGGGATCGTCCGCTGACTACGCGTCCATGCCCGCGAGGATCAGCGGCAGCCGGGACACGCCCGCCTCCGTGACCTTCACCGGCACGCCCCAGTCCTGCTGGTGGACGTGGCAGGCCGGGTACTCGTTCTCGGGATCGTCGTCGCAGGACGCGGCCATCGCCGACACGTGCAGGACGCCCTCGGTCAGTTCGGGATTCAGGTCGAGCTCCCGGAAGAGGTCCGTGCCCGTGCCGCCGCCCGCGAGGAGCAGCTCCGGCGGGGTCGAGGAGACCAGCAGACGGGTCGAGGGGCCGTAGCGCTCGTCCAGCTTCTGGCCCTTCGGGGCCTGGAAGACCACGTCCAGCCGGAGCCGGCCCGGAGCGACCTCGGTGGCCTCGCGCCGGGTGCGGTGGGCGACGGCCTCGACCTGGACGGCCTCCTCGGGCAGGCGCAGCCGGGTCAGCCGGTGCCGGGCCGACTCGACGACCACGATGTCGCCGTCGACGAGGACCGCGTCGCTGGGCTCGCGCAGGTCGGTGGCGAGCGTCGTCACCTCGCCGGACGCCGGGTCGTAGCGGCGCAGGGCGTGGTTGTACGTGTCCGAGACGGCGACCGAGCCGTCCGGGAGGGCGGTCACGCCCAGTGGGTGCTGGAGCAGCGCCTGGCCGGCGTCGCCGTCGCGGTGGCCGAAGTCGAAGAGCCCGGTGCCGACGGCCGTGTGGACCATTCCGTCGGGGTCGATCCAGCGCAGGGCGCTGGTCTCGGAGTCGGCGATCCACAGCCGGTCCCCGGTGGCGGACAGCCCCGAGGGCTGGGCGAACCAGGCCTCGGCGGCGGGCCCGTCGACGAGGCCCTCGTTGGTGGTGCCGGCGGCGACCTCGACGGTCCCGGTGGCCGGGTCGTAGGTCCACAGCTGGTGCACGCCGGCCATGGCGATCCACACCTTGCCCTGCCACCAGGCGACGTCCCACGGCGAGGACAGGTCGACGTCGAGGGCGGGCCCGGAGGTGGGGGAGCCTTGCCACCACTGCTTCCCGGTGCCGGCGATCCGCTCGATCACGCCGGTCGCCGGGTCGTAGCGGCGCAGGGCGTGGTGGACGGTGTCCGCGACGACGATCGACCCGTCGGGCAGCTGCGCGAGCCCCTGCGGCTCCCGGAAGACGCCCTCGCCGATCCGCCGCACGACGGTCTCGCCGTCGGCGGCCAGCTCGACGAGCTGGTGCCGGGTGGTGTCGGAGACCAGGAAGTTCCCGGAGGGCAGCAGGACCGCCTTGCCGGGGAAGCGCAGATCGGTGGCGACGGGCTCGGGCGCGACGTACGGACCGTCCCCGCGCCGCAGGGTCCCCTTGGCCTCGTGCTCGGCCTCCAGCTCCTCGACGAGGGTCCGGATGGCGTTGGCGTGCCCCTCGCCGGCGTGCTGGGCGACGACGTACCCCTCGGGATCGATCACGACCAGCGTCGGCCAGGCCCGCACGGCGTACTGCTTCCAGGTCGCGAGCTCCGGGTCGTCGAGGACGGGGTGGTGCACCTCGTACCGCTCGACGGCGTCGACGACGGCCTGGTGCTCGGCCTCGTGCACGAACTTCGGCGAGTGCACGCCGACGATGACGAGCGTGTCGCGGTGCTTCTCCTCCAGATCACGCAGCTCGTCGAGCACGTGCAGACAGTTCACGCAGCAGAACGTCCAAAAGTCCAAGATCAACGTGCGACCTCTGAAGTCGGCGAGCTTCAGATCCTTCCCGCCGGTGTTGATCCAGCCGCCCTTGCCGATCAGCTCGGGGGCACGGACACGGGCACGGCGGGGCGCGGGCGCGGGGGTGGGCGCCGGGGCAGCATCGTTCATCCTTCAAGCTTGCCATCCGGGGTGAGAAGCGCCGCAGGGCCGGGCAGGCATAGCGGCGTGAAATATCTCGTACGGGACAAGATCTTCGCGATCGGTGACGACTACTGGATCGAGGACGAGGAGGGGCGCCATGCCTTTCTCGTCGACGGGAAGGCACTGCGGCTGCGCGACACTCTGGAGCTCAAGGACCCCGACGGGCAGGTCCTGATCACCCTGCGGCAGAAGATGTTCAGTCTGCGGGACACGATGACGATCGAGCGGGACGAGCGGCCGCTCGCGACCGTGCGGCGCAAGCGTCTGTCGCTGCTGCGCAACCACTACCGGGTGACGCTCGTCGAGGGCACCGAACTCGACGTCAGCGGGCGGATCCTGGACCGGGAGTTCGCCGTCGAGTACGAGGGGGAGCTCCTCGCCCACATCTCCCGGCAGTGGTTCCACGTCCGCGAGACGTACGCGGTGAACGTGGTCCGGGAGGACTCGGACGCCGCGCTGCTCGTGGCCGTCGCGGTGTGCGTGATCCGGATGGCCGAGCGGGAGAGGGAGGACTAGGGGCGGGTCGGGGTTCGGGTGAGGGCCTGGTCAGGCCGTTCGGGTGAGGGCCTGGTCAGGCCGTGCGGGTGAGGGCCTGGTCCAGGTCCGCCCACAGGTCCTCCACGTGCTCGATGCCGACGGAGATCCTGACCGTGCCGGGGCCGATGCCGGCCGCCGTCAGGGCCGCCTCGTCGAGCTGGTGGTGGGAGGTGGACGCCGGGTGCATCACCAGGGTCTTGACGTCGCCGAGGGAGACGCTCAGGGAGGCGAGGCGGACCGCTTCGACCAGGGTGCGGCCCGCCTCCCGGCCGCCCGCCAGGTCGAGGGAGATCACCCCGCCGCCGCCCGCGGGCAGCAGCCGGGCGGCGATCGCCCGGTCCGGGTGGTCCGCGAGGGCGGGGTGGCGCACCGTCGCCACCGCCGGGTGCGCGGCGAGCCGGGCCGCCAGGTCGGCGGCGCTCGCGCACTGGCGTTCCATGCGCAGGGACAGGGTCTGCATGCCGCGCAGGGTGAGCCAGGCGGCGAACGGGTCGGTGGACGCGCCCTGTTCGACGGCGTGGCGGCGGACCCGGCGGTAGAGGGCGTCGTCCTTGAAGACGGCCACGCCGCCGAGGACGTCCGCGTGTCCGGACAGGTACTTGGTCGCGGAGTGGACGACGATGTCGGCGCCGTGGTCGAGGGGCCGGAAGAGCAGCGGTGAGGCGAAGGTGTTGTCGACGGCGACCGGGACGCCCGCCCCGGCGGCGACGGCGGCGAGCGCGGGGACGTCGGAGACCCGGGTGGTGGGGTTGGCGATGGTCTCCAGGTAGAGCAGCCGCGTCCGGGGGCGCAGGGCGGCCCGCACCTCCTCGGGGTCGGTGCCGGAGACGTAGGTGACGTCGACGCCCCAGCGGGTGGCGAGGTCGGTGAGGACGGCGTAGGTGCCGCCGTACAGGCAGGTCTGGGCGATGACGTGGTCGCCGGCGGCGAGCAGGCCGAGGAGGACGCCGTTCACGGCGCCCATGCCGGAGGCGAAGGCCTGGCCGGCGATGCCGCCTTCGAGGCGGGCGACGGCGTCCTCCAGGGTGCGGACGGTGGGGTTGCCGAGGCGGCTGTAGAGGAAGGCGTCTCCTGAGGTGAAGGCGGTGGCGAGGGCGTCGGCGGAGTCGAAGGCGAAGACGTGGCCCTGGTGGAGGGGGACGCCGAGCGGCCGGCTGCCGGTGATCTCGACGTGCGGGGGGTGGACGGCGAGGGTCTCGGCCCGGGGGGTACGGGGGCGGGGCGCCGTGGCGGCGGGGGAGGTCGCGGGGGTGGTGGGGCGGGAGGCGGTGTCGGTCATGAACTCAGTCTGTGGACGGGCCGTTTGCCTTCCCAGGTCCAATCCCGGCAGATTGGTCCGGCCATGAAGCACCTCGCTCCGCCTCCGGCCACCGACGACCTCGTCTCCCGGCTCGGCCGCTGGTCCGCCGGCCGCGGGCCCCTGTACCTGCTGCTCGCGGCCCGGCTGCGTCGGCTGGTCGACGAGGGCGCGCTGCCGCCGGGGGCCCTGCTGCCGCCGGACCGGCGGCTGGCGAAGGCGCTGGCCGTGGGCCGTACGACGGTGGTCGCGGCGTACGACACCCTGCGTCAGGAGGGGCGGCTCGTGCGGCGGCAGGGCAGCGGCACCCGGGTCGCGCGGGCGGCGCTCGCGCCGGAGGAGCCGCGGGTGGTGGAGACGTCCAACCCGTTGTTCCTGCACCTCCTGGAGGCGCCGGACGACGTGATCCTGCTGAGCTGTGCCGCTCCCGTGGAGCCGCCGCCGGAGCTGGCGGAGGCGTACCGCTCGCTGGTGCTGCCGGCTGGGGACCTGGGGTACCACCCGGCCGGACTCGGGGTGCTGCGGGAGGCGGTGGCCGGGCGGTACGCGGAGCGCGGGGTGCCGACGGACCCGGGGCAGGTGCTGGTGACGACGGGTGCGCAGCAGGGGCTGGCGCTGCTGGTGCGGCTGCTGCTGGCGCCGGGGGACGAGGTGCTGCTGGAGGCGCCGACGTATCCGGGGGCGCTGGACCTGTTCCGGGAGGCCGGTGCCGTGCCGCTGCCGGTGGCGGTGGGGCCGGACGGCCTCGACGTGGCGGGCGCGGTGGGGGTGCTGGAGGCCCGGCGTCCGGCGCTGGCCTATGTGGTGGCCCGGTTCCAGAATCCGACGGGCGCGGAGCTTCCGCCGCTCGCGGGGCGGCGGCTGGTGGAGGCGGCGAACGCGTGGGGGGTGCCGCTCGTCGACGACGAGGTGCTGGGCGATCTGGGGTTCGGGACGGCGGGGGATCCGCCGCCGCTGTGCGCGTACGGCGAGGTGATCTCGGTCGGTTCGCTGAGCAAGGTGGTGTGGGGCGGGCTGCGGATCGGCTGGGTGCGCGGTCCCGCGCCGTTGATCGCGCGTCTCGCCCGGTTGAAGGCGGTGCACGATCTGGGCTGTGACGTGGCGTCGCAGCTGGTCGCGGCGCGGCTGCTGGCCGGGTTCGGGTCCGTGCGGGCGGCCCGGCTGCGCGATCTGCGGGCGGGGCACGCGTTCCTGCGGGCGGAGCTGGCGCGGTGGCTGCCGTCCTGGTCGTGTCCGGCGGCGGTCGGCGGTCAGACGGTGTGGGTGCGGTTGCCGCACGGGGACGGGGTCTCGTTCGCGCAGGTCGCCCTCCGGCACGGGGTGGCCGTTCTGCCGGGTGCCACCGCCGACGCCCTCGGGGGGAGTGTGCGGCATCTGCGGTTGCACTTCCTGCTGCCGCCTCCGGCGCTGTCGGAGGCGGTGCGGCGTCTCGCGGCGGCCTGGGCGGAGTACGCGCCGGCGGCGGGGCCGGGTCCGGTCGGGCCGCGGGGTGCGGGGCCGGGTGCCTCCCCGCGGGGGATCACGCGGTGACGGCCGGGCGCTGACCAGGGAGGAGCGCTCCAGCCTTGCATCCGGGGCGCCGTCACGGAAACATACGGTGCACCTGCAAAGCGATGATCATTCTTTTCCATGGGGGCGCAGCGGCATGGGTTTTGACGAGGACTGGGCCGGGATTCGGTCCGGCGCGACCGAACAAGCCCCCGTCGGCACGCGGTTGAACCAGCTGGACGGCGGCGGCGGTGGCGGCGGCACGTCCGGCGGGCCGCCGAACCTCGCTACCGCACCAGCAAAGAAGAAGGCCGCGGCAAACACCATCGAGAACGAGCTGGAGCCGGACACGGCCAAGGCGGCCAAGGTGGCCGACGCCGCCACGACCGCCGCCGTCGGCGGCTTCGAGGGATGGGCGACCGCGGCCGGCCTCAAGACGGTCGAGACCACGTGGGACAGCCAGGTGAAGAACCTCCTCGCCCGCCTCGCCTCCGAGAAGACCGCCCTGCGCAGCACCGCGGTCTCGTTCAGCCAGCAGGAGCTCGACAACCGTGCCCGGCTCGCGGGGGTCCGGCCGACCTCGCGCATCGAGCAGTACTGAGGGGGCGGACGTACATGCTGACGTACTCCGAGATCATGACGACCGACCTGGGCAAGCTGTCCAGCACCGCCGACAAGTGGACGGAGATGGCGGGTGACCTGAAGAAGGTCGAGGAGCGGTACCGCGACAGCGTCGAGTCGCTGACGACCTCGCAGGCCTGGCTGGGCGAGAGCGCGACCGCCGCGCAGACGAACTTCGCGGGCACCCGCTACGAGTACCAGGCCGCGCAGACCCAGGCGAAGGCCACCGCGACGGTGCTGCGCAACGCCCACGAGCAGTTCACCGAGCTGAAGAAGCAGCTGGAGAACGCCCGCGCCGACGCCGTCAAGGCCGGGATGAAGGTGTCCGAGCAGGGCCGGGTGGCCTACGACTACGACCGGCTCTCGGCGAGCGAGCGCAGTGCCCTGCACCACGACCCGGACGGCGCGAAGAGCGTGCGGGAGGCCGAGACGGCCTGGACCGAGCACATCGACGGCTGCGTCAAGGCCTTCGACGTCGCCGACCAGGACCTGAAGAAGGACCTGGAGGCCGTGGTCAAGGACGGCCAGGGCAACAAGAACGACGCCACCGCCGGCACCGGGTTCAACGGTGACGCCGGGAAGGTCGCCGCGGCCGACGACAAGGCCAAGGACGACCGGATGAACCTGGCCTGGCTCAAGATGAAGGACAACGAGACGCTCGACGACTACGTCCAGCGGCTCCAGCGCGACGGCATCGCCAAGCTCACCGGCAACGAGAAACTGGCCGACCTGGTCGCCAAGTTCACCAACGGCACGATCACGGCCGGCGCCTTCGCCGGTGCCCTGACCGCGGCCGGCCTGTACTCGTACAAGCTGTCCAAGGCGATCCGGCCGCCGTTCGTCCACCCGACCGCGCCCGGCACCTTCCTGTCCAAGCACTTCAACATGCGGCTGGCGGGCGCGGCGCCCGGCAGCCTGCTCACCAAGATCCCGCCGGGTCTCGCGACCGCGCTGACCGGCTCGGACGAGGCCGCCATGCTCGGCGGGTTCATGCGCAACGGCGCCTTCTTCATGCCGACCGCCGCCGAGGCGAACCTCCTGAAGGTCGCGCAGAACGGCGGTCTCGCCAACGCCGCCAAGGCGGCCGGCGTGCTGCGGGGCGCGGGTGTCGTCGGCGGGGTCGCGGCCACCGCGTACGGCATCGCCAACCTCACCACGTACAACACGGACATGATCAAGGCGGACCCGGCGAAGTTCGCCTCGGACCTCACGGGGACGGCGTTCAGCGCGTCGATGACGGCGCTGACCGTCGCCCCGAACCCGGTCACCCTCGGCCTCGCCGTCGGTACCGGCGTGGCCTACGGCGCCGCGCTGATCTGGGACAACCACGAGGCGATCGGGAAGGGTATCGAGCAGGCCGGGGACTGGATCGGCGACAAGGCGTCCGACGTGGGCTCCGGCATCGCGAGCGGGGCGAAGAAGCTGGGCAGTGCCCTGAACCCCTTCGACTGACCCGACCGCGACCACCCGAGATCTTCCCGACCGAAGAGGACTGCGTCCATGCACACCCAGGTCAGCCCGTTCGAGCTCCACGCGTGGAAGGAGGGGGACCGGCACCACTACAGCGCGGGCTGGAAGGGTGTCTCGCCGGAGTTCGGCGAGATCACGCTGACGGCTCCCCTCCCCCGTACGAACCCCGAGACGCTCGTCTCGGAGGTGCGCGGCGGGCTGCTGCCGGTGGCCTCGGTCGAGGCCCGCGGGATGCACGCCGAGGGACTCAAGCTGCCGACCCTGAACCGGTTCACGCTGCGCGTCGGCGACCGGATGGTGTACGTGTCGCGGAACCGGTTCGGCGCCACCCGCGACCAGCGGGCCCTCACCATGAAGTACGCGGGCGACCGGTACCGGCTCGCGGCCCTCGACAAGAACGCCTACGTCCTCACCCGCGAGCCCGACGACGAGGATCCGGGGGTCAGGATCACCGTCCGCGAGTCCGGGCGCGGCAAGAACCGCCGGCTGTCCGTGCGGGTCGAGGGGCGCGCCGAGGGCGGGGACCTGGCCCTCGGGCTGATCTTCGCGGGTGTCGACCGGGCGGCCCTGACCCGGATCGGCGCGGTGAAGGCGGGCATCTCCCGCGTGACCCACTTCTGGACCGAGGCGGCGTACTGATCCGCCGCCGCCCCCGGTCCCCCTCCGTCGTACCTGACCTGACCGCCCTACCCGAGTGAGCGACACATGCCTTCCTTCGACGTGACCCGATCCCGTTTCCGGCTGGCCGACGACGAGGTCTTCGTCCTCGCCCAGCTGGCGACCGGTCAGCCGGTCCCGGAGTCCATGGCGCCCGCCGAGGCGCGGCTCCGGGACGCCGGCCTCGTCAACGGGGCCGGGGAGCTCTCCGCGCTCCTGCTGCCCCTCATGCAGACCCTCGTCAACCCGTCCGTGATCGTCTCCCTCGAAGCGGGCGGCCGGCAGGGCACCCTGCACCACGGGCTGCTCGTCGGCGACGAGCACGTCGTCTGCCACGAGACCTGGCCGGGCGAGGAGGAGGCCGTGTACCGGCTCGTCGAGCCGCGGACCGTGGTGTGGACGCTGGCCGACCTGATCGCGCTGCGCCAGTCCGACGCGGCGGGCCGGGACGGGGCGGACGAGGTCGTGGAGACGACCGTCGGCGTCCTGGAGGCCGGGCTGCGGGCCCTGGAGAAGGCGGCGTCGACGCCGGGCGCGGACGAGCGGTCCCTGGTCGTCGAGGCGCTGCGGGCGGCCGGCGCGTCGGAGGTCACCGCCACGCGGCTCTCTCAGCTGATCGTGGAGGTGCGGTCGAACTGGCGGATGACCGCGGCGTGGCAGGGCCGTCAGGACGGGGTGCCCGGCGTGACGGCCCGCGCGGTCGCCGCGTGGGACTGCGGCCCGCACGGCCAGTGGCTGCGCGAGCTGCCCGCCGAGCCGATGGCGGAGGGCGGCGCGACGGCCGGCAGCCCGTTCCGGCTGCGCCGTGTCGCGTCGAAGCGGATCTGGCAGGAGCTGACCGGCCTGCTGCCGGACGAGTCGGAGATCACCCGCCGCCCGGCCCCCGAGCAGGCGTAGCGGGGCGGGGGCCGGGCGCGGTCCGGGGGCCGGTGAGGCGCCGCGACGCCGGGCCTTCGGCGTACGGGACCGGGAGCGGTGGCCGCGGCCGTACGGGCGCGGGGCGCGCGGCCGTACGCGCCCCGTCGTCCCCGCGTCCCCGCGTCCCCGCGTCCCCGCGTCCCCGCGTCCCCGCGTCCCCGTCGTCCCCGGGTCAGCCCCGCTTCGGCGGGGCCGTTCCCAGGACGCGGTCCTTCAGGGCCGGGAACTGCTCCCGGGTCGCCGTGACCTTCGCCGGGTCCAGGACCGCCCGCAGGACCTCCTCGTCCGGGCCGGCCTCGGCGAGGGTCTCGCCCCAGGGGTCGACGACGATCGAGTGGCCGGCCTGCTCCACGCCCGCGTGCGAGCCCGCCGTACCGCAGGCGAGGACGTACGCCTGGTTCTCGACGGCGCGGGCCCGGGCGAGCAGGCTCCAGTGGGCGCGGCGGCGGGCGGGCCAGCCGGCCGGGACGACGAAGGCCTGCGCGCCCGCGTCGACGAGCCCGCGGAACAGCTCGGGGAAGCGCAGGTCGTAGCAGGTGCCGACGCCGACGGCGAGGTGCGGGAGGTCGACGGTGACCAGGTCCTCCCCCGCGGCCATCAGCACCGCCTCGCCCTTGTCGAAGCCGAAGCGGTGGATCTTGCGGTAGGAGGCGACGAGCTCGCCGTCGGGGGAGAGGACCAGCGAGGTGTTGTACAGCGCGCCGCCCGCCGCCTCGACGAAGGACCCGGCGTGCAGCCAGACCCCGGCGTCGCGCGCGGCCGCGGCCATCGCGCGGTGGGTGGGGCCGTTCAGCGGCTCCGACTCGGCGGCGAAGGACTCGTACGCGAAGGCCCCCATGGGCCAGAGTTCCGGCAGGACGACGAGGTCGGCGCGGCCGGACTCCTCCCGTACGAGACGGGCCACGCGGGCCCGTCGGGCGTCGACCGGTTCGTCCGGGTCTACCGCGATCTGGATCAGCGAGGCGCGCACACTACCACCGTCCTGGCATTCGAGCCGTCAACACCGGCCTACGATCGTCACACGAAAGCACTGCCGGGGTGCCTTCGGGCAGCGTAACTTAGCGTCCGAGCCTCCCACCCAGTCGTGTTTTCAGCCCGCGCACCGAAGAACCGCCGAGGGGTCCCGTGACCGTCCATCCCAGCCTCCAGAACTACGCCGACGCCTGGACCCACTCCATCGAGGCGATAGCCGAGCTGGTGCAGCCGCTCGTGGAGGGCGAGTGGAACCGGCCCACACCGTGCCCAGGCTGGTCGGTGCGGGACATCGTGTCGCATGTGATCGGCATGGAGACCGAGATGCTCGGCGACCCGCGCCCGATCCACTCGCTGCCGCGCGATCTCTACCACGTGCGCAGCGACTTCGCGCGCTACATGGAGGTCCAGGTCGACGTGCGGCGGCACCACACCGCGCCCGAGATGACCTCGGAGCTGGAGTACATCCTGATCCGCCGGGCCCGGCAGCTCCGCAACGAGAACCGCTCCCCCGAGCACCTGATCCGCGCGCCGCTGGGCGCCGAGCAGTCACTGGAACTGGCGTACCGGATGCGCGCCTTCGACGTGTGGGTGCACGAGCAGGACCTGCGGACCGCGCTCGGCCGGCCGGGCAACCTGGACTCGGCGGGCGCGCACGTGACGCGCGACGTGCTGCTGGAGGCCCTGCCGAAGGTCATCGCCAAGGACGCGGGCGCGCCCGCCTCTTCGGCCGTGGTCGTCGACGTCAGCGGTCCGGTGGAGTTCCTGCGGACGGTACGGGTCGACGCGGAGGGCCGGGGTTCCATCGACGGCGCGCCCTCGCTGGGGCCCGCGGTGACGCTCGCGACGGACTGGGAGACGTTCGTGCGCCTGGCCTGCGGCCGGGTCCGGGCGGCCGATGCGGCCGACCGGATCAAGACCGAGGGCGACGAGGCGCTGACGCAGGCGATCCTCGACAACTTCACGGTGACGCCGCGGTAGTTCCCCGGACGCGGCGACACCGCGGGTCGTCCCCTAGACGGGGACGTGGACGGCCTCCACCCTGCTGGCGACGAGCCGCTCACGCTCCCTGCGGTGGGTACGGGCCTTGAGCCGCAGGATCTGCACGACGCCCAGGGCCTCCAGGACGAAGACCGACGAGAACGCGATCCGGTAGTCGTCTCCGGTCGCGTCGAGCAGCACGCCCACGGCCAGCAGCGTCGTCATCGAGGCCACGAAACCGCCCATGTTGACGATGCCGGAGGCGGTGCCCTGACGCTCCGGCGGGTTCGCCGGGCGGGCGAAGTCGAAGCCGATCATCGACGCCGGCCCGCAGGCGCCGAGGACCAGGCAGAGGGTGACGAGCAGCCACATCGGGGCGTGCTCGCCGGGATAGGCGAGGGTCGTCGCCCACAGGAGGGCGGTCGCGGCGACCGTGCCCAGGGCGAGCGGGGCACGGGCCGCGTGGTGGCGGGCGATGATCTGCCCGTACGCGAGGCCGACGACCATGTTCGACAGGACGACCAGGGTGAGCAGGGTCCCGGCGGTCGACCGGGACAGTCCCTGCGCCTCCACCAGGAACGGCAGCCCCCAGAGGAGCAGGAACACCATGGCGGGGAACTGGGTGGTGAAGTGCACCCACATTCCGAGCCGGGTGCCGGGCTCCCGCCAGGACTGGGCGATCTGACGGCGCACGTAGGCGGCGCCCGCGTGCTCGGCGGGCTGCGGCGCGTGGCCCTCGGGGTGGTCCTTGAGGAAGAGCAGCAGCAGGACGAGGACGAGGACGCCGGCGAGGGAGCTGCCGACGAAGGTGGCCGTCCAGCCGAGTCCGCTGAGGGCGCGGGCGATGAACACGGTGGAGACGAGGTTGCCGGCCATGCCGAAGAGGGCGGCGACCTGGCCGATGAGCGGGCCCCGGCGGGCCGGGAACCAGCGGCTGCCGAGCCGCAGGACGCTGATGAAGGTCATGGCGTCGCCGCAGCCGAGGAGGGCGCGGGAGGCGAGGGCGGTGCCGTACGAGGGGGAGAGCGCGAAGCCCAGCTGGCCGAGGGTGAAGAGGACGACGCCGAGGACGAGGACCTTCTTGGTGCCGAGCCGGTCGACCATGAGGCCGACGGGTATCTGCATGCCCGCGTAGACGAGCAGCTGGAGGATGGAGAAGGTGGAGAGCGCCGAGGCGTTGACGTCGAAGCGGTCGGCGGCGTCGAGGCCGGCCACCCCGAGGGACGTGCGGAAGATGACGGCGACGAAGTAGACGGCGACGCCGACGCCCCAGACGAGGGCGGCGCGGCGGCCGCCGGGCGGGTCGCCGGGGAGGGTGACGGCCGCGCCGTATCCGTTGCGGTTGCTCATCGGTGGTCCCCCCGGACCAGGACCTTGACCCAGCTGAGGTGCTGGCGCACGCAGTGCGCGGCGCCCTCGGTGTCGCCGGCCTTGATGCGGTCGAGGATCTCGGCGTGCTCGGTGATGTTCTTGGCGACGCGGTCGGGCTGGGACTGCATCACGGCGACGCCCATCCGCAGCTGGCGGTCGCGGAGCTGGTCGTAGAGGCGGGAGAGGATCTGGTTGCCGGCGTGCTGGACGATCTCGGCGTGGAAGCACCGGTCGGTGACCGCGACCTCCGCGAGGTCTCCGGCCGCGGCCCGCAGCTTCTGCTCCTCCAGGAGTTCCTCCAGGCGGGCGATCAGCGAGGCGGGCGCGGGTACGGCCCGCCGGACGGCGAACTCCTCGACGAGCAGTCGGGTCTCGACGACGTCGGCGATCTCCTGCGCGGAGACGGCGAGGACGAGGGCGCCCTTCTTCGGGTAGAGCTTGAGCAGCCCTTCCATCTCCAGCTTGAGCAGCGCCTCGCGGACCGGGGTCCGCGACACCCCTACGGCGAGGGCGAGTTCGCCCTCGGTGAGGAGGGTGCCCCCCTCGTAGCGCCGGTCGAGTACGGCCTGCTTGACGTGCATGTAGACACGGTCGGCTGCGGGGGGTGCGGATGCCATGCACACAGCATAGATACAACAGGGGTGCAACAGAGGGCCCCGTCCACATCGTGGACGGGGCCCTCGGGGTCCTGCCGTCGGCCGGAGGTGGCATCACCCCCGGCCGGGTGTTTCACGTGAAACGGTGCGACTCGGACCTCACGCCCAGGTGATCAGCCTCTTGGGCTGCTCCAGGATCGCGGCGACGTCCGCCAGGAACTTGGAGCCCAGCTCACCGTCGACCAGGCGATGGTCGAAGGAGAGCGCCAGCGTGGTGACCTGACGCGGCTTCACCTTGCCCTTGTGGACCCACGGCTGGAGCTTGATCGCGCCGACCGCGAGGATCGCGGACTCACCGGGGTTCAGGATGGGCGTCCCGGTGTCGACGCCGAAGACGCCGACGTTGGTGATGGTGAAGGTGCCGCCCTGCATCGCCGCCGGGGTCGTCTTCCCCTCGCGGGCGGTGGAGACCAGCTCGCTCAGCGACGCCGAGAGCTCGGGCAGGGTCTGCGCGTGCGCGTCCTTGATGTTCGGCACGAGCAGGCCGCGCGGGGTGGCCGCGGCGATGCCCAGGTTCACGTAGTGCTTGAGGACGATCTCCTGCGCCGCCTCGTCCCAGGCCGCGTTGATCTCCGGGTTGCGCTTGACCGCGACCAGGACGGCCTTGGCGATGAGGAGCAGCGGGTTGACCCGCAGACCCGCCATGTCCGTCCCGGCCTTGAGCTCGTCGACCAGCTTCATCGTGCGTGTGATGTCGAAGGTCACGAACTCGGTGACGTGCGGGGCGGTGAAGGCCGAACCGACCATCGCGGCCGCCGTGGCCTTCCGTACGCCCTTGACGGGCACACGGGTCTCCCGGGCGTCGGTGGACACGGCGGGAGCCGCCTGGACGGGCGCGGGGGCGGCCTCGGGCTCGGCGACGGGCACCGGGGCCTGGACAACCGGCGCGGGCGCCGGGGCGGCCGCCGCGTGGACGTCCTCCCGGGTGATGACGCCGTCCGGGCCGGTCGGGGTGACCGTCGCCAGGTCGACGCCGAGGTCCTTGGCCAGCTTCCGGACCGGCGGCTTGGCCAGCGGGCGTCCGGCACCGGGGCCGTGGCCGTTGAGCTGCTCCGGCACGGTGACGGGCACCGGGGCCGGCTCGACGACCGGGGCGGCCTGCGCGGGAGCGGCCGGGGCCGCGCCCTGCGCCGCCTTGCGGGCGCGGCGCTTGGTGGAGCTGGCGGCCACGCCGTAGCCGACGAGGACCGGCGTACGGCCCTGGGGCGCGGCCTCCTCGGCGGGGGCCGGGGCGGGCGCGGCGGCGACCGGAGCGGCCTCGGCGGCCGGCGACGCGGGCGCCGCTCCGCCGCCGACGTTCACCGAGATGATGACCTGGCCGACATCGACCGTGGTGCCCTCGGGGAACAGCAGCTCGTGGACCGTGCCGTCGAAGGGGATCGGCAGCTCGACGGCGGCCTTGGCCGTCTCGACCTCGCACACGACCTGGCCGTCCTCGACCGTGTCACCGGGCTGGACGTACCACTTGAGGATCTCGGCCTCGGTCAGGCCCTCGCCCACGTCGGGCATCTTGAATTCGCGGATCGTCACGGTGCTCTCCTCAGTACGCCAGCGAGCGGTCGACGGCGTCGAGCACGCGATCGAGACCCGGCAGGTACTCCTCCTCCAGGCGCGCCGGCGGGTACGGCGCGTGGTAGCCGCCGACCCGCAGGACGGGGGCCTCCAGGTGGTAGAAGCAGCGCTCGGTGATCCGGGCGGCGATCTCCGCGCCGGAGCCGAAGAACACCGGGGCCTCGTGGACGACGACCAGGCGGCGGGTCTTCTCCACCGAGGCCTGGATGGTGTCGAAGTCGAGCGGCGAGATCGAGCGCACGTCGACGACCTCGATCGACTTGCCCTCCTGGGCGGCGGCCTCGGCCACCTCCAGGCAGGTCTTCACCATCGGGCCGTAGGCCGCCAGGGTGAGGTCGGTGCCCTCACGGGCGACCCGGGCCTTGTGCAGCTCGCCGGGGATGGCCTCGGTGTCGACGTCGCTCTTGTCCCAGTAGCGGCGCTTGGGCTCGAAGAAGATGACCGGGTCGTCGCTCTGGATCGCCTGCTGGAGCATCCAGTAGGCGTCGTTGGAGTTCGCCGGGGTGACGACCTTGAGGCCCGCGACGTGTGCGAAGAGCGTCTCGGGGGACTCGGAGTGGTGCTCGACGGCGCCGATGCCGCCGCCGTACGGGATGCGGATGACGATCGGCATCTTCACCGTGCCGAGCGAACGGGCCCGCATCTTCGCCAGCTGGGACACGATCTGGTCGTACGCCGGGAAGACGAAACCGTCGAACTGGATCTCCACGACCGGGCGGTAGCCGCGCAGGGCGAGACCGATCGCGGTGCCGACGATGCCGGACTCGGCGAGCGGGGTGTCGATGACCCGGTCCTCGCCGAAGTCCTTCTGCAGCCCGTCGGTGATCCGGAAGACGCCGCCGAGCTTGCCGACGTCCAGACCCATGATCAGGACCTTGGGGTCGGTCTCCAGCGCCTTGCGCAGCGACTCGTTGAGCGCCTTCGCGAGGGGAAGCTTCTGAACAGCCATGATTACTCGGCCTCTCCGCCCTCGAAGGACGCCTGGTAGGCGGCGAACTCGGCCCGCTCCTCGTCGACGAGCGCGTGCCCGTCCGCGTACACGTTGTCGAAGATCGCCATGTGCTCCGGGACGGGCATGGCGCGGACGACCTCGCGGACGTGCTTGCCGAGCGCCTCGCTCTCCGTCTCCAGCTCCTCGAAGAAGGCCGCGTCGGCGTGACCCTCGTTCTCCATGTACGTCCTGAGGCGCTGGATCGGGTCCTTGGCCTCCCACTCCTCGCGCTCCGCGTCCCGGCGGTAGCGGGTCGGGTCGTCCGAGGTGGTGTGCGCGGCCATGCGGTAGGTGTACGCCTCGATGAGCGTCGGGCCCTCGCCACGGCGGGCGCGCTCCAGCGCCGACCGGGTCACGGCCAGGCACGCGAGGACGTCGTTGCCGTCGACGCGGACGCCCGGGAAGCCGAAACCGCGGGCGCGCTGGTAGAGCGGAACGCGGGTCTGCTTCTCGATGGGCTCGGAAATGGCCCACTGGTTGTTCTGGCAGAAGAACACGACCGGGGCGTTGTACACCGCGGAGAAGACGAAGGACTCGTTCACGTCGCCCTGGCTGGAGGCGCCGTCACCGAAGTACGCGATCACGGCGGAATCCACGCCGTCCTTGGCGACGCCCATGGCGTAACCGGTGGCGTGCAGGGTCTGCGAACCGAGCACGATCGTGTACAGGTGGAAATTGTTGGTGCTCGGATCCCAGCCGCCGTTGTTCACACCGCGGAACATGCCGAGCAGGTTCGTGGGGTCGACCCCGCGGCACCAGGCGACCGCGTGCTCACGATAGGTGGGGAAGACGTAGTCGTCGTCCCGCAGGGCACGGCCGGAGCCGATCTGGGCGGCCTCCTGGCCGAGCAGCGAGGCCCACAGGCCCAGCTCGCCCTGCCGCTGGAGCGCGGTGGCCTCGGCGTCGAAGCGACGGCTGAGGACCATGTCGCGGTAGAGACCGCGCAGTTCCTCGGCACTCAGGTCGATGTCGTAATCGGGGTGCTGGACGCGCTCTCCCTCGGGCGTCAGCAGCTGGACGAGCTCGGGCTCCGCGCCCTGCGCCGCCGGTGCCTTCTTCGCGCCTGCGGCGCTGGTGGTGCGCTTGGCGCCGCTGCTGCGTCGCGTCGTCTTGCGCGCGGCAGTGCTCTCCACGGTCACGTGCGTGCTCCTCCGTCGGTCCGGCCTCCGGGTTCGCCGGTAAGACCAGTGCGGCTCCGCCTTATCCGTACCCTTCGCACGGGGTGGGTGCGACGCGGCCGGAGTCGGGCGTGACAGGTGCCCCGGCGAGCGCCGTCATAGGCACGTTACCCATAGTGCGGCATTCCCGCGAAACCCTCCTTGACCTGCGATTTTGCTTGGATTTCCAAGTAAATCGAGAAAAGAGGGACTCGCTGCTGGTCAGCGCGTGGACAACGGCCCGACGCCGTCGTCGGAACATCCGGCACGTTATCCCGCGCACCCCGGGCGCGGGAAGAGCCAATATGTGAGACTGGCAGCGTGCGCGAAGAAGGAAAAATCCGGGTATTTCTGCTGGATGACCACGAAGTCGTCCGGCGCGGCGTCCACGAGCTGCTCTCCGTGGAGGACGACATCGAGGTGGTCGGCGAGGCCGGGACGGCGGCGGACGCGCTGGTCAGGATCCCCGCGACCCGCCCCGACGTCGCCGTGCTCGACGTCCGGCTGCCGGACGGCAGCGGCGTCGAGGTCTGCCGCGAGATCCGTTCGCGGGACGAGGACATCAAGTGCCTGATGCTGACCTCGTACGCGGACGACGAGGCGCTCTTCGACGCGATCATGGCCGGAGCCTCGGGGTACGTCCTCAAGGCCATCCGCGGCAACGAACTCCTGAACGCGGTGCGGGACGTGGCCGCGGGCAAGTCCCTGCTCGACCCGGTGGCGACCGCCCGCGTCCTGGAGCGGCTGCGGGACGGCAACAACCCCAAGGGCGACGACAAGCTCGCCAACCTGACGGATCAGGAGCGCAAGATCCTCGACCTGATCGGCGAGGGTCTGACCAACCGGGTCATCGGCGAGCGGCTCCACCTCGCGGAGAAGACCATCAAGAACTATGTCTCCAGCCTGCTGTCGAAGCTGGGCATGGAGCGGCGCTCGCAGGCCGCCGCCTACGTGGCGCGGCTCCAGGCGGAACGCCACTGACGTCCTCCCGGGGCCGGAGACGGCCGGGGCACCGGTGGCGCCGGGCCGGCCGACCGGCCCCGGCACGCCCCGGCCCGGGTGCGGCCGACGGTCCCGATTCGGGACCTACGTCCCCGCGAACGCGGGGCAGGGGCCCCTTCTCCGACAGCTGGCGGTGGCGGAGAGTGGAGGGCATGTCCACCGACGAGATCCGCGCCATCGAGCTGCTCGGCCGCGTCGCGTACGGCCGGGTGGCGACGAGCATGCGGGCGATGCCGTTCGTCGCCCCCGCCCGCCACATCGTGGCCGACGGCCGCGTGCTGCTCCGGCTGCACCGGGGCCTCGGCTACCACCGCGCCTGCAACGGCAGCGTCGTCGCCTACGGCGCGGACAACTTCAGCTCCGGGTCGGCGAACCTCTGGTCCGTGCAGTTCACCGGCACCGCCGAGATCGTCGAGCCGACCGCCGAGGAGCTCAGGGAGTTCGGCACCGAACCGGAACGGGTGGACGGCGAGGCCTTCGATCCGGTCTACATGCGGATCGAACCGCAGTTCGTGACGGTCCACGCCCTCGACTACGCGAGCGAGACCCCGGTGACCCGTGCCACCACCCACTCCGTCCGGCGACACCTCCACCACGTAGCGTGATCTAACATCTGGCGGGTGCCGCGCTCATCTGAAACGCTCACTCCTCCGGGCGAACCGCCCGCCCCGCGGCCCGGTCACCGACCGGGCGCCGCCCGCCCCGCCGGCGCCCCGCCCGCCCCACCGGTCGGCGCCCTGCTCCGCCGCCACCGGCACGCCGGGGAACCCCTCTCCTGCGTGCCCGTCGCCGAGGGCCTGCTCAACCGCGGCTTCCGCCTCTCCACCACCCGCGGCACCTACTTCCTCAAACAACACCTCGACGCCCCCACCGCCGACCGCGCCACCATCGCCCGCCAGCACCGGGCCACCCAGCGGCTGCACGCCCTCGGCCTGCCCGTCGCCCCGCCACTGCCCGACGGCAGGGGCCGCACCGTCGCCGTCGTCGACGGCCACTGCTACGCCCTGCACCCCTGGGTCGACGGCCGCCACCGCGACGGCGCCCAGCTGTCCACCGGCTGCTCCCGGCGCCTGGGCACCCTCCTCGGCCAGGTCCACACCGCTCTGGACCGGGTCATGGAGCCCCCGGGACCCGACGGGACAGCCGACGAGTCCGCGGACGGCGGGCGCGCCAGCGCCGACCTCCAGGACACCTTCCGGGCCATCGACGAGCTGATCCGCCTGGCCCGCGCGCACCGCCCCCGCGACAGCTTCGACGTCCTCGCCCTGCACCGGCTCAGGGAGCGCCGCCGGCTCCTCGCCCAGTACGCCCACCACCGGCCGCCGCCCGCCGGGGCGGCCGGCTGGGTGCACGGCGACTTCCATCCGCTGAACCTGCTCTACCGGGGCGCCGAGCCCGCCGCGATCGTCGACTGGGACCGGCTCGGGGTCCGCCCGAGGGCCGAGGAGGCGGTCAGGGCCGCCGCCATCTTCTTCGTGCGGCCCGGGGGCGAGCTGGCCCTGGAGAAGGTACGGGCGTACGCCCGGGCGTACCGGCGGGCGAGCGGCGCCGACCGCGCCGAGCTGGCGGCGGCCGTCCACCGGGTGTGGTGGGAGCGGCTCAACGACTTCTGGACCCTGCGGTGGCGCTACCAGCTGCACGACCTGAGGGCCGACCCGCAGTTTCCCGCGATGTCGGCCCTGGCGGTCTGGTGGACCCGCGAGTACGCGGCGGTGAGCGACGCGTTCGCGGGGTGAGGCGGCGTCCGGGCCGGTGCCCGGACCGGGCCCGGGTCAGCCGGACTCGGTGCCGTCCGTCGGCGGCGGGTCCGAGTTGTTGCCGCCGGTGGGATCGGTGGGCGTCCCGGTCTCCGGCGGATCCGTGTTCGTCGGCGGGTCCGTGGGCTCCGTCGGCTCGTCCGTGGGCTCGGTGGGCGGCTCGGTCGTCGTCGACGGCTCGGTCGTCGGCGGAGCCGTCGTGGGCGGCTGCGTCGTCGGCTGGTACGTCGTCGGCGGCGGCCACGGGTCCTGCGTGACGCCCCCGTCGGACGTGCCCGGGTCGGTCGACGGCTGCTCGGACTCCGTCGACGGCGAGGGCGAGGGCTCCTCGGACCGGGTCGACGGCGAGGTGCTGACCGTCGGCGTCGTGCCGCCCGTGGTGCCACCGGGTGCGCCGGCCTTGTCCAGGGCGTAGACGACCCCGGCGACGACCGCGATCAGCGCGAGCGCGGCGAACAGCCAGATCTTGCCGCGGCGGCCGTTCCCGCCGTGCGACCCGTACGAACCGTCCTGGCCGTAGCCGCCGTTGCCGCCCGTACCGCCGTCGTATCCGCCGTACCCGCCGTCCTCCGGGTTCATCGGGGGAAGGATCGGGCCCTGCGAGGTGTCGCCGTGCATGGGGTGGCCCATCGCGGTCGTCGCGGCCACGCCGCCGACCGGGGTGTGACCGCCCTCGTGCGCCTCCACCGGCCCGGTGTTCCACGTGCCGGTGTGGCCGCCCTGCTGCTGAAGCATCTGCAGGCCGTACTGGATGAGGCCGCGCATCTCCTCGGCGCTCTGGAACCGGTCGTCCGGGTCCTTGGCGAGCGAGCGCATCACCAGGCCGTCGAGCTCCGGCGGCACGGACTGCGTGACGTCGGACGGCGGCACCGGCGCGTCCTGGACGTGCTGGTACACGACGGACAGCGGCGTCTCACCGGTGAACGGGGGCCGCAGCGCCAGGAGTTCGTAGAGGAGGCAGCCCGTCGCGTACAGGTCGGAGCGGTGGTCGACGGCCTTGCCGAGCGCCTGCTCGGGGGAGAGGTACTGGGGGGTGCCCATGACCATGCCGGTCTGGGTCATCGTCGACTGCGCGCCGTGCAGGGCGCGGGCGATGCCGAAGTCCATGACCTTCACGGCGCCGCCGTGGGTGATGATCACGTTCGCCGGCTTGATGTCGCGGTGCACGATGCCGTGCTGGTGCGAGTAGGCCAGCGCCTCCAGGACCCCGGAGACGATGATGAGGGCCTGCTCGGGCCCGGGGGCCTCGGCGCTGAGCAGCAGGTCGCGGATGGTGCGGCCCTCGACCAGCTCCATCACGATGTACGGCACGGGCCGGCCGGCCACGATGTCCTCGCCGGAGTCGTAGACCGCGACGATGGCGTGGTGGTTGAGCCCGGCGACCGACTGGGCCTCGCGGGTGAAGCGGGCCTTGGACACCGGGTCCTCGGCGAGGTCGGCGCGGAGGAGCTTGACCGCGACGGTGCGGCCGAGCCGCACGTCCTCGGCCGCGAAGACCTCCGCCATGCCGCCGCGTCCCAGACGGTGCGTCAGGCGGTACCGGCCGTCGCCGACGACCCCGCCGACGCCCCAGGACTCCGCCGACGAGTCCGGCACGCCGCCGCCTGCTCCGGATTCGGGTGCCATCAGTCCTCGCCGTCGTCTGTCGTGCCGTGTCCAGTCGTCACGCTACAGGCTCCGTACGACACCACGGTCCGAGATGGACCGGCCATCCAATCCCTTCCACGTACACCTGTGCAAATTCGACAGGATTCCTCCGCCCCCGCGGAAACGGTTCGGAGAAGCTTCCTGTGCGGAGGGTCACGGAACGGGCACCTGGCTTGACGTGTCACTGCCCTCGGGCAGACTTGGCCGAGAAATTCCGGATCAACGCCGCCTCGCGCGCGTAGGGGGAAGCACAGATGAGCCAGGACGGCGCACAGGGCCGCTATGCGGGCGGTTCGGTCGCGGGCGGCCGGTACCAGCTGCGCGACCTTCTCGGCGAGGGCGGGATGGCGTCGGTCTACCTCGCCTACGACAGCGCGCTCGACCGCCAGGTCGCGATCAAGACGCTGCACACCGAGCTGGGCCGCGAACAGTCCTTCCGCGAACGTTTCCGCCGCGAGGCGCAGGCGGTCGCGAAGCTGTCGCACACCAACATCGTCTCGGTCTTCGACACCGGCGAGGACACCCTCGACGGCGCCGTCATGCCGTACATCGTCATGGAGTACGTGGAGGGGCAGCCGCTCGGCTCGGTCCTCGCCTCGGACATCCAGCAGTACGGCGCGATGCCGGCCGACCGGGCGCTGAAGGTCACCGCGGACGTGCTCGCCGCGCTGGAGGTCAGCCACGAGATGGGCCTGGTCCACCGCGACATCAAGCCCGGCAACGTGATGCAGACCAAGCGCGGCGTGGTCAAGGTCATGGACTTCGGCATCGCCCGCGCCATGCAGTCCGGGGTCACGTCGATGACCCAGACCGGCATGGTCGTCGGCACCCCCCAGTACCTCTCCCCCGAGCAGGCCCTCGGGCGCGCGGTGGACGCCCGCTCCGACCTGTACTCGGTCGGCATCATGCTCTTCCAGCTGCTGACCGGCCGGCTGCCCTTCGACGCCGACTCTCCGCTGGCCATCGCCTACGCGCACGTCCAGGAGGAGCCGGTCGCCCCGTCGACCGTCAACCGGGCGGTGACCCCGGCGATGGACGCGCTCGTCGCCCGCGCGCTGCGAAAGAACCCGAACGAGCGGTTCCCGAACGCGGCCGCGATGCGCGACGAGTGCCTCCGGGTGCTCTCCGCCGGCCAGACCGGTGCTCCGTCGATCGTCCCCGGCAACCCCGTCAGCAGCGGCGCGGGCGTCGGCTCGGCGGTCTTCCCGCCCGTCGGCCAGACCCCGCCGCCGGCCCCGCACACCGGACCGCACGGGGTGCAGCACCCCTACCAGCCGCCGACGCCGGGGCCGTACGGTCCGGCGACCCCGGCGCCCGCCCCCTCGTACGGCTACCCGCAGCAGGCGCCGACGCCCGTTCCCGGGTACCAGACCCATCACGCCCAGCAGAACGCGTACCAGGCGCCCACCCCGGCTCCGTACTCCACCGCGCACACGTCCGCGCCGAGCACGGCGGGCGGTTCGCGACGGAACACCCCGATGATCGTCGGCGCGGTCGTCGTCGCCCTGCTCGCGGTCGGCGGCCTGCTCGTCGCCCTGAACCTCGACAAGGGCGAGGACCCCGAGGCCGGCACCGGCGGCACGGGCACCCAGCAGAGCCAGACCGCGGCACCCGGCCACAAGGGCCCCGACCTCACCAAGACGATCGACCCGAAGAAGTGCAGCCAGCCGACGGAGTCGAGCGACGACCCGGAGAAGTTCGAGGTCCCGAACTTCACGTACAAGAACATCCAGTCGGTGAAGGCCTGCGTCCAGGCCGGCGGCTGGAAGATCATGACGCAGACGCCCGTGGACGAGTCCACGTACGGCGAGGGCACGATCCTGGAGCAGTACCCGCCGGCCGGCGAGGACATCACCGACAAGGACGCCGAGTTCACCCTCAAGGTCTCCACCGGCAACCCGCCGCAGTAGACGGGTCGCCCTCCCCGCTGTCGGACGAGGCCCTCCCCGCCGGACGCGGTCCGGCGGGGAGGGCTTTGCGCGGGGGGCTTCGTGCAGGGGGCTTTGTGCAGGGGGCTTCGTGCAGGGGGCTTCGTGCAGGGGGCCGTGCAGGGAGGCCTCGCGCCGGGAGGCGGCGTCATGCAGGGAGGGCCTCGTGCCGGGAGGGCCTCCTGCCGGGGGCCGTGCACCGGGAGTCCCGTCCAAACGGGGGACCCCTCTGTTCCTCCCCGGATTCCGGCTTCGGAGCCGTTCCTCCTGTTCCCGGGCGTCGCCGTCACCCTTCCTGACGCTCCTTTACGTCGACCGCCCCCGTCCCGGATGCCGGACTCGCCCCGACATGTGACGCTGAGTTCACTATCTCGGCGGCTCGGTACGGGAGGGGGTCACCCGGTGACTCCAGCACTCCGCAGGGCGCGGGCACGGGTCCTCGGATCCGCTCTCACCTGCTTGTTCGCCGGCGCGTGCGCCCTGCCCGGGGGGCCGCTCGCCCACGGAGCCGAGGCACCGGCCGGCTCCACGGTGATCGTGGCGCCGACCACGCCCCCGACCGCCACGCCGCCCCCGCCCTCCACCTCGCCGCCCACCCCGTCGGCCTCCTCCGTCGCACCCTCCCCGACGGTCACCCGCTCCCCTTCCGCCACCTCCCCCTCTCCGGGACGCACCGGCGCCGCAGGCACGCCCGCGCCTCCCGCGCCCGCCCCCGCCGGCACGGGCGCGGCCGCCCCCGCCGCTCCGAGCGCCGAGCCCAGCGACGCGCCCTCGCCCGAAGGCTCCGCCTCGCTGGCGGGCCGGCCCGCGGGTGAGGGGCGACCACGGCCGGGACGCTCCGTGGCCCCGGTGCCCGCGGGCGACGCGCCCCGGCAGCCCGAGTCCCCTCGTACCGAAACTGCAACAGACCCGGAGCGCCCCGAGGCCGTCGAGGAGGAGGCCCGGGAGGTACGCGAGGAGGAGGCCGTCGCACCGGAGGCGGCACCCGCGAGCCGGCCCGGCGCCGCGCCGGGGATGGCCGCCGAATCCGCCGAACCCCTCGTCGACCAGCGGATTCCCGTGCTCACGCTCGGGGTCGGCCTGGCACTGATGGGGCTCGGGATCGGCTTCCTCGGGCTCCGGATGCGGCGCCGCTGAGCCCTCGCGGACCCCCGGGGTCCCCCTTGAGGCGGATGCGGCCCTTCCGTCTCAGGACGGTTGTCCGTCCCGGCATACCCGGTATACATACTGAGTATGTCCATCCGCCACGGGCTTCTCGCCCTCCTCGAACGCGGCCCTCGGTACGGCTCCCAGCTCCGTACGGAGTTCGAGTCGCGCACGGGTTCCACCTGGCCCCTCAACGTCGGCCAGGTGTACACGACCCTCAACCGGCTCGAACGCGACGGCATGGTCGCCCAGGGCGGCGAGGACCCGGCCGGGCACACCCTGTACACGATCACCGACAGCGGCCGCGCCGAACTGCGGACCTGGTTCGAGAAGCCGGTGGACCGCACCAGCCCCGCCCGTGACGAGCTGGCGATCAAGCTCGCCATGGCCGTGGGCGCCCCCAGCGTCGACATCCGCGACGTCATCCAGTCCCAGCGCCGGCACACCGTGAAGGCGATGCAGGACTACACCCGCCTCAAGGCCCAGGCCCTGATCGCCGTCGAGAGCGGCGGAGCGCGGGAGCGGGACGACGTCGCCTGGCTGCTCGTCCTGGAACAGCTGATCTTCCAGACCGAGGCCGAGGCGCGCTGGCTGGACCACTGCGAGTCCCGGCTGATCCGCCTCTCGACGACGGCCGCGGAGGCGGGCGCCGCTCCGGGCGCCGCGGCGCCCCCGGCCCGGAAGGCCCCCGGAACCGCCGACGGACCCGGTGCCGCCGACGGACCCGACACCGTCGCCCGGCCGGGCGCCGACGCGGTCCGCACCGGCACCGCACCGTCCGAGACCACCCCACCCGCGGCCCGGGGACGCTGACCGCGGCCCCACGCCCCACCCGCACCTTTCGCCCCACCCGTACCTCCGGCGACGCGCGCCCCACGTGCGCGCCGCATCCGGCGTACGGCCCGCACACCGCCCGCCGAACGGCCCGCACACCGTCCGCCGAACGGCCCGCGCCACACCGGCCGTACCACCTTTCCACCGCTCGCTCCCGTGTCCGGCCGATCGCCGGACACGCCCAAGGGGGGACCCCTCATGTCCGCACAGCAGCCCGTGCTGCAACTCAAGAACCTGACCCGCGTCCACGGCGCGGGTGCCACCGAGGTGCATGCCCTGCGCGGCATCGACCTCGCCGTGTACCCGGGTGAACTCGTCGCCGTCATGGGCCCGTCCGGCTCCGGCAAGTCCACGCTGCTCACCATCGCCGGCGGCCTCGACGCCCCCACCTCGGGAGAGGTGATCGTCGAGGACACCGACATCACCACGGCGAGCGTCAAGGAGCTCGCGGCCCTGCGCCGCCGCAGCATCGGCTACGTCTTCCAGGACTACAACCTCATCCCGGCCCTCACCGCCGCCGAGAACGTCGCCCTGCCGCGCGAGCTGGACGGGACCTCCTCCCGGAAGGCGCGCGTCGAGGCCCTCAAGGCACTGGAGGAGATGGGCCTCGGCCACCTCGCCGACCGCTTCCCCGACGAGATGTCCGGCGGCCAGCAGCAGCGCGTGGCCATCGCCCGCGCCCTCGTCGGAGAGCGCCGCCTCGTCCTCGCCGACGAGCCCACCGGCGCCCTCGACTCCGAGACCGGCGAGTCCGTGCTCGCCCTGCTCCGCAGCCGCTGCGACGCGGGCGCGGCCGGTGTCCTCGTCACCCACGAGCCGCGCTTCGCGGCCTGGGCGGACCGGGTCGTGTTCCTGCGGGACGGCGCCATCGTCGACCAGACCGTGCGCAGTGAGGCCGATTCCCTGCTGACGGGCCAGGTGGCTGAGGCGTGAAGACCTGGTTCCACTCCTGGCGGGCCGCGATACGCATAGCCCGCCGCGACGCCTGGCGCTCCAAGGGCCGCAGCGCCCTCGTCCTGGCGATGATCGCCCTGCCGATCCTGGGCGTCAGCGCCCTCGATCTGACCTTCCGCAGCTCCGAGCTGTCCCCCGCCGAGCGGGCAGACCGCTCGATCGGCGCGGCCGACGCCCGCTTCAAGGACTCCGGCTACGGCGGGGTGCCGATCCTCCAGGACCCGTCCGGGGACCTGAACACCCCGGCCAAGGACTACGCGGACACGGTCTGGCCGAGCGGCCCCACCGATGTCACCAAGACCTTCCCCGCGGGATCCACGGTCCTCACGGACACCTCCGGCAGCGCCAAGCTGACGACGAAGCACGGTCTGCTCGTCACCGAGGTGCGTGAGCTCAAGGCCGCCGACCCGATGGCGCGCGGCATCACGACCCTGCTGGAGGGCCGCTACCCGGAGAAGAACGACGAGGTCGTCGCGACCTCGCACTTCCTGGAGAGCAGCGGTCTCTCGGTCGGCTCGACCCTTTCCGCACGCAATTTCGACCGCCCGTACCGGATCGTCGGCTCCTACGAGATTCCCGACCAGCTGAAGGCCGACCAGGTCAACGTGCTCCCCGGGGCCTTCCACGCCCCGTACGCGAAGGCCGTCGAGAAGGCCGGTCTGCAGAAGCCCGACACCAGCACCACGTACCTGGTGCGCGCGTCGGGTGGTTTCACGTGGAACATGGTCAAGGAGATCAACACCAAGGGTGTGATCGTCTCCTCCCGTGCCGTGATGATCGACCCGCCGGCCAAGTCCGAGATCCCGCTCTTCCAGAAGGAGGGCTGGGGCGACTTCGAGTCCAGCGCGGTCGGCAACGCCGCCGAACTCGCGGCCGTCGGCACGGTCGTCGGTCTGGCGATGCTGGAGATCTGCCTGCTCGCCGGACCCGCCTTCGCGGTCGGCGCCCGTCGCTCGCGCCGCCAGCTCGGTCTGGTCGGGGCCAACGGCGGCGCCCGCAGCCACATCCGGGCCATCGTGCTGAGCGGCGGTCTGGTCATCGGTGTCGCCGCGGCGATCACCGGTACAGTCCTCGCCCTGATCCTCACCAAGGCGCTCCAGCCCTTCCTGGAGGAGACCATGGGGCAGCGGTTCGGCGCCTTCGACGTCCGGCCGCTGGAGATCCTCGGCATCGCGCTGCTCGCCGTGCTGACCGGTCTGCTCGCCGCCATCGTGCCGGCGATCACCGCCTCCCGGCAGACGGTCCTCGCCTCGCTCACCGGCCGTCGCGGTATCCGCCGCAGCAGCCGTGTCCTGCCTCTGATCGGCCTCGCGGCGCTCCTGATCGGCGGCGCCATCGCGCTCTTCGGGTCCATGGTCAGCCAGCAGTTCATCATCGTCGCCGGCGGCTCCGCGATCGCCGAGCTGGGCGTGGTCGCCATGACCCCGGCGCTGGTCGGCCTGTTCGGCCGGACCGGCCGCTGGCTGCCGCTGTCCCCGCGGCTCGCGCTGCGGGACGCCGTGCGCAACCGGGGCCGTACGGCTCCCGCCGTCGCCGCCGTCCTCGCCGCCGTCGCCGGCACGGTCGCCGTCTCCACCTACATGGCCAGCGAGGAGGCCCAGCGCAGGGCCGAGTACACGGCCCAGCTGCCGCACGGCACCGTCGCCGCGTTCGTCAACGAGGAGGGCGGCCGGGACGTCCCCGCCGTCCGCGACGCCATCCAGCGGTACGTCCCCGTCGACGTCCGCGCCGACGTCCAGCGCGTCGCGGTCGGCAAGCCCAGCTGCATGCCCTGGGACAGCGCCGCGGGCTGCGGCCGCTTCGAGGTCGTCGTCCCCTCGGCGAACGAGTGCCCCATGTACGCCTCGGTCCCCGGCGGCGGCGACCCCGCCGAGAAGTTCACCCCCGATCAGCGCCGCAAGATGCTCAGCGAGGACTGGCGGTGCAAGGAGGGCCGCAGCAACGGCATGTACGTCTCCGAAGGCGGGCTCCTCGTCGGTGACGCCGCACTGCTCCAGGTGCTCGGCCTCGACGACCCCGCGACCGTGAAGGCCCTCGCCGACGGCAAGGTCGTCAGCTTCAACCCGGTCAACGTCGACAAGAACGGCAGGTACGGGATCAAGCAGATCACCGACCTGGCCGCCGCCGACAAGGCCTCCCAGGACGGCAAGCCCGCGCCTGGCAAGGTCACCCTGCTTCCCGCGTACCAGGTCCCCGGGGACACCCAGTCCTACGGCGTCCAGGCCCTGATGACCCCGGCCACCGCCAAGGCCGCCGGACTCACGACGGTGCCGCTCGGCAGCTACGCCAGCACGGACCGGCTGCCCGACACCGAGGCGCGCCAGAAGCTCGACGGCGAGCTCACCAAGCTCGGCAGCAACGTCGAACTCCACGTCGAGGAGGGCTTCGTCAACTCGTACAGCCTCATCCTGCTGTCCCTGGCGATCTTCGCGGGGCTCGTGACCGTCGGCGCCGCCGGCATCGCCACCGGGCTCGCCCAGGCCGACGCCGAGGCCGATCTGAAGACGCTGGCCGCCGTCGGCGCCCCGCCGCGGGTCCGCCGGACCCTCAGCGGTTTCCAGTGCGGTGTCGTCGCCGCGATGGGCGTCCTCCTCGGCTCCGCCGCCGGAGTGCTGCCCGCCGTGGGACTCCGGCTGAACGAGGAACGGCAGCAGTTCCGCTGGCACGAGGAGTCCGTCGCCCAGGGCTGGAGCACGGCCGCCGACGCGCCGTACGTGCCGATCGTCATCCCCTGGGAGACCCTCGCCGGACTCCTCGTCGCCGTACCGGTCGGCGCCGCGCTGCTGGCCGCCCTGGTGACCCGCTCCCGCGGCGCGCTGGCCCGGCGCGAGGCGACCTGACGGTCTTCGTTGTCGTCCCGTGCCCCCGTACGAGGGTGGATCACCCTCGTACGGGGGCACACCCCGTGGTGACGCATGTGTACGAGAGAATGGCGGCATGGAGATGCCGAGGAATGACAGGTCGCAGGAGAGCCCCCAGGTCCTCATCGTGGGACAGGACGGGATGGCGCTCGGCGGCACTCAGGGCGACGACGAACCCCGCGAGGTCCCGGTGACGGAAATGGTCGAGCAGCCTGCGAAGGTCATGCGGATCGGCAGCATGATCAAGCAGCTCCTGGAGGAAGTACGCGCGGCACCTCTCGACGAGGCCAGCCGGGTCAGGCTCAAGGACATCCACGCCAGCTCCGTGAAGGAGCTGGAGGACGGGCTCGCGCCCGAACTGGTCGAGGAACTGGAGCGGCTATCCCTGCCGTTCACGGACGAGGCGATCCCCTCCGAGGCGGAGCTGCGCATCGCGCAGGCGCAGCTCGTCGGCTGGCTGGAGGGCCTCTTCCACGGCATCCAGACGGCGCTCTTCGCCCAGCAGATGGCGGCCCGCGCCCAGCTGGAGCAGATGCGCCGGGCGCTCCCGCCGGGCGCGTCGCACGACGATGACGACGACGACCGCGGCCCCGGCCACGCGGTCCGCTCGGGGCCGTACCTGTAGCCCCCGGCGAAGCACGGACGAGGAGGGGCCCGGCACACCGCGTGCCGGGCCCTTCACGCATCCGTGACGACGCAGCGGGCGAGGCCCCCGGGCCGCACCCCGAGGAACCGGGCGAAGCCCCAGGCCTCACCCCGAGGAAGCGGGCGAAGTCCCCGGGCCCTACCCCGAGGAACCGGGCCCGTCAGGCCCGCGGAGCCAGCAGCAGGACCTTGCCGACGTGGCTGCCCGCCTCCAGCGCCCGGTGTCCCTCGGAGGCGTCGCTCAGCGACAGCGTCCGGTCGACGACCGGCCGGACCGTTCCCGCGCCGATCAGCGGCCAGACGTGTTCCCGGACGGCGGCCACGATCGCCGCCTTCTCGTCCGCTGGACGGGCCCGCAGCGTGGTCGCCATGACCGCGGCCCGCTTCGCGAGCAGCGCCCCGAGGTTCAGCTCGCCCTTGACGCCGCCCTGCAGGCCGATGACGACGAGCCGGCCGTTCACGGCCAGCGCCTTCACGTTCCGCTCCAGGTACTTGGCGCCGACGATGTCCAGGATGACGTCCGCCCCCGCCTCGTCCGTCGCCTTCGCCAGCTCCTCGACGAAGTCCTGCTCGCGGTAGTCGATGAGGATGTCCGCGCCGAGCTCGGCACAGCGCGCCAGCTTCTCGGGGCCGCCCGCGGTGACCGCGACCCGCGCCCCGATCGCCTTGGCCAGCTGGATCGCCATCGTGCCGATCCCGCTCGCCCCGCCGTGCACAAGCAGCGTCTCCCCCGGACGCAGGTGGGCGATCATGAAGATGTTGGACCAGACGGTGCAGGCCACCTCGGGGAGCGCCGCGGCCGTGGCCACGTCGACGCCCTCGGGCACCGGAAGCAGCTGGCCCGCGGGGACGACGACCTTCTCCGCGTATCCGCCGCCGGCGAGCAGCGCGCAGACCTCGTCGCCGACCGCCCAGCCCGCCACGCCCGGGCCGAGCGCGGAGATCCTGCCCGAGCACTCCAGGCCGGGGTACGGCGAGCTGCCCGGCGGCGGGTCGTAGAAGCCCTGCCGCTGGAGCAGGTCGGCGCGGTTGACGGCACTCGCCGCCACCTCGACGAGGACCTCGCCCTCGCCGGGTACGGGATCGGGCACCTCGGCCCAGACGAGGGCCTCGGGACCACCGGGTTCCGGAATCGTGATCGCATACATGCCGGCGAGGCTACTCCCGGCACCGGGCGGGTCGTGCTCAGTCCTCCGGCGGTGTCCTGAGCGGGGTGACCGGCGCGGCCCGGACGATGGTGATCACCCGGTCGGTGAGCTGGAGGGGGCTGGCGGCGGGGTCGTCGTACCCGAGCAGCCGGTGGCCGCGCAGCACGCTCACGACCAGGTCACCGGTCTCGCGGACGCTCTTCCCCACCTCGCTCTTGGTCACCGGGCGCTCCACCAGGTCGAGGCCGGAGCCCTGCTGGATGAGGTCCTCCATGACCGTGCCGGCGCTGGGGCTCAGCACGGACAGGCCGAGCAGGCGTCCGGCGGCGCTGGCGCTGGTGATGACCGCGTCCGCGCCGGACTGGCGCAGCAGCGGCGCGTTCTCCTCCTCGCGGACCGCGGCGACGATCTTCGCGCCTCGGTTGAGCTGGCGGGCCGTGAGGGTGACCAGAACGGCCGTGTCGTCGCGCTGGGTGGCGATGACGATCTGCCGGGCGCGCTGCACCTCGGCGCGGAGCAGCACGTCACTGCGGGTCGCGTCGCCGACGACGCCGACGAAGCCGTCCGCGTTCGCCGTCTCGATCACCTTGTTGGAGGGATCGACGATGACGATCTGCTCCTTGCTGAGACCGGTGGCGCAGAGCGTCTGGATCGCGGACCGCCCCTTGGTGCCGAAGCCGACGATGACGGTGTGGTCACGCAAGGTGGACCTCCAGCGGTTCAGCCGGAATTCCTCGCGGGTCCGCTCCGTGAGGACCTCGAGGGTGGTACCGACCAGGATGATCAGAAACAGCACGCGCAGAGGCGTGACCAGCAGGATGTTGGCGAGCCGTGCCGTGTCGCTGTACGGGACGATGTCGCCGTATCCGGTGGTGGAGAGCGTGACGGTCGCGTAGTAGGCGCAGTCGAGGAAGTCGAGCGTCTCGTTGGCGTTGTCGTGATACCCGCCGCGGTCGACGTAGACGATCATGATCGTCACGGCCAGCACGCCGAGGGCCATCAGGAGCCGCTTGCCGACCTGGCGCAGGGGCCGCTCGACCTCTCGGCGGGGCAGCTTGATCTGCGGGCCGGAGATCCGTTCCTCCGCGTGGCGGGCCATCGCGTCACGACTGGGAAGTTTCACGTGAAACACGCTCCTTGGGCCGGTACGGCCTCCTCTGCCGCCGGCCAGGAAAGGTCGAGGACATCCAGTTCTTGGCCGGGGCGGGCGCCGCCGGGCGGGACGACGGCCAGTCCGTCGGCGGCGGCGATGCCGCGCAGCATGGCCGGTCCGTTGTAGCGCAGGGGTACGGCCCGTCCACCGCGGCGCACGACCGGGACCAGCCGGGTGTCGTACGGGTGGCCGTGCACCTCGTCCCGCACGGGGACCCGCGACGGCTCGGGCACGGCGGCCGCGGCCCCGGTCAGGGCCGCCAGAAGCGGCTCGGCCAGCGTCAGGAGCCCGGAGACCGCCGCGAGGGGGTTGCCGGGAAGCCCGACGAGATGACGGACGCGCGGGGCCGGTGCACCCCCGGCCGTCACGTCGGTGGCCGGACCACCCGCGGCCGGGGCGGCGGCGAGCCCGGTGTCCCCGGACGGCGTGGCAGGGGACGCGGTGGCCCCCGACAGCGTGGCAGGGGACCCGGAGACGCCGGACGGCACGGGCTCGGGCGGCTCGGAGTCCGGTGGGCCGGGCTCGATCGCCTCGGGAAGCGTGTCGAGGCGGGCGAGGAGCATCGGGTGGCCCGGGCGGACCTTCACCCCGTCGACCAGGAGCGTCGCACCGGCCTTCTCCAGGACTCCGTGGACGTGGTCCACGGGCCCGGCGGCGGTCCCGCCGGTGGTGAGCACCAGATCGGCGGCGGAACCGGTGACGGCCGCGTACAGCTCCTCGGCCTCGTCTCCGATGCGGCGGACGCCGAGGACGTCGGCGCCGAGAGCCGCCAGCCACGGGCCCAGCATCGGGCCGAGGGCGTCGCGGATGAGGCCGTCGTGGGGGAGCCCCGCGGCGAGCAGCTCGTCGCCGAGGACCAGGATCTCGACCCGGGGGCGGGGCGGCACGGGAAGCTCGTCGTATCCGGCGGCCGCGGCGAGGCCCAGCACGGCGGGGGTCACGACGCTGCCGGCGGGCAGCAGCTCCTCGCCGGAACGGCACTCCTGGCCGCGGGGCCGGATGTCCTGTCCCGGTACGACCTCGCGCAGGGCGTACAGCAGGGCGCCCTCGGTGCGGGCGTGCTCGCTGCGGACCACGGCGGTGGTGCCGTCGGGGACGCGGGCCCCGGTGGCGATCCGCACGGCCTCGCCGTCGTGCGCGACGGCCTCGGACGCGCGGCCGGCGAGGACGGCGTCCTGGGCCCGTACGGTCCACGGCCCGGGCCCCGCGACGGCCCAGCCGTCCATGGCGGAGGTGTCGAAGGACGGCAGGTCGGTGAGGGCGAGCAGCGGCACGGCGAGGGCCTGGCCGAGGGCCTGAGCGAGCGGTACGCCGAGCGGCGCCCGGACGGCCCGGGCGGCGGCCCCGGCACGTACGGCCGCGGCGCGCGCCTCGGGCCAGGCGGTGGCCCGGTGCGGCTGCCCGGACCGCTTGTCGCCGGTTCCGGGGGTCACCGGGAGGTGCTCCTGCAGGGTCATCCGGCCTCGTCCTGCTCGGCGGCCCAGCGCTGGGCCAGCGCGGCGGCCTTGCGGGCGGCCTCGGCGACCGCCTCGGGGCCGCCCCCGTCGGCCGCGCGCGCGGCCGCGTAGCCCACCAGGAAGGTGGTCAGGGGAGCGGCGGGGCGGGCCACGCCGTGGGCGGCGTCGCGGGCCAGATCGAGCAGCACGCCGGTGTCGACGTCCAGCTCGATACCCAGTTCGTCCTTGACTGCGGTGATCCATTCATCCAGCACGGTCCCATGCTCCCTGATGCGGGCCCGGGCCGTGGCGATGTCCTCCCAGGTGTCGCAGTCGAAGGAGGCGTGCGGCGCCGCGGCGACCCGGACGAGGCTCAGGGCGCCGGTGAGCCGCCGCAGCGGACCGCCGGCGAGGGTGCCGCGTTCCTCGGCGATCCGCGCCAACTCCCGTCGGAGCGGGGTCGTTCGGTAGACGGCGACGAGCGGCTGGTCCCGTTCCTCGGCGTCGGTGAGGAGCGCGGCCTCGGCCTCGGGGTGGTCGGAGAGCGCGCCGAGCAGCCGGTGGACGGTGTCCTCGTCGAGGAAGGGCAGGTCGGCGGAGAGCACGAGCAGCACACGGCCGCCGCCCCCGCCTGCCTGAGCACCACCGGTCGGCGCCCCACCCGCCAGAACACCCCCGGTCGGCGCCCCACCCGCCTGAGCGACGCTCGTTCCCTGGTCATCGGTACCGGCACCGGTACTGGTACTGGTACTGGTACTGGTCCCAGTCGCCGGGCCGTCGGGGTCCGCGTCCATGGCGCGTACTCCCGCGTCCAGAGCGGCGAGCGGGCCCCCGCCGGGCGGGTCCTCCCTGGTCCAGCGGACGGGACGGACGGTCGGGCGGGGGGCGCCGACGACGACCGTCCGCTCCGCGCCACGGCACGCGGCGAGGACCCGGTCGAGCAGCGGCCGGCCGCCGACCCGTACGCCGGGCTTGTCGGCGCCGCCGAGACGCCGGGCGGCGCCTCCGGCGAGCACGACGGCGTCATGGGGGGTGGTCACCCCAGCAGTATGGTCCGTCGCCGCTGCCCGCCGCCGGGTGCGTCTCCCTTGGTGAGACGGCCCGGCCGGCGGGACGGTCGGCGGCCGGGACCGAAGCGGGCCGGCGGGACCGGACGGGTCCCGCCGGAGCGCCGCGTCAGAGCGTGCGGAGCAGGACCGCGGGCTGCTCGACGCAGTCCGCCACGTACCGCAGGAAGCCGCCCGCCGTGCCGCCGTCGCAGACGCGGTGGTCGAAGGTGAACGAGAGCTGCACCACCTGACGCACGGCCAGTTCGCCCTGGTGGACCCACGGCTTGGGGATGATCCGGCCGACACCGAGCATCGCGGCCTCGGGGTGGTTGATGATCGGCGTGGAGCCGTCGACCCCGAACACCCCGTAGTTGTTCAGGGTGAAGGTGCCCCCGGTCAGATCGGCCGGGGTGAGCGCCGACTCCCGTGCGGCCTCCGTGAGTCGGGCGAACTCCGCCGTCAGCGACTCCGCCGTCCGGGTCCCCGCGTCCTTGACCACGGGCACGACCAGGCCCCGCGGGGTCTGCGCGGCGAAGCCGAGGTGCACGTCCGGCAGCCGGACGATCTCCCGCGTCGCGGTGTCCACGGTGGAGTTCAGCTCGGGGAACCGCGCCAGGGCGTGCACGCAGATCCGGGCGAGGAGCGCGAGGAGCGAGATCTTCGGCCCGCCCGCCGCGTTCATCGCCGTGCGTGCGGCCATCAGCTCCGTCGCGTCGGCGTCGACCCAGCAGGTCGCGTCCGGGATCTCCGTGCGGCTGCGCGACAGCTTGTCCGCCACGGCGCCGCGGACCCCGCGCAGCGGGACCCGCTCCCCGACCGGTGCCACGACCGCGGAGGAGGCCGCGGGGGCCGCCGCGCGGGCGGGGGCGGGCGCCGGCGCGGACGCCGGACGGTCGAGGGCCGCGAGGGCCAGCTCGACGTCGGCCCGCAGGATCAGGCCCTCGGGCCCCGATCCCCGCACCTCGCGCAGATCGAGCCCGCGGTCCCTGGCCAGCTTCCGCACCAGCGGCGAGATGACCGGCACCGGCCCCTCGTGGCCCGTGCCGGACCCGGCGACCTGAGCCGACGCGGCCGGAGCCGACGCGACCGGGGCGGCGGGCGCCTGCGCGGCCGGGGCGGCGGGCTCGGGTGCCTTCGCCACGGCGTGGCTCTCGTGGCGCACCCGGCGCCGCCGGGCGGCGGGACCGGCCGTGCCGTACCCGACGAGCACATTGCCCGAGTACTCCGACGACACGGCGGACTCGGCAGCACCCTCCCCCGCCGTGGGCGCGGCGCCGGGAGCGGCCTCGGCGAGCTCCTCCGGCGCGCCCGTCCCGCCCACCGCGACCGTCAGCAGCGGTGCGCCGACGGGCAGTTCGGTGCCCTCCTCGCCGTACCGGGCGGTCACGACACCGCCGTACGGGCAGGGCACCTCGACCATGGCCTTGGCCGTCTCGACCTCGACGACCGGCTGGTCGATGGCGACGACGTCGCCGACGCCGACCAGCCAGCGGACGATCTCCGCCTCGGTGAGTCCCTCGCCGAGGTCGGGCAGCTTGAACTCGAGCACCTGCGCCATCAGCTTCCCGCCTCCCACTGCAGCCGCGCCACCGCGTCCAGGACCCGGTCCACGCCCGGCAGATGGTGCCGTTCCAGCATCGGCGGCGGGTACGGGATGTCGAAGCCCGCGACCCGCAGCACCGGCGCCTCCAGGTGGTGGAAGCACCGCTCGGTCACGCGCGCGGCGATCTCCGCGCCGGGGCCGCCGAAGCCCGCCGACTCGTGGACGACGACGGCGCGACCGGTGCGCCGCACCGAGGCGCAGACGGTCTCGTCGTCGAAGGGGACGAGCGAGCGGAGGTCGATGACCTCCAGGTCCCAGCCCTCGGCCTGCGCGGCCTCCGCCGCCTCCAGGCAGACGGGCACGGAGGGTCCGTAGGTGATCAGCGTGGCACCGGTGCCGCGCCGCCGCACCACGGCCTTGCCGATCGGCTCCACGGCCGCCGGCGCCTCGGGGGACCAGTCGGACTTCGACCAGTAGAGCCGCTTGGGCTCCAGGAAGACCACCGGGTCGTCGGAGGCGATGGCCGCGCGCAGCAGCCCGTAGGCGTCCTCCACGGTGGCCGGGGTGACGACGTGGAGTCCCGGGGTGGCCGTGTAGTAGGCCTCGGAGGAGTCGCTGTGGTGCTCGACGCCGCCGATCCCGCCGCCGTACGGGACGCGGATGACGATCGGCATCGGCATCGCGCCGCGCGTGCGGTTCCGCATCTTCGCCACGTGGGAGATCAGCTGCTCGAACGCCGGGTAGGCGAACGCGTCGAACTGCATCTCGACGACCGGCCGCAGGCCGTACATCGCCATGCCGACCGCCGCGCCGAGGATGCCCGCCTCGGCCAGCGGGGTGTCCGTGCAGCGGTCCTCGCCGAACTCCTTGGCGAGCCCGTCGGTGACCCGGAAGACGCCGCCGAGGGTGCCGACGTCCTCGCCCATCACGTGGACGGTGGGGTCCTCGGCCATCGCGTCGCGCATGGCGCGCTGGAGCGCCTGCGCCATCGTGGCGGGCTTGGCCTTCCCGGCCCCGCCGCCCTTTCCGGGGTTCCCGGCGGTCCTGTCCGCCGTGGATCCGGTCGTCGCCGTCGTCATCACGCCTCACCCTCGGCTTCGAGCTCGGCGCGCAGCTGCGCCGCCTGTTCCCGCAGCTGCGTGGTCTGCTCCGCGTACACGTGGGCGAAGAGGTCCATCGGGTTCAGCACCGGCTCGGCGTTCATCCGCTCGCGCAGCTCCGCGGCCATCGTCTCGGCGGCCTCGGCGGCCTCCCGCCGGCCGTCCTCGTCGAGCAGGCCGCGCTCGGTCAGCTCCCGCTCCAGGATGAGGATCGGGTCGTGCGCCCGCCAGGCCTCGACCTCGGCGGCCGCGCGGTAGCGGGTGGCGTCGTCGGCGTTGGTGTGGGCGTCGATGCGGTACGTGACGGCCTCGACGAGCGTGGGGCCGCCGCCGCGCCGCGCACGGGCCACGGCCTCGGTGAGCACCTGGTGGACGGCGATCGCGTCGTTCCCGTCGACGAGCCGGCCGGGCATCCCGTATCCGACGGCCTTGTGGGCCAGCGAGGGGGCGGCGGTCTGCTTGGCGAGGGGCACGGAGATCGCGAAGCCGTTGTTCTGCACGAGGAAGACCACGGGGGCCTGCCAGACGGCGGCGAAGTTGAGCGCCTCGTGGAAGTCGCCCTCGCTGGTGCCGCCGTCGCCGACCATCGCGAGGGCGACGACGTCGTCGCCCTTGAGCCGGGCGGCGTGGGCGAGGCCCACCGCGTGCGGGAGCTGGGTGGCGAGCGGGGTGGAGAGCGGCGCGATGCGGTGCTCGTGCGGGTCGTACCCGGTGTGCCAGTCGCCACGGAGCAGGGTGAGCGCCTGCACCGGGTCGAGGCCGCGGGCCACCGCGGCCAGGGTGTCGCGGTACGAGGGGAAGAGCCAGTCGCGCTCCTCCAGGGCGAGGGCGGCGGCGATCTCGCACGCCTCCTGGCCGTGGGTGGAGGGGTACACGGCGAGCCGGCCCTGCTTGGTGAGGGCGGTGGCCTGCGTGTTGTACCGGCGGCCGCGGATCAGCTCCGCGTAGAGCCGGAGCAGCAGCGCGGGGTCGGCGTCGGCCACGGCGTCCGTGCCGAGCACGCGCAGCGGCTCGGTGTCGGGCAGCAGCGGGGCGGGGTCGGTCCGCGGCTGCCAGGCCGGCGGCGGGGTCGGCCGGTGGGCGGGAACGGCACCGGGCGGCTCTTGGACTGTCGAACTGCGCTGTTGCAACGAGTCCACCTCCTCGTGGGAGCGGGCATAAGACCCGAAGGCGGGTGGCGCGAGTGTGGCGCGCCTCACCTACCGATTGTTCGGTCGTGGAGGCATTTTGGCTACAGGCACCTTCAGCCTGTGGACAAACGGTTCTCCACAGCCTGGGATGAGTACAGGTCGTCCACCGGAGAGAGGCGGGGGGACATGGCGGATGAACAAATGGCCGTCGACCGGAGCGGGGCTCCGGACGGCGACACGGGCGGCGAGCCCCGCGGGACGGGGAGCGAGGTGCCCGGCGAGGCGCTGAGCGCCCCGATCGGCACGCCGACGGGCGCGCTTCCGGCACGCCCGCTGGACGCGATCGACCGGGACATCCTGCGGTTGCTGCAAACGGACGGCCGCGCCTCGGTGCGCTCCGTGGCCGAGCGGGTGCACGTCTCCCGGGCCAACGCCTACGCGCGCATCAACCGGCTCATCGACGACGGGGTGATCCGCGGCTTCAGCGCCCGGGTCAACCACGAGCGGGCGGGCCACGGCGCCTCCGCCTACATCACACTCAAGATCGTCCAGAACTCCTGGCGCACGGTCCGCGAGCAGCTCGGCGCGCTGCCGGGCGCCACGCACATCGCGCTGGTCAGCGGCGACTTCGACGTCCTGCTGCTGGTGCACACGCCGGACAACCGGACGCTGCGGGAGCTGGTGCTGACCCGCATCCAGGCGATCCCCGAGGTGCTGTCCACGCGCACGCTGCTGGTCTTCGAGGAGACGGACCTCAACACGGACCCGCACGCCTGAGCCCGCCCCCGGGAAGGCGGGCGGGGCCCCGGGAGCCGTAGGCCCCGGGCGGCCTCTCAGCGGGCCGTGCGGAGCCCGTCGAAGGCCAGGTGCGCGACGGTCTCGGCGAGCTGCTCTCGCTCCGCGGAATCCGGGTGGGGCCGGTACCACTCCACGAGTGAGTTGATCATGCCGAAGAGCAGCCGGGTCGCGAGCCGGATGTCCACGTCGGCCCGCAGGTCGCCCTCCTCGGCCGCCGCCTTCAGGAGGTCGGCCACCCGGTGGTCGAACTCGCGCCGCCGCTCCATGGCCCAGCGCTCGGTTCCGGTGTTGCCGCGCACCCGCAGCAGCAGCGTCACGTACGGGAGCTCCGCGATCAGCACCTCGACCGTGCGGCGCGTGACGTACTCGACCCGCTCGACGGCCCGGCCGCGTCCGGCGTCCGGCTCGTCGAGGATGGCGAAGAGCCCGTCGAGCGCCCGGCTGACCGCCCGCCGCAGCAGCTCCTCCTTGCCGGACACGTGGTGGTAGATCGACGACTTGGAGATGCCGGCCGCCTTGGAGAGGTGCTCCATGGACGTGCCGTCGTAGCCGCGCTCGTTGAAGACCCGCACGGCCACCGAGAGCAGCGTCTCGGGGGTGTACGTGTCGCGCTTGGCGGTGGTCATCGGGTGTCCTCCGCATCGGCGTCGGCGCACCGGCGGGCGACGGCCTGGCTCGGCCCGTACCTGCCCGTCGGGTAGCGCTCGTGCAGGCCCCGCAGCAGGTCGCAGACCCGCCGGTGCCCCAGCTTCTCCGCCCACTCCAGCGGTCCGGCGGGGTAGTTCACCCCGAGCCGCATCGCCGTGTCCACGTCCTCGGCGGTGGCGACGCCCCGGTCGACCGCGTCGGCCGCGAGGTCGGCCAGCATCGCGACCGTGCGGGCGACGATCATGCCGGGCACGTCGCCGATCACGGAGACCTGCTTGCCGAGCGCCTGGAAGAGCCCCACGGCCTCGGCGAGGGTCTCGGGCGCGGTGCGCCGTCCGGTGGAGAGCACCATCCGGCTCGCGCGCGCGTAGTCGAGGGCGAGGTCGAAGTAGACGATCTCCTCGGGGAAGAACTCGAAGGAGCTGTCGCCGTCGGCGAGCATCAGCCTGCCGCCGCCCGGCAGCACGATGTGGCCCTCGCCCCGCTTGCGGCGGACCGTGATCCCGGCCTCCTCGACGAGCCCGACCAGCGGTTCGGCCGGGCCGAGGTCGCCCTGGACCACGATCCGCTCGGGCGCCTCCGCAGGCGCCGCCGTGTGCGGTGCGGGCCGCTCCGCGCCGTCCGCGTACGAGAACCAGCCGTGGCCCGTCTTGCGGCCGAGCCGTCCCGACTCCACCAGCCGCCGCTGGGCGAGCGAGGGCGTGAACTTGGGGTCCTGGTGGAAGGACTCCCAGACGGAGCGGGTGACGGCCTCGTTCACGTCCTGGCCGATGAGGTCGGTGAGCTCGAAGGGGCCCATCCTGAAGCCGCCGCACTCGCGCAGGGCCGCGTCGATGGTGGCCGGATCGGCGGCGCCCTCCTCGAAGACCCGCAGCGCCTCCGCGTAGAAGGGCCGGGCGACCCGGTTCACGATGAATCCGGGGGTGTCCGCGCACCTGACCGGGGTCTTGCCCCAGCCCTTCACCGTCTCGTACGCGCGCGTGGCGACGTCCGGATCGGTGGCGAAGCCGCTGACGACCTCGACGAGGGGGAGCAGCGGCGCCGGGTTGAAGAAGTGCAGTCCGACGAACCGGCCGGGCAGCCGCAGGCCTCCGGCGATGGCGGTGACGGAGAGCGAGGAGGTGTTGGTGGCGAGGACGGTGTCGTCGCCGACGACCTTCTCCAGGTCGGCGAAGAGCTGCTGCTTGACGGGCAGCAGCTCGACGATCGCCTCGACGACGAGGGCCGCGTCCGCGAGCTCCGCGAGGTCCCCGGCGGCGTGCAGGCGTCCGATCGCCGCCTCGCGCGCGGGGGCGTCGAGCCGGCCCTTCTCGACGAGCCGGTCGAGGCGCGCGGTGAGGGCGGCCACGGCCTCCTCGGCGCGGCCGGGGGCGCTGTCGTAGAGGCGCACGGGGTGGCCGGCGACCAGGGCGACCTGGGCGATGCCCTGCCCCATGGTGCCGGTGCCGACGACGGCGACGGTGCGGTCCCGCCCGACGGGCTCGGGGACCGGTCCGGACGCGGCCTCCGCCGCGGTCCCGGTCGCTTCCACGGCGGCGGCAGGCTCACTGGCGGTCACGTCGTCGCTCCCCCTGACGGTCACGTTGGCGCTCATAGGAGTGATCCTCCCCGATGGGTTCTCCACAGGATCGACAGGCCCCCTTGTCCCGACCGATCGTTCGGTTACTCTAACTCCGTACGTGTCTCCCTGCCCAGCTCGACGAGGAGTTGGTCCACCCATGGCCACCGCTCTGCCGACCACCGACCGTCTGGCCGAGAAGCACCGGTCCACGCTCGACCAGGCGCTCGACACCATCCGGACCCGCGCCTACTGGTCGCCGTACCCCGAGCACCCGAAGGCGTACGGGGAGGACGGCTCGCTCGACGCGGCGGCCGGCCTCGCCGCCCACCAGGCCCTGCTGAACACCCGGTTCGAGCTCGACCAGCCCGGCACGGACGGCTGGACCGGCGGCGAGACCTCGCCGTACGGCCCGGAGCTCGGCATCGAGTACCCGCACGCCGACATCGACGTCCTGCTCCCCGCGATGCGCGCCGGAACGGCCGCCTGGCGCGACGCCGGGGCCGAGACCCGCGCCCTGGTCTGCCTGGAGATCCTCGCCCGGATCTCCGCCCGCACCCACGAGTTCGCCCACGCCGTCATGCACACCAGCGGCCAGGCGTTCATGATGGCGTTCCAGGCCGGCGGCCCGCACGCCCAGGACCGCGGCCTCGAAGCCGTCGCCTACGCGTACGCGGAGCAGACCCGCACCCCCGCGGGACGGGCCGACTGGTCCAAGCCGCAGGGCAAGCGCGCGCCCCTGGAGCTGAGCAAGGAGTTCACCCCGGTCGGCCGCGGCATCGCCCTGGTCATCGGCTGCAACACCTTCCCCACGTGGAACGGCTACCCGGGCCTGTTCGCCTCCCTCGCCACCGGCAACCCGGTCCTGGTCAAGCCGCACCCGCGCGCGGTGCTCCCGCTGGCCCTGACCGTGCGCGTCGCCCGCGAGGTGCTCGCCGAGTCCGGCTTCGACCCGAACCTGGTCGCGCTCGCCGTCGAGCGGCCCGGGGAGGGCATCGCCAAGACCCTGGCCGTGCGCCCGGAGATCCGGATCATCGACTACACCGGCTCGACCGCCTTCGGCGACTGGCTGGAGGCCAACGCCCGCCAGGCCCAGGTCTACACCGAGAAGGCCGGCGTCAACACGGTGGTGGTCGACTCGACCGACGACTACCAGGGGATGCTCGCCAACCTGGCCTTCTCGCTGTCGCTGTACAGCGGCCAGATGTGCACCACCCCGCAGAACCTGCTGATCCCCCGCGAGGGCATCGCCACCGACCAGGGCCCCAAGTCGTACGACGAGGTCGTCGCCGACCTCGCCTCGGCGGTCGGCGGCCTGCTCGGCGACGACGCCCGGGCGAACGGCCTGCTGGGCGCCCTGGTCAACCCGGACGTGAAGGCGCGCCTGGAGGCGGCCGCGGGCCTCGGCGAGGTGGCGCTCGCCTCCCGCGAGGTCGTGAACCCGGAGTACCCGGACGCGGTGGTCCGCACGCCGGTCGTCGTGAAGCTGGACGGCTCCAAGCCGGACGCCGAGGCCGCGTACTTCTCGGAGTGCTTCGGGCCGGTCTCGTTCGCCGTCTCGGTCGACTCCACCGCCGACGCCCTGGAGCTCCTGCGGCGCACGGTCCGCGAGAAGGGCGCGATGACGGTCGGGGCCTACACCACCTCGCCGGACGTCGAGCGCGCGGTGGAGGAGGTCTGCCTGGAGGAGTCGGCCCAGCTCTCGCTGAACCTCACGGGCGGGGTGTACGTGAACCAGACGGCCGCGTTCTCCGACTTCCACGGCTCCGGCGGCAACCCGGCGGCGAACGCCGCGCTGTGCGACGGCGCCTTCGTCTCCAACCGCTTCCGGGTGGTGGAGGTCCGCCGCCAGGCCTGAGGCACCCGCCCGCGTGGAGGCTCCGGAGAGCCTCCACGCGGGACTCGTCCACGGCCCCCGGGGGCGCTCACGCCCTACGGCGTCTCGATCTCCGCATAGCGCTGGATCCAGGCGTGCATGGCGACGGCCGCGGCCGCCCCCGCGTTGATCGAGCGCGTCGAACCGAACTGGGCGATCGAGCAGACCATCTCCACATGGGCGCGGGCCTCCTCGGTGAGCCCGGGGCCCTCCTGACCGAAGAGCAGCACACACCGGCGGGGCAGCACGGTCCGCTCCAGCGGCACCGCCCCCGGCAGGTTGTCGATCCCGATGACGGGGATGCCCTCGGCCGCCGCCCACGAGGTCAGCGACTCGGTGTCCGGGTGGTGCCGGACGTGCTGGTAGCGGTCGGTGACCATGGCGCCGCGCCGGTTCCAGCGCCGCCGGCCCACGATGTGGACCTCCTTCGCGAGGAAGGCGTTCGCCGTCCGCACCACCGAACCGATGTTGAAGTCGTGGCCCCAGTTCTCCACGGCCACGTGGAAGTCGTGCCGCCGGGTGTCGAGGTCGGCGACGACCGCCTCCCGCGTCCAGTACCGGTAGCGGTCGACGACGTTGCGCCGGTCACCGCCGGCGAGCAGCTCGGGGTCGTACCTCTCGCCCTCGGGCCACGGCTCGGGGTGCGGCCCGACGCCGATCTCGGTGCCGAAGCCCTCGTCGTACTGGACCGGCTCGGACGCCTCGGCCGCTGCCGTCTCTTCGGTGGTGCTCACCCGACGAGGGTACGGGGACCGCGCTCCTCACCCCTACGGCGCTGCTCGGGCAGCGCCCCCTCGGGCGCCCTCCGCCGCAGCCGGCGCCCGACCCGCGCGGCCCGGGCGCCGAGCGCCACCAGGAACGCCGTCGGCAGGAACACGGCGTCCGCGGAGATCATCGCGAGGGAGAAGACGGGCAGTCCGAGGAGCACCGCGATCCCGGCGTGCTCCAGCATCATCACGACGAGCAGGACGTTCTTGACCTTGCGGTGGAAGAGCGTGAACGGGAACGCGACCTGCACGATCACCGTGCCGTAGGTCAGCAGCATCACCATGACCCCGCTGCTCCCGAGCAGCTCGGAGAGTGCGGGCCAGGGCGTGAAGTAGTCGAGGTGGAGCGGGTAGAAGAGCGCGGTGCCGTCCTGCCAGCGCGAGCCCTGGATCTTGTACCAGCCCGCCGTGGCGTAGATCAGGCAGACCTCCGCCATGATCACGACGAGGGCGGCGTTGTGCGCGAGGTTCGCGAGGGCGTCGAGCAGGGTGCGCGGCTCCCCGGGCGCGTACCGGCGGACGAGCCACCACAGGCCGTTCCCCAGCCACAGGACCCACAGCAGCACCGGCAGCCACCACTCGCCGGTGATCTCGCTGAACCAGGTGGTGGCGAGGAGGAAGCCCCCGAGCACCGTCCACAGCAGGGGACCCACGCGGTCCTCGGGCAGCGGCTCGCCGGCGTCCGCCGCGCGGGCCTCCCGGGCGGCCCTCCGGGCGTCCAGCGACCACACGCGGGAGCAGCGGGTCAGCACGAGGTAGATCGCGGCCAGGTGGAGGACGTTGTCGCCGCCGTCGCCCACGAAGACGGACCGGTTCTGCAGCGACAGCACCCCGACCATGAAGACCACGGAGACGGCGCGGGTGCGCCAGCCGACGAGGAGGAGCACGGCCGAGAGCACGGCGAGCCCGTAGACGCACTCGAACCAGAGCCGGCCGTCCGACCACATGAGCACGGTGAAGGACCGGTTGTCGGCGATCAGCCGCCGGGCCATCTCCCAGGACCAGGGCCCGTCGGGTCCGTACAGCTCGTGCCGGAACGGCAGCTCGCGCAGCAGGAAGACCAGCCAGGTCAGCGAGAAGCCGATGCGCACGATCGCGGTCTGGTACGGGCCGAGGGCGTGGGCCGTGACGTTCTGGACGGCGCGGGCGAGCGTGCGGTCGAAGGGCTCGCGGGCTCGGCCACGCGCGGGCGTGCCGCCGGAGGAGGGCGCCGGGGCGGGGCCGGGGGCGGAGGAGGGAGCGGGGCCGGGGGCGGTCATCGGTCCGCCTCCGTACGGCTCGCGCCGGCCGCCGCGCGGCTCCGGTCGGCCCCGGTGGGCCGGTCGGCGTCGGTGACCCGCCACCACGGGAAGTCGCGGTAGGAGGGGGCGGTGTCGGTCTTCTCGGTGCTCCACCGGGGGGCGGGGACCGCCCGGGTGACGGTGCGCAGCTGGATCCGCCGCACGTCGCCCGGCCGGTCGGCGAGGCGCAGCATGGCGATCCGGCGCATGTACTCCTCCGAGAGCCGGCCGCGCATCCCGTTGGGGGCGTGGTCCTCGGTGTGCGAGTTGAGGTAGAAGTCCACGGCCCGGCGGAGCTCGTTCTGCTGGGCGTGGCTGGGCATCGGGTTGTGCCGGACGGCCGCGGCGTCCTCGGCGGTCAGGTCGATCCAGCCGGTCGTGCGGCGGCCGCCGGCCGCGTCCGCCAGCTCGGCGCGCACCTCGACGGAGACGTTCTGCTGGAGCGGGTTGGGCGCGAAGAGCTTCCAGTTCTGTTCGAACTCGGGATAGATCCAGTCGTCGACCGCCTGGCCGTGCCGCTTGGTGAGCGTGTTGGACGGCGCGACGTGCAGGAACACCATCGCCAGATGGACGCAGGCGAAGACGCCGACGACGGCGAGCGCCACGGCGAGGACCACCTGGTAGGGCATCGACAGGGCCATGATCCCGCCCCCCTCGCGCGGGACGGCGGGTGCCGTGTCAGGGGCGCGCGCGGCGGCCGTCTCCGGTACGCGCGCGGCGGCCGTCTCCGGTACGGGAGCGGCGGCCGTCTCCGGTGCCTCGGTCGCGGCCTCGGGGGCCTCCGTCAGCGGGTCGGCCGGGAGTGTCGGACGGCCGTCGTCCGCGTCCGCGGCGCCCTTCTCGACGTATCCGTCCATCCCGCCCCGATCCCGATCGGCCCACCCCGGTTATCCACAGGGTTGACACCATACGGGCCGCCGACTCACCATTGAAGTCATTCAACCGAACGATCGGTCGGTAGGGAGTCCGATGACCGCAGTGACGGCAGGGACGGCAGGGACCACGGGCGCGCCCGGTGTGTCGGACGCGGCCGTGGCGGCGGAGCAGGCCGCCCACGAGACCGTGTTCGACGCCGCAGTGGCCGCCGACGAGCGGATCGAGCCGCGCGACTGGATGCCCGAGGCCTACCGCGCCTCGCTCGTCCGCCAGATCGCGCAGCACGCCCACTCCGAGATCATCGGCATGCAGCCGGAGGCGAACTGGATCACCCGCGCGCCCTCGCTGCGCCGCAAGGCCATCCTCATGGCCAAGGTCCAGGACGAGGCCGGCCACGGCCTGTACCTGTACAGCGCCGCGGAGACCCTCGGCACCAGCCGCGACGAGCTGCTCGACAAGCTCCACTCCGGCCGCCAGAAGTACTCCTCGATCTTCAACTACCCCACCCTGACCTGGGCCGACGTCGGCGCCATCGGCTGGCTCGTCGACGGCGCCGCGATCACCAACCAGGTCCCGCTCTGCCGCTGCTCCTACGGCCCGTACGCCCGCGCGATGGTCAGGGTCTGCAAGGAGGAGTCCTTCCACCAGCGCCAGGGGTACGAGGCCCTGCTCGCCCTCTCCCGCGGCACCGAGGCCCAGCACGCCATGGCCCAGGACGCCGTGGACCGCTGGTGGTGGCCCTCGCTCATGATGTTCGGCCCCCCGGACGACGAGTCGACCCACACCGCCCAGGCGATGGCCTGGAAGATCAAGCGCCACTCCAACGACGAACTGCGCCAGCGCTTCGTCGACATCGCCGTGCCCCAGGCCGAAGCCCTCGGACTCACCCTCCCCGACCCCGACCTCCGGTGGAACGAGGAGCGCGGACACCACGACTTCGGCGCCATCGACTGGACCGAGTTCTGGGACGTCCTCAAGGGCAACGGCCCCTGCAACGAGCAGCGGCTGAGCCGCCGCCGCCAGGCCCACGAGGACGGCGCCTGGGTCCGCGAGGCCGCGGCGGCCCACGCGGAGAAGCACCGCACCCGGAAGCACGACGCGGACCCGCACCGCACCCAGCAGCACCAGCACACCGGCACGCACGGGGAGGCACAGGCATGACGAGCGACGGTTGGCCGCTGTGGGAGGTGTTCGTGCGCTCCCGCCGCGGACTGTCCCACACCCACGCGGGCAGTCTCCACGCCCCCGACGCGGAGATGGCCCTGCGCAACGCCCGCGACCTGTACACCCGCAGGAGCGAGGGCGTGTCGATCTGGGTCGTCCCCTCCGCCGACATCACCGCCTCCTCGCCCGACGAGAAGGACCCCTTCTTCGAACCGGCCGCGGACAAGCCCTACCGCCACCCGACGTTCTACGAGATCCCCGAGGGGGTGAAGCACCTGTGAGCACCACCCCGGCCACCGGCCCCACCACCGCGACCACCGGTGCCGCCCTCGCCCTCGGCGACGACGCCCTCGTCCTCTCCCACCGCCTGGGGGAGTGGGCCGGCTCCGCCCCCGTCCTGGAGGAGGAGGTCGCCCTGACCAACATCGCCCTCGACCTCCTCGGCCAGGCCCGCGTCCTGCTCTCCCTCGTCGGAGACGAGGACGAACTGGCGTACCTCCGCGAGGAGCGCTCCTTCCGGAACGCCCAGCTGGTCGAGCAGCCGAACGGCGACTTCGCGCACACCATCGCCCGGCAGCTCTACTTCTCCACCTACCAGCACCTCCTGTACGGGCAGCTGGCCGCAGGCGACGGACCCTTCGCCGGCCTCGCCGGCAAGGCCGTCAAGGAGGTCGCCTACCACCGGGACCACGCCGAGCAGTGGACCCTCCGCCTCGGCGACGGCACCGACGAGAGCCACCGCAGGATGCAGCAGGCCTGCGACGTGCTCTGGCGCCACACGGGCGAACTGTTCCAGCCCGTCGACGGCATCGACGTGGACCACACGTCCATGGAGAGCGCCTGGCTGGCCTCGGTCACCGACGTCCTCGGCCGCGCCACGCTCACCGTCCCCGAAGGACCCCGCACCGGCGCCTGGGCCGCCGGCGCCGGCCGCCAGGGACTCCACACCGAGTCCTTCGGACGGATGCTCGCCGAGATGCAGCACCTGCACCGCAGCCACCCGGGGGCGACATGGTGACCATGACCGCCCTCGAAGAGGAACTGAGCCGGATCGCCGGCGCCGTCCTCGACCCCGAGCTCCCCGTCCTCACCCTCGCGGAACTCGGCGTCCTGCGCGGCGTCCACGTCACCGGCCCCGGCCGGGTCGAGGTCGCCCTCACCCCGACGTACACCGGCTGCCCCGCCGTCGAGACCATGTCCTCCGACATCGAGCGCGCCCTCCACGAGCACGGAGTGCCGGAGGTCTCCGTCGTCACGGTCCTCGCCCCCGCCTGGTCCACCGACGACATCAGCGAGGAAGGCCGCCGCAAACTCGCCGAGTTCGGCGTCGCACCCCCGCGCCCCCAGGGCCCGGCCGACGGCCCGATACCGCTGACCCTGGCCATCCGCTGCCCGAACTGCGGCTCCACCGACACCGAACTCCTCAGCCGCTTCTCCTCCACCGCGTGCAAGGCCCTGCGCCGCTGCGCCGCCTGCCGCGAACCGTTCGACCACTTCAAGGAGCTGTAGATGGAGTCCTCAGGCGTGGGCGCCCGGGCCGGCGGACGGGCCGGGTTCCATCCCCTCAGGGTGAGCGAGGTCGAACGGCTCACGGACGACTCCGTGGCGGTCGCCTTCACCGTCCCGCCCGAGCTCCACGAGACCTTCCGCCACCTCCCCGGCCAGCACCTCGCGCTCCGCCGCACCGGTGAGAACGGCGAGGAGATCCGCCGCACCTACTCGATCTGCGCCCCCGCCACCCCCGCCGGCGAACCGCCCGTCCTGCGCGTCGGCATCCGGCTCGTCGACGGCGGCGCCTTCTCGACGTACGCCCTCAAGGAACTCGCCGTCGGCGACCTCGTCGAGGTCATGGAACCGACGGGCCGCTTCTCCCTCACCCCGCGCCCCGGCCGCTTCGCGGCCGTCGTCGGCGGCAGCGGCATCACCCCGGTCCTGTCCATCGCGGCCACCCTGCTCGCCCGCGAGCCCGAGGCACGGTTCTGCCTGATCCGCAGCGACCGCACCGCCGCGTCCACGATGTTCCTCGACGAGGTCGCCGACCTGAAGGACCGGTACCCCGACCGCTTCCAGCTGGTCACCGTCCTCTCCCGCGAGGAGCAGCAGGCGGGCCTCCCGTCCGGCCGCCTCGACCGCGAGCGCCTCACCGCGCTCCTGCCCTCGCTCCTGCCCGTCGGGACCGTCGACGGCTGGTTCCTCTGCGGCCCGTTCGGACTCGTCCAAGGCGCCGAGCAGGCCCTGCGCGGACTCGGCGTCGACCGCGGCCGGATCCACCAGGAGATCTTCCACGTCGACGACGGCTCCGCGCCCTCCCCGGTCGCCCCGGCCGACACCCCCGCGCACGCCACCCTGACCGCGACACTGCACGGCCGCTCCGGCACCTGGCCGGTGGACCGCGGCGAGACCCTCCTCGACACGGTCCTCCGCTCCCGCGCGGACGCCCCGTACGCCTGCAAGGGCGGAGTGTGCGGCACCTGCCGCGCCTTCCTCGTCGGCGGAGAGGTCCGCATGGACCGCAACTTCGCACTGGAACCGGAGGAGACCGACGCGGGCTACGTCCTCGCCTGCCAGTCCCACCCGGTCACCCCCGACGTGGAACTCGACTTCGACCGCTGACGCACGAAGCCGGCGCCCCGCCAGGACCCACCACGGCGCCGGCATTCCCTTCCACTAGAACCTGTTCTATCTTGACGGATCGTCAGGACCAGCAGAGGCACAACGGGAGGGCAGAGCAGTGGACTTCACCTTCACCGAAGAGCAGCAGGCGGCCGTCGAGGCCGCCAAGGCGGTCTTCTCGGACGTCGCACCGGACGCCGTACCGAGCCCCGCCCTCACCGCGGGCGCCGTGTCCGATGACCTCGACCGGCCGCTCTGGTCCCGCCTCGCCGCCGCCGACCTCCTCGGCCTCACCCTCTCCCCGGAGCACGGAGGCGGCGGCCTCGACCCCGTCGCCCTCTGCCTCGTCCTGCGCGAATCGGCCCGGGTCCTGGCCCGCGTCCCCCTCCTGGAGACCAGCGCCGTCGCCCACACCATCGACCGGTACGCACCCCCCGAGACGGCCGCCGCCCTGCTCCCCCGGGTCAGCCGCGGCGAACTCGTCCTCACGGCAGCCGCTCAGGGACGCACCGGCCACGACCCGGCCGAGCGGGCCGTCACCGCCCACCGCGACGGCACCGGCTGGGTCCTCGACGGCCTGCAGACCGCGGTCCCCTGGGCCCACGGCGCCGACCTCATCGCCGTACCGGCGCACACCGCCGACGGCACCACCGTCCTCGCCCTGCTACCCCGCGCACACGACGGGCTGACCCTCACCGCCCAGTACTCCACGAGCGGCGAACTCCTCGCGGAGCTACGGCTCGACGCCGTCCGCCTCGACGCCGCCGATGTCATCGACACCGAGGGAGCCTGGGACCGGCTCCGCGGACTCCTCACCACCGGCACCTGCGCGCTCGCCCTCGGCCTCGGCGAGGCCGTCCTCACCATGACGAGCCAGTACACGGGCAGGCGGGAGCAGTTCGGCCACCCCGTGGCCACCTTCCAGGCCGTCGCAGTCCAGACCGCCGACCGCTACATCGACCTGCGTGCCATGGAGGTCACCCTCTGGCAGGCGGCCTGGCGCCTCTCCAGCGGGGCCGACGCGGCACTCCCCTCCGAAGGGGACATCGCCGTCGCGAAGATCTGGGCCTCCGAGGGCGTACGACGGGTGGTGCAGACGGCCCAGCACCTGCACGGCGGCTTCGGCGCCGACACCGACTACCCGCTGCACCGCTTCCACGCCTGGGCCAAGCACCTGGAGCTGTCCCTCGGCCCCGCCGCGGCCCACGAGGACGCCCTGGGCGACCTGCTGGCCACCCATCCCCTCGGCTGAGACCCGGGAGACGGTCCGGGAACCCCGGAGACGTCAGAGCCGGGCCAGGAGCCCCGAAGGACGTCATAGCCGGGCCGGGGCCCCGAAGGACGTCAGAGAACGAAGGCCGGGCTTCCGGTGCCCGTCACCATCGGACGCCCGGCACCGTCCCAGGCGAGCATGCCGCCCTCGACGTTCACCGCGTCGAAGCCCTGCTGCACCAGGTACTGCGTGACCTGAGCGGACCGGCCGCCCACCCGGCACATCACATAGGCGCGACCACGCTCGGCGACCGCCTCGGTCACCTCACCGAAGCGCGCCACGAAGTCGCTCATCGGCACGTGCAGAGCGCCTTCGACGTGCCCGGCCGCCCACTCGTCGTCCTCCCTGACGTCCAGCACCAGGGCATCGGCCGGCACGGAAGCCGCGTCCACCGAGGGCAGAGGGGAGAAATTCATGGGACCGGCCTTCTCTCGATCAGTGGCGCCCGAAGGGTCTCGAACGCACGGAAAAACCTACTGCACCAGCCCGGCCAGCTCGCTCTCCCGCTCGGAGACCTGCGCGAGCAGCTGCTCCGCGATCTCCTCCAGGAGGCGGTCGGGGTCCTCCGGCGCCATCCGCAGCATCGCGCCGATGGCGCTCTCCTCCAGTTCACGGGCCAGCGTCGACAGCATGTCCTTGCGCTGCGCGAGCCACTCCAGGCGCGCGTACAGCTCCTCGCTCTCGCTGAGCCGGTCCTCGGCCGGCACGGGGCCGGCCTCCCATTCGGTGGAGAGTTCGCGCAGGGCGGCCTCGTCGCCGCGGGCGTAGGCGGCGTTCACCCGGGTGATGAACTCCTCGCGTCGCTTCCGCTCGTCGTCCTCGCGGGCCAGGTCGGGGTGGGCCTTGCGGGCCAGCTCCCGGTAGAGCCTGCGGACCTCCTCGCTGGGCCGGACCCGCTTCGGCGGCCGCACGGGACGGTCGGTGAGCATGGCCTCGGCTTCGGGGGAGAAGCCGTCGGAGTCGATCCAGTCGTGGAACAGCTCGTCCACTCCGGGCATCGGCATGACGGCGGCCCGCGCCTCCTGCGCCCGCCGCAGGTCCTCGGGGTCACCGGTCCGCGCGGCCCGCGCTTCGGCGATGCGGGCGTCGAGCTCGTCGAGCCGCGCGTACATCGGGCCGAGCTTCTGGTGGTGGAGCCGCGAGAAGTTGTCCACTTCGACACGGAAGGTCTCGACGGCGATCTCGAACTCGATCAGCGCCTGCTCGGCCACCCGCACGGCCCGCTCGAGCCGCGCCTCGGGCCGCTCGTCCCCGGCCGGCGACGGCTCGTCCTGCGGCCGCTGGCTCTCGGGGCCCTCGTTCGCACCCTGGTCCACGCTCACGTCTCCGCCCGCCCACGTCCTCGTTCCGGCTCGTCCCACCCAGCCTAGGTCCTTCCGAGGGGGCCTCCCCCCTCCCTCCCCCTCCCCACCCTCCCCCTCATGCCCCTCGCCCCCTCGGTCCTCGCCCCCTAGTCCCCTCGACGGGCGCACCACAGCCGCACAGCCGCCTCCCCGCACCGAGGCGACGCCCCGACCGTCGGCCGGGCGCACCGGTCCCCAGCCGGCCCGGTCGGGTCAGACGCCCGATTCGGCGGCTATGCGACCGGCGCGGACGGCGGTGAGCAGGTCGGCGTGGTCGGCCGTGGTGCGGTCCGCGTAGGAGACGGCGAAGGCGGCGAGGGCCTCGTCGAACTCCTCGTTCTTCCCGCAGTACCCGGCTATCAGGCGGGGATCGGCGCTGTGGGCGTGGGCGCGGGCGAGCAGGGCCCCGGTCATCCGGCCGTAGTCGTCGACCTGGTCGACGGTGAGGGCGGCGGGATCGACGCTGCCCTTGCGGTTGCGGAACTGGCGCACCTGGAAGGGGCGCCCGTCCACCGTGGTCCAGCCGAGCAGGATGTCGCTGACGACCTGCATGCGCTTCTGCCCGAACACCACGCGGCGGCCTTCGTGGACGGGTTCCGGCACTGTGAATCCGGCGGTCGGCAGGTGGGGCAGCAGGGCGGACGCCCGTGCCTCCTTCACCTGGAGGACGAGTGCCTCGCCGCGGTGGTCGAGGAGCAGCACGACATAGGAGCGGGTGCCGACGCTGCCGGTTCCGACGACCCGGAAGGCCACGTCGTGCACGGCGTACCGCGCGAGGAGCGGCAGCCGGTCCTCGGACACGGTCTCCAGGTAGGGGCCGAGGGAGGCGGCGACGGCGGCGGCCTCGGCGTCCGGGACCCGGCGGAGGACCGGGGGAGCGTCGACGAAGCGGCGGCCGCCGCCCTCAGGGTCGGTGACGGCTTCGGTGGAGCGGGCGGCGAACCGGGCGCTGGTGTTGTTGCGGGCCTTCGCGGAGACCCGCTCCAGGGTGCCGAGGAGATCGCGGGCGTCGGTGTGGGAGACGAGTTCCTCGTCGGCGATGGCGTTCCACGCGTCGTGGGCGGGGAGCCGGGCGAGGAGTCTCATGGTGCGCCGGTAGGCGCCGACGGTGTCGAAGGCGGCGGCCCGGCACAGGTCCTCGCTCGCGCCGGCTTCCCGGCCGACGAGGACGAGGGAGGTGGCGAGCCGCTTGAGGTCCCATTCCCAGGGGCCGACGACGGTCTCGTCGAAGTCGTTGAGGTCCATGACGAGGCGGCCGCGCGCGTCTCCGTAGAGGCCGAAGTTGGCCGCGTGGGCGTCACCGCAGAGCTGCGCGGCGATCCCGGTGACGGGGGTCGTGGCGAGGTCCTGCGCCATGAGCCCGGCGGCTCCGCGCAGGAAGGTGAAGGGGCTCACCGTCATTCTGCCGACCCGTATCGGTGCGAGCTCGGGGACGCGGTCCCGGTTCGACTCCTCGACCGCGCGGACGGCGTCGGGGCGGTCGGCGGCGAGGGCGGGCCGTGCGTGGGCGGAGCGCGGGACGCGCTCGCGGAGTGCCTTGCCGTGCTGCTTGGGCGAGGCGGCGGAGTCCGTCCGGCTGCCGACGGCGGCGCGGCGGGCGAAGCCCGGTACGTGGGGCACGCGCACGCCGTCCGAGGCGGCTCCGCCCTGCTGTGCTGCGTCCGTGCCGGGCTGTCCCGGCACGGCGACCTGGTTGTCGCCCATGGCCTGCGCTCCCCCGATGTGAACGTCCAACATCATCTGGCCCTGAAGGTACCGCCGTACCCGAGGGGCCGTCTCCCCCTGTGGACAAGCACCTGTGGACAACTCCCCAAGCCGTCCGCAAGCCGTCCTCAGGCCATCCTCCGCTCATCCCGGACCGCCCGCTCATCCCCGGACCGCTCCGGGCGGCTCCGGGCGGCTCCGGGCGGCTCCGGGCGGCCCCGTGCGACGACCCCGGGGCGGTGCCGCACCCGGCGAACAGCCTGTCCGGCCGGCCCCCCGCGCCGGCCGGACAGGCCGCCCTCCCGGTGCGGCACCGCCGCCCCTCCCGGAGCCGCGCCGCCGTCCCTCCTACAGGCCCGCGTCCCGGGCGAGGAGGGCCGCCTGGACCCGGTTCTCGCAGTCCAGCTTGGCGAGGATCCGGCTCACGTAGGTCTTCACCGTGGCCTCGCTCATGTGCAGCCGCTTCCCCGCGTCGGCGTTGGAGAGCCCTTCGCCGAGCAGCGCCAGCACATCGCGCTCCTTCTCACTCAGCCCCGCGACCCGCCCCCGCGCCTCCTCGGCGCGGGCCGCCTCCCGGCCCGTGGCGAGCCGCTCCACGACGTGCCGGGTCGCCGCGGGCGACAGGTACGCGTCGCCCACCGCGGCCGCCCGCACGGCCCGGATCAGTTCCGCGGGAGCGGTGTCCTTCAGGAGGAACCCGGCCCCGCCGTGCTCCAGGGTCCGCAGCACGTTGTCCCGCTCGCCGAAGGTCGTGAGCACGATCACCCGGGCCGCCGGCGCCGCCCGGCGCAGCTCCGGGAGCGCCGAGAGGCCGTCGAGGACCGGCATCTGGATGTCGAGCAGCACCACGTCGGCGGCGTGCGCCCGGGTCGCCTCGACCGCCTCCCGGCCGTTGGCGGCCTCGGCGACGACCTGGATCTCCGGGTCGGAGGTGAGGATCATCCGGATCCCGGCCCTGATCAGCGGCTCGTCGTCGGCGATCACGACCCTGATGGGCTGCCCTGCCACAGCTTCTCCCCACGGCTCCGGTACGGGCGGGTCGGCGCTAGCGCGCCTCGACCTCGTACGACTTCTTCTCGATCAGCTTGCCGTCCTTGAAGCAGAAGCGGAAAACGGGCTCCTTCTCGAAGGAGTCGCTCACCTCCGAGGACATCAGGACCAGGCAGTCGGCGCCTTCCGGCTGCGCGGGTCCCTTGCCGCTGAGCCCGGCCGTGGCGATCGTGTCCCCGGACGGGAGTCGACCGCGCACCTCCTTCTCCGGCGCCCCGACCTTCACCGCGTCGTACTGCGCGGGCTCGATCATGCCCTCCTTCAGCGAGCCCATCAGGAAGTAGATGCCGAAGCCGGCCGCCACCACCAGCAGGACGAGCGCGGCGAACGCGATCCCGCAGCCCAGTGCGATCGAACCGCCCGTGCTTCTGCCTCGGCCCCCATGCACCGCCATGGCCAACTCCCGCTCCGTGAATGTCCAGTCGGCCGGTCCGACCACGACCGGACGACCATCGCCCACGAGCGGTTTCGTGGTCTGCTGCCGGAAGTCGTCGGCCGCATCGACCAAAGGTGCTGCCTCCGCGAGGGGGGCCGCCCCGTACGGCAGCATCCCGGCCACCCGGAAGCCGCCGCCGTCGGCGGGACCGGCGTGGCACATGCCGCCCACCAGCCGGGCCCGCTCGGCGAGCCCGGTGAGGCCCTGGCCGCCGCTCACCACGTCCTTCGCGGGTTCCTCGGTGGGCTTCTCGTTGAGGACCTCGACGACGAAGGTGTCCGGCTCGTACCGCAGGTCGACGCCGATCGGCGCTCCAGGCGCGTACTTGTAGGCGTTGGTGAGGGCCTCCTGGACGATCCGGTACGCGGCGTGGTCGGCGGCCGGTGCGAGTGACCGCTCCTCCCCCGAGCGTCTCAGTCCGACCGAGGTGCCGGCCGTCCGCGCCGCCTCGACGAGCCCCTCGATGCCGGCGATTCCCCGGGCCGCGCGGCCCGTCTCGTCCGCGGTGCCCCCGGGGGCCGTCGCCGTGCCGTGGGGTGCCTCGATGCCGTCGCGGAGGATGCCGACGACCTCCCGCAGCTCGTGCATCGCGGTCACCGACGCGTTCCGCAGGACGCCGACGACCTCGCGCTGACGCTCGCTCAGCTCCCGGTCCACCTCCAGGGCCCCGGTGTGGACGGCGATCAGGGCCAGTTGGTGCCCGAGGCTGTCGTGCATGTCCTGGGCGATCCGCTGGCGCTCGCGGAGCCGGGCCTGCCCGACCACCATGGTCCGCTCCCGCAGCAGCTGGGCGTTGCGCTCCTGGAGCGCGTGCAGCAGGGTCCGCCGCTGGGTCCAGTACCGGTGGGCGAGGCCGGGGGCCAGGGTGGTGCCCAGGTAGTAGAGGGTCGCCGTGAGGGCGATGGTGAGCAGTCGGCTCCCTTCCCAGGGGCCGATGAGGCTCGCTCCGACGTTGACGACGAAGGCGAGGATGAACGCGGCGAGCGCGCGCCCCGCTCCCGCGATGTACCGGCCGGAGGACCAGCCGACGACGAGCAGGAGGGGTCCGAAGCCGGGCACGAGGGGTGCGAGGCCGGCGGTCAGGACGAGGACGCTGGCGGGAAGTCTGCGGCGCACCAGGGACAGCAGGGCCGATCCGGCGGCGACAGCGGCCAGGACCCATCCCTCGCCGCCGAGGAGGTCCTCGGTCCCGGCGCCGAGCAGCGCGAGGACCCCGGCGAGTGCCAGCTCCCCGGTGGTCCTGCGGCCCGACCACTGTCCCGGCACCGCGAACCAGGCCCACCACGCGGCGAGCCTGGCCCCGATCCCGTGCGAACTCCGGGCCCCCGACTTCGACATAACGTCCACGCTCGCACCGTAGGCGGGGGCACGGTCCCGGGTCGTCCCTCTTTCGTCGCACCCTGGGACGACAAAAGTCTCGGCCTCCGGACCGGCACGCGTCCGGAGGGTCCGCGCCCCGCCCTCCGGTGTGACGTCGGTCATGGCGGGCGGGACGGGTCGGGTGGGGACTTGTGTAGAGTGGGATCACCGACGCGGGGTGGAGCAGCTCGGTAGCTCGCTGGGCTCATAACCCAGAGGTCGCAGGTTCAAATCCTGTCCCCGCTACGAAGGGAAGGGGCCCGGCTGATGCCGGGCCCCTTCCGCGTTCCCCGCAAGCGACCGGCGTCGCACAGCCGTACGGGGTCCCGGGCGAAGTCGGCGGCGCGGCCGCGAGGGCGGCTCGGCCCCCATCCTGCTCCGCAGCCCGGCAGCGGGCACTGTGGCGTCCACTCGACCGTCCGGCGGTTTCCCGGCCGCCGGACCGTCACGCGTGCAAGGCGCCCATACGAAAGAGGGTGCGTGTCAACGGCACATCTCACGCTCCGGTTGATCGTTTCCCGGCCAGGTCCTTCGCCGAAGGCAATTCAGATCGACCGGCCGCCCGGCGACCGAAGCCCGATGACCGTTGCCCGAGGCCCGATATCCGATGTCCAAAGCCCGATATCCGTCACCCGAAGCCCGATATCCGATGTCCGATGGCCGACGACCGAAATACTCTGCCGATTCTGTATTACGGTGCTGGAACTCGCAGGGCCTCGTTGGGGGAGAAGCATTGAGCGCTCGGATTTTGGTCGCCGAGGATGACGAGAAACAGTCTAGGCTGATCCGGATCTATCTGGAACGGGAGGGCAATGCGGTCCAGATCGTGGCCGACGGCCGCGCCGCGCTGGAGAAGGCGCGGTCGATTCGGCCGGATCTGATCGTGCTCGACGTGATGCTGCCCTACGTCGACGGACTCGACGTGTGCCGCATCCTGCGAGCCGAGCCGGGCACCGCGGACGTTCCCATCCTGCTGCTGACCGCCCGAACGACCGAGGAGGACATGCTCCTCGGGCTCGACCTCGGCGCGGACGACTATCTCACCAAGCCGTACAGCCCGCGCGAACTGACCGCGCGGGTAAGGGCACTGCTGCGGCGGGCCAGGAAGTCGGCGGCGGCCGGGACGACGCTGCTGCGGGTCGGCGAGGTGGAGCTGGACACCACACGGTTCGAGGCCCGGGTCGCGGGTCGACCGGTGGCGCTGACGGCGAAGGAGTTCTCCATCCTGGAGTCGCTGGCCCGCGAACCCGGGCGCGTCTTCACCCGGCCCCAGATCATCGAGCGGGTCTTCGGCTTCGACCAGGACGTGCTGGAGCGGACGGTCGACGCGCACGTGATGAACCTGCGGCGGAAGCTGGAGGTGCCGGGAGGCCCGAGACTGCTGGAGACGGTGTACGGACGGGGCTACCGGCTCGTCGACCGGACCTGAGCGGTTCAGCGGGGCAGGTCCGGGCGGGCGCCCAGGGTGATCGTGAACGTCGTGCCGGCCCCGACCGTACTGGCCACGTCGATGGTGCCCCTGTGGTCGGTGACGATCTGCCGGGCGATCGACAGGCCGAGGCCGCTGCCGCCCGTCGCCCGCCCTCGTGACGCGTCCGCCCGCCAGAAGCGGTTGAAGAGGTGCGGCAGGTGCTCCGGCGGTATCCCTTTGCCGGTGTCCCGCACCTCGACGACGGCCAGCTCGCCGTGCGGGACGAGGGCCAGTGTCACGCGCCCGCCGGGCGGCGTTGCGCGTAGCGCGTTGCCGACGAGGTTGCCGACGGCCTGACGGAGCCGGTCCGCGTCGGCGGTCACGTACACCGGGTGCGGGGCCTCCACATCCAACGCCACGCCCGCCGTTCCGGCGTGGGCACGGTAGGCGGTGCGAGTGGCTTCGAGGAGATCTCGCAGGTTGACCTCGGAGCGGTGGTACGTGAGCGCGCCGGCCTCGGCGAGCGCGAGGTCCTGGAGGTCGTCCACGATCCGCTGCTGGAGCAGTGCCTCCTCGTGGAGCGAGTCGAGCAGCTCGGGCGTGGGTTCGACGACCCCGTCCCGCAGCGCCTCCAGGTAGCCGCGCAGGTTGGCGAGCGGAGTGCGCAGCTCGTGCGCGATGTCGCCGGTGAGGCGGCGCTGGCGATCCTCGCCGGCCTGGATGGAGTCCGCCATGCGGTTGAACGCCCTGCCGAGGTGGGCGATCTCGTCCCGCCCGGTGACCGGGACACGGCGCTCCAGATCCCCCTCTCCGAGCCCTTCGGCGGCGAGTGTCATGGCCCGAACGGGCCGTAGCACGGCTCGGCTCAGCAGCAGCGCTCCGAGGATCGCAGCGAGCGCGACCCCGATGGCCACGGCGATGGCGGGGGCGGCGACGATCGTGGGTGGGGCCTCGTCCTGGTATCCGAGGCGCACTTCGAGAAGGGGTGGGGCGACGGAGGCGGTGCGCTCGTTGAAGACGCGTTGCAGGCAGGGGGCGAGCGGCTGGACAGCCGCGCACTCCTTGACGGCGGCCAGATCCAGGGATCGCTGAGGATCACGGCCGGGCTGCGGCTCCGCGCACTGGGGCGGCCGACTGCCGACATTGACCACGGGGATGCCCGTGCGGTCGGTCCGGACCGTCACATCCGCCCCTGCCAGGGTCAGACATGCCGCGTCGGCTGCCGCCGCACGGTATTCGACGATCGCCACCGCGGTCAGCTTCTCGACCGCGCTCGGTACCAGGCCCTGGTCGAATCGCAGCACGGGACGCGGGTCGACCAGAACGGGAGGCTGACTGCCCAGGAGACGTGCCTCGCGGCCCGCGAGGGTGTCGGAGTCGGCGAGCAGGACTCCGCTCTCCGTGGCGACCCGCACGCGCTGCCCGGTGTCCTTCGACAGCGCGCCGACCACCGGTGCGAAGCCCTCCCAGGTGCCATGCGCCAAGCCGTACGCGCGCAGCTCTTCGATGATGCGGGAGACGTCCATCCGGCCCGCCACGACGGCCTCCTGGACCTGCCGGTTGGCCTGTCGAAGGGTGAGCCAGGTGGTGGCGGCCGTGGCCGTCACGGCAATGAGCATCAGTACGCCCAGCACCCGAAGCCGAAAGCTCATCGCGCGGCTCCCGTCACGGGATTCGAGACGTGTGCGCTCACCAGGACTCCTTCGGTGTGGTTCACCCGAACCACGGGACCGTTGTCAGGCTGCGGGGAGGGTTCCACACGGGTGTGGAACCGGTCAATGAATCTCAGGAGTGACGAATTTTCACTCCAATCACTTCTAGGACAGTTACATAGCGAAACTAGTCAGTCCGCATCGGAATCATTTCTTCAGGGTCATTGACCGGTAACCGTTGTCGCGGCCGTCGCACTCCGGTTGGTGCGAAGGCTGCTGCATTCAACCTGGCAGTTGTCAGGCTCCTGAGTGCGGCGACGAAGAATGACATCACCAAGTGGGGGGTTTCGTAATGAAGCAACGACTCGCAGCAATTCTTCCCGCCGTCGCCATGGCGGCACTGGCCGTCCCGATGGTCACCGCCACCCCGGCCGCTGCGCACGCCAACTGCGGCACCGGCGCCTCGGACAAGGACGGCGGTTCGTGGGGCAAGTGGGCCGACGGCGCCAACGAGCGCAGCGGCTCCAGCACCAGCTGTGGCATCAACGGTGTGGCCTACTCCACCCACACGCTGGACTACCACTGCTACACGGTGGGCAACGACGGCAACACCTGGACCTACCTGCGCAACGACGCGACCAACATCACCGGTTGGATCCGGGACGACCTGCTGAGCAACGGTGGCAGCTTCACCCCGTGCTAATGACGCGCGAGCGCTGAGCACCTTGCGATAAGCGCGCAGCAGGGGCGGTCTCCCAGGAGGCCGCCCCTGCCTCGTACGGAATTCTCGGCGAAGTCTCGTGCGGGCGTCGCGGCTACTGGACACGCGCCGACTGTTCGGGTCATGTGCCGGACAGTGCCTCCGTCGGTGACAGCCGGCTCGCCCGGACCGCCGGGTACAGGCCGGCGATCACGCCGATGAGCAGTGTCGAGGCGACGCCGGCCGCGCTCGCCCAGACAGGAACGACCGTCGGCCAGTCCCGGCTGAAGGCGTACCCGGCCGTGATCAGCGTTCCGAGTACGGTTCCGCCGAGGCCGCCGATGAGCGACAGCAGCAGGGACTCCGTCACGAACTGGGTGCGGATCTGGCCCTTCGTCGCCCCGAGGGCCCGCCGCAGACCGATCTCCGGCCGGCGTTCCAGGACCGAGATGACCATGGTGTTGCCGACGCCGACCCCGCCGACCAGCAGCGCGACGCCGCCGAGGCCGAGCAGCAGCCCGGTGAACGCCGACTGGGTCGCCTCGCGGGCCGCGAGCGCGTCGGAGGGCCGGGAGATCTGCACCTCGCCGGGCTTCGCCGGATGGGCCGTGGCCGGGAGCACCGCACGCACCGACGTGACCTGGCTGTCCTCCGCCCGGACGTAGACCGTCGACGGATGCCCGTCGAAGCGGAGGTACGTCCTGGCCGCAGGCCAGCCGACCAGCGCGGCGCTGTCGAGTTCCGGCGCGAGCTGCACCTGGTCAAGGACGCCCACCAGCGAGAACCAGCGCCCGCCCAGCCAGACCCGGGTGCCCGGGGTGTACACGTCGAGCCGCTGGGCGGCTGTCGCGCCGAGCACGACGGCCGGGTACTCCTCCGTCGCGGAGTCCAGCCAGCGGCCCTTGCTGACGTGACCGCCGACGGCCGGGAGCAGGCCGGAGCCGACCGCCAGGACGTCGAGTGAGCCGGTGCGGCCGATGGCGATGCGGTCATTGCGGTAGACGTGTGCCCCCGTCGACCCGGTGGCGGCGACCTGCTCCACGGGTGGGATCCGTCCGATCATCGCCACGGACTCCACGGGGAGCTTGGCCTCGGCGCCGTCGAGAGTCTCTCCCGGCGCGACCCTCAGCAGGTTCGTGCCGAGTGCGTCCAACTGGCGGTCCACCTCGGCCTGTCCGGAGCCCGAGATGCCGACCACCGCGATCATGGCGGCAACGCCGATGGCGATGCCGAGCGCGGACAGGAAGACCCGCAGCGGTCGGGTCCGCAGGCCCGTCCCGCCGAGCCGGATGACGTCAGCGGGACCGAGCCGGGCGGCGCGCAGACCCGCCCGCCGCCGTGACGGGTTCCGGGCCCCGTCGGCCGTGGCCCCGGGCGGCAGCGCCCGGATCCGGACGGTCTCGGGGTCCGCCCCGCGGCCGCCCGGCCGGGAGGCGTCGGTCGTGGGGTCCGTCACCGTGGTGCCCCGATCGTCGTGCTCTGCGCGATGTCGGCGACCAGGCGTCCGTCTCGCATCTCGATGCGGCGGGGCAGCTCGGCGGCGATCTCACGGTCGTGGGTGATGACGACCACGGTCGTGCCCGCGGCGTTCAGCTCGCGGAGCAGTGCCAGCACCGCCGCGCCCGACGTCGAGTCGAGGTTGCCGGTCGGCTCGTCCGCCAGCAGCACCGACGGTCCGCCGACCACGGCGCGAGCCACGGCGACGCGCTGGCGCTCGCCGCCGGACAACTGGTGCGGGAGGTGATGGACGCGATGGCTGAGCCCGACCCGTTCCAGGGCGGCCGACGCCTTGGCCCGGCGGCGGCGCATGGGCACGCCCGCGTAGAGCAGTCCGTCCGCCACCGAGTCCAGTACGGGGACACCCACGGCGAGGTGGAACTGCTGGAAGACGAAGCCGATCCGGGTGGCCCTCAACGCGGAGACCTCCCGGTCCGAGAGGCCCGCGACATCGTGTCCGTCCACAAGGACCCGGCCGGAGGACGGGCGGTCGAGGCTGCCCATGAGGTTGAGCATGCTCGACTTGCCCGAGCCCGACGGGCCGACGATCGCGACGAGTTCGCCCCGTCCGATGCGGAGGCTCACGTCCCGTACGGCTGTCACACCGCCCGGATAGGCTTTGGAGACCGCGTCGAACTCGACAACGGTCGTCGCACCGCCGCTCATTCGGGAATCCTCACCTTCATGCCCTCGCGGACCGCGGTCCCGCTGACCTCGACGTTTCCGTCAGCGAACAGCCCGGTCTTCACGGCGACGAACCGGCCGTCCGCGGTCTCCAGGCCGTGTCCGCCCTCGGCGAGGGCGACGAGCGCGGACACGGGGACCGTCAGCACGTCCTTGACCTCCTTGCCCACGTACTCGACCGTGACGGGGCCGCTCTCCAGCCGGCCGACGGCTCCCTGGTCCTCGATGGCGACGGTCACGGGGATCGTGGCGGGCCTGCCCTGCCCGCCACCCTCGCCTCCGCCCTCGGGCGCCGTCGCCTGCTTGCCGATCGCCGCCACCCTGCCCTGCACGGGATCGCCGTTGGGCAGCGTCACCGTGACGGGTGCGTTGCGGACCGCCCAAGCGGCTTCGGCGGCGGAGGCGTTGACGGTCACCTTGCGAGTCGTTCCGGTGTACGTGAGGGTGTTCTCCCCGACGGTGGAGCCGAGCCGGGCGCCGGGCTGACCGATCCGTACCTTGCTCGCGGAGTAGATGACGTCTCCCACGTCGACCGCCCCGGTCTGTGCCACGCCGAGCGACTTCTGCCAACGCTTGACGGCGGCGGCCGTGAGGTTCGTGAACTTCTCGTCCACAGTGAAGCCGGTGTAGCCCAGGGCCGCGAGGTTCGTCTCGAACTGCATGACGTCCATGCCCCTGAGCTCACGTGGCACCTGGGAGGGGGCGGGGTTCCCTTCGGTTGCGGCGCTCCCCGGCGTCTCCGATCCGGAGGGGTTCGGGGACTTGCCGGCCGTCACCCCTCCACTGTCGTTCTGCTGTCGCCGGTCCGGAGCACCGCCGGCGGAGCCCGGCTCGTCCTCCTGGGCGGTCAGCCCCAGGGACCGGTACATGGGCAGGCTCCCGTACATGAGGACCACCGGCCGGTCGTCGACCCGGAGGAGTTCGTCTCCACGCTCGACCGTGGCACCCGTCTCGGGCAGCCAGGTCACGGTCCCCTGTGCCTTGACGGGCAGCGGAAGCTCTGTCCCGTACCCCAACTGGCCTTCCAAGGAGGCGCGTTCGGTCAGCGTCGCCCTGGATACCGAAACGACGGAGCCGGACCGGGGAGGGGCGGTCGGATCTCCGTCATCCCCGCCGCCGAGTCCGAGCGCGCCGACCACGGCGACTGCCGCCACCACGACGACGGCGGCGGCGATCAGCGCCGTACGCCGGCCCCGCGTGCCGCGCGGCGGCGTGGGCGCCCCTGGGGGCTCGTCATCGATGTGCGTCACCGTCTCGGTCATCGTCAGCCCTTGCCCGTCGGCGGGTCGGCCGGAGCGCCGATGATGGGGGCGCAGGTACGCGTCGCCCGCTGGGCACCGGCCGAGCTCTGGTCCCACCCCGGCGTACCGGAGTTGGTCTCGTCGCCGTAGCCGTCGGGGCCCGGGTCGGGGAAGTCCTGAGCACCGTTCTTCTGCATGCACTCGGCGTACTCACGCTTGGTCTTGATCTGCTCAGGGGTCAGCTTGGGGCGATTGGCCGCCTCGACGCTCTCGGGGACGGCGGGCTTCTTCGCGGAGCACTTCTTCGACGCGTCGATGAACTTGGGGTTCTTCTTGAGGGCGAGACCCTGCCCGGAGAGGTCGACCTGCCCGGTCTCGTCCGGGTCGGGGACGTCGACGCCGTTGTCGCGCATGCACGTCACCCACTCGCGCTGGCCCTTCACGTACGCGGTCAGTTCGTCCTCGCCGCCACCCCCGCCGCCGGCGTTCGCCCCCGCAGAGGCGGACGTGCCGCCACCTGCCGCCGAAGGGACCTTCGCGCCGCCGTCATCACTGCCGCAGCCGGTCAGCGCGAAGGCCAGGGCCGTCGCCGTCGCGGCCAGTAACACCCGGTTCATCCTCATCGACGCTCCCACTCCGCCTCTCCCGCCCGGCCGCGGATGCGGCGGACAAGGGGACGGTAGGCCGGGAACCATGAAGAACTCTTGAAGAACCTGTCACGCGATCATGTGACCTCTGAGCGCCCGGGCCCGGCAGACCTCACCGAGGCCGTGGGGTGAGAGGGGTCACACCCGGCAGGTCGGATGGAGGTCCACGACACGACCGAAGCCCCGAACACGACTGCCCGGCGGCTCTCCAGCCGACGGCGGTCGAACGGGTAGGCACCCCACGGACCTGACCAGCAGGGAAAAGCGAAACGGTCGGCATCGTGATCACGATGCCGACCGTTTCCTCGGTTTCCCGAGCTGGTGCGCGAGGGGGGAGTTGAACCCCCACGCCCTTTCGGGCACTGGAACCTGAATCCAGCGCGTCTGCCTATTCCGCCACCCGCGCATTGGGTGTGCTCCGGACTCTCTCACTTTTCGGTGGGAGCGCCTGGCGACATCTGAAGATTAGCACGTCGCAGACCGTGGATTCACATCCGTTGTTCGGCCTCCGCTCAGCCAGACCAAGGTGAGGGAGTGACAGACGGACGGAGGAGGGAAGGAGGGTCCTGGCAGCGCGTGCGGGAAGGCTGCGGGAGGGCCGCGCGAAGGCCGCGCGAAGGCCGTGCGCCGGCGCGGGGAGGACGCGGGCCGCGAGGAGCGGGGAAGCGGGATGGGAAGAGGGATGAAGAGGACGAGCCGGGAGAAGAGCGGACTCGGGAAGGAGCGGGATGTGTCACACCGGCCGATCGCGACCGTGCCGACCCGCCTGCCCGGGCGTCCCCGTCCCGGATCGCCCCGCTCAGCCCCGGGCCCGGCCCCCGGCCCACTCGCCGCAGCCCTGTCACCCACCGCTCGGCCGCTTCGGCCCGCTTCGGCTCGGCTCGTCCCGGCCTCGCGTCGGTCCGATCCGGCCTCGCGTCGGTCCGATCACACCGATCCGGCCCCGGTTCCACCCCGGAACGTCCCAATCCGCGCTCGATCCGCGCGGAGACACCGACCGAGCCCCCGCTCCCACAGCCGGGTGCGGGACACTGTCCACAGGCCGCCTCTACGATCCGTGGGGGAAGCCTGTGAGAGGTGACACTCGTCCACAGGGCAGAGAAGGGGAACCAGCCGATTTCCCGACGCGTGGATACGATCAGTAAGCAGTACCAGGACGACAACGACGGAGGAGGTGCCCCATGGGAGTGATGAAGCGTTTCGAGCAGCGTCTCGAAGGTCTGGTCAACGGCACCTTCGCCAAGGTGTTCAAGTCCGAGGTCCAGCCTGTCGAGATCGCCGGCGCGCTCCAGCGCGAGTGCGACAACAACGCGCAGATCTGGAACCGCGAGCGGACGGTCGTCCCCAACGACTTCATCGTGGAGCTGAGCGCGCCGGACTACGAGCGCCTCAGCCCCTACTCGGGTCAGCTCGGCGACGAGCTCGCCGGCCTGGTCAGGGACTACGCGAAGCAGCAGCGGTACACCTTCATGGGGCCGATCAAGGTCCACCTGGAGAAGGCCGAGGACCTGGACACGGGTCTGTACCGCGTGCGCAGCCGTACCCTGGCGTCGAGTACGTCACAGCCACAGCCGCCCGCGGGCGGCCAGCAGCCACACCAGCAGCAGGGCCAGGGACAGGGCCGCGGCGGATACGGGTACCCCCCGGCCGGCGCGCCTCCCATGCCCGCCTCCCCGCCTCCCGGCGGCCACCGGCCGGCGGCCGCGGCAGGAGGCCGTCCCACGGCCCCCGGCCCCGGTACGCACGGGGGAGCGGGCAGTCAGGTCCGCCGCTGGATCGAGATCAACGGCACCCGCCATCAGATCTCCCGCCCGACCCTGGTCCTCGGCCGCAGCACCGACGCGGACGTGAGGATCGACGATCCCGGCGTCTCCCGCCGGCACTGCGAGATCCGGACCGGAACGCCCTCGACGATCCAGGATCTGGGTTCCACCAACGGCATCGTGGTGGACGGGCAGCACACCACCCGCGCTACGCTCCGCGACGGCTCGCGGATCGTCGTGGGCAGCACCACCATCGTTTACCGGCAAGCCGAAGGGTGAAGCGGGGGCAATGTCAGAGCTGACCCTTACGGTCATGCGGTTGGGTTTCCTGGCCGTTCTGTGGCTGTTCGTCATCGTGGCCGTGCAGGTCATCCGCAGCGACCTCTTCGGTACGCGGGTCACCCAGCGCGGTTCGCGGCGCCAGGAGGCGCGACCCCAGCAGCAGCAGGCGCGGCAGGCCGCCGCGCCTCCGCAGCAGCGCGGCCAGCAGAGCGCGGGCGGTGGGCGGCAGCGCCGCGGCGCCCCGACCAAGCTGGTCGTGTCCGAGGGGACCCTCACCGGCACGACCGTCGCCCTCCAGGGGCAGACGATCACGCTGGGCCGGGCCCACGATTCGACGATCGTGCTGGACGACGACTACGCGTCCAGCAGGCACGCCAGGATCTACCCGGACCGGGACGGCCAGTGGATCGTCGAGGACCTCGGGTCCACGAACGGCACGTACCTCGACCGGGCCCGTCTCACCACCGCCACACCCATTCCGCTGGGCGCGCCGATCCGCATCGGCAAGACCGTCATCGAGCTGCGGAAGTAGTGCTACATCATGAATAGGCGCGAGCGGAGCGAGCGAGTCGGGACGGTCCCCGCCACAGTCCGTGGCGCGGGCCCGACCGGAGCGACTGGAGCGACCGGCGTGACCGGAGCGACCGGAGGGTGGGCAGTGTGGGTCGAGACCGGCTGTACCCCGATGCAGCGTCGACAGGGCAGGTGCGCATGACTCTGTCCCTGCGATTCGCCGCGGGTTCGCACAAGGGCATGATCCGCGAGGGGAACGAGGACTCCGGTTACGCCGGGCCCCGGCTCCTCGCGATCGCCGACGGCATGGGCGGCCAGGCCGCCGGCGAGGTCGCCTCGTCCGAGGTGATCTCCACCCTCGTCACGCTCGACGACGACGTGCCCGGCTCCGACATCCTCACCTCGCTCGGCACGGCGGTGCAGCGCGCCAACGACCAGCTCCGGATGATGGTCGAGGAGGACCCGCAACTGGAGGGCATGGGCACCACGCTCACCGCCCTGCTGTGGACGGGCCAGCGCCTCGGTCTGGTGCACGTCGGCGACTCGCGCGCCTATCTGCTCCGCGACGGTGTGCTGACCCAGATCACCCAGGACCACACCTGGGTCCAGCGGCTCGTCGACGAGGGCCGGATCACCGAGGAAGAGGCCACCACCCATCCGCAGCGCTCGCTCCTCATGCGGGCACTCGGCAGCGGCGACCACGTCGAACCCGACCTGTCCATCCGTGAGGTCCGGGCCGGCGACCGCTACCTGATCTGCTCCGACGGCCTGTCCGGCGTGGTGTCGCACCAGACGCTGGAGGACACCCTCGCCAGCTACCAGGGCCCCCAGGAGACCGTGCAGGAGCTGATCCAGCTCGCCCTGCGCGGCGGCGGCCCCGACAACATCACGGTGATCGTCGCCGACGTCCTGGACGTCGACGGCGGCGACACCCTCGCCGGCCACCTCAGCGACACCCCGGTCATCGTCGGCGCGGTCGCCGAGAACCAGGCCGCGCAGCTGAGCGACGGCGGCGCGATGCAGACCCCGGCCGGCCGGGCCTCGGGACTCGGCCGCCCCGCCCCGCACCAGCAGCCGCCCGCCGGCGGGTTCGGCCCGCCCGGAAGCGGCGAGGGCCACGGCTACGGCGGGATGCCCCCGCAGGGCTCCTTCGAGTCGTACACCGAGGACGACTTCGTGAAGCCGCGCAAGGGCCGCAAGTGGCTCAAGCGCACCTTCTTCCTCGTCCTCGTCCTCGCGATCATCGGCGGCGGCCTCTACGGCGGCTGGCGCTGGACGCAGACCCAGTACTTCGTCGGGTCCAAGGACCAGCACGTGGCCCTGTACCAGGGCATCAGCCAGGACCTGGCCTGGGTCTCGCTGTCGAAGGTCGAGAAGGACCACCCCGAGATCGAACTCAAGTACCTCCCCGCCTACCAGCAGAAGCAGGTCGAGGACACGATCACGGGCGGCAGCCTCGCCAAGGCCCAGACGAAGATCGCCGAGCTGGCCGTGCAGGCCTCCGCCTGCAAGAAGACCGCGGAGCGCCGCGCCGCCGCCGAGAAGGCGGCCGACCAGGCGAGCAAGCCGCCGGCCGACGGCACCACCCCCGACCCCAAGCCCACCACAGCCGCTCCGACCCCGGGTCCCACCCTCACCGCGGAGGAGCAGAAGCTGGCCTCGAACTGCGGCAAGCAGTAAGCACCCGTAGGGGGCCTTTCACCACCATGAGCGTTGTCACCAACACGACCACCATCGGCGCGATCGAAGCGCCGAGCCGCCGCAACACCGAGCTGGCGCTGCTGGCGTTCGCCGTCGTCATCCCGGTGTTCGCCTACCTCAACGTGGGCCTGGCCATCGACGGCAAGGTCCCGGCCGGCATGGCCGGATACGGGCTGGGACTCGCCCTGCTGGCGGGAGTCGCGCACCTGGTGGTGCGGAAGTGGGCCCCGTACGCGGACCCGCTGCTGCTGCCCCTGGCGACCCTGCTCAACGGCATGGGCCTGGTGCTGATCTGGCGACTGGACCAGTCGCCGCGGCTGATCGCCACGTCGATGCGCCGGTACAACTCGTTCAGCCCCGACGCTCCCAGCCAGATGATGTACTCGGCGATCGGCATCGCCATGTTCGTCGGCGTGCTGCTGCTGCTCAAGGACCACCGCGTCCTCCAGCGCTACACGTACATCTCGATGGCGGTCTCCCTCGTCCTGCTGCTGCTTCCGCTCGTTCCGGGCCTCGGGACGGACGTCTTCGGCGCCAAGATCTGGATCAACGTCGGTGGCTTCTCGATCCAGCCCGGTGAGTTCGCCAAGCTGGTCCTGGCCGTGTTCTTCTCCGGCTATCTGATGGTGAAGCGGGACGCGCTGGCGCTGGCAAGCCGCCGCTTCATGGGGCTCTACCTGCCACGCGGCCGTGACCTCGGCCCGATCATCACGATCTGGGCGGTCAGCCTCCTCATCCTGGTCTTCGAGAACGACCTCGGCACCTCGCTGCTGTTCTTCGGCATGTTCGTGATCATGCTGTACGTGGCGACGGAGCGGACCAGCTGGATCGTCATGGGTCTGCTGATGGCCGTCGCCGGCGCCGTGGTCGTCGGCTCCACGGCGAGCCACGTGCAGTCCCGTGTGGCGGCCTGGCTCGACCCCTTCTCGTGCCTGGAGACAGCCACGGACCCCAACATGCTGAACGCCTGTGACCAGATGACCCAGGTACTGATGTCGCTCGGTTCCGGCGGCATCCTCGGCACGGGTCTCGGCCAGGGCAACTCGGACCTCATCGGCTTCGCCGCCAACTCCGACTTCATCTTCGCCACCGTCGGCGAGGAGCTCGGCCTCGCCGGTGTGATGGTCTTCCTGCTCCTCTACGGGCTGATCGTCGAGCGCGGCATCCGCACCTCCCTCGCCGCCCGCGATCCCTTCGGCAAGCTGCTCGCGATGGGCCTCTCCGGCGCGTTCGCGCTCCAGGTCTTCGTCGTCGCCGGCGGTGTGATGGGCCTCATCCCGCTCACCGGTATGACGATGCCGTTCCTCGCGTACGGCGGATCCTCGGTGATCGCCAACTGGGCCCTGATCGGCATCCTGATCCGGATCAGCGACACCGCGCGCCGCCCGGCGCCCGCGCCCGCCCCGTCCCCCGACGCCGAGATGACCCAGGTGGTCCGTCCGTGAACAAGCCCCTGCGGCGGGTCGCCATCTTCTGCGGCCTGCTCATCCTCGCCCTGCTCCTGCGGGACAACTGGGTTCAGTTCGTCCGCGCGGACGAACTGAACTCGCACCCCAAGAACACCCGTGTCCGTATCGAGCGCTACGCCAACGAACGCGGCAACATCATCGTCGACGGCAAGCCGATCACCGGATCCGTGGACTCCAAGGACCCGTACTACAAGTTCAAGCGCACCTACGTCGACGGCCCCATGTGGGCCCCGGTGACCGGCTACGCCTCGCAGGCGTACGACGCCAACCAGATCGAGAAGATCGAGGACGGCATCCTCACCGGCAACGACGACCGGCTCTTCTTCGACCGCACGCTGTCGATGTTCACCGGCGACAAGAAGAAGGGCGGCGACGTCGTCACCACCCTCAACGGGGCGGCCCAGAAGGCCGCCTTCGAGGGCCTCGGTGACAAGACCGGCGCCGTCGTGGCCATCGAGCCGTCCACCGGCAAGATCCTCGCGCTCGCCTCCACCCCCTCGTACGACCCCTCCTCGTTCGCCGGCTACTCCGCCAAGGACGAGAAGGCCTGGGTCGCCCTCGAGAAGGACAAGAACAAGCCCAAGCAGAACCGCGCGATCCGTGAGATCTACCCGCCCGGCTCCGTCTTCAAGGTCGTGACCGCCGCCGCCGCCCTGGAGAACGGCAAGGTCAAGGACATCGACGCGAAGACCGACACCCCCGACGGCTGGAAGATCCCCCTCTCCAACCGGGAGATGATCAACCACGCCCAGGGCTGCGCCAACGCCAGCCTGAAGCGCGCCCTCGACATCTCCTGCAACTCCGTCTTCGCGAAGCTCGGCGACGACGTCGGCGTCGAGAAGATGAACGAGATGGCCGAGAAGTTCGGCTTCAACGCCGAGCAGTTCACCCCGGTCCGCTCCTCCGCCTCCGTCTACGACAAGAAGGCGGACCGCGGCGGCAACGCGCTCTCCTCCATCGGCCAGTTCAACACCGCGACGACCCCGCTCCAGATGGCGATGGTCACAGCGGCGATCGCCAACGACGGCAAGCTGATGAAGCCGTACATGATCGACGAGCTGCGCGCCCCCAACGTCGACCTGCTCAAGAAGACCGAGCCGGAGGAGATGAGCCGCCCGGTCTCGCAGGAGAACGCGCAGCTGCTCCAGGAGATGATGGAGAGCGTCGTCACCAACGGCACCGGCGGCAACGCCGACCTGAACATGGACGGCGTCAAGGTCGGCGGCAAGACGGGTACGGCCCAGCACGGCGACAAGAACGCCAAGCGTCCCTACGCCTGGTTCATCTCGTACGCGAAGACCGCCGAGGGCTCCCCGGTCGCGGTCGCCGTGATCGTCGAGGACTCGGCGGGCACCTCGCGTGAGGACATCAGCGGTGGCGGGCTCGCGGCCCCCATCGCGAAGGCCGTGATGAAGGCGGTTCTGAAGACCCGGAGCTGACGTCCCGGCTCCGTTCATGCCAGGTACCGGTCAGGTATCAGCTACCGGCCCCGGGCGGAACGTCTCCCCGGGGCCGGTACCGTATCCGCGAACAGCACACACCGCCGGACCACCCATGGGTGCGGTCGGGACAGACGGAGAGGGCTGGATTAGCTATGGAAGAGCCGCGTCGCCTCGGCGGCCGGTACGAGCTGGGCTCGGTGCTCGGCCGTGGTGGCATGGCCGAGGTGTACCTCGGGCAGGACACCCGGCTCGGCCGCACCGTCGCCGTGAAGACGCTGCGGGCCGACCTGGCCCGTGACCCGTCCTTCCAGGCCCGGTTCCGCCGTGAGGCACAGTCCGCCGCCTCGCTGAACCATCCGGCGATCGTCGCGGTCTACGACACCGGCGAGGACTACGTCGACGGGGTCTCCATCCCGTACATCGTGATGGAGTACGTCGACGGGTCGACCCTGCGTGAGCTGCTGCACTCCGGGCGCAAGCTGCTGCCCGAGCGCACCCTCGAGATGACGGTCGGCATCCTCCAGGCCCTGGAGTACTCGCACCGCGCCGGCATCGTGCACCGTGACATCAAGCCGGCGAACGTCATGCTGACGCGCACCGGCCAGGTCAAGGTCATGGACTTCGGCATCGCGCGCGCCATGGGCGACGCGGGCATGACCATGACGCAGACCGCCGCGGTCATCGGCACGGCTCAGTACCTCTCCCCCGAGCAGGCCAAGGGCGAGCAGGTCGACGCCCGCTCCGACCTGTACTCCACGGGCTGCCTGCTGTACGAGCTCCTCACCGTCCGCCCCCCGTTCATCGGCGACTCCCCGGTCGCGGTCGCGTACCAGCACGTGCGCGAGGAGCCGCAGCCGCCGAGCAACTTCGACCACGAGATCACGCCCGAGATGGACGCGATCGTCCTCAAGGCGCTGGTCAAGGACCCCGACTACCGCTACCAGTCCGCCGACGAGATGCGCGCGGACATCGAGGCCTGCCTCGACGGTCAGCCGGTCGCGGCAGCCGCCGCGATGGGCATGGGGATGGGCATGGCGGCGCCCTCGTACGGCGGCGGCTACGGCGGCTACCCCGAGGACCAGCCGACGACGGCGCTGCGCCAGGCCGACCCGGCAGGCCAGACCTCGATGCTGCCCCCGATCAACGGGGACGACGGCGGCTACGGCTACGACGACCGTCCGGACCGCCGCCGCGGTGGCCCGAAGAAGTCGAACACCTCGACGATCCTGCTGGCCCTCGCGGGCATCCTGGTCCTCGTCGGCGCCATCTTCATCGGTGTCTCGCTGTTCGACAAGAAGGACGGCACCCGCCAGATCACCGTGCCGCAGCTGGTCGGCCAGACCGTCGCGGTGGCGACGGAACGGGCGACCAACGCCGAGGTGAAGGTGCAGGAGGCCGGCACCGAGCGCTGCGACCAGCCCAAGGGCACGATCTGCCGCCAGGTGCCGGTCGCGGACAACACCGCGAAGATGGACACCGGCAGCACGATCCAGGTGTTCGTCTCCGAGGGCGCCCCGCTGGCCGAGGTCCCGGACGTGCAGGAGCAGTCCCAGGAGCGCGCCGAGAAGACCCTGAAGGACAAGGGCTTCAAGGTGAAGGTCGAGCAGGAGGAGTCCGACGAGGACCCGGGCACGGTCCTGCGCCAGAACCCCGACGGCGGCACCAAGGCGGAGCGCAACTCCGAGGTGACGATCACCGTCGCGAAGCAGAAGCTGCTGCAGCTCCCCGACGTGAAGACGCGGAGCTACGACCAGGCCGTCCAGCAGCTGAACGGGGTCGGCTTCACCAACATCACCAGGGAGGACGTCGACTCCGACCAGCCCGCGGGCACCGTCGTCGACCAGACCCCGCAGGGCCCCTCGGACCAGTCCAAGGAGACCCAGATCACGCTGAAGGTCTCCAAGGGCCCGCAGCAGACGCAGGTCCAGATCCCCGGCGGCCTGACCGGCAAGCCGTTCAAGGAGGTCAGGGACCTCCTGCAGGGCTTGGGCCTGACCGTCGTCCAGAAGGGTTCGGACAAGGAGGACGCCATGGTCCTCAGCACGAACCCGCCGGAGGGCTCCACGGTCCCGACCACGCAGCCGATCACCGTCATGACGCTCGGCGGAGGCGGCGGCAACGGCGGGAACGGTGGGAACGACGGCAACGGAGACAACGGGGACAACGGCGGCGTCGGCGGCATCTTCGGCTGACGCCCGAGCGGTGACCCGCGGGAACGCGGAGGGCCCCGGCAACCAGTGGTTGCCGGGGCCCTCCCCTGTCTCCACCTGCCGGCCCGGGTCGCCCGGCCTCGCCCGGCCCAGGTCCGCCCGGCCTCGCCCGGCTCAGCGCAGTTCGGCCGGCGGCGTCCGGTCGCGGTCGACCTTCTCCGTGCGCTCCAGCTCGCCCCAGACGATGTACCGGTAGTCGGAGGTGTACATGGGAGTGCAGGTCGTCAGCGTGATGAACCGGCCGGGCTTCGTCTTCCCCGACTCCTCGGGGACGGGCTGGAGGACGTCCACGTTGTACTTCGTGGTCTCCGGCAGCGTCTTGTAGACCTTGTAGACGTACCAGGTGTCCTTGGACTCGAAGACGATCGGGTCGCCGTTCTTCAACTTGTGGATGTTGTGGAACTTGGCGCCGTGTCCGTCCCGGTGCGCGGCGAGCGTGAAGTTGCCCTGCTTGTCCTGCGGGAGCGCGGACTTGATCGGATCGGTGTAGTAGCCGGCGACGCCGTTGTTGAGGATGGAGCTCTGGGTGCCCTGCTTGACCAGCACCTCGCCGTTGCCCATCGCCGGCACGTGGAGGAAGCCGATGCCGTCCTTGGTGTCGAGCGCGCCGGGTCCGTCGGCCCAGCGGTCGCGGACCTGGGCGCCGTCCTTGTCGGCGGCGCGGTCGGCGAGGACGTTCGTCCACCACAGCGAGTAGACGACGAAGAGGCCGAGCACCAGGCCCGCCGTGATGAGGAGTTCACCGAAGAGGCTGATGACTCCGGCGATCCGATTACGCACGCGTGCCACTTGGTCGTCCCGTCGTCCCGTCCGGAGGTGTGGGGACTCAGCCTACGAGCGCTTTCGGCTTTCCCTGACTGCGCGGGCGTTCTTCGACGAGCCGGCCCCACACGATCATGCGGTAGGTGCTGGTGAACTCGG
>NZ_JBIBWF010000007.1:0-426668 GCF_043081085.1 Streptomyces sp. NPDC014891 | reverse complement strand
CTCCGCGACGGTCTCGACCAGCTTGGCGCGCCATTCCTCGGCGAGCTCGGTGTGCGAGGCCGGGATGTCGACGACGTCGTACATCTCGCCCTTGCTGGCCTCGGCGGACCAGACGAGCGCCTTCATGCGGACCAGGTCGACGACGCCCTGGAAGTCCATCTCGGCACCGATGGGGAGCTGCATGACGATCGGGACGGCGCCGAGGCGGTCCACGATCATGTCGACGCAGCGGAGGAACTCGGCGCCCGTACGGTCGAGCTTGTTGACGAAGCAGATACGCGGCACGCCGTAGCGGTCCGCCTGACGCCAGACGGTCTCGGACTGGGGCTCGACGCCGGCCACACCGTCGAACACGGTGACAGCACCGTCGAGCACGCGCAGCGAACGCTCCACCTCGACGGTGAAGTCGACGTGACCCGGCGTGTCGATGATGTTGATCGTGTGATCGACATTCTCGAGCGGCCAGTGGCAGGTCGTCGCGGCAGACGTGATCGTGATGCCGCGCTCCTGCTCCTGCTCCATCCAGTCCATCGTGGCAGCGCCGTCGTGGACTTCACCGATCTTGTACGAGACACCGGTGTAGAACAGGATCCGCTCGGTGGTGGTCGTCTTGCCCGCGTCGATGTGAGCCATGATGCCGATGTTGCGCACCTTGGCAAGGTCAAGCGAAGTGGTAGCCATATCGGCTCAGTCTTCTCTCGGTCTCGATGTGGGTTGCGACTACCAGCGGTAGTGCGCGAAGGCCTTGTTGGACTCGGCCATCTTGTGCGTGTCCTCACGCTTCTTGACGGCCGCACCGAGGCCGTTCGAGGCGTCGAGGAGCTCGTTCATGAGGCGCTCGGTCATGGTCTTCTCGCGACGGGCGCGGGAGTAACCGACGAGCCAGCGGAGGGCGAGCGTGGACGCGCGGCCCGGCTTGACCTCGATCGGCACCTGGTAGGTGGCGCCACCGACACGGCGGGACTTGACCTCGAGGGCCGGCTTCACGTTCTCGAGAGCGCGCTTGAGCGTGATGACCGGGTCCTGGCCGGTCTTCTCGCGAAGACCCTCCATGGCGCCGTACACGATGCGCTCGGCGGTGGAACGCTTGCCGTCCAGCAGGATCTTGTTGATCAGCGAGGTGACAAGAGGAGAGCTGTAGACCGGGTCGATGATGACCGGGCGCTTCGGGGCGGGGCCCTTACGAGGCATTCTTACTTCTCCTTCTTGGCGCCGTAGCGGCTGCGAGCCTGCTTACGGTTCTTGACGCCCTGCGTGTCGAGGGAACCGCGGATGATCTTGTAACGAACACCCGGCAGGTCCTTCACACGGCCACCGCGCACGAGCACGATCGAGTGCTCCTGCAGGTTGTGACCCTCACCCGGGATGTAGGCCGTGACCTCGATGCCGGAGGTCAGACGCACACGCGCGACCTTACGGAGGGCCGAGTTCGGCTTCTTCGGGGTGGTCGTGAACACACGCGTGCAGACGCCGCGGCGCTGAGGGGAACCCTCGAGTGCGGGCGTCTTGTTCTTCTCGACCTTGTCCTGCCGGCCCTTCCGGACCAGCTGCTGGATCGTAGGCACTACTTCTCCGGTTTCTGTGTGCCGTCGGTGAAACTAACCTGGAACATTCGCCGACCCACGCGGTCGGGTGTGTCGAATCTCGCGGACCTCTCCACCAGGGCGGAAAGGCGCGGATCACGGTGGCCGATATATGACTCGCCCTGCGGTTGAGGACACGCACGCGAGCCCAGGCACACCCCAGGCACAAGGCTTGAGCGTACCTATCGCATGGACTCCGGTCAAAACAAATGGCCACGCGTACCCTCCGTCACCGCGCGCTACGCCTCAGGCCGCGAGGAAGCGGTGCAGCGAGTCCGTGAAGGCGCCCACGAAGCGCTCGCGCGTCTCCTCGGGGACGCGGTCCAGCGAGAGGTACGGGTTGAGGTCCTCCAGCTCGACGAGGAGCAGCTCGCCGCCGGGGGCACGGCAGGCGTCCACCCGCTGGATGCCGTGGTCGAGGGTGTTCCAGTCGACGAAGCCGCGGGCGAAGGCGAGGTCCTCCGCGGTGGGCTCGTACGGTTCCAGGACCCAGCGGCGGTCCGGATCGGGGGCGTGCAGGGCGTACTGGAAGCGGTCGTCGACGAAGTAGAAGGAGACCTCGTACCGGAAGTCGATCCGCGGCTGGACGAGGAGGCCCCCGTAGGCCAGGCCGGCGAGCTCCTCGCGGTCCAGGAAGCGCAGGCCTATGGAATCCGCCCCGGCCTTGGGCTTGACCGCGTACGCGGCCGACTCGGGCAGCCGGTGGAGGTCCTCGGGGCGGTCCACGGTGGGGATGACGGGATGCCCGGCGGCGGTCAGGTCCAGGAGGTACTGCTTGCCCGCCATGTCCCCGCGCCCGTGGAGCGGGTTGTAGACCCGGGTCCCGGCGGCCAGGGCGCGCTCGCGGAAGGCCTCGTACTCCTTCTGGTAGCCGATGACCGGGCCGCTGTTGCGGACGACGACGGCGTCGAAGCCGTCCATGAGGGCCGCGGCGTCGAGCGGGTGGCAGAGCGCCAGGTCGAAGGCCTCGCGCAGCCGCGCGGCGAGGTGGATGTCCTCGTCGCAGTAGCGCCGTCCGCGGGCCGGATAGGCGAGGTCGGTGACGTACAGCAGGCGGGGGCGGGCGGCGGGCACGGGGCGGCTCCTCGGTCGGTGGCCGCCAACCTACCCGGCGCCCGTGCGGGCGGACCGGCCGGCGGCCCTCCGCCCTTCCCGGGGAACGCCGGAGGGCGGCCACCCCCACGGGGTGACCGCCCTCCGGTCGAGCGACTCGCTTACTGGTTGTACGGACCGTAGTCGTAGTCCTCCAGCGGAACGGCCTGGCCGGAGCCCGAACCGAACGGCGAGTAGTCGATGTCGTCGTAGCCGACGGCCGAGTACATCGCGGCCTTGGCCTCCTCGGTCGGCTCCACCCGGATGTTGCGGTAGCGGGACAGACCCGTACCGGCCGGGATGAGCTTACCGATGATGACGTTCTCCTTGAGGCCGATGAGGCTGTCGGACTTGGCGTTGATCGCCGCATCCGTCAGGACTCGGGTCGTCTCCTGGAAGGAGGCGGCCGACAGCCAGGACTCCGTCGCCAGCGAGGCCTTGGTGATACCCATCAGCTGCGGACGGCCGGAGGCGGGGTGACCGCCCTCGGTGACCACACGACGGTTCTCGGTCTCGAACTTCGAGCGCTCGACGAGCTCGCCCGGCAGCAGCTCCGCGTCGCCGGACTCGATGATCGTCACGCGGCGCAGCATCTGCCGGATGATGATCTCGATGTGCTTGTCGTGGATCGACACGCCCTGCGAGTTGTAGACCTTCTGGACCTCGGCGACCAGGTGGACCTGGACCGCGCGCTGACCGAGGATGCGCAGCACGTCGTGCGGGTTGGTGGCACCCACGGTGAGCTTCTGGCCCACCTCGACGTGGTCGCCCTCGCCCACGAGCAGACGGGCACGCTTCGAGATCGGGAACGCCGTCTCGTCGGTGCCGTCGTCCGGGGTGACGACGATCTTCTTGGTCTTCTCGGTCTCCTCGATGCGGACGCGGCCGGCCGCCTCCGAGATCGGGGCGACACCCTTGGGCTGACGGGCCTCGAAGAGCTCGACGACACGGGGCAGACCCTGGGTGATGTCGTCACCGGCCACACCACCGGTGTGGAAGGTACGCATCGTCAGCTGGGTACCGGGCTCACCGATGGACTGGGCGGCGATGATGCCGACCGCCTCACCGATGTCGACCAGCTTGCCGGTGGCGAGCGAACGGCCGTAGCAGAACGCACAGGTACCGACGGCGGACTCACAGGTCAGGACCGAGCGGGTCTTGACCTCCTCGACACCGGCGCCCACGAGGGCGTCGATGAGCACGTCACCCAGGTCGACGTTGGCCGGCGCGATGACCTTGCCGTCGACGACGACGTCCTCGGCGAGCATCCGCGCGTACACGGAGGTCTCGACGTCGTCCGTCTTGCGCAGGACGCCGTCGGCGCCGCGCTCGGCGATCCGCAGCTTGAGACCGCGCTCGGTGCCGCAGTCCTCCTCGCGGATGATGACGTCCTGCGAGACGTCCACCAGACGACGGGTCAGGTAACCCGAGTCGGCGGTACGCAGGGCGGTGTCCGCCAGACCCTTACGGGCACCGTGCGTGGAGATGAAGTACTCCAGAACGGTGAGGCCCTCACGGAAGGACGCCTTGATGGGACGCGGGATCGTCTCGTTCTTGGCGTTCGACACCAGACCACGCATACCCGCGATCTGACGCATCTGCATCATGTTTCCTCGGGCACCCGAGTCGACCATCATGAAGATGGGGTTCGTCTTCGGGAAGTTCGCGTTCATCGCCTCGGCGACCTCGTTGGTCGCCTTGGTCCAGATCGCGATGAGCTCCTGAGTGCGCTCTTCCTTCGTGATGAGACCGCGCTCGTACTGCTTCTGGACCTTCTCGTCCTGCTCCTCGTAGCCCTTGACGATGGCCTTCTTGGCCTCGGGCACGACGACGTCGGAGATGGCCACGGTGACGCCGGAACGGGTCGCCCAGTAGAAGCCCGCCGCCTTCAGGTTGTCGAGCGTCGCCGCCACGATGACCTTGGGGTAGCGCTCGGCGAGGTCGTTGACGATCTCGGAGAGCTGCTTCTTGCCGACCGAGTAGTCGACGAACGGGTAGTCCTCGGGCAGCAGCTCGTTGAAGAGCGCGCGGCCCAGCGAGGTGCGCAGGCGGAACGAGTCCCCCTGCTGCCACTCGCCCGCGGCGACGTGGTCGTCCCCTTCCTCCGCGACCGGGGGAACCCAGCCGCGCGGAGCGACGGTGCCGACGGGGAAGCGGATGTCGATCTGCGACTGCAGCGCGAGCTCGCCGGCGTCGAACGCCATGATCGCCTCGGCCGTGGAGCCGAATGCACGGCCCTCGCCCTTGGTGTCACGGAGCTCACCGTCGGTGGTCAGGAAGAACAGACCGAGGACCATGTCCTGGGTCGGCATCGTGACCGGACGGCCGTCGGCCGGCTTGAGGATGTTGTTCGAGGACAGCATCAGGATGCGGGCCTCGGCCTGCGCCTCCGCGGAGAGCGGCAGGTGCACGGCCATCTGGTCACCGTCGAAGTCCGCGTTGAACGCGGTGCAGACGAGCGGGTGGATCTGGATGGCCTTGCCCTCGACCAGCTGGGGCTCGAAGGCCTGGATGCCGAGGCGGTGCAGCGTGGGCGCACGGTTCAGCAGGACCGGGTGCTCGGCGATGACCTCTTCGAGGACGTCGTACACGACCGTGCGGCCGCGCTCGACCATCCGCTTGGCGCTCTTGATGTTCTGCGCGTGGTTCAGGTCGACCAGGCGCTTCATCACGAACGGCTTGAAGAGCTCCAGCGCCATGGCCTTCGGGAGACCGCACTGGTGCAGCTTCAGCTGCGGACCGACGACGATGACGGAACGCGCGGAGTAGTCCACACGCTTGCCGAGCAGGTTCTGACGGAAACGACCCTGCTTGCCCTTCAGCATGTCGCTGAGGGACTTCAGCGGACGGTTGCCGGGGCCCGTGACCGGGCGACCGCGACGGCCGTTGTCGAAGAGGGCGTCGACCGCCTCCTGGAGCATCCGCTTCTCGTTGTTCACGATGATCTCGGGGGCACCGAGGTCGAGCAGACGCTTGAGACGGTTGTTGCGGTTGATCACGCGGCGGTACAGGTCGTTCAGGTCGGAGGTCGCGAAGCGGCCACCGTCCAGCTGCACCATGGGACGCAGGTCCGGCGGGATGACCGGCACGCAGTCGAGAACCATGCCCTTGGGGCTGTTCGCGGTCTGCAGGAACGCGGAGACGACCTTGAGGCGCTTGAGCGCACGGGTCTTCTTCTGGCCCTTGCCGGTGCGGATGATCTCGCGGAGGCGCTCGGCCTCCTCCTCCAGGTCGAAGGACTCCAGGCGCTTCTGCAGCGCCGCGGCACCCATCGAACCGTCGAAGTACGTGCCGAAGCGGTCACGCAGCTCGCGGTAGAGGAGCTCGTCGCCCTCCAGGTCCTGGACCTTGAGGTTCTTGAAGCGCGACCAGACCTCGTCCAGACGGTCGATCTCGCGCTGCGCGCGGTCGCGCAGCTGCTTCATCTCGCGCTCGGCACCCTCGCGCACCTTGCGGCGCACGTCGGCCTTGGCGCCCTCGGCCTCCAGCTCGCCGAGGTCGTTCTCGAGCTTCTTGGCGCGGGCCTCCAGGTCGGAGTCGCGACGGTTCTCGATCTGCTGGCGCTCGACGGAGACGTGCGCCTCCAGCGAGGGCAGGTCACGCGTACGACGCTCGTCGTCGACGTACGTGATCATGTACGCCGCGAAGTAGATGACCTTCTCCAGGTCCTTCGGGGCGAGGTCGAGCAGGTAGCCGAGGCGCGACGGAACGCCCTTGAAGTACCAGATGTGAGTGACGGGAGCGGCCAGCTCGATGTGGCCCATCCGCTCACGGCGCACCTTGGCGCGGGTGACCTCGACGCCACACCGCTCACAGATGATGCCCTTGAAGCGGACGCGCTTGTACTTGCCGCAGTAGCACTCCCAGTCCCGGGTCGGACCGAAGATCTTCTCGCAGAAGAGTCCGTCCTTCTCGGGCTTGAGCGTGCGGTAGTTGATGGTCTCCGGCTTCTTGACCTCGCCGTGGCTCCACTGACGGATGTCGTCAGCGGTGGCCAGACCGATCCGGAGCTCGTCGAAGAAGTTGACGTCGAGCACTATGCGTCAATCCCTCTCAGGGTTGTAAGGCTTTGGGGTCTGATACGGGGGTCCTGGGGCCGGCCGGGGACTCGGCGGTGAAATCGCCGAGCCCCCGACCGGACTCCCGTCAGACCTCTTCGACGCTGCTCGGCTCGCGCCGGGACAGGTCGATGCCGAGCTCCTCCGCTGCGCGGAAGACGTCCTCGTCGGTGTCGCGCATCTCGATGGACATGCCGTCCGAGGACAGCACCTCCACGTTGAGGCACAGGGACTGCATCTCCTTGATGAGCACCTTGAAGGACTCGGGGATGCCGGGCTCAGGGATGTTCTCGCCCTTGACGATGGCCTCGTAGACCTTCACGCGGCCGGTCACGTCGTCGGACTTGATCGTCAGCAGCTCCTGGAGGGCGTACGCGGCGCCGTAAGCCTCCAGCGCCCACACCTCCATCTCACCGAAGCGCTGGCCACCGAACTGGGCCTTACCACCCAGCGGCTGCTGGGTGATCATCGAGTACGGGCCGGTCGAACGCGCGTGCAGCTTGTCGTCGACCAGGTGGTGCAGCTTGAGGATGTACATGTACCCGACGGAGATCGGGTCCGGGAACGGCTCGCCGGAGCGGCCGTCGAACAGCCTCGCCTTACCGGTCGGGAGCACCATGCGCTCGCCGTCGCGGTTCGGGATGGTGTGGTTGAGCAGACCCGCCAGCTCGTCCTCACGCGCACCGTCGAAGACCGGGGTCGCGACGTTGGTGCCGGGGGCGACCTGGTCGGCGCCGATCGCCTGGAGGCGCTGCGCCCACTCGTCCGCGAGGCCGGAGACGTCCCAGCCGCGGCTGGCGAGCCAGCCGAGGTGGATCTCCAGGACCTGTCCCGGGTTCATTCGGGACGGGACACCCAGCGGGTTGAGGATGATGTCGACCGGGGTGCCGTCCTCCAGGAACGGCATGTCCTCGATCGGCAGGATCTTCGAGATGACGCCCTTGTTGCCGTGACGGCCGGCGAGCTTGTCACCGTCGGTGATCTTGCGCTTCTGGGCGACGTAGACGCGGACCAGCTGGTTCACGCCCGGGGGAAGCTCGTCGCCCTCCTCGCGGTCGAAGACGCGGACGCCGATGATCTTGCCGATCTCGCCGTGCGGGACCTTCAGCGAGGTGTCACGGACCTCACGCGCCTTCTCACCGAAGATCGCGCGGAGCAGGCGCTCCTCCGGGGTCAGCTCGGTCTCGCCCTTGGGCGTGACCTTGCCGACGAGGATGTCGCCGGCGACGACCTCGGCACCGATACGGATGATGCCGCGCTCGTCGAGGTCGGCGAGGACCTCCTCGGAGACGTTCGGGATGTCCCGGGTGATCTCCTCCGGGCCGAGCTTGGTGTCACGGGCGTCGACCTCGTGCTCCTCGATGTGGATCGAGGAGAGGACGTCGTCCTGCACGAGGCGCTGCGACAGGATGATCGCGTCCTCGTAGTTGTGGCCCTCCCACGGCATGAACGCCACGAGCAGGTTCTTGCCGAGCGCCATCTCGCCGTCTTCGGTGGCGGGACCGTCGGCGAGGACCTGGCCCTCGATCACGCGGTCGCCCTCGTCGACGACGACCTTCTGGTTGACCGAGGTGCCCTGGTTCGAGCGCGAGAACTTGTGCAGGCGGTACGTGATGTACGTGCCGTCGTCGTTGGCGACGGTGACGTAGTCCGCGGAGAGCTCCTGGACGACACCGTCCTTCTCGGCCTTGAGCACGTCGCCGGCGTCGGTGGCGCAGCGGTACTCCATGCCGGTGCCGACGAGCGGGGCCTCCGACTTAATCAGCGGCACCGCCTGACGCATCATGTTCGCGCCCATGAGGGCACGGTTGGCGTCGTCGTGCTCGAGGAACGGGATCATGGCGGTCGCGACCGACACCATCTGGCGCGGCGAGACGTCCATGTAGTCCACGTCCGACGGCTCGACGTAGTCGACCTCGCCGCCACGCTTGCGGACCAGGACACGGGGCTCGGTGAACTGCAGGTCGTCGTTGAGCGCGGCGTTGGCCTGCGCGATGACGAAGCGGTCCTCCTCGTCGGCCGTGACGTAGTCGACCTCGTCGGTGACCTGGCCGTCGACGACCTTGCGGTACGGCGTCTCGATGAAGCCGAACGCGTTGACGCGGCCGTACGAGGCGAGCGAACCGATCAGACCGATGTTCGGGCCTTCGGGGGTCTCGATCGGGCACATGCGTCCGTAGTGGGACGGGTGCACGTCTCGGACCTCGAAGCCGGCCCGCTCACGGGACAGACCACCGGGACCCAGCGCCGAGAGACGACGCTTGTGCGTCAGACCCGACAGCGGGTTGTTCTGGTCCATGAACTGCGACAGCTGGCTGGTGCCGAAGAACTCCTTGATGGAGGCGACGACCGGCCGGATGTTGATCAGGGTCTGCGGCGTGATCGCCTCGACGTCCTGGGTGGTCATGCGCTCGCGCACGACGCGCTCCATACGAGCCAGACCCGTGCGGACCTGGTTCTGGATGAGCTCGCCGACGTTGCGCAGACGACGGTTGCCGAAGTGGTCGATGTCGTCGGTCTCGACGACGATCTCGTTGCCGTTCTCGCCGATCGTCTCGGTCTCGCCCGCGTGGAGCTTGACCAGGTACTTGATCGTGGCGATGACGTCGTCGGTGGTGAGCACGCCGGCGTCCAGCGGCTCGTCGGCGCCGAGCTTCTTGTTCACCTTGTAGCGGCCGACCTTGGCGAGGTCGTAGCGCTTCGGGTTGAAGTAGAGGTTCTCGAGCAGCGTCTGAGCGGCCTCACGGGTCGGCGGCTCGCCCGGACGCAGCTTGCGGTAGATGTCGAGCAGCGCGTCGTCCTGGCCCTGGGTGTGGTCCTTCTCCAGGGTGGCGCGCATGGACTCGTACTCGCCGAACTCCTGCAGGATCTGCTCGGTGGTCCAGCCGAGAGCCTTGAGCAGGACGGTGACGGACTGCTTGCGCTTGCGGTCGATGCGGACACCGACCAGGTCACGCTTGTCGATCTCCATCTCCAGCCAGGCACCCCGGGACGGGATGATCTTGGCGGAGAAGATGTCCTTGTCGGACGTCTTGTCGATGGAGGAGTCGAAGTAGACACCCGGCGAACGGACCAGCTGCGACACCACGACACGCTCGGTGCCGTTGATGACGAAGGTGCCCTTGTTCGTCATGAGCGGGAAGTCGCCCATGAAGACCGTCTGGGACTTGATCTCGCCGGTCTCGTTGTTGGTGAACTCGGCGGTGACGAAGAGCGGGGCGCCGTACGTGAAGTCACGGTCCTTGCACTCGTCGATCGAGTTCTTCGGCGGCTCGAAGCGGTGGTCGCGGAAGGTCAGCGACATCGACCCGGAGAAGTCCTCGATCGGAGAGATCTCCTCGAAGATCTCCTCCAGACCGGACTTCCTGGGGACGTCCTGTCCCGACTCAAGGGCAGCCTCGACGCGAGCCTTCCAGGCGGCGTTGCCGAGCAGCCAGTCAAAGCTCTCGGTCTGCAGCGCGAGGAGGTTCGGAACCTCGAGGGGCTCCTTGATCTTTGCAAAGGAGATGCGCAGCGGGGCGGTGCTTGCGCCGTTGTTCGTATTGGTCGAGGCGTTGCGCGAGGCGGCCAAGAGGGGGTCCTTCCGAGGGCTCGGACTCACTACGCGCGTACCGGTCCCCAGCAGAGCTTCATGGCAGACGTTTCCTGAGATGACCGAAAGGCCAGGTCAGACGGGGTCGGCCGATGCAGCGGATGCGAAGGTATGCCCCTGGTGACGGGCAGGGGGCAGCTAACAGGCAGCGCAAAGGGTCAGTGTAGCCACTTGGCTCACTGATGTCCAGGGCGAATAATTCGCGACCCTCGTTGCTCTCAACTCCGCCGTACCTCGCGCCGTGCGGCGCACCTCGATACTGCCCGTTCAGTCGTCGATCCATGCCTCGGATACGGATCGTTGTGACGACGCGTCCTGAGAATTGCGCGCTGCGTGCGGTTCGTCAAGGCCCCCCGGTCTGCGGGGCGCACGGCGAAGATCACCATACTCCGCTCCCGGCGGCCGTCGAGCCCCCGCCACGCCCTTCCCGGGGAACGCCGAAAGGCGACCACCCACAAGGGTGATCGCCTTTCGCTGCCCCCGCGTTACACGGGGGCAGGAGTCAGCTCAGCGAGCCGAAACGGTCTTACTTGACCGTGACGGAGGCGCCGGCGGCCTTGAGGGACTCGGCAGCCTTCTCGGCGGCCTCCTTCGCGACCTTCTCGAGGACCGGCTTCGGGGTGCCGTCGACGAGGTCCTTGGCCTCCTTGAGGCCCAGGGAGGTGAGCTCGCGCACGACCTTGATGACCTGGATCTTCTTGTCGCCGGCACCCTCGAGGATGACGTCGAACTCGTCCTGCTCCTCGGCGGCGGCGGCGGCGTCGCCACCACCCTGACCCGGGGCGGCAACGGCGACGGCCGCGGCGGCGGTGACGTCGAACTTCTCCTCGAAGGCCTTCACGAACTCGGAGAGCTCGATGAGGGTCATCTCCTCGAACTGGGCGAGGAGGTCGTCCTGAGAGAGCTTCGCCATGATGGGCGATCCTTCCACTAATTCGGCAGGTGCCGGATGTATAGAGAGGCGGGCGTTACGGCCCGCTACGACCTGCGCCTAGGCGGCGCAGATCATGACGCGAGCCGAATTACTCGGCACCGCCCTGCTCGGCGAGCTTGACGCGAAGCGCCTCCGCGGTGCGGACGAACTTCGACGGCAGCGCCTGGAGGAGCGAGGCAGTCTGCGACTGCTTGCCCTTGAACGCGCCGGCCAGCTTGCTGAGCAGAACCTCGCGGGACTCGAGGTCCGCGAGCTTCTTGAACTCGTCGGCGGACAGCGCCTTGCCGTCAAGGACACCGCCCTTGATGACGAGGTTCGGGTTCTCCTTGGCGAAGTCACGCAGAGCCTTCGCCGACTCCACCGGGTCACCGGTGACGAAGGCGGCCGCGGTCGAACCAGCAAGCTGGTCGTCCAGCGCGGAGATGCCGGCCTGGTTGGCCGCAATCTTGGTCAGCGTGTTCTTCACCACGGCGTACTGGGCGTTCTCACCGAGCGAACGACGCAGCGTCTTGAGCTGCGCCACGGTGAGCCCCGTGTACGAGGTCAGCACGACGGCGTTCGAGCTGCGGAACTTGTCCTCAAGCTCGGCTACCGCGGCAGCCTTGTCGGGCCTTGCCATAGAGCGTCGGCCTCCTTCCGGGTGATGAGGACCGCTCAGAAGGCGCTGCCACAACAAAAACGCCCCGGGCGCAGGCGCTCGGGGCTCAGCTCAACCGCATCACGAAGATCCGGGAACTCTTCCACAATCACCTGCGCGGGTCGTTCGCGTCACAGCGAATCCTTCGGCCACCGCACCTTGACGGCACAGTGACGACCAGCGGTCTTTGGCTTCCTCGGAAGAGTACGTGACCGACACGCCCGGGGGCAAATCAGCCCCGACCGCCCCCGGCCAGGACCTTCTTCAGCAGCTCGACGAAGTCGACGGTGTCCCCCGCGGGCGGTGCGCGGAAGCCGGCCTCGGCGCCGTAGTCGGCGTAGGTCGTGGTGAGCGAGGTGACCGACTCCCCGCTCTCCGTGCGGACGACGCTCTTCACCGGGTACCCGTCCGCACCGATCCAGACCTCCATGGTCCGCCCGTCGGGGAGCTCCCCGCGGTACCCCTCCGCCCGGGCGTCGGTGCCCTTCGCGGCTCCGAGGTGCTCGACCGCCGAGGACCCGGCGAGCAGCCCGAGTTCCTTGGGCAGGTCCATGTTCACGGCGGCGAGGCCGCCGGTCAGCTGGAGCATCAGCTCGTCGCCCGCGGCGGCCCCCTCGGGCTGCGCCCTCAGCCAGCGCTTGCCGCCCGTCTGCGCGGTCAGGTCGGCGCCCAGGTCCACGTAGGTGGTCCCGCCGGTCGTGACCACGCGCGTCTCGGCGGGCGCGCCGGGGATGGCGGCCAGGTACGAGGAGTCGGAGACCTTCAGCTCGGCGGCCTGCGGGCCCCAGGCCTGCACCCCGGTGAAGGTGCTGCTGCCGGGCGCCGTGCCGCCCGCGACGCTGAGCCGCATCTCGACCTTGGCGCTCTTCGCCCCCGAGGCCTTGGTGCGGGCGGCCCGGAGGGCCTCCGCGGCCTGCTCCGAGACCTGCGTGCCCGGCTTGGCCGTAGCGGAGGCTCCGGAGGACTCCGGCCCCGTGTCGCCGTCCTGGCATCCCGCGGCGCCCGCCAGGAGGGTGGCGGCCGTCAGGGCCACCGCGGCGCGCTTCCACACGGACCTGCTCATGTCGTTCCCCACCCTTGATCGACGATCTCCGTCCCCCGGACGGTAACAAGAAGCCGGCCCCGCACCTCGGAGGAGGTGTGGGGCCGGCTGACCACTCAGTGAGCCTGATGGGCTCAGACCGCGGCCGGGTCCTCCTCGACGAGGAGGTTGCGGGTGCGGTTGGAGTCCAGCGGGACGCCGGGGCCCATCGTCGTCGTGACGGTCGCCTTCTTGATGTAGCGACCCTTGGCGGCGGACGGCTTCAGACGGAGGATCTCCTCGAGCGCCGCGGCGTAGTTCTCGACCAGCTTCGTGTCATCGAAGGAGACCTTGCCGATGATGAAGTGCAGGTTCGAGTGCTTGTCGACGCGGAACTCGATCTTGCCGCCCTTGATGTCGTTGACAGCCTTGGCGACATCGGGGGTGACGGTGCCGACCTTGGGGTTCGGCATGAGACCACGCGGGCCGAGGACGCGGCCGAGGCGGCCGACCTTGCCCATGAGGTCCGGGGTGGCGACGACGGCGTCGAACTCGTTCAGGCGGTTGCCCTTGGAGATCTCGTCGATGAGCTCGTCGGAGCCGACGATGTCGGCGCCCGCGGCGATCGCGGCCTCGGCACGGTCACCGGTCGCGAAGACCAGGACCCGGGCGGTCTTGCCGGTGCCGTGCGGAAGGTTCACGGTGCCACGGACCATCTGGTCGGCCTTGCGCGGGTCGACACCCAGGCGGAAGGCGACCTCGACGGTGCCGTCGAACTTCGTGCTGGAGGTCTCCTTGGCGAGACGGACGGCCTCGAGCGGAGCGTAGAGCTTCTCGCTGTCGATCTTGGCGTCCGCTGCGCGGAGGGCCTTGCTGCGCTTCACTGCTTCTCCTGTGCAGTTACACCATGCGGCTGTCGCCGCGTGGCAGGTATGGAGTCGTGGTGCGGACCGGCGCTGGTCCTACCACTAGGTCACGAGGGGGCTGATCAGCCCTCGACCGTGATGCCCATGGAACGGGCGGTGCCAGCGATGATCTTGGACGCGGCGTCCAGGTCGTTGGCGTTCAGGTCGGGGAGCTTGACCGTGGCGATCTCGCGGACCTGGGCGGCCGTGAGCTTGGCGACCTTGGTCTTGTGCGGCTCGCCGGAGCCCTTGTCCACACCCGCGGCCTTGAGGATCAGCTTGGCGGCCGGCGGAGTCTTGGTGATGAAGGTGAAGGAGCGGTCTTCGTAGACCGTGATCTCCACCGGCACGACCATGCCACGCTGCGACTCGGTCGCGGCGTTGTAGGCCTTGCAGAACTCCATGATGTTGACGCCGTGCTGGCCCAGCGCGGGACCGACCGGCGGGGCCGGGTTGGCCGCACCAGCGTTGATCTGGAGCTTGATAAGCCCCGTGACCTTCTTCTTCTTGGGAGGCATTGCTCTCTCCGGGTCCTAGTGAGAGTGTTCAGCCCGCCATCCGGTCATCCGGATGGAGGCATACCGCACAACGATAACGGGTATACACGCGCGGCCAAAAACCGAGCAGGTCAGAGCGGCTGCGAGAGCCACTCTGACCTGGTCGGAAACTTGTGAGATCAGTTCTTCTGGATCTGGTCGAAGCTGAGCTCGACCGGGGTCTCGCGACCGAAGATCTCGACGAGGCCCTTGACCTTCTTCGAGTCGGGGTTGATCTCGTTGATGGTCGCCTGGAGGGTGGCGAAGGGGCCGTCGGTGACGGTGACCGAGTCGCCGACCTCGAAGTCCAGCACCTGGACCTCCAGCTTGCGGGCCGGAGCCGGCTTGCCCTCGGCCTCGGCGGCCTCGCGGGCGGCCTTCTCCTCGGCCTCCGGGGCGAGCATCTTGACGATCTCGTCCAGGGTCAGCGGGTACGGGTCGTAGGCGTTGCCCACGAAGCCGGTGACACCGGGGGTGTTGCGGACGACGCCCCAGGACTCGTTCGTCAGGTCCATGCGGACGAGAACGTAGCCGGGAAGCTTGTTCTGCTTGACGTTCTTCCGCTCGCCGCCCTTGATCTGGACGATCTCTTCCTCGGGGACCTCGGCCTGGTAGATGAAGTCCTCGACGTTGAGCGAGACGGCACGCTGCTCGAGGTTGGCCTTCACGCGCTTCTCGTAGCCCGCGTAGGTGTGGATGACGTACCACTCGCCGGGCAGGGTGCGCAGCTCCTCGCGGAGCGCGGCGACCGGGTCGACCGGGGCGGCCGGCTCGGCCTCCTCGTCGGCGTCCGCGGCGTCGTCCTCGACCTCGGCGGCGACGGACTCGTCGTCCTCCGCGTCCTCGTCGGTCTCCGCCTCGTCCTCGGCGTCCTCGACCTCGAGAGCGGCTTCCTCGGCGGCGGCGTCGTCAGCAGCGTCTGCCTGGTCCTCGTCGGCGGCCTCGACGATGTCCCGCTCGTCCTCGGCGGACTCGGACTCGAAGGCGTCGTTCAGGTTCGCGTCAGACACGGTGGCTGCTTCTTCCTGCGATACAGATGGGGTGGAACAAAAAGTCAGCCGAAGACGTACTTGACTGCTTCCTGGAAGCCATAGTCAATCACGGTGACGAGGCCGATCATGATGACGACGAAGACAATCACCACGGTGGTGTACGTCGAGAGCTGGCTGCGCGTGGGCCAGACGACCTTGCGGAGTTCCGCGACGATCTGGCGGTAGAAGAGCGCGAGACGGCCCAGGGGGCCCTTCTTTCCGCGCTTCCCGCCCTTGCGGGACTTCTTCTTCGACTCTGCGGCCTCGTCGTCGGCATCAGGCATGTCGATGGAGCCTACGGCGTCCGTCACGATCTCTCACCTGATTCCGGGTCGGCCGTGCCGCGCCCGGGTGGAGCCGCACGGCGGTGCAATGAAGTACGTACATGCGCACAACACCTGGCGGTGTGTGTAGCAGGGCCGGAGGGACTTGAACCCCCAACCGCCGGTTTTGGAGACCGGTGCTCTACCAATTGAGCTACGACCCTTTGCTGGTGTCCTCAACGTACCGCATCGTGAGATGTGGTCGGTGCGGGCCAACGAGGAGTGAGCATACGTGGTCGGGGGCCCTCGCGTCGAACAGGAACCACGACGGGCCTGCTCCCGGACGCGCGTACGACCGGGAATGACCGTTCCTGTCCGGTCCGTGAAACCTGTGTGCCGGGCCTTGATGAGGTCTGGGACGATGGGCCGTATGAGCGCTGCTACCCCTCCCACCGAGCGTCGGGTCTCCGCCCGGATCGGTGCGATCTCCGAGTCCGCCACCCTCGCCGTCGACGCCAAGGCCAAGGCCCTCAAGGCCGCCGGGCGCCCGGTGATCGGTTTCGGCGCGGGTGAGCCCGACTTCCCCACTCCGGACTACATCGTCGATGCGGCCGTCGAGGCCTGCAAGAACCCGAAGTACCACCGCTACACGCCGGCCGGCGGCCTGCCCGAGCTGAAGGCCGCGATCGCCGCGAAGACGCTGCGCGACTCCGGCTACGAGGTCGACGCCTCCCAGGTCCTGGTGACCAACGGCGGCAAGCAGGCCATCTACGAGGCGTTCGCCGCGATCCTCGACCCGGGCGACGAGGTCATCGTCCCGGCCCCGTACTGGACCACCTACCCCGAGTCGATCCGCCTCGCGGGCGGCGTCCCGGTGGAGGTCGTCGCCGACGAGACCACCGGCTACCGGGTCTCGGTCGAGCAGCTGGAGGCCGCCCGCACGGAGCGCACCAAGGTCGTCCTCTTCGTGTCGCCGTCCAACCCGACCGGCGCGGTGTACTCCGAGGCCGACGCCGAGGCGATCGGCCGCTGGGCCGTCGAGCACGGCCTGTGGGTGCTGACGGACGAGATCTACGAGCACCTGGTCTACGGCGACGCGAAGTTCACCTCGCTTCCGGCGATCGTCCCCGAGCTCCGCGACAAGTGCATCGTGGTCAACGGCGTGGCGAAGACGTACGCGATGACCGGCTGGCGCGTCGGGTGGATCGTGGGCCCCAAGGACGTCGTGAAGGCCGCGACGAACCTGCAGTCGCACGCCACCTCCAACGTGAGCAACGTGGCGCAGATCGCCGCTCTCGCCGCCGTCTCGGGGAACCTGGACGCCGTCGCGGAGATGCGGACGGCGTTCGACCGCCGCCGCCAGACGATCGTGCGGATGCTCAACGAGATCGAGGGCGTGTACTGCCCCACCCCCGAGGGCGCCTTCTACGCCTACCCCTCGGTGAAGGGGCTGCTCGGCAAGGAGATCCGCGGCAAGCGCCCGCAGACCTCCGTCGAGCTGGCCGCCCTGATCCTGGACGAGGCCGAGGTCGCGGTCGTCCCGGGCGAGGCCTTCGGCACGCCGGGCTACCTGCGCCTGTCGTACGCGCTGGGCGACGAGGACCTGGCGGAGGGCGTGTCCCGCCTGCAGAAGCTCCTCGCCGAGGCGACGGACTGACCGCACTCCTCGCGGGCCCCCGGTTCCTCGGAGCCGGGGGCCCGTTTCTGCGTTCGGGCAAGAACCCGATCGGGGAAACGGGGTGCCTTCCTCCGTTCGGGTGCGGCAGGATCAGCCAATGGAGCACGTCTACCGCGATCTCACCCTGCTGCCCAAGGCCCATCTGCATCTGCACTTCACCGGCTCGATGCGGCCCACCACCCTCATCGAGCTGGCCGACAAGTACGGCGTGCACCTCCCCGAGGCGCTGAGCAGCGGTACGCCGCCGAAGCTGCGGGCGACCGACGAGCGCGGCTGGTTCCGCTTCCAGCGGCTGTACGACATCGCACGCTCCTGCCTGCGCGCGCCCGAGGACATCCAGCGGCTCGTCCGCGAGGCGGCCCAGGAGGACGTCCGGGACGGCTCGGGCTGGCTGGAGATCCAGGTCGACCCCACCTCGTACGCCCCGCACCTCGGCGGACTCATCCCCGCGCTGGAGATCATCCTCGACGCGGTCGACTCGGCCTCGCGGGAGACCGGGCTCGGGATGCGGGTGCTGGTCGCGGCGAACCGGATGAAGCACCCCCTGGAGGCGCGGACGCTCGCCCGGCTCGCGGTGCGGTTCGCGGACCGGGGCGTGGTCGGCTTCGGGCTCTCCAACGACGAGCGGCGCGGCCTGGCGCGCGACTTCGACCGGGCCTTCGCCATCGCGCGCGAGGGCGGCCTGCTCGCGGCGCCGCACGGCGGCGAACTGACGGGGCCCTCGTCGGTACGGGACTGCCTGGACGACCTGCGGGCGTCCCGGGTCGGCCACGGGGTCCGGTCCGCGGAGGACCCGCGGCTGCTGCGCAGGCTCGCGGAGCGAGGCGTGACCTGCGAGGTCTGCCCGGCGTCCAACGTGGCCCTCGGGGTGTACGAGAAGCACGAGGACGTCCCGCTGCGGACGCTCTTCGACGCGGGGGTGCCGATGGCCCTCGGCGCGGACGATCCCCTGCTCTTCGGGTCCCGGCTGGCTGCGCAGTACGAGATCGCCCGCAGGCACCACGACTTCACGGACGAGGAACTGGCGGAGCTGGCCCGGCAGTCGGTCCGGGGCTCGGCGGCGCCGGAGGACGTCAGGGGGAAGCTGCTGTCCGGGATCGACGACTGGCTGGCCGCCCCGGCGGGGTGAAGCGGTGCAGCGGGGGCCGGGCCTGGAAGCCGATGTCCAGCTCGGTGCGGTCCGGCCCGGACGCGGGCTGCTCCAGGAGCGGGGTCAGCGAGGCGAGCAGGATGTCGTGGCCCTGCGGGGCCCGCTCGTGCAGCGGCCCGTGTCCGGCCGCGGCGGCGAGCTCCCCGGCGGCGGCGCAGAACGTGTCCCGGTCGCCGAGGAGGAAGAGCGTGCGGGCGTGCACGGCGGTCCGCAGCCGTCCGGCGACCCGCTCGGGGGCCGCCTCCCAGGCGGCGGCCCGGCCGGCGGTGCGCCGCTCGTCCGTACGGAGGGTCAGCGGCCGCCCGTCGCGGAGCCGGGCGCGCAGCGCGGGCCAGGCGGAGGGGCGCAGGCCGCCGGTGTCCCGGTGGGCGAGGACGAGGTCGACGGGGGTGCCCGGCGCGTAGGCGCGCGGGAGGCTGTCGCGCAGCGGGACGTGGACGAGGGTGTGCCGGGAGAACGCGGCGAAGGAGAAGAGTCCGGCGAGCCTGGCGAGGCCGTCGTGGTCGCCGACCAGGTAGCCCCAGCGGTCGTGGAGGGGCGAGTTGACGGTGGTGTGCCGCAGCGGCGGCCACGGCTGGACGATCCGGTGCTCGTGCCGCCCCGCGCGGATCCGGTGCTCCCGGGCCGTGAGTCGCATCCCGTCAGCCTGGGGGGGCCGCGCGGGTCCGGCACACATGATTACAGGCTGACGCCCACCGTCACGGGCTCGTTGACCAGGGTGATCCCGAAGGCCTCGTGGACGCCGGCGACGACCTCCCGGGCCAGCGCGAGCAGGTCCTCGGTGGTCGCCTCGCCGCGGTTGGTCAGCGCGAGGGTGTGCTTGGTCGAGATGCGCGCGGGCCCGGACCCGTACCCCTTGGTGAACCCGGCCCGGTCGATCAGCCAGGCGGCGGAGGTCTTCACGGCACCGTCCTCGCCGGCGGGGAAGGCCGGCGGGGTGACGTCCGCGCCGAGGCGAGCGGCGACGCGGGTGAGGAAGGTCTCGTACTCCCCCGCCGTGAGGATCGGGTTGGTGAAGAAGGAGCCCGCGGACCAGGTGTCGTGATCCGCGGGGTCGAGGACCATGCCCTTGCCGCCGCGCAGGCTCAGGACGGTCTCGCGGGCCCGGGCGAGCGGCACCCGGTCGCCCGCCTCGACGCCGAGGGCGCGGGCGGTCTCGGCGTACTTGACCGGCGCGGACAGCCCGTCCGCGTCCTCCAGCTCGAAGCGGACCCGGAGCACCACGTACCGCTCGGGGTGCTCCTTGAAGAGGCTGTGGCGGTACGAGAAGGCGCACTCGGCGTTGGTGAGGGTGACGGTCTCCTCGGCGCGCCGGTCGTAGGCGACGACCTCGGTCACGGTGGCGGAGACGTCCTGCCCGTAGGCGCCGACGTTCTGGATCGGGGTGGCGCCGGCCGAGCCGGGGATGCCGGCCAGGCACTCGATCCCGGCGAGTCCGGCCTCGACCGTGCGGGCGACGGCGTCGGTCCAGACCTCGCCGGCGGCGAGTTCCAGCCGCGTGCCGTCGAGGGCGAAGCCGCGGGTGGCGATGCGCAGGGCGGTGCCGTCGAAGCCCTTGTCGCCGATGACGAGGTTGGAGCCGCCGCCGATGATCAGCAGCGGCGTTCCCGTGGCGTCGGCCTCGCGGACCGCCGCGACCACCTCGTCGTCCGTGGTGGCGGTGACGAGCCGGGCCGCGGGGCCGCCGAGGCGGAAGGTGGTCAGGGGCGCGAGGGGGGCGTCGAGAAGAGGCTGCACGGGCTCAAGGGTACGGGGCCGCCCCGGCCGGGAGACGTTTCGTCTCCCGGCCGGGGCGGCTAGGAGGTGTCTCGCGGCCGGGGCGCGAGGACCCGCTCACACGCCGACCAGGTCCTTCTCGCCGGCCTCCGCCTCCGCCTCGGCCTTGCGGCGGGCCTCCTGGCGACGGGAGGGCGCGAAGAGCACGGCCACCGCGCCGAGGGCGACGGCCCCGGCGCCGACCCACAGCGCGGGCACCAGCCCGTCGACGAAGCTCCGGCCGGACTCGTAGCCGCCCTGGGCGGCGAAGATCGAGGCCATCACGGCGACGCCGAGCGCGCCGCCGACCTCGCGCAGCGCGTTGTTGGCGGCATCACGGCGACGCCGAGCGCGCCGCCGACCTCGCGCAGCGCGTTGTTGGCGCCGGAGGCGATGCCCTGTTCGGAGGGGCGGACGCTGGACATCACGAGGTTGGCCGCCGGTGCGAAGTACAGCGCCATGCCGACTCCGCTGACGACGAGGGCCGGCAGCTGGGCTGCGTACGAGACGTCGGGCGCCAGGACGAGGGCGAACCACGCGAGGCCGATCGCCTGGAGGGCGAGACCGGCGGCGACGACGGGGCGGCCGCCGATCCGGTCGGACAGGGCGCCGGCGAGCGGTGCGACGAGCATCGGCATGCCGGTCCAGGGGAGCATCCGCAGCCCGGACTCGGTGGGCGAGTAGCCGAGGACGCCCTGCATGAACTGGCTGAGCAGGAAGATCGAGCCGAACATGCCGAGGAACATCAGCAGGCTGGCCGCGTTGATGCCGGAGAACGCCCGGTTGCGGAAGAGCCGCATGGGCAGCATCGGCGCCCTGGCGCGGATGCCGTGGTGGACGAATCCGCCGAGGAGGGCGGCTCCGGCGATCAGTCCGGTGAGGACGGTCGCGGAGGTCCAGCCGTCGATGGGCCCGCGGATGAGCGCGTACACGATGCCGAACAGGCCGCCGCTGGCGAGGAGCGTGCCCGTGATGTCGAGGCGGGCGCCGGTGCCGTGCGACTCGGCCAGGCGCAGCCGGGCGAGCGGCAGCAGGGCGAGGCCGAGCGGGACGTTCAGCCAGAAGATCCACTGCCAGGAGAGGTGTTCGGTGAGGGTGCCGCCGATGAGGGGCCCGGAGGCGACGGCGAGCCCCTGGACGGCGCCCCAGATGCCGAAGGCGGCGCCCCGGCGGGCGGCCGGGACGGCGGCGGTGAGGAGGGTGAGCGTGAGCGGCATCATGATCGCGGCGCCGACGCCCTGGGCGGCGCGGGCGGCGATCAGGGCGTCGATGCCGGGGGCGAGGGCGGCCGCGGCGGAGGCGGCGGTGAAGACGGCGAGTCCGACGAGGAAGAGCCGGCGGCGGCCGAAGCGGTCGCCGAGGGCGGCGCCGAACATGAGCAGGACGGCGAAGGTGAGGGTGTAGGCGCTCACCGTCCATTCGAGGTCGTGGAGTGCTCCGCCGAGGTCCTCGCGGATCGAGGGGAGGGCGGTGGTGACGACGAGGTTGTCGAGGGCCGCCATGAAGCCGGCGGCGCTGGTGATGACGAGGGCCCAGGCGGCGGAACCGCGGCGGGCTGCTGGCTGGTGCATGTCGGCCCCTCTGATCTCAGGTTAGTTATCGCTGACTAACTTTCATGCCCACGGGGAGGCGGGGGCGGACCCGCGGGATGGTGCGCAGGCGGGCGGCGGCGCTACTCCTCGGCGGGCGGCGGCGCTATTCCTCGGAACGGCCCGGGCGGTGGATGGAGGGGTAGAACCCCTCCCAGACGCGGTGCTCGGACGGGAAGCCCATGGCGACGAGGGTGTTGATGAGCATCCCGTACGCCAGGAAGGTCGTGGTCTCCTCGACGTCCGCGCCGAGCGCGAGGTGGACGGTCTCCCAGAGGGACGTCCAGCCGGCCCGGACGGCTTCGCCGAACTCGTGGTCGCCGGCCGCCTCGGCGGCGGCGACGGTCACGTACACCTGCATCTGCATGAGGAGCCGGTCGGGGTCCTCGGCGATGATCCGGGTGTACGCGGTGGCCATGGCGTGCAGGGCCTCCTCGCCGGACAGCCCTTCCGAGGCCTCCTCGAAGACCCGGACGGTGTCGCTGATGCAGCGCTCGGAGGCGGCCAGGAAGATGGCCTTCTTGCCGGGGAAGAGCCGGAAGAGGTACGGCTGCGAGACGCCGACGCGCTTGGCGATCGCCTCGGTGGAGGTGCCGTGGTACCCGCCGCGGCTGAACTCGCTCATCGCCGCGCGGACGACGCTCTCCCGCCGTTCCTCCGCACTCATCCTGACCATGAGATCAAGTTAGTACGCAATCACTAACCAGGCAAGGGAAAGAACGGGCGGCCGCTCTCCGCGGCCGCCCGTCCGGTGCGCCGGGTGTCGTTACGCGAGCCTGACCACGGCCCGCGACATGCCCAGGACCTTCTGTCCGGCGCTCGTCGCGGTGAGGTCGACCCGGACCCGCTGGTCGTCCAGCTTGGCGGCGACCTTGGCGCTGACCTCGACCAGCGCGCCGGTCCCGTCGTTCGGGACGACGACCGGCTTGGTGAAGCGGACGCCGTACTCGACGACGGCGGCCGGGTCGCCCGCCCAGTCGGTGACGACGCGGATCGCCTCGGCCATGGTGAACATGCCGTGGGCGATGACGTCGGGCAGACCGACCTCCACCGCGAACTTCTCGTTCCAGTGGATGGGGTTGAAGTCCCCGGAGGCGCCGGCGTACCGGACGAGGGTGGCGCGGGTCACCGGGAAGGACTGCGCGGGCAGCTCGGTGCCGACCTCGACCTCGTCGTAGGCGATCTTCGCGGTCATGATCAGACCCCCTCGGGTGCGCGGGAGACGAGCTTCGTCCAGGCGGTCACGACGTGCTCGCCGGAGGCGTCGTGGACCTCGCCGCGGATGTCCAGGATGTCGTTGCCGGCGAGGGACTTGATCGCCTCGATGGTGGAGGTGACCGAGAGCCGGTCCCCGGCCCGCACGGGCCGGCTGTAGGCGAACTTCTGGTCGCCGTGGACGACCCGGCTGTAGTCCAGACCCAGCTGGGGGTCCTCGATGACCGCGCCGGCCGCCTTGAACGTGATGGCGAACACGAAGGTCGGCGGAGCGATCACGTCGGGGTGCCCGAGCTCCTTGGCCGCTTCCTGGTCGACGTAGGCCGGATTCGCGTCCCCGATCGCCTCGGCGAACTCGCGGATCTTCTCGCGGCCGACCTCGTAGGCCGGGGTGGGCGGATAGGTCCGGCCCACGAAGGACTGGTCGAGCGCCATGGACTCGATACCTCCTGGATCTGTTGCCGACAAACGACACGAGGCCGCCCCCGGGTGGGGACGGCCTCGTGTGCGAGCCTGATTAGCGCGTCTCGCGGTGTGCAGTGTGCGAGTTGCAGCGGGGGCAGTGCTTCTTCATCTCAAGACGGTCCGGGTTGTTACGCCGGTTCTTCTTGGTGATGTAGTTCCGCTCCTTGCACTCCACGCAGGCCAGCGTGATCTTCGGGCGGACGTCGGTGGCAGCCACGTGAGTGCTCCTTGGACGGATGGGACGGATGAACGCATAAAAGAGTAGCCGATCGAAGGACCGACCCCGCAATCGGCTACCGTGTGTAGCGGTGACCGGACTTGAACCGGTGACACAGCGATTATGAGCCGCTTGCTCTACCGACTGAGCTACACCGCTTTGATGATCCGGATCCCGTCCGAGGACGGGTTCCTTCTCACCAGAGCCCCAATACGGAATCGAACCGTAGACCTTCTCCTTACCATGGAGACGCTCTACCGACTGAGCTATTGGGGCGAGCGAGGAAGACATTACACGGTCTCCGGCCCATCACCCAAATCCGTTTCGGGACGCCCCCGCGACCGCCCCCACCAGGGGTCCCGTACGCCACTCGTGGCCTCATCGGTACGACTATTGCGCTCCTCCCCGAAGCGCGCTCCGAGCACCCCTAGGCTCGGCCCCACGCTTCGTGATCTTGATCTTGAGGAGCCTTGAGGAGCCCCGGATGTCAGCCGACAGCAAGCAGCCCCAGCCGCCCGAGGACGGGGCCGCCGCAACGGCCGACTCGACCTCGCTCCTGCTCTCCCACGCACGCCTCGCCGACGGGCGGAACGTCGACGTACGGATGGCCGGCGGCCGGATCGAGGCGGTCGGCACGGCCGGCAGCCTCACCGCCACGGGCGCGCGCGTCGACCTCACCGGCTACCTGCTGCTGCCCGCCGCCGCCGAACCCCACGCCCACGCCGACACCGCGCTCACCGCGGACTCCCCCGGCCCCGTCTCGTACGCCCCCGAGCAGGTCCAGCGCCGGGCCACCGAGGCGGCGCTGCTCCAGCTCGGCCACGGCGCGACCGCGCAGCGCGCGCACGTCCGGATCGGCGACGTCCACGGCCTCGGCCCCCTCGAAGCCGTCCTCCAGGCCCGGCGCTCGCTGCGCGGCCTCGTGGACCTCACCGCGGTCGCGGTGCCGAGACTGCTCACCGGGGCCGCGGGCGCGGACGGGCTCGCCATGCTGCGGGACGCGGTGAAGATGGGCGCCGGGGTGGTGGGCGGCTGCCCGGACCTCGACCCGGACCCGGCCGGGTACGTCGAGGCCGTCCTGGAGGTCGCGGCCGAGCACGGCGTCCCCGTCGACCTGCACACCGACGGCGCCGACCCGGCCCGGCTCGCCAGGCTCGCGGCGATGGCCGGCGGACTGCGCCCCGGGGTGACGATCGGCCCCTGCGCGGGCCTCGGCCGGCTCCCCGCCGACGCGGCCCGGCGCGCGGCCGACGGACTCGCGGCGGCCGGCGTGACCGTGGTCTGCCTGCCACAGGGCGGCTGCGCGAGCACCGCGCTGCGCGGCACGGCACCGATCCGGCTCCTGCGGGCGGCCGGGGTCCGGGTCGCGGCGGGCAGCGGGGCGCTGCGGGACGTGGCCAACCCGGTGGGCCGCGGCGACCCGCTGGAGGCCGCGTACCTCCTCGCCTCCCTCGGCGGCCTGTCGGCCGACGAGGCCTACGCGGCGGTCGGCGCGGAGGCGCGGGCCGTCACGGGCCTGCCGGAGGTGCGCGTCGAGGCCGGCTTCCCGGCGGAGCTGCTCGCGGTGCGCGGCGAGCGCCTGTCGGGCGTGCTGTCCCTCGCGTACAGCCGCATCGTGGTGCACCGGGGGCGGGTGGTGGCCCGGACCAGCGCGGTGCGCGAGTACTGCGACTCGGCGGCGGCGCTGGACCTGCCCCGCCAGGCGCGCCCGGAGCGACCGCCCGAGCCGGGAAGCCCTCCGGCCGGTCCCGTCGTACGGTCGTGAGTATGCGCATCGTCATCGCTGGAGGACACGGACAGATCGCCCTGCGCCTGGAGAGGCTGCTCTCGGCGGGCGGGCACGAGGTGGCGGGGATCATCCGCAGACCGGAACAGGCCGGGGACCTGCGGGACGCCGGGGCCGAGCCGGTCGTCCTGGACCTGGAGTCGGCCTCGGTCGAGATGGTCGCCGCCGTGCTCCAGGGCGCCGACGCGGCCGTCTTCGCGGCCGGCGCGGGCCCGGGCAGCAGTGTGGACCGCAAGGACACCGTGGACCGCGCGGCGGCGGTCCTGTTCGCCGACGCGGCGGAACGCTCGGGCGTACGCCGGTACATCGTCGTCTCGTCCATGGGCGCCGACGCCGCGCACCCGGGCGACGAGGTCTTCGACGCCTACCTGCGCGCCAAGGGCGCCGCCGACGACGCGGTCCGCGCCCGGACGGCCCTGGACTGGACGATCCTGCGCCCCGGCGCCCTGACGAACGACGCGGGCTCGGGCCTGGTCCGCCTGGAGGCGCGCACGGGCCGCGGCCCGGTCCCCCGCGACGACGTGGCGGCGACGCTCGCCGAACTCCTGGACACCCCGGCGACCGCCGGCCTGACCCTGGAACTGATCGCGGGCTCGACCCCGCTCTCGGTCGCGGTGAAGGACGTGGCCGGAAACTGACCACCCACCACGAACGAAGGAAGGTCCCCGGTGCAAGCACCGGGGACCTTCCGTATCGCGTGGCGACGCCAGGATTCGAACCTGGGTAGGCTAAGCCGACGGATTTACAGTCCGCTCCCATTGGCCACTCGGGCACATCGCCATGAGATCGCTGCCGTGGAGCCGCTTTTCGGCGGTGTTCCTTGGCAACGACGTAAACAATACCTGATCCCCGGGGGTGGTTCGCCACCGGATTGATCAGCGGTTCGGGCCGTGGCTCACCCCCTAGGCTTTGCGCTGTACCCCAAGCATCCGAGCAAGGAGCCACGAGTCATGGCCGACTCCAGTTTCGACATCGTCTCCAAGGTCGAGCGGCAGGAGGTCGACAACGCCCTCAACCAGGCCGTGAAGGAGATCTCGCAGCGCTACGACTTCAAGGGAACCAACGCCTCGATCTCGTGGTCGGGCGAGAAGATCCTCATGCAGGCGAACGGCGAGGAGCGCGTCATGGCGATCCTCGACATCTTCCAGACCAAGCTGATCAAGCGGGGCATCTCGCTGAAGTCGCTGGACGTCGAGGGTGAGCCGCAGCTGTCCGGTAAGGAGTACAAGCTCTTCGCGTCGGTCACCGAGGGCATCTCCCAGGAGAACGCCAAGAAGGTCGCGAAGGCCATCCGCGACGAGGGCCCCAAGGGCGTCAAGGCCCAGGTCCAGGGCGACGAGCTGCGGGTCAGCTCGAAGAGCCGGGACGACCTGCAGGCCGTGCAGGCGCTGCTCAAGGGCAAGGACTTCGACTTCGCGATCCAGTTCGTGAACTACCGCTGACCCGGCGGCCGGTCGTGCACCGGTCGTGAGGGCCGTGTCCGAATACCGCCAGCCCGGGGCTCGGCGGTCCCCGCACACTGGGTCTGTGGAAGACCCGGTGCGGGGAGAGGAACCAGCCATGACCGTGTACGCGTACGTCGACGGCCCCCTGGGCGAGATGCTGCTGGTCGGGCGGCTCGCCGAAGGGGGCCGTGCCGTGCTGCGCTCGCTGTCCCTGCCGGGGCAGAAGGGCGCCGTGGAGGTCGAGGAGGGCTGGACCCTCGCGCCCGGGGCCTTTGCCGAGGCGGCCGGGCAGCTCGACGAGTACTTCGCCGGGCGCCGCGACCGGTTCGACCTGCCGCTCGACGGCGAGGCCGGGACCGCGTTCCAGCGGCGCGTCTGGCAAGCCCTGGAGGAGATCCCGTACGGCACGACCGTCTCGTACGGGGAGATCGCCCGCCGGGTCGGATCGCCCGGCGCCGGGGTCCGGGCCGTGGGGACCGCGATCGGCCGCAACCCGCTGCTCGTGGTGCGGCCCTGTCACCGGGTGATCGGCGCCGACGGGAGCCTGCGCGGATACGCGGCGGGGATCGAGCGCAAGGAACGGCTGCTCGGCCTGGAGGGGGCCCCGGGGTGACCGAGGGACTGTTCCCCCGCGAGCGGGCCGCGATCGCGCCGGGCGCGGTGCACGTGCCCGCGTGGCTCCCGCCCGCACGGCAGCGGGCGCTGGTGGAGGCCTGCCGGGAGTGGGGGCGCGGGCCGGTTCCCTACCGGCAGACCGTGCTGCCCGGCGGCGGGGTCATGTCGGTGCGCACGCTGTGTCTGGGCCGGCAGTGGGTGCCGTACCGCTATCTCGACGCCGTCGGGGTCCCGCTGCCCCGGTGGCTCGTGGACCTGGGCCGGGAGGCGGTCGCCGAGGCGTACGGGGACGACGGCGGTTTCACTCCCGACACCGCCCTGGTGAACTTCTACGCGCCGGGGGCGCGGATGGGCATGCACCAGGACCGGGAAGAGCGTTCGGGTGCGCCGGTGGTGTCTTTGAGCCTCGGGGACCGGTGCGTCTTCCGCTTCGGGAACGCGGAGGGGCGCGGCCGTCCCTACCAGGACGTCGAGCTGGCCTCCGGCGACCTGTTCGTCTTCGGCGGGGCCTCGCGCTGGGCCCACCACGGCGTCCCGAAGGTCCGCCCGGGCACGGCCGATCCCGCGCTCGGGCTGGTGGGGCGGCTGAACATCACCCTGCGGGAGACCGGGCTGCCCGCCCCGGCCTGACCGGCGGAGGGATGCGACACGCGGCCGGTCCGCCCGCGCCCGGCCCGGTACCCGAGTTCGGGCGGCACCCATGTGTACGGTCGCGAACGCCTGGGATCGTTCTGGGGGTACCTGACCGGCTGGGCCTTCGCGGTCGGAAGCACGGCCTCCTGCGCCGCCATGGCGGGGACCGTCGGCAGCTGTGTGCGGCCGGAGCACGCGCACGCCGCGGTGGCCGCCGTGTTCGTGCCGACCACCGTCGGCCGAGCGGGAGTTCGGACGTCCGCGCCGACCGTCCGGGGGAGCGTCGGGCTCGTCCCGGCGATCCTCACGGCGGTCGTCGCCGTCGGCCTCGGGGCGGGCGCGGCCGCCCCCGCCGCCGACGGGGGTGCTCCAGGCCGCCGGTTTGCTCATCTTCGCATTCGCGGAGTACGCGTGGACCTCCTCGACGAGCGTGGCGACCCGCGACCCCGCCCGGTCGATCCCCGCGCCGTGCCCGTCGCCCCCGGGCTCGCGGTGCCGCTCGGCTCGGTCCTCGCCGGCGCCGGGGTGGTCGCGGGCGGCGTGGTGGCGTCGGGCGATCAGTCGAGGACGAGCCGTGCCCCCGCCTTCCTGAGGGCGTCGGCGAGCTCCTGGAAGGTCGCGGGACGGGGTCCGCTCCACGGCTGGACGCCCAGGCAGGCCCGGGCCACGTCGGCCCGGTGCCAGACGAGCGTGACGTCCGCCCACTCCGGACCGAACGCGCCGGGCGCCCCCGGCCCCGCCGCGCCGCCCGGCGCCCCCGGGTCCCGGCCCGGGCCGTACACGGCCTCGCCGAGCGCGCACAGGAAGGACACCTCGTCGACGACGTCCGTGCCGTCGAGTTCGTAGACGGCTCCCGGCACGGGCTCGGCGGCGGCCCGCGGCCGCCGGGCGGCCTGCCGCAGCCACTCCGCGCGCGCCGCGCCGGAGAACCGCCGCCAGGTGCCGGGCTCGGCGGGCCTGCCGCCGAAGAACAGCTCCCAGACCCCGCGGGTCTGCGGGGGCACGAGCCGGGTCCGGGGGAAGTCCACGGTCAGGTCGACCAGGTCGTGGTGGCGGGCGGAGGCCGCCCAGCCGGTGACGCGGCCCGCCTCGCCGCCGTGGTGCAGGTCGCCGATCCGGGCGAGGACCCGGTAGTCGACCGGGCCGAAGCCCTCCGCCCCGGCCGCGAGGGCCTCGCGCAGCGCCCCGCGCGGGGAGCAGCCGAGGAAGGTGACGCCTGTGCGGGCGGGGGCCGCGGGCGGCTCGGCCGGGACCCGTATGAGGTTGGCGCAGCGGGCGGGGTTCGCGGCGCGGGTCCGGCGGCGGGGCTCCCCCGTCGTCTCGACGGTCACGGCGTCCCCGCGGGCGCCGACGACCCGGACGCCGTCGAGGCGCCACAGTCCGTCGGGGACCTCCACGTCGAGCGGGCCGAGCGGCGCCGTGCCCTCCACGAGTGCCTCGGTGACGGCCCGGGCCAGTTCGCCGCGGGGCTCGCAGCCGCGGAGCTCGTACCGCACGGGCGGTGTCGGCGCGGGGTCCGCGTAGAGGCCGTCGACGTCCTGGCAGAGGGCGACGGGGTACGCGTCGGAGAGGAGCGCGTAGCGGGCGTTCTGCACGAGCGGGGCGTCCCTCCTGGCGGTCCGCGCTAGCGGCCCGCGTATCCGTATCCGTAGGCCTGGTCCGTGGGGACGATCTCCTTGCCGAGGGGCAGCAGGGACACCGGGATCAGCTTGAAGTTCGCGATGCCGAGGGGGATGCCGATGATGGTGATGCAGAGGGCGATGCCGGTGGTGATGTGGCCGAGGGCGAGCCACCAGCCGGCGAGGATCAGCCACAGGACGTTGCCCACGCAGGAGGGCGCGCCCGCGTCGCGGCGGTCCACGACCGTGTGGCCGAAGGGCCACAGGGCGTACACCCCGATGCGGAACGCGGCGAGTCCGAAGGGGATGCCGATGATCGTGATGCAGAGCAGGACGCCCGCCAGCATGTAGCCGAGGAACATCCAGAATCCGCAGAGCACCAGCCAGATGATGTTGAGGACTGTCTTCACGGGCGTCGACCTGCCATCTGTTCGAGCCGGGCGATGCGCTCGGCCATCGGCGGGTGGGTGGAGAACATCTTGGAGAGGCCCTGCCCGGGCCCGAAGGGGTTCGCGATCATCATGTGGCTCGCGGTCTCGATCCGGGGCTCCGCGGGCAGGGGCAGCTGCTTGGTGCCCGCGTCCAGTTTCCGCAGGGCGGCGGCCAGGGCGAGCGGGTCACCGGTGAGCTGGGCTCCGGACGCGTCGGCCTCGTACTCCCGGGAGCGGGAGATCGCCAGCTGGATGACCGAGGCGGCGATCGGGCCGAGGATCATGACGAGCAGCATGCCGAGCAGTCCGGGGCGGTCGTCGTCGCTGGACCGGCCGACCGGGATCAGCCAGGCGAAGTTGACCAGGAACATGATCACGGAGGCGAGCGCCCCGGCGACCGAGGAGATGAGGATGTCCCGGTTGTAGACGTGGCTCAGTTCGTGGCCGATGACACCGCGCAGTTCGCGCTCGTCGAGGATCGCGAGGATGCCCTCGGTGCAGCAGACCGCCGCGTTCCTCGGGTTGCGGCCGGTCGCGAAGGCGTTCGGCGCCTGGGTCGGCGAGATGTAGAGCCGGGGCATGGGCTGGCGCGCCTGGGTGGAGAGCTCCCGCACCATCCGGTACAGGGCGGGGGCCTCGAACTCGCTGACGGGCCGGGCGCGCATGGCCCGCAGCGCCAGCTTGTCGCTGTTCCAGTACGCGTACGCGTTGGTGCCGAGCGCGACCAACAGCGCGACGATCAGCCCCGTACGTCCGAAGAAGCTGCCGATGACGATGATGAGGGCGGAGAGCCCTCCGAGAAGTACGGCGGTCCTCAGCCCGTTGTGCCGGCGGTGCACGGTACGCCCTCCAGGTGGTGCGGCAGGGGAACCCTTTGCTTCGTGGTCGTCCACGTGTCCAGTGGACCCTTCCGTACTGGTCAACGCCAGGCGGGAGGTTCCGGTTCCCCCGGCCGCACCGGGGAGGCCGGGGGCGGGGTGTGAGCCGTTCGGGTGATCAGCGGGCGGCCGGGATCTTCTCCTCCAGGAGGACGGTGGGCTCGACCTCGCTGGTGCAGTGGGCGCAGCGGGAGGCGATGGCCGGGATCTCGGTGTAGCAGCGGGGGCAGTCGCGCTTCTCGGACTTCGGGTCGGCGGCCTCCTGCTTGGCGAACCTCGCCTGGACCTTCGCCAGCGGGGCGACGATCAGGAAGTAGAGGACCGCGGCGGTGATGAGGAACGCTATGGCGGCGGAGATGGCCAGGCCGTACGGGAAGATGGTCTTGCCGACGTGGAACTGGGCGTCGTTGAAGTTGCCCACGGTTCCGGTCGCGAGGCCGATGAGGGGCGTGATGAAGGCCTTGCTGAAGCCGGTGACGACGGCCGTGAACGCCGTGCCGACGGCCAGGCCGATGGCCATCGAGATGACGTTCCCGCGAAGTATGAAGTCCTTGAATCCGTTCAGCACGGTGGTGCTCGCTCCCTGGCTTTCGTCGGTGGGGGGTCAGAACAGGCTGTTCGCCGCGAAGCGGAGCGCGATCTGCGGGTAGCCCGACAGGACGACTCCGACGGCGGCGGTCAGCGCGATCGCCAGGGTGATCGGCGCGGGGACCGTGTGGGGGACGGTCCCGCCCTCGGGCGCGGCCGCCGGTCCGCCGTCCGGCGTGCCGTGCGCGGCCGCCGGCGGCCGGAACAGCAGGGCCGTCCAGCGCAGGTAGTAGTACAGCCCGGCGGCGACGTTGACGCCCATGACCACGGCCAGCCAGCCGAGGCCCGCGTCGACGGCCGACGAGAAGACGGTCACCTTGGCGAAGAGGCCGATGATACCCGGGGGCAAACCGGCCAGATTCAGGAGGAAGAAGGCGAGCGCGAGGGCGGCGGCGGGGCTCGCCGCGTACAGGCCCCGGTAGTCCGCGAGCCGGTTCTCGGGGTGCCTGCGGGCGACGAGCGCGACGACGGCGAACGCGCCGAGGTTCACGACGGCGTACATCAGGGCGTACGCGACGGTGGCGCCGATCTGGTCGTCGCTGGAGTACGCGGCGGCCGCGATCGGTACGAGCAGGTAGCCGGCCTGGGCGACGGAGGACCAGGCGAGCAGCCGGACGGCGCTCCACGCGCGCGTGGACAGCTGCCGGAGGGCGGCGACGTTCCCGGCGGTCATGGTGAGCGCGGCGAGGGCGGCGAGCGCGGGTCCCCACACGTCGGCGTACGAGGGGAAGGCGACGACCGTCACGAGGATGAGCCCGGTGAAGCCGACGGCCTTGCCGACCACCGACAGGTAGGCGGCGACGGGCAGCGGGGCTCCGACGTAGGTGTCGGGCACCCAGAAGTGGAAGGGGACGGCGGCCGTCTTGAAGGCGAAGCCGACGAGGGTGAGGGCCACGCCCGCCTCGGCGAGCGTCTGGAGCTGGCCGGGGACGTCGTCGAGGCGCTGGGCGAGCTCGGTGAGGTGGAGGGTGCCGGTCGCCGCGTACACGAAGCTGACGCCGAGCAGGGTGACGGCGGTCGCGGTCACGGAGGACAGGAAGAACTTGAGCGCCGCCTCGCCCGACATGCGGTCGCCGCGCTTGAGGCCGACGAGCGCGAAGGCGGGCAGCGAGGCCACCTCCAGGGCGATCACGAGGGTCGCGAGGTCCCGGGAGGCGGGCAGCAGGGCGGCGCCGGCGGCCGAGGAGAGCAGCAGGAACCAGTACTCGCCGGCCGGCAGCCGGTCGCGGGTCTCGGTGAGGGAGAGCAGGGCCGTGAGGAGCGCGCCGCCGAGGACGAGCAGCTGGATGACGAGGGTGAAGTGGTCGGCCGTGTAGCTGCACGCGGCGACCCGGGTGTCCGCGGTGAGGCAGAAGGTGGAGCGGTCGCCGGCCCGCAGCGGGACGAGCAGGGCGAGGGCGGCCGTGAGGCCGGCGATCGCGGTCCAGCCGAGGAGCCGCTTGCGCTCCTGGGGGACGAACAGGTCGGCGACGAGCACGACGAGCGCGACCAGGGCCGTGAGGGTGGGGGGCGCGATCGTGAGCCAGTCGACGGACTGGACGAGGGAGTCTCCGGCGAGCGCCGTCACTGGGGTCATCGGGTGCCTCCGGCGAGGAGCTGCTGGACGGCCGGGTCGGTCAGGCCGAGGAGGATCGCGGGCCAGAGCCCGGCGAGGACGGTGAGGGCGACGAGCGGGGTCCAGGCGGCGGCCTCGTAGCCCTGGACGTCGGCGATCGGGGTCTCCCCGACGGGGCGGGGGCCGCCCATGCAGACGCGGCGGACCACGATGAGGAGGTACGCGGCGGTGAGGAGGGTGCCGAAGGCGCCGATCGCCATGAAGGTGAGGAAGGCGGGGCGGCTGAGGCCCTCGGCGGGTTCGAAGGCGCCGAACAGGGCCAGCATCTCGCCCCAGAAGCCGGCCAGGCCGGGCAGTCCGAGGGAGGCGACGGCCGCGAAGGCGAGGAGCGCGCCGAGGCGGGGGGCGCGGCCGTAGAGGGCCGCGCCGGTGGCTCCGGCGAGGGTGTCGAGGTCCGCGGTGCCGTACCGGTCCTTGACCGCTCCGACGAGGAAGAAGAGCAGGCCGGTGACGAGGCCGTGGGCGACGTTGGCGAAGAGGGCGCCGTTGACCCCGGTGGGGGTCATGGTGGCGATGCCGAGGAGCACGAAGCCCATGTGACCGACGGAGGAGTACGCGATCAGGCGCTTGAGGTCGCCCTTGTTGCCGGGGCGCGCGAGGGCGAGGCAGGCGAGCGAGCCGTAGATGATCCCGGCGACGGCGAAGGCCGCGAGGTAGGGGGCGAAGATCCGCATGCCGTCGGGGGCGATGGGCAGGACGATGCGGACGAAGCCGTACGTGCCCATCTTGAGCAGGACGCCGGCGAGGAGGACCGAGCCGACCGTCGGGGCGGCGGTGTGGGCGTCCGGGAGCCAGCTGTGCAGCGGCCACATCGGGGTCTTCACCGCGAGCCCGATGCCGATCGCGAGAACGGCGATCACCTGCACCGATGTGGTCAGTCCACGGCCGTTGTCCGCGGCCAGCGCCACCATGTCGAACGTGCCCGCCTTCACGCCGATGAGGAGCAGGCCGAGCAGCATGACGACGGAGCCGAGCAGCGTGTAGAGGATGAACTTCCAGGCCGCGGCCTGCCTGCCCGCGCCGCCCCAGCGGGCGATGAGGAAGTACATCGGGATGAGGACCGTCTCGAAGGCCAGGAAGAACAGGACCAGGTCGAGGACGGCGAAGGTGGCGAGGGTGCCGGACTCCAGGATGAGGAGCAGCGCCACGAAGCCCTTGGGGGAAGGGCCGGAGGGCATCTTGAAGTAGCTGTACAGCGCGCAGAGGAAGCTCAGGAGCGCGGTCAGGACCAGGAGGGGGAGGGAGATGCCGTCGACGCCGAGGTGGATCCGCACGTCGAGCGCCCGGATCCAGCTGATGTCCGTCGTGGCCTGCATCCTCGACGGCCGGTCGTGGTCGAAGCCGAGCGCGAGGACGATCGCGGCCAGCAGGATCACGGCGGTGACCGTGACGCCGTGGCGGAGCACGGCCTGGTCGGGCGACTTCCCCCTCAGCCCCGGCGGGGCGGGGAGGAGGGCGGCGACCGCGCCCAGGAGCGGTCCGGCGACGATCGACGCCAGGAGGAACTGCATCACGGGTTCGCTGATATCGATCACGGCTCACGCTCCGGCGACGGCGTTGGCGAGGGCGACGGCGGCGATCGCCAGGACGACGGAGCCGGCGAGCAGGGCGCTGAGGTAGGTCTGCACGTTCCCGGTCTGGGCGCGGCGGACGAGCCAGCCGAGTCCCCTGGCGGAGGCGCCCGCGCCGCGGACGTAGGTGTCGACGACCTCGCGGTCCAGGAAGCGGACCAGGGAGGCGGCGGCGAGGACGGGGCGGACGAACGCCGTCCGGTAGACGGCGTCCAGGTGGAAGCCGTCGGCGGCGGGGCCGTGCAGCGGGCCGAGGAGGGCGCGGCCGGGGTCGGCCGGGTCCTCGGCGGGTTGCGGCAGGGTCAGCGCCTCCGCCTCGACGAGTCCGGCGTCGGCGTCCGGGTGGGCCACGTGCGGGGCGGGGACCCGGGCGGCGGCCGCCGCCGGGGTCCGCGCGGCGAGGGTGCGCCAGACCGCGTAGGTGACGGCGGCGCCGGCGGCGGCGAGGCCGGTGCCCAGGACCGCCGTGGTGAGGGTCGGGGTGAGGGCGTTCCCGTCGAACCAGTCGTCGAGGTACGTGACGGTCAGGCCGAAGCCCAGGGAGGGAATCGCGAGCACCCACAGGACGGACGTCATGGCGAGCGGCTGGCGACCGTGGGCGGGGGCCTCGGCGCCGCGGCCGCGGAAGGTCCGCAGCCAGAGGCGGAGCGCGTACGCGGCGGTGAGGAGGGCGGTCAGCAGGCCGGCGACGAGGACGGTCCAGCCGGCTCCGGCGGGGGCGACCGTGCGGTCCCCGAGCGCGGTGTGCTCGGCGGCCACCAGGACGGCCTCCTTGGAGAAGAAGCCGGCGAAGGGCGGGATCGCGGCGAGCGCGAGCAGGGCGACGGTCATGGTCCAGTAGGCGTTCGGGACGCGCTTCGCGAGGCCGCTCATGCGGGACATGGCGGTGAGCGAGTTCGTGCCGGCGGCGTGGATGACGGTGCCGGCGGCGAGGAAGAGCAGGGCCTTGAACGCGGCGTGCGAGAGGAGGTGGAAGACGGCGGCCCCGCGGTCGCCGACGGCCAGGGCGCCGGCCATGTAGCCGAGCTGGCCGATCGTCGAGTAGGCGAGGACCCGCTTGATGTCGTCCTGGGCGAGCGCGGCGAGCGCCGAGCCGACCATGGTGATCGCGGCCATCACGGCGAGCACGGTCATCGCGGCGGCGGACTCGGCGAAGACGGGCAGCAGCCGGGCCGTGAAGTAGATGCCGGCGGCGACCATCGTCGCCGCGTGGATGAGCGCGGAGACGGGGGTGGGGCCGGCCATGGCGTCCGGGAGCCAGGTGTGCAGCGGGAACTGGGCCGACTTGCCGGCCACGCCGGCCAGCAGCAGCAGCGCGATCAGGGTGGGGTGGTCGAGGCCGCCGCCCGCGACGGCGCCGAGGACGCCCGTGATCCGGAAGGTGCCCGCGTCGGCGGCGAGCGCGAACAGGCCGATGAGGAAGGGGACGTCGCCGAGCTTGGTGACGAGGAAGGCCTTGAGGGAGGCGGCCCGCGCCTCGGGGGTCTCCCAGTAGTGGCCGACGAGGAAGTACGAGCAGATGCCCATGATCTCCCAGCCGACCAGGAGGACCATCAGGTCGCCCGAGTAGACGACGAGGAGCATCGCGGAGGTGAAGAGGGAGACGAGCGCGGCGTACGAGGGGTAGCGCGGGTCCTCGCGGAGGTAGCCGGTCGAGTAGACCTGCACGCAGGTGGCGACGACGCCGACGAGGACGGCGACGAGCGCGGCGAAGCCGTCGATGTACAGGGCGAGGTCGATGGGGACCGAGCCGGTGGGGGTGAGCCGGGTGGCGGCGTCGATCGTCTTCCCGCCGCCCTGCCGGACGGCGACGGCGACGGCCAGCGCGGTGGCCGCGAGCACGGGCAGCACGGCGAGCGGGCGCACGAAGCCGGGGGCGGTGCGGCCGAGCAGGAGTCCGGCGACGGCGCCGAGGAAGGGCAGGAGGGGGACGAGGACAGCGAGGGTCGTGGTGGTCACGCGGTGGCCTCGGTCTTCTCGCCGGGGGGCGTGTCGTCGGTGGGCGTGCCGTCGGCGGGGTCGTCGTCCTCGGACGAGGTGTGCCAGGGCTGCGGCGGTTCGGCGGTGTCGCGGAGCCGGTCGATGTCCGCGGTGCCCCTGGAGCGGTGCACCATCAGGACGATCGCGAGGCCGATGCCGATCTCGGCGGCGGCGACGGCGATGGTGAAGAGGGTGAGGGCCTGGCCGGCGTGCAGGGTGTCGCGGAGCCAGACGTCGAAGGCGACCAGGTTGAGGTTGACGGCGTTGAGCATCAGCTCGACGGACATCAGGACCAGGATCGCGTTGCGGCGGGCGAGGACGCCGTAGACGCCGACGGCGAAGAGGAGGGCGGCGAGGACCGCCGGGTAGGCGAGGTGCATCAGCGCTCCTCCTCCTTGTTCTTCCTGCGGGAGAGCACGATGGCGCCCACCAGGGCGGCCAGGAGGAGGACGGACAGCGCCTCGAACGGCAGCACCCAGTGCCGGAAGAGGATCTGGCCGGTCACCTCGGTGGACCCCTGTACGGCTCCGTCGAGGTCGATCCAGGTCGTGCGGAAGGCGTCGACGACCACCCAGACGAGCGCGGCCGCGGCGGCGAGCGCGACGGCCGCGGCGACCGGCCTGTTGCGCGAGTCGGCGTCCGGGGAGTGTCCGATGGGGGCCTTGGTGAGCATGAGCCCGAAGAGGAGGAGGACGACGACGGAGCCGACGTAGATCAGGACCTGGACCCAGGCGATGAACTCGGCCGTCAGGAGCAGGTACTCGACGGCGAGGCCGCCGAGCGCCACGACCAGCCAGAGCGCGGCGTGGACGAGCTGGCGGGTGGTGACGGTCACGAGGGCGGCGCCCAGCGTGACGAGGCCGACGAGGACGAAGGCGATCTCGACGCCCGTGGGCGAGAGGAAGCCGTGCGTCTGCTGGTTCAGCGTCACCTGGTCGGCGGCCTGCTGGAGGGCCTGGTGGGCGGCGGGGATCACGACTGCTCCTCCTCGGCCCGGACCTGGGCCGCGGCGGCCGCGGCCTTCTCCGCGGCCTTGCGGGCGGCCGCGATCTCCTTGGGCTCCTCCGCGCGCGGGTCGAGGGCGGGCGGTTCGGGAACCGTCCACATCCACTCGCGGAGCTTGTCGCGCTCGTGGGTCAGCTCGTGGATGTCGGTCTCCGCGTACTCGAACTCGGGCGACCAGAACAGCGCGTCGAACGGGCACACCTCGATGCAGATACCGCAGTACATGCAGAGGGAGAAGTCGATGGCGAAGCGGTCGAGGACGTTCCGGCTGCGCTCGCGGCCGCCGGGGGCGGCGGCCGGCACCGTCTCCTTGTGGGAGTCGATGTAGATGCACCAGTCGGGGCACTCGCGGGCGCAGAGCATGCAGACCGTGCAGTTCTCCTCGAACAGCCCGATGACCCCGCGGGTGCGGGGCGGCAGCTCGGGCTGGACGTCCGGGTACTGCGCGGTGACGGTCTTCCTCGTCATCGTGCGGAGGGTGACGGCGAGGCCCTTGGCGAGGCCGGAGCCGGGAATGGCCATTACTGGATCGCCACCTTCACGATGCCGGTGAGCGCGATCTGCGCGAGCGCGAGCGGGACGAGGGTCGTCCAGGCGAGCTTCTGGAGCTGGTCCTCCCGCAGCCGCGGGTAGCTGACCCGCAGCCAGATCACGACGAACGCGAGGACCGCGGTCTTGAGGAGGGTCCACACCCAGCCGAGCCCGTCACCGCCGAAGGGCCCGTGCCAGCCGCCGAGGAACAGGACGGTGGTGAGGCCGCACAGGACGACGATGCCGGCGTACTCGGCGAGCAGGAACAGCGCGAAGCGGAGCCCGGTGTACTCGGTGTACGCACCGAAGATGATCTCCGAGTCGGCGACGGGCATGTCGAACGGGGGCCGCTGCAGCTCGGCGAGGCCCGCCACGAAGAACACGAGGGCGCCGACGATCTGCCAGGGCAGCCACCACCACTCGAAGGCGTCGACAATCCCGGGGAGGGAGACGGTGCCGGCGGCCATCGCGACGGAGGCGGCGGCGAGGAGCATGGGGAGCTCGTACGCGAGGAGCTGGGCGGCGGTACGGAGCCCGCCGAGCAGCGAGAACTTGTTCGCGGACGCCCAGCCGGCCATCAGGCTGCCGAGGACGCCCACGCCCATCACCGCCAGCACGAAGAAGATGCCCGCGTCGACGACCTGCCCGACCGCGCCCTCGCCCGGACCGATGGGGATGGCGACGAGGACGAGGAGGTACGGGAGGAGGGCGACGGCCGGCGCGAGCTGGAAGACCCGCCGGTCGGCGTCCTTCGGGACGACGTCCTCCTTCTGCGCGAACTTCACCCCGTCGGCGACGAGCTGCGCCCAGCCGTGGAAGCCGCCGGCGTACATGGGGCCGAGGCGGCCCTGCATGTGGGCCATGACCTTGTGCTCGGTCTGGCCGACGACGAGGGGCAGGACGAGGAAGACGGCGAAGACGACGAGCAGCCGGAGGGCGACGTCGAGTACGTCGTTCACGCGGGATCGCCTCCGGCGGGGGTGGTGGGGTCGGCTGGGTCGGTGGGCTCGGACGCGGGCTTCGCGGGCTTCGCCTCCGGCTCGGGTGCGGGCTTCACTTCCGGCTCGGGCTTCCCCTCGGGTGCGGGGGCGGTCTTCGCCGGGGGCTCCGCCGGAGGCGTGGGCTCGGGCGTCGCCGCCGGCTCGGGAGCGGGCCCGGGCGCCGGCGCCGGGTTCCCCTCGGGTGCGGGGTCCGGCGGGGTCTTCTCGTCGAAGGCCGGGCGGGCGTGGTGCCAGGGGGCGTCCGAGCTGCGGGTGCGCGGGGGTGCGGCCTCGGCGCGCGGCGCGGGGCCGTCCGACGCCGCCTGGCTCGCCGAACCCTCCGACACCGAGCGGTTCCGGCGCGGCGGACGGGCCGCCGGGGGCGGGGTGTCGGCCCCCGGTCCGGCCGCGTCCGACTCCCCCGCCGACGCCGCCTGGCTCGCCGAACCCTCCGACACCGAGCGGTTCCGGCGCGGCGGACGGGCCGCCGGGGCCTCCTCCGCCGGCGCCTCCGGACCCGCCGACGCCGCCTGGCTCGCCGAACCCTCGGACACCGAACGACTCCGCCTCGGCGGACGGGTGGTGTCCGGTGCGGCCTCGGGTGTCGTCCCGGGTTCCGCCCGGGGCCCCGAGCCCTCCGTCACCGAGCGGGCCCGGCGGACCGGGCGGTCGCCCGCCGCCGCCCGGGCGGGGCGCGCCGGGGCCGGCGGTAGCTGGCCCTTCAGCGGGCCCCACTCGTTCGGGTCCGGAACGCCCGGGGGAAGCATCTGACGGCGCTTCGGGCCGCCCTCGTGCGACTCGCCCGGCTCCTTCGCGCCCGGCCACGCCTTCGCGACCCGGGCCGCGAGGACGAAGTCCTTGCGCAGCGGGTGGCCCTCGAAGTTCTCCGGGAGCAGCAGCGGCACCAGGTGCGGGTGGCCCGTGAAGTCCACGCCGAACATCTCGTGGGTCTCGCGCTCGTGCCAGCCCGCGCCCGCGTACACGCCGATCGCGGTGGGCAGGACGGGGGCGGAGTGCGGGACCGTCGTGCGGAGCAGGAGGCGCCGCGGGCGCCCCTCCCCCACCGCGGCCACGTGCGCGCAGACCCGGAAGCCGGTGCCGGGCTCGTCGACGGCGCTCAGCCAGTCGAAGTAGGTGCACCCGAGCACGTCCCGGGCCGTTTCGAGCGCCGTGGTCCAGGACGCCGGCGGGACGTCGACGGTCAGGAGGTCGTAGGCCCGCTCCGCCGTCGCCTCCTCGCCGAAGACCTCCGTCACGGCGTCGGGGAGGGAGTCGTAGGCCGTCATTCCCCGGCTCCAGGGCGCTCCACGAGCGGGCTCGTCAGCTGCGCGACCGACGCACCGCCGGTGGCCGCGTACCGCTCGGCCAGGCTCTCCCGCGCGATCTTCTCCTGGAGCTTGAGGATCCCCTGGAGCAGCGCCTCGGGGCGCGGCGGGCAGCCCGGCACGTACACGTCGACCGGGATGATCTGGTCGACGCCCTTGGTGACGGAGTACGAGTCCCAGTAGGGGCCGCCGCAGTTGGAGCAGGCGCCGAAGGAGATCACGTACTTGGGCTCGGGCATCTGCTCGTACAGCCGCTTCACCGCCGGCGCCATCTTGTCCGTCACGGTGCCCGAGACGATCATGAGGTCGGCCTGGCGGGGGCCGGGCGCGAAGGGGATCACGCCGAGCCGGATGAAGTCGTGCCGGGCCATCGACGCGGCGATGAACTCGATCGCGCAGCACGCGAGCCCGAAGTTGAAGACCCACAGGCTGTAGCGGCGGCCCCAGTTCAGGACCACCTTCATCGGCTCGGGGGCGAGGCGGGCGAGCGGCCCCAGCTTGGGAGCGGGCAGGGGTGTGGGCAGGGGTGTTACGTCCATGCCAGGACGCCCTTCTTGTACGCGTAGAGCAGGCCCACGGCCAGGAAGCCGAGGAAGACGAACATCTCGACCAGGGTCGTGGCGCCGTAGCCGGGCGCGGCGAAGACCGTCGCCCAGGGGAAGAGGAAGATCGAGTCGACGGCGAAGACGACGTAGAGGAAGGCGTACACGTAGTAGCGGACCTGGGTGTGCGCCCAGCCCTCCCCCACGGGGTCGACCCCGCACTCGTAGGTGAGGAGTTTCTCGGGCGTCGGCACGACAGGCCTCAGCAGTCGGCCCGCGCCGAACGCCACGGCGACGAAGAGCACACCGACGACGGCGAGGATGCCGACGACGGAGTACGTCTCGAAGTAGTCCGCCGCGCCCGTCACGCCGGCCGCGACAACGGTCGGTTCCCGCACGTCCGTCCGCCCCTCGGTCTCGGTGTCTCATGAGTCACTTCTGTACGGACGCGAGTCTAGGCCCTGCTAAAGAGACCGTAAGCAGTCGCGTGAGCACCGTCCTCGCCCGGTCCTCGCGGCGGCGCGGCCCGGTCCTCGCGGGGGCGCGGCGCCGTCCCCGGTACCGCTCCGGTGGGGATATCCCCCCGGCCGCCCACCCACCTCCCCCATGGCGTCGCCGGGTCCGCGACCGGCAGGCTGGGGCCCATGACCGCCGTTCTCGATCCCGCCGAGCCCTCCGGGGCCGCCGCCGCGCCGCCGCGCCCCCGTCCGCACCGCCGCACCGCCTACGGCAAGGAGACATGGAAGGAGATCGCCTTCCTCCTCTCGAACCTCTTCACCGCGCTGGCCGGTTTCGTCTACGCGGTCGTGAGCGTGGTCCTCGGCGTCGGGCTGTCCGTCACCGTCGTCGGGCTCCCGCTGCTCGCCCTCGGGCTCGGCGGCGCGCGTCTCCTCGGCCGGTCGGAGCGGGCCCGGGCCCGCGCGCTCCTCGGCGTCGCGATCGCCGAACCGTCCCCGCTGCCGTCGCGCGGCGGCTTCTTCGGCTGGCTGTGGAGCAGGCTGAAGGATCCGGTGGCCTGGCGGACGCAGTTGTACGGGCTGATTCGGCTGCCCTGGGGGATCGTGACGTTCACGGTCGCGCTCGTCTCCCTCTTCGTGCTGTGGCCGGTGCTGCCGTTCCTCGCGCGGGGCATGGCCGGAGCCGACCGGGGCATGGTCCGCGGCCTGCTCTCCCCCTCGGACGAGCTGGAGCGGCGGATCGCCGAGCTGGAGTCGGACCGCGGGGTCGTCGTCGACACCGCCGCGGCGGACCTGCGCCGCATCGAACGGGACCTGCACGACGGGGCGCAGGCCCGGCTCGTCGCGCTCGCGATGGGGCTCGGCCTGGCCAAGGAGAAGCTCCTCGACGACCCGGAGGCCGCGGCGGCGATGGTCGACGAGGCGCACGGCGAAGTGAAGCTCGCCCTCCAGGAACTGCGGGACCTGGCCCGGGGCATCCATCCGGCCGTCCTCACCGACCGCGGGCTGAGCGCCGCGCTGTCCTCGGTGTCGGCGCGCTGCACAGTGCCGGTGAAGGTGACGGTGGACCTGTCGGAGCGGCCGGCCGAGGCGATCGAGGGCATCGCCTACTTCACGGTGTCCGAGCTGCTCCAGAACGTCTCGAAGCACGCGCGGGCGCGGTCCGCGTCCGTGGAGGTGTGGCGGGCGGCGGACCGGCTGCTGCTCCAGGTGCGCGACGACGGGGCGGGCGGTGCCCGCTTCGACGGCGGCACGGGCCTGGCGGGCCTCGCGGAGCGGCTGGGCGCGGTGGACGGCCTGCTGGTCCTGGACTCGCCGGAGGGGGGCCCGACGACGGTCACGGCAGAACTGCCGTGGCGGTCCCGGCCGAAGCCGTGAGCCGTGGCGAAGGCGCCCGGGGTACGTAAGCGGCGCCCGGTGCGTAGGCGGCACCCGGCCGGGGTGCGTAAGCGGCACCCGGAGCGTAGGCGGCGCCCGAGTACGTAGAGGGCGCCCGGGGTGCCTGAGGGCCGGTGAGGAGCGACACGGTGTGTGTCCGCTCCCCACCGGCCCCTTCGCGCATCCGCCGTCCCCGTCCCCCCGGCCCGGGGTAGGGAAAACCCCCGCCCCCAGACGCCCACCCTCCTCATGGTCCCGGCGGGCCCGGCGCGGAAGGCTGGGACGCGTACCGACCGCCCCTCCCCCAGCAGAGAAGGACCCTCGCGATGGCCTCCCACCTCCCCGCCGCGATCCGCGCGCCGTTCGAGGGCCGCACGTGGCGTGCGCTGCTCCACGTGCTGGTCGGGCTGCCGCTGAGCGTCTGCTGGTTCGCGCTCTCGGTCGCGTTCGTCTCGGCCGGAGCCGGGCTGCTCGTCACCTTCCTCGGCGTGCCTATCCTGGCCGGGGCCCTCGCCATGTGCCGGGGCTTCGGCGTCGTCGAGCGGGCCCGGACGCGGGCCCTGCTGGGGGTCGAGGTGGGCGCGCCCGAACCGGTGCGGCCCCGGTCCGGCGGCGCGTTCTCCTGGATGGGGGCCGTGCTCAAGAGCGGATCGTCCTGGCGGCACCTGCTCTACGCGCTCGTGCACATGCCGTGGGCGATCGTCTCCTTCTCCGTGACCGTGGCCTTCTGGGGCTGGGGCTGGGGCCTCTTCACGTACCCGCTGTGGAGGTGGACCTTCCCCGCGTACCTCGGGCAGGACGGCATCCAGCTGTACGGCGACGGGACCCACCACCTGTACCTCGACTCGCCCTTCGAGGTCGCCGTCACGTGCCTGGCCGGGCTGCTCTTCGTGATGGCGGGCCCCTGGCTGCTGCGCGGGTTCGTCACGGTCGACCGGCTGCTGGTCACCGCGCTCCTCGGGCCCTCCCGGCTGGCCTCGCGCGTCACCGAGCTGGAGTCGGACCGGGGCGTGGTCGTCGACACCGCCTCGGCGGACCTGCGGCGCATCGAGCGCGAGCTGCACGACGGGGCGCAGGCCCGGCTCGCCGCGCTGGCCATGGACCTCGGCCTCGCGAAGGAGACGCTGGCCCGGGATCCGCAGGCCGCGGCGGTGCTCGTCGACGAGGCGCACGGCGAGGTGAAGCTCGCGCTCCAGGAGCTGCGGGACCTCGCGCGGGGCATCCATCCCGCGGTCCTCACCGACCGGGGTCTGGACGCGGCGCTGTCGGCGGTGGCCTCGCGGTGCGCGGTCCCGGTCTCGGTGGACGTGGACCTGCCGGCGCGGCCGGTGGCGGCGATCGAGGGCATCGCGTACTTCACCGTCTCCGAGCTGCTGCGGAACGTCACGGCGCACGCACGGGCGCGGCGGGCCTGGGTGGACGTGTGGCGGACGGGCGGTCGGCTGATGCTGCAGGTGCGGGACGACGGTGTCGGCGGGGCGCACGTGGTGACCGGGCGGAGCCTGGCCTCGCTCTCGGACCGGGTGGGCGCGGTCGACGGCGTGCTCGCGGTGGACTCGCCGGCGGGCGGGCCGACGACGGTGACGGTGGAGCTGCCCTGGCGGGCGTGAGCGGCGCGGCGGGGGCGGCGCCCCGGGGTCCTCGGATCCCGGGGCCCGGTCGTGTGCGCGGAGGACGCGGTGCCCGAGGTGACGGGCCTCCTGCCGGGAACGGGCACGAGGCGAGGCGACCCTGCGATGCTGGCCGAGTCACAGGAAGTATTCGGTCGGCGAGACGTGGGGGCTGTTGGGCGTGGGTGTGGATCAAGGGGTCGGGCGCGTGCGGGTGGTCATCGCGGAGGATTCGGTGCTGCTGCGGGAGGGGCTGACCCGGCTGCTCACCGACCTCGGGCACGAGGTGGTCGCGGGTGTGGGGGACGGTGAGGCGCTGGTCGAGACCGTGGCCGGGCTCGCCGACCAGGGCGCGCTGCCCGACGTGGTCGTGGCCGACGTGCGGATGCCGCCGACGCACACGGACGAGGGGGTCCGGGCGGCCGTGCGGCTGCGGAAGGAGCACCCGCGGCTCGGTGTGCTCGTGCTGTCGCAGTACGTGGAGGAGCAGTACGCCACCGAACTCCTGGCCGGTTCCAGCCGGGGCGTCGGCTACCTGCTGAAGGACCGGGTCGCCGAGGTCAGGGAGTTCGTGGACGCCGTGGTGCGGGTCGCCGGCGGCGGCACCGCGCTCGACCCGGAGGTCGTGCAGCAGTTGCTCGGCCGGAGCCGGCAGCAGGACGTGCTCGCGAACCTGACGCCGCGCGAGCGGGAGGTCCTCGGCCTGATGGCGGAGGGGCGGACCAACTCGGCGATCGCGAAGGCGCTGGTCGTGAGCGACGGCGCGGTGGAGAAGCACATCAGCAACATCTTCCTGAAGCTGGGCCTCTCGCCGAGTGACGGCGATCACCGGCGGGTACTGGCGGTGTTGACGTATCTGAAATCCTGATCATCTGACACCCTGTCAGTTATCGGGCGGACGGTCGGCCGGACTCCGCGCGCCGGAGGACGGCCGGCGACGGCCCTCCAGGGGGCCCGGAACCAGAGAATGAGGCGGAATCCGGCTTTCCGGAACACTCCGGGTGGCGACAGAACGTGATGATTCAGGGCAAGTGGGCGTCTCAAAAAGAGGTCCGAGATGCGAGAAGTCCCGGGAGGGCCCTCCCTGCCGTCGTAGGGTGGGCCCTGGGGACGGACGGTGATCGGCCGACCGCGCCCCGAGCCCTCTCCCGCCTCCGGCGGAGAGTCCCCTTGCCGCGAGGGAGGTCCAGTTCAGTGACCAGCCAGGTCAGTAGCGAGGCCGGTGAGGCCCTGCTCGGGGAGCAGCGCAGCGCCCCGGCGAAGCCGCACCACGGCACCGAGAAGGAAGTGCGCCGTCTCGACCGGGTGATCATCCGCTTCGCGGGTGACTCCGGGGACGGCATGCAGCTGACGGGTGACCGCTTCACCTCGGAGACGGCGTCCTTCGGGAACGACCTCTCCACGCTGCCGAACTTCCCGGCCGAGATCCGGGCACCCGCCGGAACCCTGCCGGGCGTCTCGTCCTTCCAGCTGCACTTCGCCGACCACGACATCCTGACGCCGGGCGACGCCCCGAACGTGCTGGTCGCGATGAACCCCGCCGCCCTCAGGGCCAACATCGGGGACGTGCCGCGCGGGGGCGAGATCATCGTCAACACCGACGAGTTCGCGAAGCGCGCCATGGCCAAGGTCGGCTACACGACCTCGCCCCTGGAGGACGGCTCGCTGGACGGCTACCGGGTCCACCCGGTGCCGCTGACCACGCTGACCGTCGAGGCGCTCAAGGACTTCGGCCTGTCCCGGAAGGAGGCCGAGCGCTCCAAGAACATGTTCGCACTCGGGCTGCTCTCCTGGATGTACCACCGTCCGACCGAGGGCACCGAGGCCTTCCTGCGGCAGAAGTTCGCGAAGAAGCCGCAGATCGCCGAGGCGAACGTCGCCGCCTTCCGGGCCGGCTGGAACTTCGGCGAGACCACCGAGGACTTCGCCGTCTCCTACGAGATCGCCCCCGCGACCCGGGCCTTCCCCACCGGCACCTACCGGAACATCTCGGGGAACCTGGCCCTCTCGTACGGTCTGGTCGCCGCCGCGCGCCAGGCGGACCTGCCGCTCTACCTGGGCTCCTACCCCATCACGCCCGCCTCGGACATCCTCCACGAGCTCAGCAGGCACAAGAACTTCGGCGTCCGCACCTTCCAGGCCGAGGACGAGATCGCCGGCATCGGCGCGGCCCTGGGGGCCGCGTTCGGCGGAGCGCTCGGCGTCACGACCACGTCGGGGCCCGGAGTGGCGCTCAAGTCCGAGACGATCGGCCTCGCGGTCTCCCTGGAGCTGCCGCTGCTGATCGTCGACATCCAGCGGGGCGGCCCGTCGACCGGGCTGCCCACCAAGACCGAGCAGGCCGACCTGCTCCAGGCGATGTACGGCCGCAACGGCGAGGCACCGGTCCCGATCGTCGCCCCGAAGACGCCCGCCGACTGCTTCGACGCGGCGATCGAGGCGGCCCGGATCGCCCTCGCGTACCGCACCCCGGTCTTCCTGCTCTCCGACGGTTACCTGGCCAACGGCTCGGAGCCCTGGCGGATCCCGGACGTCGACGAACTCCCCGACCTCCGGACGCAGTTCGCCACCGGGCCCAACCACGAGCTGGCCGACGGCACCGAGGTCTTCTGGCCGTACAAGCGCGATCCCGAGACCCTGGCCCGCCCCTGGGCCGTGCCCGGCACCCCCGGCCTCGAACACCGCATCGGCGGCATCGAGAAGCAGGCAGGCACCGGGAACATCTCGTACGACCCCGCCAACCACGAGTTCATGGTCCGCACCCGGCAGGCCAAGGTCGACGGCATCGACGTCCCCGACATCGAGGTCGACGACCCGGACGGCGCACGGACCCTGGTCCTCGGCTGGGGCTCCACCTACGGGCCGATCACGGCCGCGGTCCGCCGCATCCGCCGCGAGGACGGTCACATCGCCCAGGCCCACCTGCGGCACCTCAACCCCTTCCCGAAGAACCTCGGAGAGGTCCTGAAGCGGTACGACAAGGTCGTCGTGCCCGAGATGAACCTCGGGCAGCTCGCCACCCTCGTCCGGGCGAGGTACCTCGTCGACGCCCGCAGCCACACCCAGGTCAACGGCATGCCGTTCAAGGCCGAGCAGCTCGCCGCCGCTCTCAAGGAGGCCATCGATGAGTGAGCCCACGGAGACGCTGCTGAACCTGGTCCCCAAGGCCGAGGCGCAGCAGTCCATGAAGGACTTCAAGTCCGACCAGGAGGTGCGGTGGTGCCCCGGCTGCGGTGATTACGCGGTCCTGGCCGCCGTCCAGGGCTTCATGCCCGAGCTGGGCCTGGCGAAGGAGAACATCGTCTTCGTCTCCGGCATCGGCTGCTCCTCCCGCTTCCCGTACTACATGAACACCTACGGGATGCACTCGATCCACGGCCGCGCCCCGGCCATCGCCACCGGCCTCGCCACCTCCCGCCGCGACCTCTCCGTCTGGGTCGTCACGGGCGACGGCGACGCCCTCTCCATCGGCGGCAACCACCTGATCCACGCCCTCCGGCGGAACGTCAACCTCAAGATCCTGCTCTTCAACAATCGGATCTACGGGCTGACCAAGGGCCAGTACAGCCCCACCTCCGAGGTCGGCAAGATCACCAAGTCGACCCCGATGGGCTCCCTCGACTCCCCCTTCAACCCGGTGTCCCTCGCGCTCGGCGCGGAGGCCTCCTTCGTGGCCCGCACCGTCGACTCCGACCGCAAGCACCTCACCGAGGTCCTGCGGCAGGCCGCCGACCACGACGGCACGGCGCTCGTCGAGATCTACCAGAACTGCAACATCTTCAACGACGGCGCCTTCGAGGTCCTCAAGGACAAGGACCTGGCCCAGGAGGCGGTCATCCGCCTCGAACACGGGCAGCCGATCCGCTTCGGCGCCGACGGTGGCAAGGGCGTCGTCCGCGACCCGGCCACCGGCGACCTCCAGGTCGTCGCGGTCACCCCGGAGAACGAGTCGCGGATCCTGGTCCACGACGCCCGCGCGGCCACCCCCACCACGGCCTTCGCGCTGTCCCGCCTCGCCGACCCGGACACCCTCCACCAGACCCCCATCGGGGTGTTCCGGTCGGTGGAGCGCCCGGTGTACGACACCCTGATGGCGGACCAGCTGGAGACGGCCCTGGAGCGGCACGGCAAGGGCGACCTGAGCCAGCTGCTGGCGGGCAACGACACGTGGACGGTCGTCGGATAGCGCGCCCGCGCGAGGTCGGGGCCCGGTCCGTGCACACGGACCGGGCCCCTCTCACGTGCCCTTGCGCGCCGCCTCGTCGAACGAGCCGAGGAAGCGGGGCACCCCGCCCTTCACCTGCCACAGGAAGAGCCCGAGGAGGGCGGTCGGCGTGTCCTTGTTCGCCTGCGCCGAGTACGTCTTCACGAGTCCCTGGTACGGCGTCTGCGCCAGGCCGTTGCGGACGCCCGAGGTCACCGACTCGGCGTTGTTGGCGGCCGCCGCGCGCGTCGCCTGGAAGACCCAGTGGGCGAGGTCGTAGGCCTCCGTGGCGAACCGGTCGACGGGGGCCGTCCCCGCGAGTCCCCAGCGCTTCCGGTACGCGGCGGCGAACCGCTTCGCCTTCGGGAGCCCGTCGGGATCGGCGTAGCCCGTACCGAAGTACCAGCCCTCGGCGGCCGCTCCGGCGGCGGTGAGGAACTCCGGCCGGAGCACGTGCTCGACGCTGCCGCGGGGCCCCCGGTACCCCTGCTCGCGCAGCGCCCTGGCGCACAGCGCGGCCCGGCGCGGTGACGACCCCACGTACATGACGCCCTGCGGGTCGGTCGCGAGCGCGGCGCGCACGGCGGGGCCGAAGTCCTCGTCGTCCGCCTCGACCCCGTGCACGGTCACGGTCCCGCCCTGATCCCCCGACGGCGGGTACCGCCTCAGGTTCCCGGCGGCGAACCAGCTGTACTCGCCCGCGTCCCGGTCCTCGACGACGGCGGTCCGCACCGCGCCGTGCTCGGTCAGATAGCGGCTGAAGGGCACCGTCATCAGGTCGTGGACGCTGCGCGGCTGGAAGTAGGTGGTCCGGGTCTCCTGTCCCTTCATCTGCCCCGCCGGGACGTCGGCGACCACGCTCGCCAGCGGCACCCCGCGCGCGGTCAGTTCGTCGCCCGCCGCGACGGCGGTCGGCGTGAGCGTCGGCCCCAGGACCCCGACGAGACCGGGGACCTTCGCCAGGGCGAGCGCAGCGGCCCTGGCCCGGTCCGGCTCGCCGCCGTCGTCCTCGACCCGCAGGCGCACGTCGAAGGGCCGGTCGGGGCGGGCGTTGAACTCCTCCACGGCCAGCCGGATCCCGCGCTCCTGCCCCCGGCCGTCCGTCCTGCTGGGGCCGCTGAGATCCGTGAGGACACCGATCGTGTACGTGTCGAGCGGGGCGCCGCCCGTCCCTCCCCTACCCGCTCCCGTCCCGCCCGGTGCGCGGCTCAGCAGCCAGGCGGTCAGCCCGCCGGCCCCCGCCACGGCGGCGGCCGAGCCCGCCACCAGGACACGGCGGCGCGACGGCCCCCGGGGCTCCGGGGCCACCAGCACGGTCGGCTCGGCGACGGGCAGGTCGAGGACCTGTGAGGAGCGCTGGGCGATGAGCGCGGGCAGCCCGGGCGGCAGCCAGTCCCCGGCCGGACCGTCCGCGCCGCCCAGCGCGGCCCGCACCTCGGCCGCCGCGGGCCGGTCCGCCGGGTCCTTGGCGAGGCAGGCGGCGACCAGCGGAAGCAGTACGGCGGGCACCCCGTCGAGCGCGGGCGCCTCGTGGACGGTGCGGTAGACCACGGCCGCCACCCCGCCCGTGCCGAAGGGCCGTTCCCCGGTCAGCGTGTACGCGAGGACGCAGCCCAGCGAGAAGACGTCACTGGCGGGGCCGACCTCGGCGGCGCCCGCGGCCCTCGCCTGCTCCGGGGCGAGGAAGCCGGGGGTGCCGATCATCGCGTCGGTGGCCGTCAGGGCGGTCGCCCCGGCGGACCGGGCGATGCCGAAGTCGATGAGCCGGGGCCCGTCGAGGGCGAGCAGGACGTTGCCCGGCTTGACGTCCCGGTGGACGAGCCCGGCCCCGTGCATGTCGGCGAGCGCGGACGCCAGCCGGGCCCCCAGGGCGCGTACCGTCGCCTCGGGCAGGGCGCCGTGCAGCGCGACCGCCTCGGCGAGCGAGGGCCCGGGCACGTACTCGGTGGCCAGCCACGGCTCCCGGGCCTCCGGGTCGGATCCGAGGACCCGGACGACCCACCGGCCGGTGATCCGCTCGGCGGCCCGCGCCTCGCGGCGGAACCGCTCGCGGAAGCCGGGGTCGGCGGCGTGCTCGGCCCGGATGAGCTTGAGCGCGGCGAGCCCCCCGCCGGCGGTACGGGCGAGGTAGACCACGCCCATGCCGCCGGCGCCGAGCCGCCCGAGGAGGCGGTAGCCGGCGAGCGTCGACGGGTCGGCCTTCCGGAGCGGCTGCACGGGTCAGGCCTTCGTGTCGTTCTCGGGCTTCGCGGGCAGCAGGGGCGCGGCGCCGATCGGCTTGTACGCGCCGTTCTGCACCCCGTAGACGAAGGTGCCCCCGATCCCCAGGTCGCCGAACTCGTTGAAGTGGTAACCGCCCATCACCCCGGTGTACTTCTGCTTGCGCAGCGCCGCCCACAGGCCCTTGCGGGCCGGCTTGCCGGACGCCTTCGCCCGGGCCGCGAGCTCCTTGACCGTCATGGTGACGACGTCGTACGACTCGCCCGCGTAGTACGCGGGGGGCGTCCCGAACCGCTTGCGGTGGGCGGCGACGAAGGGCGCGGCCGTCTTCTCCGCGGTGGGGTCGACGACCGGCGCGCACACGAACCAGCCCTCGGCGGCGGTCCCGGCCCGGCGGAGGAACTCCTGGCCGAAGACGGCCTGGCCGGTGAACCGCGGTCCGGTGAAACCGAGTTCGGCGAGCGCACGGGCGGCGTGGACGGCGGTCTCGGTGATTCCGCAGTGGACGTAGGCGTCGATGCCGGCGCCGACCATCTCGCCGAGCACCCTGCGGTACGCGGCAGCGTCGGCGCGGGCCGGGACGACCCGGAAGTGCGGGGCGATGCCGGCCTGCCCGAAGCCGAAGCGCACGCCGCCGGTGGACTGCCAGCTGTAGTGGTCCTCCGTGCGGTCCTCCAGGACTCCGGGGCGCCGGATGCCGGGCAGCTGCGTGACCGCGAAGGAGAGGTAGGTGCCCGCGCTGATGTGGTTCGGGATGGGGCGCAGGACCGTCTCGTTCTGGGCGCCACCCGCCCGCAGGGTGAGCAGGTTGTAGCCGGCCGAGACGGTGATCAGCGGGATACCGGCCTCCTCGAACGCGGGGATGACGGCCTGGGCGACGGCGTCGGTGGTGGGACCGAGGACGGCGAGGACGCCCGGGTCGGTGGTGAGCGCCTGGGCGCTCACCAGGGCGCGGCCCGCGTCGCCCCGGTCGTCGACGACCTTCAGACCGAGCGTGAAGGGCTTGTCCTTGCGGGCGTTGAACTGCTCCACGGCCAGGCGCGCGCCGCGCTCCTGGGCACGGCCGATGTCCTTGGCCGCGCCGGACAGGTCCGCGAGGACGCCGATGCTCCAGGCCGGGCGGGGCGGGACGGTCTTCCCGGCACCCTTGCCGTCGGTGCCTTCCTCGCCGCGCCCCGCCCAGACGGCGGCCGCGCCGCCGCCGACGGCCAGGACCGCGGCGCCCGAGGCGAGCAGAAGGAAGCCGCGCCGGCTCTTCCCGGGGGCGGCCGGGGCGGTGTCGCCACCCGTCTCGGTGACGTCGATCTCGGGCAGGGCGAGCATCCGCGCGGAGCGTTCGGCGATGGTCCGGACGACGGGGGCGGGGAGCCAGCCGGCGCCGTCACCGGGGCTGTCCTCGACGAGCCGGACGCCGATCGCGGCGGCGGTGGGGCGGTCCGCCGGGTCCTTGGCCAGGCAGGCCCGGACGAGGTCGAGCAGCCCGTCGGGGACGCCGGCGAGGTCGGGTTCGTCGTGGACGGTCCGGTACATGAGGGCGTCCACGGCGCCGGTGCCGAAGGGCGGGCGGGCGGTCGCCGCGTACGCGAGGAGGCAGCCGAGGGCGAAGACGTCGGCGGGCGGTCCGATGGCGTCGACGCGGGCCTCGGCCTGCTCGGGTGCGAGGAAGCCGGGGGTGCCGACGACCATGTCGGTGGCGGTGAGGGCGGTCTCGCCGGTGGCGCGGGCGATGCCGAAGTCGATGAGCCGGGGTCCGTCGACGGCGAGCAGGACGTTGCCCGGCTTGACGTCGCGGTGGACGAGTCCGGCCGCGTGCACGGCGGCGAGGGCGCGGGCGACGGCCCAGCCGAGGTGGCGGACGCTGTGCTCGGGCAGCGGGCCGTGTGCGGTGACGGCCTCGCCGAGGGAGGGTCCGGCGACGAAGGCGGTGGCCATCCACGGTTCGGGCGCGTCGGGGTCGGCGCCGGTGACGGGCACGGCCCAGGGGCTGGAGACCCGGCGGGCGGCCTCGACCTCGCGGCGGAAGCGGGCCCGGAAGTCGGGCTGGTCGGCCTGGTCGGCGTGGGTGACCTTGACGGCGGCGAGCTCACCCGCGGCGGTGCGGCCGAGGTAGACGACGCCCATGCCGCCGGCGCCGAGGCGGCCGAGGAGCCGGTAGCCGGCGAGGGCGGACGGGTCGGAGGGCAGCAGCGGCTGGAGGGCGCCGGGCTCGGGGCGGGGCCGCGGGGCGGTGGGGCTCACGACTGGACCTCCAGTTCGTCCTTGACGCGATCGAGCATCGTGACGAGTGCGCGGACCTGTGCCTGGCTCGTGCCGGTGGTCCCTCCGTCGTTCAACTCGCTGTATCCGGGGGCGCCCTTGACGACGGCGGCGACGGTGACCTGTCCGATCCGGGACTGGTACCAGCTGTAGAACTGCTCGCCCTTCACCGCGTCGTCGAGGTAGGTGCCGCCTTCGCGGAGGGAGTCGTCCGCGGTGGCGTTGCCCCCGACTCCGAAGGGGTTGCCGAGGGACATGAGTCCGGTGATCCGTTCGCCGTCGCGCAGCTTCTGGTCGGGGCAGCGCAGCGCCTCTTCGAGGGTCGAGGCCATCTCCCAGTCGGCGTCGGACTCGGTGCGGTGGACGGTGACGGTGGCGGCGACCCGCAGGACGCCCTTGCCGTCGACGGCGGGGAGTTCGCTGTAGGCCGTGACGCTGGCGAGGACGTCGGCGGGCCGGGTGCCGGTCTCCCAGGAGCAGGTGGCACCGAGGACGGGCCAGTAGTCCGGGTCGCTGAGGTGCGGGGTGCGCTCGACGTAGCCCGGGGCCCAGGCGTCGGGCCCGGCGACGGCGGCCAGGGCCAGGCGCCGGGCCTCCGCCTCGGTCTTGGGCGCCCGCTTCGGGTCGGGGGTGAAGTCGAGTTCGGTCGGGGTGGGCGAGGGGGTGGGTGCGGTGGTCGGGGCCTTGGTCGGGGCCGCCGCCGTGGTGCTCCCGCCTCGCTTGCCGTCGGGTTTCTCGCCGCTGCCGCAGCCGGCCGCCATCAGTCCGCCCACCAGTACGACACAGCAGGCACGCCACAGTCTTCGGTCCCCGTACGACACAGATCCCCCACGGTCCCTCACGGATTCCCCCACGAACGGTGAGCAGATCGTACGGCCCGGGACCGACAACTCGCGCCGTCTACAACATCATTGGGACCTGTTTGTGGCGCTCTCGCGACGAGCGGCGTCGTAGCGGAGGCGGGCCGCCTCGACCTCCGGGACCCGGCGTTCGGTCCAGCGGGCCAGCTCCCGGACCCGGCCTGCGGCCTCCTCGCCGAGGGCGGTGAGGCTGTAGTCGACGCGGGGCGGGATGACGGGCTTGGCGTCGCGGTGGACGAAGCCGTCCCGCTCCAGGGTCTGGAGCGTCTGCGTGAGCATCTTCTCGCTGACCCCGCCGACCCTGCGGCGCAGCTCGCTGAAGCGATAGGAGCGCTCGCTCAGCGCGATGAGGATGAGGACCCCCCAGCGGCTGGTGACGTGCTCCAGGACGAGCCGCGAGGGGCACATGGTGCCGTCGGCCTCGGCCAGCAGGCTGCGGATCTCCGGTGCCTCACTTACTCCCATGCCAGTACCTTACTTCAAAGTGGGTACTTTCGAAAGGTTAGCGCCAGACGTACGGTGAGTGCATCGCCCACCGCACCCCACCGAAGAAGGACCCGCCATGAGCATCGTCGTCACCGGAGCCACCGGCCGGCTCGGCCGCCTCGTCATCGACGCCCTCCTCGCCGACCCCGCCGTCGCCGCCGGCTCCGTCGCCGCCGTCGTCCGCGACAAGGAGAAGGCCGCCGACCTCGCCGAGCGCGGCATCGAGCTGCGCATCGCCGACTACAGCAGGCCGGAGACCCTCGCCGGAGCCTTCGCGGCCGGCGACCGGGTGCTGCTGATCTCGGGCAGCGAGGTCGGGCAGCGCGTCGCCCAGCACACCGCCGTGGTCGACGCCGCCAAGGCGGCGGGCGTGGCCCAGCTCGCGTACACCGGCGTCCTCGGCGGCGACGGGGCCGACTTCGACCTGGCCGCCGAGCACAAGGCCACCGAGCGGCTGATCCGCGACTCCGGAGTGCCGTACACCTTCCTCCGCAACGGCTGGTACACCGAGAACTACACCGAGAACCTCGCCCCCGTCCTCGCCCACGGCGCCGTCGTCGCCAACGCCGGCGAGGGCCGGATCGCCTCCGCCGCCCGCGCCGACTACGCCGCCGCCGCTGCCGCCGTCCTCACCGGCCCCGCCGGGGAGCACCTGGGCCGCACGTACGAGCTGAGCGGCGACACCGCCTGGACCCTCGCGGAGTACGCGGCCGAGGTCTCCGCCCGGACCGGCCGCGAGATCGTCTACCGCGCCGTGCCCGCCGAGGCCCACCTCGCGATCCTCACCGGAGCGGGCGTCCCGGCCCCCTTCGCCGAGATCCTGGTCGACGTCGACCGGGCGGCCGAGCACGGCGCCCTCGCCCTGCGGACCGGGGACCTGGCCCGCCTGATCGGCCGCCCGACCACCCCGATCGCCGTGACGATCGCCGCGGCCCTGGACGCCTCCTGAACCCCGCCTCCACCCCGTCATGACCGTATTGCGGTACGGGCATGACAATCCGCCCCGTGCGGCGCTACCTTCGACAGGACAGCGCGGCACAGGGCGGGAGGTCCGGTGAAGACGGAGAACGAGGAAAGAGCAGGACTGCTCTACGGGATCGGCGCCTACGGCATGTGGGGGCTGGTCCCGCTCTTCTGGCCGCTCCTCAAGCCCGCCGGATCGGTCGAGATCCTCGCCCACCGGATGGTCTGGTCCCTGGTCTTCATCGGAATCGCGCTCCTCGCGGTGCGCCGCTGGGGCTGGATCGGCGAACTCGTCCGCAGCCCGCGCAGGCTCGGCCTGATCACGGTCGCCGCCGCCGTGATCACCGTGAACTGGGCCCTCTACATCTGGTCGGTCAACACGGGCCACGTCGTCGAGGCCTCCCTCGGCTACTTCATCAACCCGCTCGTCACCATCGCCCTCGGCGTCCTGGTCCTCCAGGAGCGGCTGCGCCCCGCGCAGTGGGCGGCGGTCGGCATCGGCTTCGCGGCCGTCCTGGTCCTGGCGATCGGATACGGGCAGCCGCCCTGGATCTCCCTGATCCTCGCCTTCTCCTTCGCCGTGTACGGCCTGGTGAAGAAGAAGGTCAACCTCGGCGGCCTGGAGTCGCTCGCCGCGGAGACCGCCGTCCAGTTCCTGCCGGCGCTCGGCTACCTCGTCTGGCTCGGCACCCAGGGCACCCTCGCCTTCGGCTCGCACGGCGCGGGCCACACCGCCCTGCTCGCCGCCACCGGCATCGTCACCGCGGTGCCGCTCGTCTGCTTCGGGGCGGCCGCCATCCGCGTACCGCTCTCGACGCTCGGCCTCCTCCAGTACCTGGCGCCGACCCTCCAGTTCCTGCTCGGAGTCCTCTACTTCCACGAGGAGATGCCGCCGGAACGCTGGGCGGGCTTCTCCCTGGTGTGGCTGGCACTGACCCTCCTCACCTGGGACGCCCTGCGCACGGCCCGCCGGAGCAGGGCGGCGATGGAGGCCGCGAGGGCGATCGCGGAGGCGGCGGCCGCGGAGGCCGCGGGGGAGACCGGGGGCGCGCCTGCCGGGGAGACGCCCGTAGGGGGCGCGGCCGCCGGAGACACGCGCGCCGTAGACGCGACCGCCGGGGACGCGGGTGCCAGGGGCACGGCAGCCGGGAGCACGGCCCCCGCACCGGCCCGCCAGGCGCCGTGACGACGGGCCGCACTGCGGTGCAGGGCCACCGGGCGTCCGAGGGCCCCGGGCTCCCGGAGGGCGTCTCCGGGAGCCCGGGGCCGGGCGTCGGCCGGGCCGAGAAGGGCCCGCCGGGAGCCCTCAGACCGTGACCCTGGTGGCGGCGTCCGGCAGGTCCGCGGCCGGCTCCACCGGGCCGGCCCGGCGGGCGCCCAGCCCCGTCGCGGTGACCACCGCGCCGAGCGCGACCATCGCCAGCGGGACGACCAGCGCCGCCCGGAAGCCGTCGAGACCGCCGCCGGAGAGCCCGTACACCGCCGTCACCGCCGCGATGCCGACCGCCGAGCCGAACTGCGTCGCCGTGGTGAGGAGCCCGCTCGCGAGCCCCTGCTCCTCCTCCGCGATCCCCTCCGTACCGGCGATGGTGAGCGGACCGTAGGCGAGGGCGAAGGCGAGGCCGGTCAGGAGGAGCGTCGGGAACATCGCCGCGTACGACCAGTCCGGGCCGACCGGCAGGAACAGCGCGTACGAACCGACGGCGAGGACGAAGCCGCCGAGGATCACCTTCGCGTTGCCGAACCGGGCCACCAGGCGCGGGGTCAGCGTCGGCGCGAGGACCGCGTCGACCCCCATGACCAGGAGGGCGAGCGCCGTCTGGAGGGACGACCAGCCGCGCAGCTCCTGGAGGTAGAGCGTGGCCATGAACTGGAAGCCGAAGAAGGAGCCGACGAAGAGCAGGGCGCCGAGGTCCGCGCGGATCAGCGAGGCCCTGCGGAGGATCCCGAGCCGGACGAGCGGGCGGGCGGTCCGCCGCTCGACGGCGACGAAGGCTCCGGCGAGGACGAGTCCGGCGGCGACCGCGGCGGCGGTGATCTGCCACCCCTCGAAGCCGTGCTCCAGGCGGACGACGCCGTACGCGAGGAGGAGCATGGCCCCGGCGGCGGTGAGCGCGCCGCCGAGGTCGAAGCCGCCCTTCGCCGGGGTGGGGCGGGGCTCCTTCGGGACGAGCCGGAGCGCGGCCACCAGGATGGCGGCGGCCAGCAGGACCGGGGCGAAGAACACCCAGCGCCAGCCGAGCTGGGTGAGCAGTCCGCCGATCACGAGCCCGAGGGAGAAGCCGCCCGCGGCGGTGCCGGCGAAGACCAGCAGGGCCTGGTTGCGCTGCGGGCCCTCCGCGTACGAGGTGGTGATGATCGACAGGGCCGCCGGGGTCATGAACGCGGCGGCGACGCCGGTCACGAAGCGGGCGACGATCAGGGTCCAGCCCTCCTCGGCGAGGCCGCCGAGGCCGGAGAAGACCAGGAAGACGGCGAGCCAGCCGAGGAACATCCGGCGCCGCCCGAGGAGGTCGGCGGCGCGCCCGCCGAGCAGGGTGAAGCCGGCGTAGCCGAGGACGTAGGCGGACATGACCCAGGCGGCGGTGCCGGTGTCGAGACCCAGGTCGGCACGGATGGTGGGGACGGCGACGGCCAACATGGCGACGTCGATGCCTTCGAGGAAGATCGTCCCGCAGAGGACGAGGAGCAGGCTCCAGGCACGGATGGACACGGCTGCCTCCAGGGCAGGGATCGGGGACGCGGGAAGGGCTCAACAGGCACGTGGATCCGGCCGGTTACCGACGTGGGGGTCGGTTCCCTCTTGTAACCACCTGCATCCTGCGGGACCATCTGGTGCCATGGAAGAAGGCACTTCGAAGTCACCGAGTCACTGCGCGGGAACCTACGGGGACGGCGGGGACCCGGACCCGTTCCAGTGGGACACCAGGGAGGACTGCGAGGTACGGCAGATCCTCGACCGGGTGGCCGACAAGTGGTCCCTCCTCGTCATCGCCCTGCTCGACCGGCGGGTGCTGCGCTTCACGGAGCTCAAGCGCGAGATCGACGGCGTCAGCCAGCGCATGCTGACCGTGACCCTGCGTCAGCTGGAGCGGGACGGCCTGGTCAAGCGCACGGTCCACCCGGTCGTACCACCCCGGGTCGAGTACGAACTGACAGCCCTGGGCGGCACCTTGCACACCACCATCCGCTCCCTCGTCACCTGGACCGAGGAGCACCAGAACGAGATCGCGGCGGCGCGGGAGGAGTACGACGCGCGGGAGGCGGCGCCGGTGGCCTGAACGGCACGGGTACCACGGGCCGCCGGGAAACCGGTGGCCCTCCCCCGGCCCGTGGCCCATCCTGGGCCCATGGAAGAACCGAGGTCGGCCACCGACGAGCCGATGCACCGCGTCCGCGCCCTCCACACCGACCGCACCGTCACCGTCTACCAGGCGTACCCGCCCTCGATCGGCCTGCCCGCGGCCCGCGAAGGGCGATTTCCAGCCGCCTGGAAACGGGACCGGATGACCTGGATCAAGCCCTCGTTCCTGTGGATGATGTACCGCTCGGGCTGGGGCGCCAAGGAGGGCCAGGAGACCGTCCTCGCCGTGGAGATCACCCGCGAGGGCTTCGAATGGGCCCTGCGGAACGCCTGCCTGTCCCACTACGAGCGAGGGCTCCACCCCGACCACGAGGCCTGGCGGAGCCGGTTGAGGCAGGCGCCGGCGCGCGTCCAGTGGGACCCGGAGCGCGATCCGCACCTCCGGGCGCTCCCCCACCGCTCGCTCCAGCTCGGCCTGTCGGGCGAGGCGTCCCGCCGGTACGCGGACGAGTGGACGGTGTCCGTACGGGACGTGACCCCGCTCGCGCACCGGGTCCGCGACCTGGTCCGCGCCGGCGACCTGCCGGCGGCCCGGAACCTGCTCCCGCACGAGCCGCCGTACCCGGAACCCGCGGGCCTGCTGGACCACCTGCGCGCCTGAGCGGCCCGCGGCCGCCGCCCGTTCGCCTCCCCGGGAGCTGTCAGCCCCCGGACGGGTCGCGGGGCGCGCGCCGCATGGCCCAGAGGGTGGGGCCGCCGCCGGGGAGGGAGGCCTCGCCGAGGACGACGAAGCCGAAGTGCTCGTAGACGGGGAGGTTGTCCGGCTTGGAGGACTCCAGGTAGACGGGGAGGCCGGCCGCGTCGGCCCGGGCGAGACCAGAACGCAGCAGCGCGGAGCCGTGCCCCCGGCCGCGGGCGGCCGGGTCGGCGCCGATGACGGCGAGGTACCAGTGGGGCTCCGGAGGGGTGTGGGCGGCCGCGGCCTCGACGGCCTCACGGAAGAGGCCGGCGCGGTCGCCGAGGATCTCCTGGAGCTCCCGCACGGTGTCGGCGTCGGGGACGGCCTTGTCCTGCCCCTCGGGCGACACCCAGAACGCGGCGGCGGAGTCGGTGCGCTCGCAGACTCCGTACGGACCGTACTGGCGGGTGAAGAGGGTGGTGAAGTACCGCCCGAGCCCGGCCTCGCGCGAGGCGTCGTCGGGGAAGAACCAGCGCATCATCGGGTCGTCGCCGAAGGCCCTCGCCAGGACGCCGCCGATCATCGGGGCGTCGTCGGTCACGGCCGTCTTCGGAAGGTTCGAGTGAGGCATACAGGTCATTCTGCACCTTGATGATCTTGAACGGTGAGGGGGGTGCGTCCGGGTGCACCCACGGGCGCACCTCCCCGGACAGCACGAACTTCGATACCTGGCGCGCTCTCGGCATGCCTCGCGCCTCGCGCCTCGCGCGTGACGCGTGAACTGGGTGGACGGATCCACGCGGTAGCGGAGCGCAAGGCGGCGCAAGTCCGCGGCTCGCACCTCTGGGCTCGATCCGGACCGCGCCCGGTGAGCAGGAGCCCCCAAGGCACGAGCGGTGGGCCGGGTTCGCGGGCTTCTGGTGGGACCGCCCTCTTTCCGAGAGTCGCTCCTTCCGGCGGTGCGTCAAGGGCGCTCCTTCGTCGCGTCGCTACGCGATGGGCTGCGCCCACCCTTGACCCACCACCTCCAGGAGCGAAAACACTCTCGGAGGGCGGTCCGGGGGCCGGGGTCCACGCACACGGCCCGGGCAGCGGCCGGGTCGGCATGCGTCGGACGGCCGGTGGGTGGGGGCTTGTTCGTCGCGTGGGTGAGTGGGACCCCGTCGGCCGGTTCGGGGTGCGCGGTCGTTGAATGGGGCGGTCGGGGTCCGGCTCAGCGAGTACCGGCCGCCCGGGGTGGGGCTTCAGGCCCCGCTGGTCACCCCCGGTGGGGTGTGAGCGAATGAAACTGCGGGCTACTCCGAGTAACACGCCCCGAAGGATGCCCCATGAGGGGCGAATCGCCCTTATCGGGCGATGAAAGTGCAAGAAACACTCGCCGACTCCACCCCACCACCCACCAAGAGTGACCAGCGGGGCCTGAGTCCCAGCCCAACGACGAAGGACAGCCGCTAAGCGCCGCCGGGCCGCCCCATTCAACAACCGCGCACCCCGAACCCACAGGACCGCGCCCACCGACCCCCGCCGCAAACCAAGCCCCCACCCACCAACCCCGCAGACGCACACTACGGCCGACCACTACCCGAAGCCCCCGCGCGGCCCCGCCCCCGGCCGCCCTCCGAGTGTGAAAAGGCGGCCTCCGCCGCCGGGTCAAGGGTGGGCGCAGCCCATCGCGCAGCGACGCGACGAAGGAGCGCCCTTGACGCGGTGGTGGAGGCCGCCACACTCGGAAAGAGGGCGGCCGCACCCGAGCCAGACCTGAACCGTCACCCCAGACACCTCACTCCCGCCCCCGCACCCCCGCATCCTCCGTACGCTCCCACCCATGGACCAGAATCCCCCCACTCCTCCGCTCCTCCGTGACGTCCATCGACCAGCCACCGCTGGTCCGGACCGACGTCGGCCCTGACAACCCCACCCCCACCCCCACCCCCGCTCCCGCCCCGTCCCCCTCCAGCTGAAACTCGGTCGAAGTGCACCCCCCGGGACTTCTACGCTCCCGCCCATGGCGACCTTCGTGCACCTCACCCCCGCCGCCCACTCCGCCCGCATCCGTCGTGCCGGTCTCAAGGCCGCCGGGCACGACCGGTGGCGCGGTGTGTTCCTCTTCCCCGTGCTCCCCTCGTACACCCTGACCCACCAGTGGCTGCGCGAGCTCGCCCGTCGCCCCGGGCCTCGTGGGCTCGTCGCCGTCCACGTACGGCTTCCCGACGACGAGGCGGTGACCGTCGGGCGGTACAGCGACCACCGGCCCCCGCAGGTGTCGGCCGCCGAGGCGGTGCGGCGGGTCGCCGGCGCCGACGACCCCCGGGGCTGGGAGGTGTTCCTTCCGCGCTCCGTCGCCCCCTCCGAGGTCCGGCACATCCGGCCCGTGCGCCAGGTCAACGGCTGGCGCTACCGGCCCGGCGCCCACGGCACCCCGCCCTGCCTCTGCTTCGGCTGCCGCGAGCGCGGCGGCTACGGCGCCCGCAGGCTCGGCGAGCGCCGGCCGCATCCGCTCGACGGACCGCCGCCCGCCCCCCGGGTGCTGCTGGCCCGGGTCGAGGCGGCCGAGGCCCGGGGCGACACGGCGGCGCTGCGCGAGGCGCTCCACTGGTACGGGATGCGGCGACGCGGGCCGCTGGCCCGCCTCGCGCGTCTCGCCCGGCACGCCGACCCGGCCGTGCGGATCGCCCTCGTCGAGGCCGTGGCCTCCTGGACGACTCCCGGAGTCGACTCCCTGCTCGGGGAGTTGGAGCACGACCCCGATCCTCGGGTGCGGCAGACCGTCGCCGACTGGGATGTCCGGTGAGCGAACGCACCTGACCGGTTTCCGCTCTTGACCCAGAGTCAACATCTCACTGAACATTCAGCACGCACAACAGAACATCAGACCAACCGATCACCCGGACAACCGGGTGCTCACACAACTGAACACGGCACACGCTTTCGCACGCGTACATGAACACGCACAGCTCCAACGCCTCGTGGCCCCCGAGCCCGAGGCGTCTCGCACGTTCCGTCCCATCCCCGTTCGGAATCCGGAGCCCCCACACGATGAACATCTCCGTGCCCAGACGTGTCACCAAGGCCACCGCTGTCGCCGCCGTCGCGGCGCTCGCGCTCGCCGGACTCACCGGAACCACCGCCTCGGCCAACCCGGCCGCGGCGGCCGCCGCACCCGACATCCCGCTGGCCAACGTCAAGCAGCACTTGACGGACCTCCAGTCGATCGCCACCGCCAACGGCGGCAACCGCGCCCACGGCCGCACCGGCTACAAGGCGTCGATCGACTTCGTGAAGGCCAAGCTGGACGCCGCCGGATACACCACCACCGTCCAGCAGTTCACCTCCGGCGGATCCACCGGCTACAACCTGATAGCCGACTGGCCGGGCGGCGACCCGAACCAGGTCCTGATGGCCGGTTCGCACCTGGACTCCGTGTCCTCGGGTCCCGGCATCAACGACAACGGCTCCGGCTCGGCGGCCGTCCTGGAGACCGCCCTCGCCGTCGCCCGCTCCGGCTACCAGCCGACCAAGCACCTGCGCTTCGGCTGGTGGGGCGCCGAGGAGCTCGGCCTCGTCGGATCGAAGTACTACGTGTCGCAGCTGCCGGCCACGGAACGCGCCAAGCTCTCCGGCTACCTCAACTTCGACATGATCGGCTCGCCGAACCCGGGCTACTTCGTCTACGACGACGACCCGACGATCGAGACGACCTTCAAGAACTACTTCGCCGGCCTCGGCGTCCCGACGGAGATCGAGACGGAGGGCGACGGCCGCTCCGACCACGCCTCCTTCAAGAACGTCGGCGTCCCCGTCGGCGGCCTCTTCACGGGTGCCAGCCGCGTCAAGTCCAGTGCCCAGGTGCAGAAGTGGGGCGGCACGGCCACGGCCTTCGACCGCTGCTACCACTCGTCCTGCGATACGACGTCGAACATCAACGACACCGCGCTCGACCGCAACAGCGACGCGATCGCGCACGCGGTCTGGGCGCTGTCCGGCGGTACGACCACGCCGCCCGGCACGGTCTTCGAGAACACGGCCGACGTGTCCATCCCGGACAACGGCGCCGCGGTGACCTCCACGGTCAACGTCACGGGCATCACGGGCAACGCCCCCTCCGCCCTCAAGGTCGACGTCAACATCGTCCACACCTACCGCGGCGACCTCGTCGTCGACCTCGTCGCCCCGGACGGATCGGCCTACAGCCTCTCCAACCGCTCCGGCGGCAGCGCCGACAACATCGTCCAGACCTTCACCGTGAACGCCTCCTCCGAGGTCGCCAACGGCGCCTGGAAGCTCCGCGTCCAGGACAAGGCCGCGGCCGACACCGGCTACATCAACAGCTTCAAGCTGACGTTCCCGTAGCCCCGCGGCGTGCGCGGCGGGGCGGTGCCCCCGCCGCGCACCGGCGGAACACGAACGCCCGGGCGGGTCGGTGAACACAGCCCCCGACCCGCCCGGGGTCCCAACCCGGTCCCCGCAGGACCTACTTGCCGGCGTTCGCCGCGTCCACCAGCGCGTCCTTCGTCACCGCGCCGACGTAGACCTTGCCGTCGTCGGTGAGGAGCGCGTTCACGATCTTCGTCTTGAAGACGGTGCCGGAGCCGAACGGACCGGTGACCTTGTCGCCGAGGGAGTCCAGGAGACCCTGGAACTCCTTCGGCGCCTCGTCGTTCCCGGGCACCGGCGCACCGCTGTCGATCCTGGCGATCGTCGTCCAGCCCTCGCCGATGACGTTCACGCCGCCCTTGTCGGAGCCGAGGCCGGGCCCGAGGCCGCCGAACGCGTCCTCCAGGCCGCCGGGCAGCGCCCCGCCGAACGGGTCGCCCTTCTCGCCGGCCTCCTTCTCCGCCCCGCCCTCGGTCACCTTGGCGCCGGCCGGCGCCTTGAAGGTGAACTCGGAGGCGGCCGGCTTCGAGAAGTCGATCTTCGTGAAGCCCGCGTCGACCACGGGCTTGCCGCCCTCGACCGAGGCCAGGGTGAACTTCAGCGGGGTGCCGCTCGCCGCGTCCACCGCGATCTTGATCGACTCGACCGTCGAACCGGACTGCTTAGGCTTGACCACCAGCTGGTACGCGTCGCGGCCGGCCACCTTCGCCGTGCCGTCGACCGTGATCGACGTGGTGTCGCCCGCGGCCTTGAGGACCTCGTCCGCGAGCTGCTTGGGCGTGCCGGGGAGCTCCTCGCCCTCCGGGCCGTCGTGGCCGCCCGGGGCGTCCGCGGGGGCCTTCTCGTGGAAGACCTCCTTCGACGCGCTGTCGTAGGCCCAGACGTCGTCGCCGTTGTGGATCAGGCTGTACTCGTCGGAGCCGTCGAGCAGCGTGAGCCGCTGGCGGTCGGGGCCGTCCGCCGCCACCCGCAGGGTGTGGCTGCCGGAGATCAGCTGGGTCAGCCGCTCCGAGGGGTCCGCCGACGCGCCGCCGGCGCCGCCGCCCGCGCCCCCGGCGAGGCCGCCGAGGCCGGACGTGAGGCCCTCCAGGGGCAGGCCCAGGTCGGTGGAGATCCGGAAGGTGCCGGACAGCGTCTGGGTGTCCGAGGCGGCGATCTTCTCGATGAGCTGCTGGGCGGTGATCTCCGGCAGATCCGGGTCACCGGACGCCGCCAGCGCCGGGACGAGGCCGATGGTCGCCGCGGCGACCCCTGCCACCGCGACCGGGACGATGTAGCGGCTCGCCTTACGGGTCTCTGCCATGGTCTCCCCTGCCTCCGTGCCCTCGCGGGCCCTCGTGGTCGATGTCTCCATCTCACCAAAAGGAAGGGGCCGAAACGTCAGCCCGGGGGATCAACCCGGCGTACTGCTTCGGGATGACCCGACCCTGAGACGGCCCGTCGCACGGCGGACCGCACCGGCCCGCCGGACCGCGGCCCCGGGGGTCCGGTGCGGCGGTCCCGGCGTCCGGACCGCGGCCCCGGGGGTCGCCGAGCCGCGCGCGGAGCGCTCCCGGGCCCTTCAGCCCGCCCGGTGCACCACGGCGTCGCACATCTCGGCGAGCGCCGCCTTGGCGTATCCGTCCGGCAGCGGGGCCAGCATGGCGCGGGCCTCCTCCGCGTACCGCACCGTGTCCCGGCGGGCCTGCTCCAGGGCCGGGTGGGCGCGCAGCCGTCGCAGGACCTCGGCGTGCCGGGCGTCGTCCGTCAGGTCGCCGTCGACGAGCTCGACGAGCTCCAGGTCCTCGGGGCGTCCGTGGGCGGCGGCCGCGGCCCGCAGGCGCAGCACGGGGAGGGTCGGGATGCCCTCGCGGAGGTCGGTGCCGGGGGTCTTGCCGGACTCGTGGGAGTCGGAGGCGATGTCGAGGACGTCGTCGGCGAGCTGGAAGGCGACGCCGAGCCGCTCGCCGTACTGGGTGAGGATGTCGACGACGCTCTCGTCGGCGCCGGACATCATGGCGCCGAAGCGGCAGGAGACGGCGACGAGGGAGCCGGTCTTGCCGGCCAGCACGTCGAGGTAGTGGTCGACGGGGTCGCGGCCCTCCTGCGGACCCGCGGTCTCCAGGATCTGGCCGGTGACGAGCCTTTCGAACGCCTCGGACTGGATGCGTACGGCTTCGGGGCCGAGATCCGCGAGCGTGTGCGAGGCGCGGGCGAAGAGGAAGTCACCCGTGAGGACGGCGATGGAGTTGCCCCAGCGGGTGTTCGCGCTGTCGACCCCGCGCCGGACGTCGGCCTCGTCCATGACGTCGTCGTGGTAGAGCGTCGCCAGGTGGGTGAGTTCGACGACGACGGCGGAGGGCACGACACCGGGCGCGTAGGGGTCGCCGAACTGGGCGGAGAGCATCACGAGCAGGGGGCGGAACCGCTTGCCGCCGGCCAGGACGAGGTGCTGGGCGGCCTCCGTGATGAAGGGGACATCGCTCTTGGTGGCATCGAGGAGGCCCGCCTCGACAGCCGCCAGCCCGGTCTGCACATCGGCCTCGAGAGCCTGGTCCCGCACGCTAAGACCGAACGGCCCGACGACGGTCACGAGGGGGTCTCCTGTCTGCTGACGCCTGCTGATGTCGTTCCCACGGATTGCCGGCGATCACGCTGACGATCACAGGGATTGTCGATGTGTCGCTCGATTCACTCAAGCCAGCGTATCCGGTCACCTTTCGATCACCGTGGGCGCCTTCCCGTCACCCCCGGTATGTTCGTGAACAGCTCATACGACCAGGAGTATGCCCTTTGTCCCGAACAACGATCGACACCGATCCGAACGGCGAGCAGCCGCCGCCGGAGGACGACCGCGCCTTCTTCGGGCAGCCGCGGGGTCTGCTGACCCTGTCCGGCCTGGAGGTCTGGGAGCGGTTCTCCTTCCTCGGCATGCAGGCGATCCTCGTCCTCTACTTCGCCGCGGCCGTCTCCGAGGGCGGTCTCGGCATGGCGTCGGGGACCGCGGCCTCGGTCGCCGCGGCCTACGGCACCCTCGTGTACCTGGTCTCCGTGGCCGGCGGCTGGCTCGCGGACCGGATCCTCGGCTCGTACCGCGCCGTCCTCTGGGGCGGCATCCTGATCGCCTGCGGCCACTACGCGATGGCCGTGCCCACGGCCGCCATGACCTGGGTGGGCCTCGGCCTGATCAGCGCGGGCACCGGGCTGCTCAAACCGAACGTGGCCACCATGGTCGGCAAGCTGTACCGGACGGACGACGACCGCCGGGACGCCGGCTTCGCGCTCTACTACATGGCGATCAACATCGGCGCCTTCGCCGGCCCGCTGATCACCGGCTGGCTCGCCGACCACCAGGGCTACCACTGGGGCTTCTCGGCCGCCGCCCTCGGCATGACGCTGGGCCTGATCCAGTACGTGGCGGGCCGCCGTCACCTGGCCGGACGCAAGCACTCCGCCGAGTTCGCCCTGGCCCCCGAGGCCATGCGCCGGGCGGTAAAGCTCATGATCGCCGGGGCCGTGGTCGTGGCCGCCGCCGCCACCGTCCTCGCCCTCACGGGCTGGCTCACCATGGACCGGTTCGTGGACGTGCTGACCGTGATCTCGGTGATCGCGCCCGTCGTCTACTTCTGGGTGATGTTCACGAGCCCCCGCGTCACCGCGGAGGAGCGCGGCCGGCTCAGGCCGTACGTCGTGCTCTTCCTGGCGTCGGTCGTCTTCAACTTCATCCTCTTCCAGGCGTACTCGACGATGATCCTGCTGGCGTCCACGAACGCCCGCACGACCATCCTCGGCTTCGACTTCCCGGCGAGCTGGTACGCCTCCGCCCTCGGCGCCTTCGAGGTGGCCCTGGCCCCCGTGGTGGCCGCCGTCTGGGCCCGGATGGGCCCCCGGCAGCCGCACGCCTCCAACAAGATCGCCTTCGGCGTGATCCTGGGCGGCCTGTCGTTCCTCCTCATGGTCCTGCCGACCTCCGGGCACGCCGACGACACCTACCGGATGGCCGCCTGGTGGATCGTGGGCTCGTACCTGCTGCTGGGCCTCGGCGACGTCCTCCTGGAGACCTCCGGGATGTCCGCCACCAGCAAGCTCGCCCCCAAGGCCTTCTCCAGCCAGACCATGTCGCTCTGGTTCCTCTCGCTCGCCCTCGCCAACGGCATCCAGGCGCAGACCGTGAAGCTCTACGACGACGTCTCCAAACCCGTCTACTTCGGCGTGAACGGCGCCGTGGCCGTGGTCGTCGGCCTCGTCGTGATCGCCCTGGCGCCCTGGCTGCGCCGCACCATGCACCCCGTCCACTGAGGACCCGCACGCCCGCCCCCCGAGGTGACCTGATGCCGAAGATCCGTACCGAGTTCCCGTACGAGACCCGCCACGAGGACCTCCGCATCCCGCTGCCGGACGGAACCCGGCTCTACGCGCGCGTGTGGCGGCCGCTCACCGACGAGCCCGTACCGGCGCTCCTGGAGTACCTGCCGTACCGGCTCACCGACTGGACCGCGCCCCGGGACTGGCAGCGCCACCCCTGGTACGCGGGCCACGGCTACGCCTCGGTACGGGTCGACGTCCGCGGGCACGGCAACAGCGAGGGCCTGCCCGGCGACGAGTACGACCCGGTCGAGCTCGCCGACGGCGTGGCCGTGGTGAACTGGCTCGCCGAACAGCCGTGGTGCACCGGGAAGGTCGGCATGTTCGGCATCTCGTGGGGCGGCTTCAACTCGCTTCAGATCGCCGCGCTCGCCCCCGAACCGCTCAAGGCGGTCGTCACCGTCTGCTCCACCGACGACCGCTACGACAACGACGTCCACTACATGGGCGGCTCCGTCCTCGCCGTCGACATGCACGCCTGGGCCGCCACCATGCTCGCCTTCGTCTGCCGGCCGCCCGACCCGCGGTACGTGGGCGAGGAGTGGCGCGCCATGTGGCTGAAGCGCCTGGAGGCCGTGGAGCCCTTCCTGCACACCTGGCTCTCCCACCAGACCCGGGACGCGTACTGGCGGCACGGCAGCGTCTGCGAGGACTACGGCGCGATCCGGGCCGCCGTGCTCGCCGTCGGCGGCTGGCACGACCCGTACCGGGACACCGTCCTGCGGCTCGCCCACCACCTCCCCCAGGACCGGGTGCGCGGCATCATCGGCCCCTGGTCGCACCAGTACCCGGACCGGGGCCTGCCGCCCGGCCCCGCGATCGGCTTCCTCCAGGAGACCCTGCGCTGGTGGGACCACCACCTCAAGGACGCGGACAACGACGTGATGGCCGAGCCGCTGCTCCGCTCCTGGATCAGCGACTCCCACCTGCCGGCGACGGTCTACGACGAGCTGCCGGGGCGCTGGGTCACCGACCCCGCCTGGCCCTCCCCGAACGTCACCCCCGTGACATACGCCTTCCAGGGCGTGCCGGTCGTCGTCGACTCGCCGCAGCAGACCGGGCTCGACGCGGGCCGGTTCTTCCCCTTCGGCAACGACGCCGACCTGCCGCCCGACCAGCGCGACGAGGACGCCCACTCGGCCTGCTTCGACTTCCCCGTCCCGGAGGACGGCGGCCCCGTCGAGATCCTCGGCCGGCCGTCGGTGAGCCTCGCCCTGCGCTCGGCCGCCCCGACCGGCCAGGTCATCGCCCGGCTCTGCGACATCGCCCCCGACGGCTCCTCCACGCTGATCACCCGGGGCGTGCTGAACTTCTCCGCCCGCTACGGCCGCGACCGGGCCGTGGAGGCGCAGATCGGCGAGACGGAGAGCTTCGACTTCGAGCTGAACGGCATCGGCCACGCCTTCGCTCCCGGCCACCGGGTGCGCCTCGCGGTCTCCTCCACGTACTGGCCGTGGATCTGGCCGCAGCCGGACGCGGCCGGCTTCACGCTCGACCCGGCGGGCTCCTCGCTGACCCTGCCGGTCCGCGCCGCCACCCGGGACCACGTGACGTGGGAGGAGCCGGAGCAGTCGGAGCCCCTCGGCGTGGTCTACCCGAGCACCCTGGAGGAACCGCGCCCGGAGCGGATGGTGGTCAGGGACGTGGCGAAGGGCGAGTGGACCCTGGCGGTCGACCCGAAGTACGGCGGCACGCGCGTGTACCCGGACGGCCTGGAGTTCACCGAGGACGCCATGGAGACGTACACGATCGACGAGAGCGGTCCGCTGTCCGCCCGCACGAACTCGGAGTGGACCATCCGGCTGCACCGCCCGGAGCTGGCCTGGGACGTCACGGTCGACACCCGCTCCGAGATCACCTGCGACGCGGACGCGTTCTTCACGGTGAACGAGGTGGTGTGCAAGGAGGGCGGGGAGGTCGTCTTCCACCGGACGTGGGAGAAGACGATCCCCCGTACGGCGGGCTGACAGCACGCCGTACGGGGGACCGGGTGGAGCGGGTGCCGGTTACGCGTTCGTGCCGGCCTTGCGGCGGCGGGCGATCACCATCGCGCCGGCGCCGAGGGCGACGGTCGCGGCGGCCGCGAAGCCGAGCCGGGTCAGGTTCTCGTTCGCACCGGTGGCGGCGAGGCTGCCGTTGACCGGGGTGTTCGAGGAACCGCCCTGCTGGGTGGTGTTGCCGTTGCCGCCGGTGGTGGGCGCCGGGGTGGGCGTCGCGGTGGTCTCCGACGGGGTCGGCTTCGGCTCGGGCTTCGGCTTGTCGGTCTTGGCCGCGAGGATGTCGAACTCCGCGTGCGCGTAGTCCTCGCCGATGCCGCAGGTCTCGTCGTTGTTCTCGTACGCGCCGACGGCGAAGGCGACGCCGGGACCCACGGGCGTCTTCTCGTCGACCGTGAGGCGCAGCTTCACGTCGGCGTGACCGCCCTTGACGAGCTCGCCGACCTCGATGGCGTCGAAGTCCTCGCCGATCGGGGACCAGTGCGGGTTGCCGGCGCCGGTCCACTCGACGCTGATGTACCGCTTGAAGAAGCCGTCCTCGTCGATCGGCTCCTCGCCGTCTGGCAGCGCGGCGGCGTCGGCGTAGGCCTGGACCTGGTCCAGCGTCCGGTCCGAGGTGTTGGTGATGCGCAGCGAGAAGACGGCGCTCGTGCCTGCGGTGACGGTCTTCGGGCCGCTGAGTGCGACCGTGACGGAGTCGTCCTCCTCGCAGTCGCCGAAGCCACCGGTCTCGAAGTCCTCCAGGGCCTTCTCGGCGGCGGCCAGCTCCTTCTCGGCCACCGCGATCTGCTCCTTGAGGACCCCGGTCCGCGTGGACATCGCGACGAGCTCGTCGTCGCGCGCGGTGGCGGCCTTCGCGAGGCGCGCGTCGGCGGCGGCCTTGGCCGTGACGGCCTCGGCCGCCTTCGCCTCGGCCGCCGTGACGGCCTCGGCCGCGGCGGTCTTCTGCTCGGGGGTGGCGGCCGGGTCGGCCTCCACCTTGGCCAGCGCGTCCTTGGCCGCGGTGAGGGCGGTCTCGGCGGCGGTCTGGGCGGTCTTGGCGTCCTCGACGGCCTTCTGCGCGGCGTCGAGCTCCTTCTGCACCGCCTCGGAGACCTTCTTGTCACGCAGGTCCTCGAGGAGCGCCAGGCGCTCGGCCTTGAGGGCCTCCAGCTTCTCCTCCGCCTTGGCGACGGCGGCGATGAGCTTCTCGTACTCGTCGAAGTCGGGGTCTTCGTCACCCGCGGCGGGCTTCTGCGTCGACGCGGGCGTCGGCTTCGTGTCGGCGAAGGCGGGCGCGGCCGAGAGGAACACGACCGGGGTGGTCACAGCGGCGGCCACGGCGGTCGCGAGGATGCGGCGAATCTTCACAGTGCGGGACCTTTTTCCTGGTCAGGGAAGGATGAGAGAAAGCGGGGCGCGCGCCTGCGGCAACCTCACGCGGCACGTACCACCGTGATCGTATGGCCCGGAACGCCCCTGCGGGAGGCCCGTTCTCGCAGCTCGGAACGGGCTTCGACGAGCCCCCGACACCGAATGTCCACAAAGGCGGACAGTTGCCCACGGAGGCCGCACTTTCTCTGTGATCCATGTCATCCCCGCCCGACAGCGCGACCCGTAACGTGTCCCCCACACACGTGGAAAGCGAGGCACGCACCGATGCCCGAGCACAGCCCGCTCGACCTGGCCGAGGGCGACCCCTTCGGCCCGCACAACCTCCCGTACGGAGTCTTCTCCACCGCCGACGAGCCCGGCCGGCGCCGGCTCGGCGTCCGGATCGGCGGGCACGTGCTGGACGCGGGTGCCGCGGCGCACGCGCTCGGCTCCCCGTACGCGGCGCTCCTCGACCGGCCGAGCCTCAACCCCCTCCTCGCGGCGGGGCGGACCGCCTGGCGCGACGTCCGCCGGGCGCTCACCGCCTGGGTGACGGTGCCCGCGCACCGGGCCGACATCGAGCCGCTGCTGCACCCGCTCGACGCGGTGACGCTGCACCTGCCCTACGAGGTCGCGGACTACGTCGACTTCTACGCCAGCGAGCACCACGCGACGAACGTGGGCCGGATCTTCCGCCCCGACGGCGACGCGCTCACCCCCAACTGGAAGCACCTGCCGATCGGTTACCACGGTCGCGCGGGCACGGTCGTCGTCTCCGGCACCGACGTCGTGCGCCCCTCGGGGCAGCGCAAGGCGCCGACGGACCCGGCCCCGGTCTTCGGGCCCTCGGTGAAGCTGGACATCGAGGCGGAGGTCGGCTTCCTCGTCGGCACCCCGTCGGAGCTGGGCCGGCCGGTCCCGCTCGCGGACTTCCGGGAGCACGTCTTCGGTCTGACGCTGCTCAACGACTGGTCGGCGCGGGACGTGCAGGCCTGGGAGTACGTGCCGCTGGGCCCGTTCCTGGGCAAGTCGTTCCAGACCTCGGTGGCGGCCTGGGTGACGCCCCTGGAGGCGCTGGACGCCGCCCGGACCGCCCCGCCCGCCCGCGACCTCCCGCTCCTCCCCTACCTGGACGACGCGGGCGAGGAGGAGCAGGGCGGCTTCGACGTGCGGATCACGGTGGAGATCAACGGCGAGGTCGTGGCCGAGCCGCCGTTCTCCACCATGTACTGGACGGCCGCGCAGCAGCTCGCCCACATGACGGTGAACGGCGCCTCGCTGCGCACGGGCGACCTGTACGGCTCGGGGACGGTGTCCGGGCCCGAGGTGAACCAGCGCGGTTCGCTGCTGGAACTGACCTGGAACGGCCGTGACGCGATCGAACTCGCGGGCGGCAAGCGGACGTTCCTGGAGGACGGCGACGAGGTCGTGCTGACGGCCTGGGCGCCGGGCCCGGACGGCACCCGGGTGGGCCTGGGCGAGGTCCGGGGCCGGATCTCCCCCGCGGCCTGACCGGAGCGGCTACACCGCCCGCCACAGCGCGGGCACGTTCGGCGGCTCCCAGCCGGCCTGGCCCGTGTGCGCCTGCAGGCACACATAGGCCGGGCCGCCGTACGTGACGCGGTCACCCGCCCGGTAGGCGGTCCCCGCCGCCCAACTCCCCCCCGGGGGCTGGGTGGTCGCGGTGGCGGTCGGGCTCGGGCCGGGGTTCTGCGGCACGTTGACGACGAAGTCGAAGGCCGCCTCCCTCGCTCCGCCGGCGTCCCGCACGGTCATCAGGAGCCGGGGGTCGAAGATGCTGTCGGTGTTGTTGCGGGGCTCGCCCGGGAAGTACAGCTGCGAGGTGAGCACGGGCCGCCCGGGGGCCTGCACCTTGACGTGGAGGTGCCGGGTGCGGCCGGGATAGAGGCCGGGCACGATCGTGGTCAGCCGGAACGCGCCCTGCGCGTCGGTGAACTGGTGCCCGCGGAACCGGAATCCGGTGTTGTCGTAGGCGCCGTTGGTGTCGGCCTGCCAGAAGTCGAGCAGGGCGCCGGCTATCGGCCGGCAGGCGAGCCCGAAGACGTAGCCGCTCACGGTGAGCCGGACGCCGGCCGTGCCCGCCTCCAGCAGACTGGTCCGCAGCGGCGAGTTGGGCTTGAAGTACGGGCCCTCGGTCTGCGCCGGGGTGGGGTCGTCGCCGTCGTCGCACTCCGGGGTGAGCGCGGGTGCCGCACCTCCGGCGGTGAGGGTCCGGGCGAGCGCCGGTACGCCCATGAGGACGGTGGGGGCGGCGATGCCGGCCGCCAGGGCGGCCCGCAGCACCGCCTTGCGGGTGACGTGCCCGGTGGAGGTCTCGTGGTCCATGCCTGCCTGCTCCTCGCGTGGGGGCTGAGGGGGGTCGGCATCGAACCTAGGCCGGGCGGGCCCCGGCTTCGAGGGACGGATCACGGCGGTCGTGGTGTTTCCGTCCGGCCCGCCCCCGCCCGTCGCGCCCGGTCTCGTGGGCCCTGCGGAAGTCCCCGGGGCTGAGGCCGGTCTCGCGGCGGAAGAAGCGGCAGAAGTAGGCGGGATCGTCGAAGCCGGCCCGGGCCGCCACCTGGCGTATCGACAGCTCCGTGCCGACCAGCAGCCGTTGGGCCTCCCGGGAGCGCGCCTCGCGGAGCAGGGCGCCGGGGGTGCGGCCCGTGGCGGCCCTGACGGCCTCGGCGAGGTAGCCCGGGCTGACGCCGATCAGCTCGGCGGCCTCCCGTACGGTCCGGCTCTCCGTCCCGGTGCGGGCGAGCAGGCGGGCGAACTCCTCGGCGACGGCCGCGGGCCTGCCCGGCGGGGGCGCGGGCGTCCCGGGGCCGGGCAGCCTCGCCGTACGGACCAGGAGGACGTGCAGCAGGGAGCGCAGGACGGTCGCGAAGCCGTCGGCGCCGTGCCGGTACTCCTCGACGAGTTCGCCCATCAGCCGGCCGGTGCGCGCGTGCGCGGGCCCGTCGAGGGTGAGCCAGGGCCGTTCGCCGAGGCGGCGCAGGAGGTCCCGGTCGCCGGGGTGGTCGAGGAGGAAGTCCTCGGTGAAGAGGACGACGGTGCCGTCCAGGCCGCGGGCGTCCTCCCAGTGGTGCAGCTGCCCGGGCAGGACGAGTCCCAGGTGCGGCGGGCGGAGGTCCCAGCGGGCGAGGTCCACGACGTGGGTGCCGGTGCCGGAGGTGACGTGGACGATCTCGTAGAAGGTGTGGCGGTGCGGGAAGGCGGCCCGGGACATGGGGCCGACGGCGTCGAAGGATCCGGCGGCGAAGGGCACCCGGTCGGGGAGCCGGACCTCCAGGCGGTGCATGGGCGGGTCGCCGGCCCGGGGGGCGGTGCAGGGGGTCCCGGGTAAGGCGGTCGTGCCGCTCATGGTGCGGCTCCCCTCTCCTCTACTGGTACAGACCACTGCGGGCGCCCCCACGATGGCACGAGACCGGCGGCCGGTCACCCCCGCACACGGCGAGGGGCCCGGCTCGCCCCCGAGCCGGGCCCCTCACGCGTACGGCCGGAGCTACCGGACGAACACGCTCGCCTGGTTCGCCAGGTCCAGGAAGTACTGCGGCGCGAGGCCGAGCACCAGCGTGACCGCCACACCGGCGGCGATCGTGACCGTGGTCAGGGCAGAGGGCACGGCGACCGTGGGGCCGTCCGCCTTCGGCTCGCTGAAGAACATGAGCACGATGACCCGGATGTAGAAGAACGCGGCGATCGCCGAGGAGATCACACCGACCACGACGAGCGCGCCCGCGCCGCCCTCCGCCGCCGCCTTGAAGACGGCGAACTTCCCGGAGAAGCCGGAGGTCAGCGGGATGCCGGCGAAGGCCAGCAGGAAGACCGCGAAGACCGCCGCGACGAGCGGCGAACGACGCCCGAGACCGGCCCACTTGGAGAGGTGGGTGGCCTCGCCGCCGGCGTCCCTGACCAGGGTGACGACGGCGAACGCGCCGATGGTCACGAAGGAGTACGCGCCCAGGTAGAAGAGCACGGACGAGATGCCGCTGGGGGTGGCCGCGATGACACCCGCGAGCAGGAAGCCCGCGTGCGCGATCGACGAGTAGGCGAGGAGCCGCTTGATGTCGGTCTGGGTGATGGCGACGATCGCGCCGCCCAGCATGGTGACGATGGCGACGCCCCACATGACCGGCCGCCAGTCCCAGGTGAGGCCCGGCAGCACCACGTAGAGCAGGCGCAGCAGCGCGCCGAACGCGGCGACCTTCGTCGCGGCCGCCATGAAGCCGGTGACCGGGGTCGGGGCGCCCTGGTAGACGTCCGGGGTCCACATGTGGAACGGCACGGCGCCGACCTTGAAGAGGAGCCCGGTGAGGACCATCGCGAAGCCGATGAGGAGCAGCGCGTCGTTGCCCATGGTGTCGGCGAGCGCCGGGTTCACGGTGGCGATCGAGCCGTCGACGACCTGGGCGATGGTGGCGTACGAGACGGAGCCCGCGTAGCCGTAGAGGAGGGCGATCCCGAAGAGCAGGAAGGCCGAGGAGAAGGCGCCGAGCAGGAAGTACTTGACGGCGGCCTCCTGCGACATCAGCCGCTTGCGGCGGGCGACGGCGCAGAGCAGGTACAGCGGGAGGGAGAAGACCTCCAGGGCGATGAACAGCGTCAGGAGGTCGTTGGCCGCCGGGAAGACCAGCATGCCGGCGATCGCGAAGAGGGCGAGCGGGAAGACCTCGGTGGTGGTGAACCCGGCCTTGACGGCCGCCTTCTCGTGGTCGCTGCCGGGGACGGCGGCGGCCTCGGCGGCGAAGGAGTCGACCTTGTGGCCGTGGTCGGCCGGGTCGAGCCTGCGCTCGGCGAAGGTGAAGATCGCGACGACGGAGGCGAGGAGGATGGTGCCCTGGAGGAAGAGGGCGGGCCCGTCGACGGCGATGGCGCCCATGGCCGCGATGTGGGCCTTGGTGGAGCCGTACCCGCCGGCCGCGAGGCCGACGATGGCGGCGAAGGAGGCGACGAGCGCCACCACGCTGAGGAAGAGCTGGCTGTGGTAGCGGCCCCTGCGGGGCACGAAGGCCTCGACGAGGACGCTGAGGACCGCGGCGCCGAGCACGATGAGTACGGGTGAGAGCTGGACGTACTCGATGTGGGGCGCCGGGATCTTCTCCAGCGGTTCGGCAGCGGTCGTCCACAGGCTGTGGACGGAGGGTGCGACGGCGGATGCAGTCACTTGGCCGCCTCCACTTCTGGCTGGGGGTCCTTCTGCTGTACGTCGGACATGGTGTGCTGCACGGCCGGGTTGACGACGTCCGTCAGCGGCTTCGGGAAGACGCCGAGGAAGATCAGGAGGGCGATCAGCGGCACGACGACCGCCAGTTCGCGCACCCGCAGGTCGGGCAGCTCCCGGACCTCCTCCTTCACCGGCCCGGTCATCGTCCGCTGGTAGAGGACGAGGGTGTAGAGCGCGGCGAGGACGATGCCGGTGGTGGCGATGACGCCGGCCACCGGGTAGCGGGCGTAGGTGCCGACCAGGACGAGGAACTCGCTGACGAACGGGGCGAGTCCGGGCAGCGACAGGGTGGCGAGGCCGCCGATGAGGAAGGTGCCGGCGAGCACCGGGGCGACCTTCTGGACACCGCCGTAGTCGGCGATGAGCCGGGAGCCGCGCCGGGAGATCAGGAAGCCGGCGACGAGCATCAGGGCGGCCGTCGAGATGCCGTGGTTGACCATGTAGAGCGTGGCGCCGGACTGGCCCTGGGTGGTCATCGCGAAGATGCCCAGGATGATGAAGCCGAAGTGGGAGATCGACGCGTAGGCGACCAGGCGCTTGATGTCCCGCTGGCCGACGGCCAGCAGCGCCCCGTACACGATGCTGATGAGGGCCAGGACGACGATCGCCGGGGTGGCCCACTTGCTGGCCTCGGGGAAGAGCCCGAGGCAGAAGCGGAGCATCGCGAAGGTGCCGACCTTGTCGACGACGGCGGTGATGAGGACGGCGACCGGGGCGGTCGCCTCCCCCATCGCGTTCGGCAGCCAGGTGTGCAGCGGCCAGAGCGGCGCCTTCACCGCGAAGGCGAAGAAGAAGCCGAGGAACAGCCAGCGCTCGGTGCTGGTCGCCATCTCCAGCGAGCCGTTGGCGCGGGCCTCGGCGATCTCGGTGAGCGAGAAGTTCCCCGCGACCACGTACAGCCCGATGACTGCGGCCAGCATGATGAGGCCGCCGACCAGGTTGTAGAGGAGGAACTTGACGGCCGCGTACGAGCGCTGGGCCGCCGCGTTCTCGTCGGAGCCCGCGTGGGCGCGGTCGCCGAAGCCGCCGATGAGGAAGTACATCGGGATGAGCATGGCTTCGAACAGGATGTAGAAGAGGAAGACGTCGGTGGCCTCGAAGGAGAGGATCACCATCGCCTCGACCATGAGGATCAGGGCGAAGAAGCCCTGGGTCGGGCGCCACCGCTTGGAGGAGGTCTCCAGGGGGTCGGCGTCGTGCCAGCCGGCCAGGATCACGAAGGGGATGAGCAGCGCGGTCAGCGCGATGAGCGCGACCCCGATGCCGTCGACCCCCAGCTCGTAGCGGACGCCGAAGTCCTTGATCCAGGCGTACGACTCGGTGAGCTGGTACCGCTCGCCGCCGGGCTCGAACCGTACGAAGACGAGGCCGGCGAGCACGAGCGTGGCGAGCGAGACGAGCAGCGCCAGCCACTTGGCGGCGGTGCGGCGGGCGGCGGGGACGGCGGCGGTGAGGATCGCACCGACCGCCGGAACCGCTGCCGTCACCGTAAGGAGCGGGAAGGACATGGGAGTTACACCGCCCTCATCAGCAGGGTCGCGGCGATCAGCACCGCCGTACCTCCGAACATGGAGACCGCGTACGAGCGGGCGTAGCCGTTCTGGAGCTTGCGCAGCCGGCCGGAGAGTCCGCCGACGGAGGCCGCGGTGCCGTTGACCACGCCGTCGACCAGGGAGTGGTCGACGTAGACGAGCGAGCGGGTCAGATGGGTGCCGCCGCGGACGAAGACGGCGTGGTTGAAGTCGTCCTGGAGCAGGTCGCGGCGGGCGGCCCGGGTGAGCAGGGAGCCGCGCGGGGCGACGGCCGGGACGGGCTTGCGTCCGTACTGGACGTAGGCGAGGCCGACGCCGATCACCATGACGGCCACGGTGGCGCCGGTGACGGCCGCGGCGCTGAGCGGCGAGTGGCCGTGCTCGAAGCCGGTGACCGGCTCCAGCCACTCGACGAACCCGGCGAACTCGAAGAGCGCGCCCGCGGCGACGGAGCCGACGGCGAGCAGCACCATGGGGACGACCATGGACCTGGGCGACTCGTGCGGGTGCGGCGGGTTGCCGTTCTCGTCGTTCTGCCAGCGCTTCTCGCCGAAGAAGGTCATCAGCATCACGCGGGTCATGTAGTACGCGGTGATGGCGGCGCCGAGCAGGGTGACCGCGCCGAGGATCCAGCCCTCGGTGCCGCCCTTCGCGAAGGCCGCCTCGATGATCTTGTCCTTGGAGAAGAAGCCGGACAGGCCGGGGAAGCCGATGATCGCGAGGTAGCCCAGGCCGAAGGTCACGAAGGTGACCGGCATGTACTTCCGCAGGCCGCCGTACTTCCGCATGTCGACCTCGTCGTTCATGCCGTGCATGACCGAACCGGCCCCGAGGAACAGCCCGGCCTTGAAGAAGCCGTGCGTCACCAGGTGCATGATCGCGAAGACGTAGCCGATGGGGCCGAGGCCGGCCGCCAGGATCATGTAGCCGATCTGCGACATCGTCGAGCCGGCGAGGGCCTTCTTGATGTCGTCCTTGGCGCAACCGACGATCGCACCGAAGAGGAGCGTGACCGCGCCGACGATGGTGACGACGAGCTGCGCGTCGGGGGCGGCGTTGAAGATGTCGGCGGAGCGGACGATCAGGTAGACGCCGGCGGTCACCATGGTGGCCGCGTGGATGAGGGCCGAGACCGGGGTCGGGCCCTCCATCGCGTCCCCGAGCCAGGACTGCAGCGGCACCTGGGCCGACTTGCCGCAGGCGGCGAGGAGCAGCATCAGGCCGATCGCGGTCAGCGTGCCCTGGCTTGCCTCCCCGGTCGACTCCAGCACCGGCCCGAAGGCGAAGGTGCCGAAGGTGGTGAACATGATCATGATGGCGATCGAGAGGCCGATGTCGCCGACCCGGTTGACCAGGAACGCCTTCTTCGCGGCGGTGGCCGCGCTCGGCTTGTGCTGCCAGAAGCCGATCAGCAGGTACGAGGCGAGGCCCACGCCCTCCCAGCCGAAGTACAGCAGCAGGTAGTTGTCGGCGAGGACGAGCAGGAGCATCGCCGCGACGAACAGGTTGAGGTAGCCGAAGAAGCGGCGGCGGCGCTCGTCGTGCTCCATGTATCCGATGGAGTAGACGTGGATGAGCGTGCCGACCCCGCTGATCAGCAGGACGAAGGTCATCGACAGCTGGTCGAGCTGGAAGGCGAAGTCCGCCTGGAAGCCCTCGACGGGGATCCAGGTGAAGAGCCGCTGGTGCAGGGCCCGGTCGTCGGCGCTCCTGCCGAGCATGTCGGCGAAGAGCGCCAGGCCGACGGCGAAGGAGGCGGCCGCGAGGAGCGTGCCGATCCAGTGCCCGACCTTGTCGAGCCGCCGCCCGCCGCAGAGCAGGACGACTGCTCCCAGCAGGGGCGCCGCGATGAGCAGCGCAATCAGGTTGTCCACAGTTTCCGGCCCCTTACAGCTTCATCAGGCTGGCGTCGTCGACCGAGGCCGAGTGGCGGGCACGGAAGACGGACACGATGATCGCGAGCCCGACGACGACCTCCGCGGCGGCGACGACCATCGTGAAGAACGCGATGATCTGGCCGTCGAGGTTTCCGTGCATGCGGGAGAAGGCGACGAACGCGAGGTTGCAGGCGTTGAGCATCAGCTCGACGCACATGAAGACCACGATCGCGTTGCGCCGGATCAGGACCCCGACCGCACCGATGGTGAACAGCAGGGCCGCGAGGTACAGGTAGTTGACGGGATTCACCGGGTGGCCTCCTCTTCGTCCCGGTCCCGGCCGAGCCGCTCCTCGGAGCGCTGCTCCAGGGCCTTGAGGTCGGCGAGGGCCTCGGTGGACACGTCACGGATCTGGCCCCGCTTGCGCAGGGTCTGCATGACGGTGAGCTCCGCCGGGGTGCCGTCGGGCAGCAGACCGGCGATGTCCACGGCGTTGTGCCGGGCGTAGACGCCGGGCGCGGGCAGCGGCGGCACGTGCGTGCCCTCGCGGACGCGCTGCTCGGAGAGCTCCCGCTGGGTCGCGGCCCGCTCGGTGCGCTCGCGGTGCGTGAGCACCATCGCGCCGACGGCGGCGGTGATGAGGAGCGCGCCGGTGATCTCGAAGGCGAAGACGTACTTGGTGAAGATGAGGGCGGCGAGGCCCTCGACGTTCCCGCCGCGGGCGCTGTTGGCGGCGCCGAGTCCGGCGAACTCCTTCAGCGAGGCGTTGCCGATGCCGGCCGCGAGCAGGATGCCGAAGCCGAGGCCGCAGACCACGGCCCACCAGCGCTGGCCCTTGATGGTCTCCTTCAGCGAGTCCGCGGCCGTGACACCGACCAGCATGACGACGAAGAGGAAGAGCATCATGATCGCGCCGGTGTAGACGACGATCTGGACGATGCCGAGGAAGTACGCCCCGTTGGCCAGGTAGAAGACCGCCAGGATGATCATGGTGCCGGTGAGGCAGAGCGCCGAGTGCACGGCCCGCCTCATCAGGATCGTGCAGAGGGCGCCGACGACGGCGACGGTGCCGAGGACCCAGAACTGGAAGGCCTCGCCCGAGGAGGTCGTGTACGCCGCGAGGGTCTCGAGGTGCGCGCTCATGCCTCCGCCCCCTCCTGCTCGCCCTTCTCCCCCTTGGACACGGCGACCTGGCGGACGGTGCCGGGCGCGGCCCCTTCGACGAGGCCCAGGTAGTAGTCCTGCTCGGTCATGCCGGGGTGGATCGCGTGCGGCGAGTCGACCATGGTGTCCTCGAGGCCCGCGAGAAGCTGCTCCTTGGTGTAGATCAGGTTCTCTCGGGACGAGTCGGCCAGTTCGAACTCGTTGGTCATCGTCAGCGCCCGGGTGGGGCAGGCCTCGATGCAGAGCCCGCAGAGGATGCAGCGGGCGTAGTTGATCTGGTAGACGCGGCCGTACCGCTCGCCCGGGGAGTAGCGCTCCTCCTCCGTGTTGTCCGCGCCCTCGACGTAGATCGCGTCGGCGGGACAGGCCCAGGCGCACAGCTCGCAGCCGACGCACTTCTCCAGGCCGTCGGGGTGACGGTTGAGCTGGTGCCGGCCGTGGAAGCGGGGCGCCGTCGTCTTCTGCTGCTCCGGGTACTGCTCGGTCAGCCGCTTCTTGAACATGGCCTTGAAGGTCACGCCGAAGCCGGCCACCGGATTCTGGAAGTCAGACACCGTCCGTCTCCTTTCCATCACTCGCAGAGGCAGAATCGGGGGCGCCGCTGACGACGAGGTCCCGCCCGTGCCGGGGCCTGCGCCGGGGCACGGCGGGCAGGGACTGCCCGGGCTTGGGCGGTACGGGGAAGCCTCCGGCCATCGGGTCGAAGGAGCGGGAGTCCTCGGCCGGGGGCGCCGCGGCCTTCGCCTTCCGGTCGCGGAAGACGTCGACCACGAAGGAGAGCAGCAGCAGTCCGAGGACGGCCCCGGCGACGTACAGCACGATGTTGCCGAAGGCGATGTTCTCGTTCCGCAGCGCACGGACGGTGGCGACCAGCATCAGCCAGACCACCGAGACCGGGATGAGGACCTTCCAGCCGAGCTTCATCAGCTGGTCGTAGCGGACCCGGGGCAGGGTGCCGCGGAGCCAGATGAAGAAGAACAGCAGCAGCTGCACCTTGATGACGAACCAGAGCATCGGCCACCAGCCGTGGTTCGCGCCCTCCCAGAAGGTGGAGACCGGGTACGGGGCCCGCCAGCCGCCCAGGAAGAGCGTCACGGAGACGGCGGAGACCGTCACCATGTTCACGTACTCGGCGAGCATGAACATCGCGAACTTGATGGACGAGTACTCGGTGTTGAAGCCGCCGACGAGGTCGCCCTCGGACTCCGGCATGTCGAACGGGGCGCGGTTCGTCTCACCGACCATCGTGACGATGTAGATGATGAACGAGACCGGCAGCAGGATCACGAACCAGCGGTCGGCCTGCGCCTCGACGATCGCCGAGGTCGACATCGACCCGGAGTAGAGGAAGACGGAGGCGAAGGCCGCGCCCATGGCGATCTCGTACGAGATCATCTGCGCGCAGGAGCGGAGTCCGCCGAGCAGCGGGTACGTGGAGCCGGACGACCAGCCGGCCAGGACGATGCCGTAGATGCCGACGGAGGCGACCGCGAGGACGTACAGCATCGCGATCGGCAGGTCGGTGAGCTGCATCGCGGTCCGGTGGCCGAAGATCGACACCTCGTTGCCGGCCGGGCCGAAGGGGATCACGGCGATCGCCATGAACGCCGGGATCGCCGCGACGATCGGGGCGAGGACGTAGACGACCTTGTCGGCCTTCTTGACGATCACGTCCTCCTTGAGCATCAGCTTGATGCCGTCCGCGAGGGACTGGAGGAGGCCCCAGGGGCCGTGCCGGTTGGGGCCGATGCGCAGCTGCATCCAGGCGACGACCTTGCGCTCCCAGACGATGGAGAACAGCACGGTCACCATCAGGAAGGCGAAGCAGAAGACGGCCTTGATCAGGACGAGCCACCAGGGGTCCGTCCCGAACATGGACAGGTCTTCGGCGGCGAGCGGCGTGGTCATGCCTGCACCTCCGTGACCTCGACGGGGCTCGGGGTCGCCGGGCCGATGCGGACCAGGTCGCCCGGGTGGGCGCCGGTGTCGGAGAGGACGCCGCGGCCGGCCGAGTTCAGCGGGAGCCAGACGACGCGGTCGGGCATCTCGGTGACCTGGAGCGGGAAGGCCACGGATCCCGCGGGGCCGGTGACGCCGAGGAGGTCGCCGTCCTTGACGCCGGTGTCGGCGGCGGTGGCGGCGGAGAGCCGGGCGACCGCCGCGTGCCGGGTGCCCGCGAGGGCGGTGTCGCCCTCCTGGAGCCGGCCGAGGTCGAGCAGCAGCCGGTGTCCGGCGAGGACGGCCTCGCCGTCGCCCGGCCGGGGTGCCGCCTGGCCGGGTTCGACGGGCTCGGAGGCCCGCTCCTCCGTCCAGCCGCCGAGCCGGTCGAGTTCCCGGCGGACGGCCCTGAGGTCGGGCAGTGCCAGGTGGGCGTCGAGGGCGTCGGCGAGCATGTGGAGCACGCGGGTGTCCGTCGGCGCCAGGGGCCGGGTCATCTGCTCGGGCTTGAGCGCGGCCTCGAACATCCGCGCCCTGCCCTCCCAGTTGAGGAAGGTGCCGGGCTTCTCGGCGACGGCGGCGACCGGGAGGACGACGTCGGCCCGGGCGGTCACCTCGCTGGGCCGCAGTTCCAGGGAGACGACGAAGGCCGCGTCGAGGGCCTCGCGCGCGCGGGCCGGGTCCGGGAGGTCGGCGACCTCGACGGCGCCGACGAGCAGCGCCGCGAGTTCCCCGGTGGCGGCGGCCTCGACGATCTGGCCGGTGTCGCGGCCGTAGCCGTGCGGGAGTTCGCGGACGCCCCAGGCGGCGGCGACCTCCTCGCGTGCGCGGGGGCTGGTCGCCGGCCGGCCGCCGGGCAGCAGCGCGGGGAGCGCTCCGGCCTCGACCGCTCCGCGTTCGCCGGAGCGGCGCGGGATCCACACCAGCCGGGCGCCGGTGGCGGCGGCGGCGCGCAGGGCCGCGGTCAGGGCTCCGGGAACGCCGGCGAGGCGCTCGCCGACGACCAGGACGGCGCCCGGTTCGCGCAGGGCCTCGGCGGCGGCGGGTCCCTCGCCCTCCAGGCCGACCCGGGAGGTCAGCGCGTCCAGCCACTCGGTCTCGGTGCCGGGGGCGGCGGGCAGCAGGGTGCCGCCCGCCTTCTCCAGGCCGCGGGTGGCGAACGGGGCGACCGCGTAGGTCCGCTGGCCGTGCCTGCGCCAGGCCTTGCGGAGTCGCAGGAAGACGCCGGGGGCCTCCTCCTCGGCCTCCAGGCCGACGAGGAGCACGGCCGGGGCGGCTTCGAGCGAGGTGTACGTGACGCCCGTGCCGTCCAGGTCCCGGCCGCGGCCCGCGACGGCGGAGGCCAGGAAGTCGGCCTCCTCGCCGGAGTGGATCCGGGCGCGGAAGTCGATGTCGTTGGTGTCGAGGGCGACCCGGGCGAACTTGGCGTACGCGTAGGAGTCCTCGACGGTCAGCCGCCCGCCGGCCAGGACGCCGGTGCGGCCGCGGACGAGTCCGCGGGCGGCCGCCTCCAGGGCCTCGGGCCAGGACGCGGGCTCCAGTTCACCGGTGTCGGCGTTGCGGACGAGCGGGGTGGTGAGCCGGTCGCGCTGCTGGGCGTACCGGAAGCCGAAGCGGCCCTTGTCGCAGATCCACTCCTCGTTGACCTCCGGGTCCTCGGCGGCGAGCCGCCGCATGACCTTGCCGCGCCGGTGGTCGGTGCGGGTGGCGCAGCCGCCGGCGCACTGCTCGCACACGGACGGCGAGGAGACGAGGTCGAAGGGGCGGGAGCGGAAGCGGTAGGCGGCCGAGGTGAGGGCGCCGACCGGGCAGATCTGGATGGTGTTGCCGGAGAAGTACGACTCGAAGGGGTCGCACTCGCCGGTGCCGACCTGCTGGAGCGCGCCCCGCTCGATCAGCTCGATCATCGGGTCGCCGGCGACCTGGTTGGAGAAGCGGGTGCAGCGGGCGCAGAGCACGCAGCGCTCGCGGTCGAGGAGCACCTGGGTGGAGATCGGTACGGGCTTCTCGTAGGTCCGCTTGACGCCTTCGAAGCGGGACTCGGCCTGTCCGTGGGACATGGCCTGGTTCTGCAGGGGGCACTCGCCGCCCTTGTCGCAGACGGGGCAGTCCAGCGGGTGGTTGACGAGCAGCAGCTCCATCACGCCGTGCTGGGCCTTCTCGGCGACGGGGCTGGTCAGCTGGGACTTCACCACCATGCCGTCGGTGCAGGTGATGGTGCAGGACGCCATCGGCTTGCGCTGGCCCTCGACCTCGACGATGCACTGGCGGCAGGCGCCGGCGGGGTCGAGGAGCGGGTGGTCGCAGAACCGCGGGATCTCGATGCCGAGCTGTTCGGCGGCGCGGATGACCAGGGTCCCCTTGGGGACGGAGATCTCGATGCCGTCGATGGTCAGCGTGACGAGATCCTCGGGCGGTACGGCAGCCGAACCGCCGCCGGCCGGGCCGGCCGTGGTGACCGTCATGCCGTGACCTCCTTGTGGTTGTCCGCCCAGGCGGTCGACTTGGCCGGGTCGAAGGGGCAGCCGCGGCCGGTGATGTGCTGCTCGTACTCCTCGCGGAAGTACTTCAGCGAGGAGAAGATCGGCGAGGCGGCGCCGTCGCCGAGGGCGCAGAACGACTTGCCGTTGATGTTGTCGGCGATGTCGTTGAGCTTGTCGAGGTCGGACGCCTTGCCCTTGCCCGCCTCGATGTCCCGCAGCAGCTGGACGAGCCAGTAGGTGCCTTCGCGGCAGGGCGTGCACTTGCCGCAGGACTCGTGGGCGTAGAACTCGGTCCACCGGGTGACGGCCCGGACGACGCAGGTGGTCTCGTCGAAGCACTGGAGCGCCTTGGTGCCCAGCATGGATCCGGCGGCGCCGACGCCCTCGTAGTCGAGGGGCACGTCGAGGTGCTCGTCGGTGAACATCGGGGTGGAGGAGCCGCCGGGCGTCCAGAACTTGAGCCGGTGGCCGGGGCGCATGCCGCCGCTCATGTCGAGGAGCTGGCGGAGCGTGATCCCGAGCGGGGCCTCGTACTGGCCGGGCGAGGAGACGTGCCCGGACAGCGAGTACAGCGTGAAGCCCGGGGACTTCTCGCTGCCCATCGAGGTGAACCACTCCTTGCCCCGGTTGAGGATCGCGGGAACGGACGCGATGGACTCGACGTTGTTCACCACGGTGGGGCAGGCGTAGAGGCCGGCGACCGCGGGGAAGGGCGGACGGAGCCGGGGCTGGCCGCGGCGCCCTTCGAGCGAGTCGAGGAGCGCGGTCTCCTCGCCGCAGATGTACGCGCCGGCGCCGGCGTGCACGGTGATGTCCAGGTTCAGGCCGCTGCCGAGGATGTCCCGGCCGAGGTAGCCGGCGGCGTACGCCTCGCGGACCGCCTCGTGCAGGCGGCGCAGGACGGGGACGACCTCGCCGCGCAGGTAGATGAACGCGTGCTCGGAGCGGATCGCGTAGCAGGCGATGATCATTCCCTCGATGAGGGAGTGCGGGTTGGCGAAGAGGAGCGGGATGTCCTTGCAGGTGCCGGGCTCGGACTCGTCGGCGTTGACGACGAGGTAGTGGGGCTTGCCGTCGCCCTGCGGGATGAACTGCCACTTCATGCCGGTGGGGAAGCCGGCGCCGCCGCGGCCGCGGAGGCCGGACTCCTTGACGTACGCGATGAGGGCGTCGGGGCTCATCGCGAGGGCCTTGCGGAGCCCCCGGTAGCCCTCGTGCCGCTCGTACGTCTCCAGGGTCCAGGACTCGGGCTCGTCCCAGAAGGCGGAGAGGACGGGCGCGAGGAGCTTCTCGGGGCTGCTGTTGTTGATCTCGGCGGCCAAGGTCATCACTCCCCCTCCTGACCGGAGGTCTCACCGCGCGGGTGGACGATTCGGTGGTGCGGCTGCTCGCCCTTGGCGAGTCGGAGTCCCACGAGCGAGGCGGGGCCGGCGCCGCCGGTGGCCTCGACGGCGCCGGGGCGCTCGTCGGGGAAGCCGGCGAGGATGCGGGCCGTCTCCTTGAAGGTGCAGATCGGGGCGCCCCGGGTGGGCTCGACGGTCCGGCCGGCCCGCAGGTCGTCGACCATCCGCTTGGCCGACTCGGGGGTCTGGTTGTCGAAGAACTCCCAGTTGACCATCACCACGGGGGCGAAGTCGCAGGCCGCGTTGCACTCGATGTGTTCGAGGGTGACCTTGCCGTCCTCGGTCGTCTCGTCGTTGCCGACGCCGAGGTGCTCCTTGAGCTCCTCGAAGATGGCGTCGCCGCCCATGACCGCGCAGAGCGTGTTCGTGCACACGCCGACCTGGTAGTCGCCGGAGGGCTTGCGCCGGTACATCGTGTAGAAGGTGGCGACGGCGGTGACCTCGGCCGTGGTCAGACCGAGGGTCTCGGCGCAGAACGCCATGCCGGTACGGGTGACGTGGCCCTCCTCCGCCTGCACGAGGTGCAGCATCGGCAGGAGCGCCGAGCGGGAGTCCGGGTAGCGGTCGACGATCGCCCGCGCGTCCTCCGTCAGGCGGGCGTGGACCTCGGCCGGGTACGCGGGGGCGGGGAGCTGGGGCATGCCCAGACTGATCTGGTCGGTCATCGGTCGACGCCTCCCATCACGGGGTCGATGGAGGCGACGGCGACGATGACGTCGGCGACCTGGCCGCCCTCGCACATCGCGGCCATGGCCTGGAGGTTGGTGAAGGACGGGTCGCGGAAGTGGACCCGGAAGGGGCGGGTGCCGCCGTCGGAGACGACGTGCACGCCGAGCTCGCCCTTGGGCGACTCGACGGCCGCGTAGGCCTGTCCGGCCGGGACCCGGAAGCCCTCGGTGACCAGCTTGAAGTGGTGGATCAGGGCCTCCATGGAGGTGCCCATGATCTTCGCGATGTGGTCCATGGAGTTGCCGAGGCCGTCGGTGCCGAGGGCCAGCTGCGCCGGCCAGGCGATCTTCTTGTCGCCGACCATGACGGGACCCGGCTCCAGGCGGTCGAGGCACTGCTCCACGATCCGGAGGGACTGCCGCATCTCCTCCAGGCGGACGAGGAAGCGTCCGTAGGAGTCGCAGGTGTCGGCGGTCGGGACCTCGAAGTCGTAGTCCTCGTAGCCGCAGTACGGGTCGGTCTTGCGCAGGTCGTGCGGGAGGCCCGCCGAGCGCAGGATCGGTCCGGTGGCGCCGAGGGCCATGCAGCCGGTGAGGTCGAGGTAGCCGACGTCCTGCATGCGGGCCTTGAAGATGGGGTTGCCAGTGGCGAGCTTGTCGTACTCCGGCAGGTTCTTCTTCATGGTCTTCACGAACTCGCGCACCGCGTCGACGGCGCCCGGCGGCAGGTCCTGGGCGAGGCCGCCGGGGCGGATGAAGGCGTGGTTCATGCGCAGGCCGGTGATCAGCTCGTAGAGGTCCAGGATCATCTCGCGGTCCCGGAAGCCGTAGATCATGATCGTGGTGGCGCCGAGCTCCATGCCGCCGGTGGCGATGCACACCAGGTGGGAGGAGAGCCGGTTGAGCTCCATCAGCAGGACGCGGATGACGCTCGCCCGGTCCGGGACCTGCTCGGTGATGCCGAGCAGCTTCTCCACGCCGAGGCAGTACGCCGTCTCGTTGTAGAACGAGGTGAGGTAGTCCATGCGCGTGACGAAGGTGGTGCCCTGCGTCCAGGTCCGGTATTCGAGGTTCTTCTCGATGCCGGTGTGGAGGTAGCCGATGCCGCAGCGGGCCTCGGTGACGGTCTCGCCGTCGATCTCCAGGATGAGGCGGAGCACGCCGTGGGTGGACGGGTGCTGGGGGCCCATGTTGACGATGATGCGCTCGTCGTCGGCCTTGGCCGCCGACTGGACGACCTCCTCCCAGTCGCCGCCGGTCACCGTGTAGACGGCGCCTTCTGTCGTCTCGCGGGGAGACGCGTGGGAAGTGCTCACGAGTACGACCTCCGCTGGTCCGGAGCCGGGATCTGGGCGCCCTTGTACTCGATGGCGATGCCACCGAGGGGGTAGTCCTTGCGCTGCGGGTGGCCCTGCCAGTCGTCCGGCATCATGATCCGGGTGAGGGCGGGATGGCCGTCGAAGACGATGCCGAAGAAGTCGTACGCCTCCCGCTCGTGCCAGTCGTTCGTCGGGTAGACCGCGACGAGCGACGGCAGGTGCGGGTCGGTGTCCGGGGCGGACGTCTCCAGGCGGATCAGCCGGCCGTGGGTGAGCGAGCGCAGGTGGTAGACGGCGTGCAGCTCGCGGCCCTTGTCGCCGGGGTAGTGGACGCCGGAGACGCCGGTGCAGAGCTCGAAGCGGAGCGCCGGGTCGTCGCGGAGGGTCCGGGCGACGCGGACGAGGTGCTCGCGCTCGATGTGGAAGGTGAGCTCGCCGCGATCGACGACCGTCCGCTCGATGGCGTTCCCGGGGAGCAGGCCCTGCTCCTCCAGCGCGCCCTCGAGTTCGTCGGCCACCTCGTCGAACCAGCCGCCGTAGGGGCGGGAGGCCGGTCCGGGGAGCCGGATCGAGCGGACGAGTCCGCCGTAGCCGGAGGTGTCGCCGCCGTTGTTCGCGCCGAACATCCCGCGCTGGACGCGGACCTCCTCACCGTGCTCCCCGCGCTGCCCCGGCAGGTTCTGCTCGCTGAGGTCCTTCTCGGGATTGGGTGTCTCGTCGCTCACTGTGCCGAACCGTTCCCTTCTCCGCCCGCGCGGCGCGGAGGTGCCGGCTTCGTCGCGTTCTGCGGCCCGGCGGCCGCCCGTGCGTCGGTCACCTCAGCAGACCCTTCAGTTCAATCGTCGGCAGCGCCTTCAGCGCCGCCTCCTCCGCCTCCCGGGCCGCCTCCTCGGCGTTCACGCCGAGCTTGGAGCCCTGGATCTTCTGGTGGAGCTTGAGGATCGCGTCGAGCAGCATCTCCGGGCGCGGCGGGCAGCCGGGCAGGTAGATGTCGACCGGCACGATGTGGTCGACGCCCTGGACGATCGCGTAGTTGTTGAACATGCCGCCCGAGGAGGCGCAGACGCCCATGGAGATGACCCACTTGGGGTTGGGCATCTGGTCGTAGACCTGCCTCAGGACGGGCGCCATCTTCTGGCTGACCCGGCCGGCCACGATCATCAGGTCGGCCTGGCGCGGTGAGCCGCGGAAGACCTCCATGCCGAAGCGGGCCAGGTCGTACCGGCCTGCTCCGGTGGTCATCATCTCGATGGCGCAGCAGGCGAGGCCGAAGGTCGCGGGGAACACGGACGCCTTGCGCACCCAGCCCGCGGCCTGTTCGACCGTCGTCAGCAGAAAGCCGCTCGGGAGTTTCTCTTCGAGTCCCATAGGTGCCCCTCAGCCCCTCAGTCCCATTCCAGGCCGCCGCGACGCCACACATACGCGTAGGCGACGAAGACGGTGAGCACGAAGAGCAGCATCTCCACGAGCCCGAAAAGCCCCAGGGCGTCGAAGGTGACCGCCCAGGGGTAGAGGAAGACGATCTCGATGTCGAAGACGATGAAGAGCATCGCCGTCAGGTAGTACTTGATCGGGAAGCGGCCGCCTCCGGCGGGCGTGGGTGTCGGCTCGATGCCGCACTCGTACGCCTCAAGCTTTGCCCTGTTGTACCGCTTTGGCCCGATAAGCGTGGCCATGACCACGGAGAAGATCGCAAACCCCGCACCCAGGGCACCGAGCACGAGGACGGGCGCGTACGCATTCACGCTCCTCGCTCCTTCCAGTCGTCCTTGACCGTTGGACCGCACGGCCGGACCGTGAAAGATCGCCCCCATGTGAGGCAGTTCACAAGCCCGGCTGCCCCGCATCCTATGCCCGCCCCTCTGTGATCTGCGACACGGGGTGCGTCAAGGACTTTGTGATCTCCACCACCTGACGAAGGATCATGAAGTCGGATGAGCGGTGATCTTGTTGCGCGAAGCGCCCAGGTGATCACCAGATGTGACATCCGGACCGGAAATCGCTGCTCGGAGGGGGTGTCGCACTATCAAGTGATGGTCACTACAGGCAAATTGGCGATGGACGCGACCGGGTGATAAAGGAACCGGCCGTCGCCCGGTCGAGGGGTCCCGCGTACGGCGGTGGACGCGTGCATCCGTTCACGAGCGTTCATGAGATGAAAATGTGACCTGCGCCACATCGGTCGACGCCGAAAAACGTGGGGCTTGGCCATGCGCGTCAAGAGGTGGTAAGCGTCGGGCAATTCGGACCTTTCATTGAAAACCCGCGATCAAGGCCCAGATGGCCCGTGCCCGATTTGCCCGTTACGGCGTCAATAAGGGCGCCACAGAAGCGGATTAGGAGATTCCGAACGTAACTGTGGCGCAACCCACGTTTCTTGAAGGGAACCGTGAAGCCCTGATAGCGGTTGTCCTCATGTCCCACAGCGCTCACATACCCAGCCACCGGAAGCCCCGCCGCAGCGCCTCGAAGCTCGCGCTGCGGGCCGGAGTTGCCGGTGGCGTCCTCGGCACCATCGCGGTGGCCGGTGCTGCCGGGCCGGCGAACGCCGAGCCGGTGACCGAGACCATCGAAATGCCCACCCTGGGCTCGCTCGAGACCGGCGCCGGTCTCGCCTCCGCCGTCGCCGCCTCCGCCGAGGCCTCCCAGCAGGAGGCGCTCGACCAGAGCCTCCAGTCGCAGGAGAACCTGGCGCTGCAGAAGGCCGCCAAGGAGGCCAAGAAGGCCAAGTCCGAGGCCGACCGCAAGGCGGCCGCCGAGAAGGCCGAGAAGGCCCGCCTCCAGGCCGAGGCCGAGGCGAAGGCCGAGCGGGAGCGCAAGGAGGCCCAGGAGCGCGCCTCCCGGACCAGCGAGCGCACCCAGCTCGCCTCCACGTCCGCGGGCGACGACGGCGGCTCCTCGACCGGCTCCGGCGAGAGCGACACGCAGGCCCCCTCCGGCTCCGCCGCCGCGATCGTGGCCTTCGCGCGTGCCCAGGTCGGCGACTCGTACGTCACCGGCGGCACCGGCCCCAACTCCTGGGACTGCTCCGGCCTCGTCCAGGCCGCCTACCGCCAGGCCGGCATCGACCTGCCCCGCATCTCGTACGAGCAGTCGAGCATGGGCACCTCCGTCTCCCTGAGCAACCTCCAGCCGGGCGACATCCTGTACTGGGGCAGCCGCAGCGGCTCGTACCACGTCGCGATCTACGTGGGCGGCGGCAACTACGTCGGCGCGCAGAACTCGTCGACCGGTGTCGTCGAGCGCTCCCTGGACTGGGACACGCCCTCCGGCGCGGTCCGTCTCCTCTGACCGGACCCGCTCCCACGGCGCACGGGAAGCCGTCACTCCTCGGGGGAGTGACGGCTTTCTCCCGTGCGGCCGACCGCCGCCCCTGTCCCGTTCCGGGCGGGAAGCGGCCGGAACGCGCTACTTCCGGAACGCCTCGATGATCCGGGCGTAGCTGTCCCCGCCGTGGCCCGCCTCGACCGCGGCCCGCATCAGGTCCAGGTGCAGCTCGGGCAGCCGGCCGTCCACGCCCCGCGCCTCCCCCGCGTGCAGCAGGTGGCCGATCGCCGCCACCTGGACGTCGATCGTGGCGTCCGCGCCCGGGTACTCCCCGGCGTCGATCTGCTCGGCGTACCCCGTCATGAACCAGGAGACCGTCCTCAGCCAGCGGGTGGCCACCGCCGTGAACTCCCGCGCGGGCACGCCGTCCGCGCCGGCGAGGGCGGTGGCGTGCAGCCAGCCGCCGAAGACGGACCACATGAGGCCGAGCAGCCCCGCGTCGTAGAGCGAGGCGAGCCCGGCGTCCGGACCGAGGTCCACCGGGTCGCCCAGGACGGCGAGCGTCGGGCGGTGGGCGGCGAGCAGTTCGGGCGAACCCGCGTAGAGGAACATGTTGGCGCTGTCGCCGACCCCCGGCGGGGTCGTCATGACGGCGCCGTCGAGGTAGCCGATGCCGTGCTCGGCCGCCCAGGCCGCCTCCGCGCGGGCCTGCTCGGGGGAGCCCGAGGTGAGGTTGACCAGGACCCGGCCGCGCAGCGACCCGGCCACGGGGGCGAGGAGTCCGCGGACCGCCGGGTAGTCGAGGACGCAGACCACGACGAGCTCGCCCGCGGCGACGGCGTCCTCGACGGACGCGGCGCGGACGGCGCCCCGGGCGACGAGCGCGCCGGCCTTCCCGGGGGTGCGGTTCCAGACGGTGGTGCGGTGGCCTGCGGCGAGGAAGGCGTCGGCGAGGGCGGTGCCCATCTGGCCGAGGCCGATGACCGTGATGCTCTGTGCGTTCATGGGATCCACGCTCGCAGCGGCGGAATCCGGACGACAGTGGCAGGACCGACGCCGCCCGCACGATTCCTGCCGTACGGTCGGCGGCATGATCACGGACGGCGGGACCTCCCGGGGCGGACGAGCGGGCGACCGGGACACGGGCGGGAGGGCCGCCGGCAGGGGGCCGGGAGTCGTCGCCATCGCCGTCCTGCCGGACCGGCGGACCGGGACCTCCCTCTGGGAGATGTACGAACTCTCCCTGGCGTGCGGGGTCTTCGGCATCCCCCACCCGGATCTCGCCGACCCCTGGTACGAGCTGCGGCTCTGCGGGGACTCCGGCGGGGCCGGGATCTTCTCCGTGCGCACCGACCACGGCCTCGACGGGCTCGTGGGCGCGGACACCGTCGTCGTGCCCTCCGTGCCCGACGCCGTCGTCGAGGACGGCGGCGAGGTGCCGGCCGAGCTGGTCGAGGCGCTGCGCGCGGCCGCCGCCTCCGGCGCCCGGATGGTGTCCCTGTGCACCGGCGCCTTCGCGCTCGCCGCCGCCGGGATCCTCGACGGGCGCCGGGCCACCGCCCACTGGCAGCACACCGCGCAACTGGCCGCCCGCCACCCCGAGGTGACCGTGGACGACTCGGTCCTCTACACGGACGAGGGATCCGTGCTGACCAGCGCCGGGGCCACCGCCGCGCTCGACCTCTGCCTGCACCTGGTGCGCGCCGACCTCGGCGCGACCGTCGCCGGCCGGCTCGCCCGCCGTCTCGTCGTCCCGGCCCACCGCCCGGGCGGCCAGGCCCAGTTCATCGAGGCGCCGCTCCCGCCGAGCGACGACGACAGCCTGGGGCCCGTCCTGCAGTGGGCGACCGAGCACCTGTCCGAGCCGCTGACCGTGGAGGAGCTGGCCCGGCGGGCCCGGATGAGCCCGCGCACCTTCCACCGGAGGGTGCGCGAGGAGTACGGGACCACCCCGCTGCAGTGGCTGCTCCAGCAGCGGGTGGCCCGGGCCCAGACCCTGCTGGAGTCCACCGACCTGCCCGTGGAGCTGGTGGGCGACCACAGCGGGCTGGGCTCCGCGGCCAATCTGCGCCGGCACTTCACGCGTGCCGTCGGGTTGTCCCCGTCCGGCTACCGCCGGACGTTCAGGCCTTCGGGGCCACCTTCGAGAGACCGTTGATGATGCGGTCCATGGCGTCGCCGCCCGAGGGGTCGGTCAGGTTCGCCAGCATCTTCAGCGTGAACTTCATCAGCATCGGGTGGGTCAGACCGCGCTGGGTCGCGATCTTCATGACCTTGGGGTTGCCGATGAGCTTCACGAAGGCGCGGCCGAGGGTGTAGTAGCCGCCGTAGGTGTCCTTGAGGACCTGCGGGTAGTTCCGCAGCGCGAGCTCGCGCTGGGCCGGGGTGGACCGGGCGTGCGCCTGGACGATGACGTCGGCCGCGATCTGGCCGGACTCCATGGCGTACGCGATGCCCTCGCCGTTGAACGGGTTGACCAGGCCGCCGGCGTCGCCGACGAGCAGCAGGCCCTTGGTGTAGTGCGGCTGGCGGTTGAAGGCCATCGGGAGGGCGGCGCCGCGGATCGGCATCGTCATGTTGTCCGGGGTGAAGCCCCAGTCCTCCGGCATCGAGGCGCACCAGGCCTTGAGGACCTCGCGCCAGTCGAGCTCGCGGAAGGCCTTGGAGGAGTTGAGGATGCCGAGGCCGACGTTGGACGTGCCGTCGCCCATGCCGAAGATCCAGCCGTAGCCGGGCAGCAGCCGGTCCTGCGGGCCGCGCCGGTCCCACAGCTCCAGCCACGACTCCAGGTAGTCGTCGTCGTGGCGGGGCGAGGTGAAGTACGTGCGGACGGCCACGCCCATCGGGCGGTCCTCGCGCCGGTGCAGGCCCATCGCCAGGGAGATCCGGGTGGAGTTGCCGTCGGCGGCGACGACGAGCGGGGCGTGGAAGGTGACCTCGCGCTTCTCCTCGCCGAGCTTGGCGTGGACGCCGGTGATCCGGCCCGTGCGGTCGTCGATGATCGGGGCGCCGACGTTGCAGCGCTCGTGGAGACGCGCGCCGGCCTTCTGGGCCTGGCGGGCGAGCTGCTCGTCGAAGTCGTCGCGCTTGCGGACGAGTCCGTAGTCCGGGTACGAGGCGAGGTCCGGCCAGTCGAGCTCCAGGCGCACGCCGCCGCCGATGATCCGCAGGCCCTTGTTGCGCAGCCAGCCGGCCTCCTCGGAGATGTCGATGCCCATGGAGACGAGCTGCTTGGTCGCGCGGGGCGTGAGCCCGTCGCCGCAGACCTTCTCGCGGGGGAAGGCGGTCTTCTCCAGGAGGAGGACGTCCAGTCCGGCCTTGGCGAGGTAGTACGCGGTGGTCGATCCGGCCGGGCCTGCCCCGACGACGATGACGTCCGCGCTGTGCTCGGAGAGGGGCTGCTCGGTCACGGCGAGATCTCCCGGTGATTCGGCGATGGGAACGTACCGAAGTCTAGGCGGGTCGGCCGCGGCGGGGCCGGAGGGTCACCCCCGTACCGGCCCCGGCGCGCGGCGGCGGGTCAGGCGGGCTTGAAGCCCCGGTGGAGCGCCACGATCCCGCCGGTCAGGTTCCGCCAGGCCACCCGCGACCAGCCGGCCTTCTGGAGCATGCCCGCCAGGGTCGGCTGGTCGGGCCAGGAGCGGATCGACTCGGCCAGGTACACGTACGCGTCCGGGTTCGAGGAGACCGCACGGGCCACCGGCGGCAGCGCGCGCATCAGGTACTCCTCGTACACCGTGCGGAACGGCGCCCAGGTGGCGTGCGAGAACTCGCTGATGACGACCCGGCCGCCGGGCTTCGTCACCCGGTACATCTCGCGCAGCGCCTGGTCGGTGTCCTGGATGTTCCGCAGCCCGAAGGAGATCGTGACCGCGTCGAACACGTCGTCGCGGAACGGCAGCTTCGTCCCGTCGCCCGCCGTGAACGGCATCCACGGGTGGTTCTTCTTGCCGACCCGCAGCATCCCCAGCGAGAAGTCGCAGGGCACGACGTACGCCCCCGCCCGGGCGAAGGGCTGCGAGGACGTGGCCGTCCCGGCGGCCAGGTCCAGGACCTTCTGCGCGGGGCGCGCGTCGACGGCCTTCGCGACCTCCTTGCGCCAGCGACGGTCCTGGCCCAGCGAGAGCACGTCGTTCGTGAGGTCGTAGTTCGCCGCCACGTCGTCGAACATCGAGGCGACTTCGTGCGGCTGCTTGTCCAGGGTGGCGCGGGTCACTGGCTTCGGCCTCGCAGGATCGGGTGCGGACGGATCCGCCCATTCTGGCAGGCGGGACCCGACCGCCCGGAGCGGGCCCGCCGGGCGGCGCGCGCGGCACGATTTCCTGCTTTCCGCGATCTCCTTTCAACCTTTCGGGACCGGGGGCGCTCAAGGACGGTCGAACACGACAGCAGGCACGACGGCGAGGGGAGCAGGGGTGGCTGCGATGGCAGTGCCGGCGGAGGGCGGAATCGACGCCGGAGGTGCGGAGTCGGACGTCGGGACGGACTCCGGGTTCGAGGAGTTCGCCCGGGCCGCCCAGCAGCGGCTGTACCGCACGGCGTACCTGCTCTGCGGCGAGCCCGAGACGGCCCGCGACCTGACCCAGACCACGCTCGCCAAGGTCTACCAGCACTGGCGGCGGGCCGGGGCCGCCGACCATCCGCACGCGTACGCCAAGACCGTGCTGACCCGGACGTTCCTGAGCGAGCGGCGGCGCCGGCTGCGCGATCTGCTCGCCCTCACCCGGACCGGGGGGACGGACCCGGCGCCGGTCGCCGACCACACCGACCTGCGGGTGACGCTGCTCGCCGCCCTCGCCGAACTCCCGCCCCGGGCACGGGCGATGGTCGTGCTGCGCTACTGGGAGGACCAGAGCGTGGCCTCCGTGGCGACCCTGCTGCGGTGCAGCGAGGCCACCGTCAAGAGCCAGTGCTCCCGTTCCCTCGCCCGCCTTCGCACCCGCCTGGCGGACGCCGGGCTCTCGCTCACGGAAAGCTGAGGTCCACCGTGGAGAACGACAACGACATCACCCTGCTGCGCGACGCCATGGACCGGACGACGGACGGCCTGCCGCCCCTCCCCGACCTCGCACCGATCGCCGTGCGCGAGGGCCGCAGGCGGCGCGCCCGCTCCCGGCTCGCGGCCGGCGCGGCGGCCTTCGCCGTGGTCACGGCGGGGGTCCTCGGCGTGACGGTGCTGCCGCGTCCGGGGGCGGACGCCACCGGGGTGTCGACGGGCGTCGGCGGTGAGGCCGAGCGCCGCGCGGACTACCAGCGGCGGATGGCCGCGCTGCTGGACGAGCTGCTGCCCGCGAAGGTCACCGCCGTCCGGCCGGTGAAGGACGAGCCGGGCCGGTACCGGATCACCGTGGGCGGCAGGACCTTCCCGATGGTCGCGTCGGTCCAGCCGGCCGCCGGGGGCCGGGGGCCCTGCACGTGGAATGCCAAGAGTGCCGCCTGTGCGGGGAAGGAACTGCAGATCGGGGGGATCAGCGGGTTGTGCGGGGCTTCCGTGCACTACGCGCTGGGCAGGACTGCGATCCTCCTGAGGGTGTACTCCGGGACATCGCCGGAGCCGCTGGCGGTGGAGGATCTGATGGCCCTCGGCCAGGAACCGCGCTTCATGCACCTGGTGAAGGAGGCCGACGCACACCCTGTACAGCCTCAGGAGAAGAGCCTTGGCGAACCCCTCACCCCGGAGGAGCAGCGGCGGATGGCGAACTGCGAGCCGATTCAGCGGGCCCGGTAGACCAGCCGTCCGCCGATCACGGTCGCGACGCAGGTCGACGGGCCGAGGCGGACCAGGGCGGCCCGGTCCTGCACGTCGAAGACGGCGAAGCGGGCCGGGCCGCCCGGCTCCGGACCGGGCAGCAGGATCAACGGGGCCGGTGAGAAGGACGGGGCGCCCGGGAGCTTCTCCGGGCGGCGGCCCACCGCCAGGCCCGCCCGGCGCACGGCGTCCGCCGCAGCCCGGTCGCGGAGGTCGCCCGCGACGGCGACCGTGCCGTGGGCGAGGAGCCGCTGCACGCCGCGGCGCGCCGACGCGCCCCGGCGCGAGGCGTCCATGCGGAAGATCCGCTGCGCCCGCTCGCCGGTGATCGGCTCGGTGCCGAAGCCCTCCGCCTCCCGGGGGTCCGGGTGGTACATGCCTTCGAGGAGTTCGGGCGCGAAGGGGTTGAGCAGCCCCGGGGTGAGGATGCCGGGCCACCGGCGCACGCGGGCCTCGGGCCGGACGGCGGCCAGGTCGTCGAACGGGCCGACGGCGGCGATCCGGTCGCCGTCGACCAGGACCGCCGTCTCAGGCGTCGCCTCGGCGACGTGGATGGTCAGCACGGGCGCGTCAGCGGGCGTCGAGGAGCTTCAGCTCGGGGTGCGCCGTGCCGCCCTCGATCGCGACGGACGAGATGTGGGAGGCGACGCGCTCGTCGACCGGGTCGTTCGCCGGGTCGTCGTGGACGACGATGTGCTCGTACGTGGTGGTGCGCTGGGCCGGGACGCGGTCCGCGGTGCGGATCATGTCGATCATCTCGCGCAGGTTGGAGCGGTGCTTGGCGCCGGCGGAGGAGACGACGTTCTCCTCCAGCATGATCGAGCCGAGGTCGTCCGCGCCGTAGTGCAGGGTGAGCTGGCCGATCTCCTTGCCGGTGGTGAGCCAGGAGCCCTGGATGTGGGCGACGTTGTCCAGGAACAGCCGGCCGATGGCGATCATGCGCAGGTACTCGAGGAGCGTCGCCTGCGTCCGGCCCTTGAGGTGGTTGTTCTCGGGCTGGTACGTGTACGGGATGAAGGCCCGGAAGCCGCCTGTCCGGTCCTGCACGTCGCGGATCATCCGCAGGTGCTCGATCCGCTCGGCGTTGGTCTCGCCGGTGCCCATCAGCATGGTGGACGTCGACTCGACCCCGAGGCCGTGCGCGATCTCCATGATCTCCAGCCAGCGCTCGCCGCTCTCCTTGAGCGGGGCGATGGCCTTGCGCGGCCGCTCCGGCAGCAGCTCGGCGCCCGCGCCCGCGAAGGAGTCGAGGCCGGCGGCGTGGATGCGGGTGATGGCCTCCTCGACGGAGACCCCGCTGATCCGGGCCATGTGCTCGACCTCGGACGCGCCGAGGGAGTGGATGACCAGCTGCGGGAACTCGGCCTTGATCGCGGCGAAGTGCTTCTCGTAGTACTCGACGCCGTAGTCCGGGTGGTGGCCGCCCTGGAACATGATCTGGGTGCCGCCGAGCTCCACGGTCTCCGCGCAGCGGCGCAGGATGTCGTCGAGATCGCGGCTCCAGCCCTTCTTCGTGTCCTTGGGGGCGGCGTAGAAGGCGCAGAACTTGCAGGCCGTGACGCAGACGTTCGTGTAGTTGATGTTGCGCTCGATGATGTACGTCGCGATGTGCTCGGTCCCCGCGTACCGGCGGCGGCGCACGGCGTCGGCGGCGGAGCCGAGGGCGTGCAGGGGCGCCGAGCGGTAGAGGTCGAGCGCCTCCTCGGGGGTGATCCGGCCACCCGCGGCGGCGCGGTCGAGAACGGACTGGAGTTCGGCCTTCTCGGTCACCGGGTGTGTCCCTTTCGGAGGGGTTCTGTCGACCGAACCAGCGTACGCCAGCGCTCCTCACCGCTTCCGTCGGGTGGTGCGCGGGCGCGCGGTGGCAATGCGGCGGCATTACGGAGGGTTCGGACGGGGATATCGGGGTGAATTGCCGAACGGAGACGCGACGGCGAATTCCGGGAAGCCGGCGGAAGGCCCTGGAGAACTCCGGCGGAGGAGGTGTCCGGGGAGTGTCCGGGGCGTGTCGGGGAGGCCGAATGGGAACGCGGAACGCGCGCCCCGCTAATCCCGCGCCGGCGGCAGCAGTTCGACGGTGACGTCCGCCGGGAAGCCGGTCGTGGGGCCGGTGCGGCGGGCGAACTCGCGGACTCCGGCGAGCTGCTCGGGGCCGAAGCGGAAGTCGAGCGTACGGAAGTACCGCTCCAGGAGTTCGGCGTCGAAGGTCTCCCAGCGGGCGGCCTGCTCGGCGACCTTGGCGACCTCCTCCAGGGAGAGGTCCCGGGAGGCGAGGAACGCCTGGTGCACCTCGTGGACGGTCTCCGGCTCGCGGGCCAGGTAGTCCTTGCGCGCCGCCCACACGGCGAAGACGAACGGGAGCCCCGTCCAGTCCTTCCACATGAGGCCGAGGTCGTGGACCTGGAGGCCGAGCCGGGGCGCGTCGTGCAGCGAGGCCCGGAGCGCGGCGTCGCCGATGAGGACGGCCGCCTCGGCCTCCTGCATCATCAGGCCCAGGTCAGGGGGGCAGGTGTAGTAGTCCGGCGCCACCCCGTAGCGCTCGGCGAGGAGCAGCTGGGCGAGGCGTACGGAGGTGCGCGAGGTGGAGCCGAGCGCGACGCGGGCGCCGTCCAGCTCCTCCAGCGGCCGCTGCGAGACGATCACGCAGGACATCACGGGTCCGTCGCAGCCGACGGCGATGTCGGGGAGCGCGACCAGGTCCGGCGCGTTGCGGAGGTACTCGACGAGGGTGATGGGGCCGATGTCCAGGTCGCCCCGGACGAGCCGCTCGCTGAGCTTCTCGGGCGTGTCCTTGGTCAGCTCCAGGTCGAGGAGCGTCCCGGTCCTGGCGAGGCCCCAGTAGAGAGGGAGGCAGTTCAGGAACTGGATGTGCCCGACGCGGGGCCGGCTGCGCTGCTGGTCGTCGGTTGCATTGTCCACATCGTGAGGCTAGACCCGTCTCGTACCGTGGGCATCGTCGGGGCACGCGCGTCAGCACACGGAGCGAGATCAAACATGCGAGTGAAGTGATCTTTCCCTCTACCGTCCCGGGCGGCCTGCGTGCTACGCTCAACGCAAGTTGCAGTTTGGTTTCCCTTGCAGTACAGAGCCTGCGGAGCATGTGACCCGCAGGCTTTTGTAGTTTTCAGACTTGTTTGCAGGTTCTGGAGCAGGGCGACCCTTTGGCCCATAGGAGGGCTCATGGCTACCGGAACCGTGAAGTGGTTCAACGCTGAAAAGGGCTTCGGCTTCATCGCCCAGGACGGCGGCGGCCCGGATGTCTTCGTCCACTACTCCGCGATCAACGCGAACGGCTTCCGTTCGCTCGAGGAGAACCAGCTCGTGACCTTCGACGTCACGCAGGGCCCGAAGGGCCCGCAGGCGGAGAACGTCTCCCCGGCCTAAGGTGCCTGGGTCGGCGAACACGCACGACTAGAGCAGTACCCAAGGAGCCCCGCTCCGTGCCTCGGCACGAGCGGGGCTCCTGCCCTTTCCCGGCGACGACCGCACCCGCACCGCGGGGCTTACGTAGTCTGGACACATGACCGAACGCAAACCGCCCGGAGTCAGCTTCGAGTCCTTCGTGGACAAGCAGATCCGCGAGGCGTCGGAGCGTGGTGAGTTCAGCCGTCTGTCGGGGTTCGGCAAGCCCCTCCCCGACGACTCGGCGCCCTACGACGAGCTGTGGTGGATCAAGGGGAAGATGCACCGCGAGGGCGCGTCCGTCCTCCCTCCCTCGCTGGCGCTGCGCAAGGCCGCGGAGGACGCGGAGGCGGAGGTCGCCGCCGCCGTCTCGGAGAGCCAGGTCCGCCGGATCCTCGGGGAGATCAACACCCGGATCGGCGAGGCGCTGCTCCGGCCGCCGGCCGGTCCGCCGCTCAACCTCAAGCCCTTCGACGTCGAGGCGGCGGTCGAGCGGTGGCGGGCGCAGCGGAGCGCGTAGCGTCCCTGCCCGCCGGGCCCCGCGTCGAGAGGAGTCCCTCATGTCCCACCTGAACAGCGCCGGTCTGCTGGTCGACTCGTTCGGCCGGATCCAGGAGGCCGTCCACGAGGCCGTGGAGGGCCTCACCGAGGAACAGCTCGCCGCCCGGATCGATCCGGACGCCAACTCGATCGCCTGGCTGGTCTGGCACCTGACCCGCGTCCAGGACGACCACCTCGCGGGGGCCTTCGACACGGACCAGCTGTGGGACACGGACGGCTGGCGCGACCGATTCGGGCTTCCCTTTGGCAAGGACGCGACCGGCTACGGCCAGACGAGCGCCCAGGTGGGCCGGGTGCGCGCGCCCGCGGACCTGCTGCTCGCCCACTACGACGCGGTGCACGCGCGGACCCTCGACCTGGTGCGCACGGTGACGAACGCGGACCTGGACCGGGTCGTCGACGCCGCCTGGGACCCCCCGGTCACCCTCGGCGTGCGCCTGGTGTCGGTGGTCGCGGAGGACCTCCAGCACGCGGGGCAGGCGGCGTTCGCGCGGGGCGTGGTGGAGCGCGGTTAGGCCCCCGGCCGGCCCGTCGACGCCGACGCCCCGCCACCCGATCGCCTGACGGCCGGGGCGGCCGGGGCCTACCCGCGCCCGGGGCGCTCGGGCGCGGCCGCGGGTCCGCCGCCGGTCAGCCGTCTACTCCTCCGTCGCTCAGCGGTCTGCTCCTCCGCCGTCCGCCGTCGTCGGCGCGTCCGGTACCGGGAGGTCGGTCGTCGTGAAGACGGGGACGGTCGCCTCCCCCTCGGGCCGGAAGGCGACCCGGAGTGCCATGCCGATCCGGAGCTCCGCCTCCGGGACGTCCACCACCTCCGTCATCATCCGCGGCCCCTCGGCGAGGTCGACGACCGCCGCCACGTACGGGACGCGCTCGCCGAAGGGCGGGAGGTCGTTCCGGTGGACGACCGACCAGGTGTAGAGGGTGGCGCGGCCGCTCGCGCGCTCCCACACGACGTCCTCGCTCCAGCAGTGCGGGCAGAACTCGCGCGGATAGTGGTGGGCCCGGCCGCAGGCGGCGCAGCGGCGCAGCAGGAGGCGGCCCCCGGCTGCGGCGTCCCAGTACGGGCGGGTGAAGGCGTCGATGTCGGGGTCGGCGGCCGTCACGGGAAGAGTCCGATCGCGTGGTCGAGGGACCAGGTCTGCCAGGACATGGCGAAGAGGGCGACGAGCGAGATGAGGGCCATCATGGCGTTCTGCCCCTGCTCGGCCCAGTCGTGGATCATCAGGACGAGGTAGAGCAGGTTGAGGAGCAGGCCGCCGACCAGGGCGACCGGGGTGAGGAATCCGGCCACCAGGCCGAGCCCGAGGGCGAGTTCGGCGTAGACGACGACGTACGCCATCAGCTTGGGGCGCGGGGCGACGACCGCGTCGAAGCCCTTCCTGACGGGCGGCCACCGGTGCCGGCCCGCGACGTCGGCGGCCCAGGCGATGCCGGTGCCGCGCTCGAACCAGCCCTTCCTGTCCTTGTGGCGCCAGCTCTCCAGCCACCACAGGCCGAGGCCGATGCGGAGGACGGCGAGCCATTCGGCGCCGGTGAGCCAGACGGTCTGCATGCGCGCTCCCCCTCGTGGGAAACCACTGAATCTGACGGTACGTCAGTTCAGCGCAGCCGGGCCCCCGGCGCAAGGGGCGGGCGTCCGGCGGTCGCGGCGGGCGTCCGGCGTGACCGATTCGCAACCGAAATCCCTCTTGACCGAGACCCACAGCGTGTACACGTCATTACGCTCAGCATTCATGGCCACCACCCCCCTTGCACTCCCTCCACAGGCTGACCACCCCGTGTACGTCATCGGCGCGGGCCCCGGCGGTCTCGCCGTCGCCGCCGCCCTGCGCGCGCGGGGCGTCCGGGCCGTCGTCCTGGAGAAGTCCGACGCCGTCGGCGCCTCCTGGCGCGCCCACTACGACCGGCTGCGGCTGCACACCACCCGCCGGCTCTCCGCCCTCCCCGGTCTGCGGATCCCCCGCTCCTTCGGGCGCTGGGTCGCCCGCGCGGACGTGGTGCGCTACCTGGAGAAGTACGCCGAGAAGCACAAGCTGGAGATCGTGACGGGCGTCGAGGTCTTCCGCGTCGAGCGGGCGGGCGCCGACTGGGTCCTGCACGCGACCGGCGGCCGCCGGCTGACCGGCCGGGCGGTCGTCGTGGCCACCGGCTACAACCACACTCCGCGACTGCCCGAGTGGCCCGGCCGCGAGGAGTACCAGGGCCGGCTCGACCACGCCCGCGCCTACCGCAACCCCGAGCCCTACACCGGGCAGGACGTCCTCGTCGTCGGCATCGGCAACACCGGCGCCGAGATCGCCGCCGACCTCGCCGACGGCGGCGCCGCCCGGGTGCGGCTCGCCGTGCGGACCGTCCCGCACATCGTCAAGCGCACCACGGCCGGCTGGCCCGCCCAGCGCTCCGGCATCCTCGTCCGCCGCCTGCCGAGGGGGCTCGTCGACCGGCTGGGCGCCCTGGCGGCCCGGGCCGGGACGCCCGACCTCTCGGCGTACGGACTCCCCCGCCCCGACAAGGGCATCGCCACGCGCCAGCGCGAGGGGGCGATCCCGGTCCAGGACGTGGGCCTGATCGCCGCGGTGCGGGCGGGGAGGGTCGAGGTCGTCGCGGCCGTGGAGGCCTTCGAGGGCGGTGAGGTGATCCTCGCGGACGGCTCCCGGATCGCCCCGGACGCGGTGATAGCGGCGACCGGCTACCGGCGCGCCCTGGAGCCGCTGGTCGGCCACCTGGACGTGCTCGACGGGCGCGGGCACCCGGTGGTGCACGGGGCCCGCTGCCCACGTGAGGCGCCCGGGCTCTACTTCACCGGGTTCACGAACCCGATCAGCGGGATGTTCCGCGAACTCGCCATCGACGCGGAGAAGATCGCCCGGAGGATCGCCCGGTAGCGGGCCCGGGGACCGGCCGCCCCGCACCTATTCCTGACTGCGCGTCAGTTCTGTAATCTGACTGATCGTCAGGTGTATACGGATGGGTGAAGGGCGGGCGGAACACATGCTTGGATCGACACACGGCACCTTCACCACCGATCTCCGCGCCCGCGTGGTCGCCTGCGGGGAGTCGCCCCGCGCCGCCGTGCACGGGGTCACCGCCGCCCCCGGCGACCAGGACGTCAGCGGACGACCGCTGTACGCCGCCGTGCCCGACCTCGACCGGTTCTTCCGCCCCGAGTCCGTCGCCGTCGTCGGCGCCTCCGACGCCGAGGGCCGGCCCAACACCGGGATCACCCGGCAGCTGCTCGCCTGGGCCGAACGGGTCGGCGCCCGGCTGGTGCCCGTGCACCCCACCCGTACCAGCGTGTTCGGGATCCCCTGCGTGCCCTCCGTCGGCGCCCTCGCCGAACCCGTCGACCTCGCCGTGCTCCTCGTCGCCGACCCGCTGCCCGTCATCGAGGAACTCGCCGAGACCAAGGTGCGGTTCGCGGTCGCGTTCGCCTCCGGCTTCGCCGAGACCGGCGCGGCTGGAGCGGCCGCGCAGGAACGTCTCGCCGCCGCCGTCCGCCGCTCCGGGATCCGTCTCCTGGGCCCCAACACCAACCTCAACGCCTTCGAGCGCTTCCGCGAGGACCTCGACGGCCCCGCCGTCGCCCTCATCACCCAGTCCGGCCACCAGGGACGGCCCGTCTTCACCCTCCAGGAGCTCGGCGTCCGCCTCTCCCACTGGGCGCCCACCGGCAACGAGGCCGACCTGGAGACCGCCGACTTCCTCTCGTACTTCGCCGGACGGCCAGAGGTCGGCGCCATCGCCTGCTACGTCGAGGGACTCAAGGACGGCCGGTCCTTCCTCCTCGCCGCCGACCGGGCCGCCCGCCACGGCGTCCCCGTCGTCGCCGTGAAGGTCGGCCGGACCGAGACCGGGGCCCGCACCGCCGCCTCCCACACCGGCAAGCTCACCGGCGCCGACCAGGTCGTCGACGCCGCCATGCGCCAGTTCGGGGTGATCAGGGTCGACGGGCTCGACCAGCTCCAGGACACCGCGACCCTGCTCGCCCGCGCCCGCCGGCCGCAGGCCGACGGCGTGGTCGTCTACTCGATCTCCGGCGGCACCGGCGCCCACTTCGCCGACCTCGCCACCGCGGCCGGCCTGCGGCTGCCCGCCCTCCCGCAGGCCCGGCAGGACGAACTCCACCAGTGGATCCCGGAGTACCTGAGCGTCGCCAACCCCGTCGACAACGGCGGTCACCCGGTGGGCGACTGGCGCGGCCGGAAGATCATCGACGCGATCCTCGCCGACCCGTCGGTCGGCGTGCTGATCTGTCCCATCACCGGACCGTTCCCGCCCATGAGCGACCGGCTCGCCCAGGACCTCGTCGACGCGGCGGAGGCCACCGACAAGCTGGTCTGCGTGGTGTGGGGATCCCCGGTCGGTACGGAGGAGGCCTACCGCACCACCCTGCTCGGCTCCTCGCGCGTCGCCACCTTCCGCACGTTCGCCAACTGCATCGGGGCCGTGAAGGCCTACCTCGACCACCACCGCTTCACCGGCACCTACCGCTCCCCCTTCGACGAGGCCCCCCGCACCCCCTCCCCGTCCTTCCGCAAGGCCCAGGCCCTCATGCGGCCCGGACGGAGGCTCAGCGAGCACGCGGCGAAGCAGCTCCTTCGGGCGTACGGGATACGGGTGCCCCGCGAGCAGCTCGTCACCAGCGCGGCGGCCGCCGTCCGGGCCGCCGGCCTGGTGGGCTACCCGGTCGTGATGAAGGCCTCCGGCGCCCAGCTCGCCCACAAGACCGAACTGGGTCTGGTGAAAGTGGGGCTGACCTCCGCGAGCCAGGTCAGGGACGCGTACCGCGAACTCAACGACATCGCCCGCTTCGAGTCGATCGACCTCGACGGGATCCTCGTCTGCCAGATGGTCGGGCGGGGCGTCGAGATGGTGGTGGGCGTGACCCGCGACGACCTGTTCGGGCCGACCGTGACGGTGGGGCTCGGTGGGGTCCTGGTGGAGGTCCTCGACGACACGGCCGTACGGGTCCCGCCGTTCGGCGAGCACGAGGCCCGCTCGATGCTCGCCGAGCTGCGCGGCCGCGCCCTCCTCGACGGAGTGCGGGGCGCGCCGCCGGCCGATGTGGACGCGCTCGTCGAGGTGGTGCTGCGGGTCCAGCGGATGGCGCTGGAACTCGACGGCGACCTCGCCGAACTCGACATCAACCCGCTGATGGTGCTGCCGCGCGGGCAGGGCGCGGTGGCCCTGGACGCGCTCGCGGTCTGCCGCTGAGGAGACCAGAGGTGAAGGACGCCATGCCCGAGGTACTGCACGCCGTCGAGAACGGCGTCTCGTGGATCACCCTCAACCGCCCCGAGGCGATGAACGCGGTCACCTGGGGCCAGCGGGAACGCATCATGGCCCTGCTCGACGAGGCCTCCGCCGACCCGGACGTCCGGGCCGTGGTGGTGACGGCGACGGGCCGCGGCTTCTGCGCCGGGGCGGACCTGCGGGGCACGCCGACGGTCACGGAGACCGTCCCGGGGGACGTGGCGCGCACGATCCGGCGCGGCGCGCAGCGCTTCATCGGGGCCGTGCTCGACTGCGAGAAGCCGGTGATCGCGGCGGTGAACGGGACGGCGGCCGGCATCGGGGCGCACCTCGCGTTCGCGTGCGACCTGGTCCTGGCGTCCGAGTCGGCCCGCTTCATCGAGGTGTTCGTCCGGCGGGGACTGGTCCCGGACGGCGGCGGGGCGTACCTGCTGCCGCGGCTGATCGGGCCGCAGCGGGCGAAGGAGCTGATGTTCTTCGGGGACGCGGTGTCGGCGGCGGAGGCGCACGGCCTGGGCCTGGTGAACCGGGTCGTCCCCGCGGAGGACCTGCCGAAGACGGCCCGCGCGTGGGCGGAACGCCTGGCCCAGGGCCCGACGCGGGCCCTGGCACTGACGAAGCAGCTGGTGAACGCGTCCCTGGACACGGACCGCGCCGCCGCCTTCGCGGCGGAGGCGGCGGCGCAGGAGATCAACATGACGACGAGGGACGCGAAGGAGGGGGTGGCGAGCTTCGTGGAGCGGCGGGAGGCGCGGTACGAGGGGCGGTAGCGGAGTGTGTCGTACCGGGGCCCTATGGTGTGAGCCGCATATGCCACACACTGCCGCTCCGGGGGGAACGGAATGCCTGACTCCGCGCGCTCGCGCGATGGATCCGAAGGATCTGGAAGATCCGGTGGATCCGACAGATCCGAGAGACTTGGTGGATCCGGTAGATCCGGTAGATCGAGAAGATCCCGCAGCTCGCTTCTGCTCGTCCCGGCGCTGCTGACGGCGCTCCTGAGCCCACTGCTCCCGGCGGGTCCGGCGCTGGCGGCGACGCCGCCGGCGCCGGTGCCCCCGGTGAGCGCGGCACCGGCCCAGGACCCGGCGGCGCCCGCGCCCGAGCCGTCCGCGACGGCGGACCCGACGCCCGCGCCGGCGCCGACCGCCGAACCGTCGCCGAACCCGACGGAACCCACCACCGCCCCCTGCCCCGACCTGCCGCTCGCCCCGCTGGGCGACCCGGGTGACGCGGCGCGGCGGGTCACGATGGAGCCGAACAGCACCGCCTGCTTCACGGTCACCGTGGAGAAGCCGGGCCTGCACCGCTTCGTTCTGGACGGCGGCGTCCCGTCCGTCACCCTCTCCTCCGGCGGGACGCCCGTCAGTTGCCCTCTGCTGGACGAGCGCCCCTGCTCGCTGGTCGTCGGCACGTACACGCTCGGCCTCGCCACCTCCGACTACCGGCTCTCGGACACCCGGCTCGCCGTCGTCCCGCTCATGGCGGGGACCTCCGGCTGCCCGGATCCGGCCGACAGCGGCTTCGGTACGGCCCCGACGACGGGCACGGCCGACGGCGCCGGCATCGTCTGCCACCCCTTCACCGCGGCGCCGGGCGAGCTGGTCACCTCGAAGATCCAGCCCCAGGGCGCCTTCGCCAACGTCAGCGCCTGGATCACCGACGACACGGGCGAGCACCTCTGCAGTGTCGGCTACGACTGCGTGCTGCCCGCGGGGACCGGCGGCTACCGCGTCCTCGCGCACCTCGACTCCTCCGTCCCGTACACCCTGCGGGTCCGGCAGATCTCCCACCCCGTGGGCTGCGCGACCGTCGGAGTGAACGCCTACGGCACGGCGCCGACGCGGGTCTCGCCGCCGGCCGAGTGCAAGACGTTCACGCCGGCCGTGACCGGCGCCTACGACGTGCGGGCCGTCCAGCCGTCCGGCTCCACCGGCACTCTCCAGATGTACGCGCCGGGCGGCCGGATCTGCGAGGACACGGTTTCCTGCCGACTCGTCGCGGGCGTCACATACACCCTGATCACCGACCAGGACGTGCGGATCCTCGACCGGAGGTCCGCCGCCGAGGGGTGCGAGAACGTGGCACTCGGGCAGCCCCGCCGGGCCGCGCTCGGCACGCCCGGCGAGGTCGACTGCCTGAACCTCCCGGTGCCGCGGGGCTCCCGGGTGGCCGTCCTGACGGCTTCCGAGGACGAGGACGGTGTCACGCCCGACCTCTCGGTGATCGACGCCACGGGCGCCCTCCTCTGCTGGACGGAGGAGCAGCTGTCCTCGGGCACCTGCGGCCTGAGCGGCACCGCCCCCTACAGCCTCCTGGTGGAGCGTGGATCCCGGGGCGGGGCGACCGGCGGCTACGGTCTCACCGTCCACCGCACGGACGTGGCGAGCGACTGCCGGACCTTCCCGGCGGGCGACTTCACCGCGCGGTCGGCCCGGGCCACCGTGCGGACCGGCACCGGGATCTTCGGGGACTGCCTGACGATCCCGGCGAACGACCACTCCGCTCGCGAGCTGATCAGGGTCGAGAGCCCCCAAGCCCTCGACTTCAGGGTGCTCGACGAGAACGGCAGGACGGTCTGCGGCGGCAACGAATGGGGCGAGACCCAGGACGACTGCGCGCTGTCGCCCGGACTCTCGCACACGGTCCTCGTCCCCGGCGGCCAGAGCGGCGCTCCCGTCGAGCACACGCTCGTCCGCCGGGACGTCACCGGCACCGCACGCGGCTGTGTCGCGACCGCGGCCGCGAAGGCCGGCGCCCCGTCGGCCTCCGGCGCCCCGGCGGCGGACGGCACCCTCGTGTGCCACCGGGTGACCACGGCGGACGCGCGGGACACCCTCTACCTCGACGCCCGGTACACGGCAACGGGGAACGCGATCGGGCACGGGGTCTACGACGCGAAGGGCAAGCCGGCGTGTGAGGACTTCGGCGCCGGCTGCGCCGTCTCCGGCTCCACCGGCTACCAGGTCGTCGTCCAGGTCGCGTCCGGCGGCACCACCACCCCCGCCTACCGCCTCGACGCCGTCCGCATCGGCACGGCCACCGGGCCCGCGCCGGAGTGCGCGCCGATCCCGGACATCACCTACGGCTTCGGGCCGCTCGTCGACACCCTGTCCGAGCAGCGGTCCACGCTCTGCGCGGTGCTCCCGACGGCGACGAACGACGTGCTGAGGCTCTCGTTCACGCCCGCGCAGGAACTCCGCAAGCAGCCCACGCCCCGGCTGTACGACAGGACCCGCGCGGATCTCTGCGACGGAAGCCACCGCGGGTACTACGACTGCCGGGTGCCCGGCGAGTACTCCACGTCCGCCCCCCGGCAGACGACGCTCGTGATCGGGCTGCCGTCCGTTCCCGCGCAGGCGCCCACCGAGGTGCGCGCCACCGCGACCTGCTCGTCCGCCTGCGGCACGGTGACCCGGGCCATCACCACCGTGGGCCCCGCCACCGTGGGCGCCGGGAAGATCACGATGACGGTCACCGGCGCGGCGCTGCACGAGAAGGACGTCGTCGAGGTGTCCGGTGGCGGCTTCCGCGCCCGGTCCACGACGGTCTCCGTCGCTCCCGACCGGCGGAGCATGAGCGTCGCTCTGGATCTGACGAGCGCACCGCGCACCGCGCTGAACCTGAGCGTGGTCACGCACGACGGTGCCACGTTCGCGCGCGGCAAGGCCACCGTCGTCGCCCCGATCCGCGCCACCACGGCCCCCGGTGTCACCGGCACCGCCGTCGTCGGCGGCAAGGTGACGGCGACGGCCGGGACCTGGACGCCGGCGGCCGAGTCGTACGCCTACCAGTGGCGGGCCGACGGGGTCGCGATCGCCGGGGCCACCGCGTCCACGTACACGGTCCCCGCCGCCCTCCAGGGCAAGCAGCTCTCCCTGGCGGTGACCGCGCGGAAGGCCGGGCAGCCGCTGGTCACCGCCACGACCGGCGCCCTGGTCGTCAAGGGCCTCGCGCCCAGGCCCACCAAGCTGCCGTACGTCTCCGGCTCCACGCGGGTGGGCAACCGGATGACGGCCGTGGTCGGCACCTGGTCGCCCGCGCCGACCTCGTACACCTACCAGTGGCGGGCCGACGGCGTCGCGATCTCCGGCGCGACCGGGTCGACGTACGTCATCGGCGGCGCCGTCGCCGGGAAGAAGCTCTCGGTGACCGTGACGGCCCACCGCACCGGGCACCTGAGCGGGGCGTACACGACCGTCGGGTACACCTCCGCGTACGGGTACGCGCCCAAGGCCACCAAGGCCCCGGCCCTCACCGGCACGGTCAGGGTCGGGCGGACGCTCACGCTGAACCGGGGGACGTGGACTCCGGCGCCGAGCTCGTACGCGTATCAGTGGTACGCGAACGGGCGGGCGATCAGCGGGGCCACCCGGGCCACGTTCACGCTCGGCACGGCCCAGCGCGGGACGAAGATCACCGTCCGGGTGACCGCCCACCGCACCGGGCACGCCTCGGGTGTCGCCTGGACCCGGGCGACGGGGGCCGTCGCCGGCTGATCCCGCGGTCGTCCGCGTGACGAGCCCCCGGTGCGGCGGGACCGCCGCACCGGGGGCTCTCGCGTGCCCGGCGTCCCCGCCGGGTCTTCACCGTCCCCGCCCTTCCCATCTGACGACCCGTCAGGTTCAATGGGCGGTGTGATGGGACACGCGGGGATGGCGGCCACCGTCGTCCGACACCTGAGAGCGGCCGGTTCGCCGACGGCCGTGGAACCACTGCCCCGGCCGGTGCTGCGCGCGGTACGGGAGGACGAGCGACCGCCCGTCGACCCGGCCGAGTTCCGCCGCGTCCTCGGCCACTTCGCGAGCGGGGTCACGATCGTGACCGCCCTCGACGCGGACGGACCGGCCGGCTTCGCCTGCCAGTCCTTCGCCTCCCTCTCCCTCGACCCGCCCCTGGTCGCCTTCATGGTCGCCCGGACCTCGACGACCTGGCCCCGGATCGCGGACGCGGGCACCTTCTGCGTCAACGTCCTCGGGGCAGGGCAGGGGCCGCTGTGCCGGTCGTTCGCCGTCAGCGGGGCGGACAAGTTCGCCGGGGTCGACTGGATCCCGTCCCCCGCCACCGGCTCCCCCCGCCTCGCCGGGGCCCCCGCCTGGATCGACTGCGCGATCACCGCCGTGCACACCGGGGGCGACCACCTGATCGTGGTGGGACGGGTGGAGGCCCTGGGCGCGCGAGAGGACGGCGACGCGTCACCCCTGCTCTTCCACCGGGGGAGGTTCGGACGGCTCGCCCCCTAGGCCGGGAGCCCCGACCGCCCTCGTGCGATCACCCCCCCGGTGCTCGTCACACCCCCGCCGGGGCCACCGGCCGCGTCCCGGGGCGGCGGATGACCAGGGCCATCAGGGCCGCCGCCGCGCACAGCGCGCCCGAGGCGTACCAGACGACGTCGTAGGAGCCGAAGACGTCGCGGGCCACACCGCCCGCGAACGCGACGACCGCCGCGCCCACCTGGTGGGAGGCGAGGACCCAGCCGAAGACGATCGCCGAGTCCTCGCCGTAGTGCTCGCGGCACAGGGCGATCGTCGGCGGGACCGTCGCCACCCAGTCCAGTCCGTAGAACACGATGAAGAAGAGCATCGGCGGGTGCACCGCCGGCGCGAGCAGCATCGGCAGGAAGAGCAGGGAGACGCCGCGGAGGGCGTAGTAGACCGCGAGGAGCCGGCGGGCCTCGAAGCGGTCGGTGAACCAGCCGGAGGCGATGGTGCCGACGACGTCGAAGACACCGATGACCGCGAGCAGCCCCGCCGCCGCCGTCACCGGCATCCCGTGGTCGTGGGCGGCCGGTACGAAGTGCGTCTTCACCAGGCCGTTCGTCGAGGCGCCGCAGATCGCGAAGGTCCCCGCGAGCAGCCAGAAGGGGCCCGTGCGGGCCGCCCTGGACAGGACCGAGAGCGCACGGCGGGCGGCGCCCGTGACGGGCGCCGGCTTGTCGGCGTACTCCCCGCCGTACGGGGCGAGCCCGACGTCGGCGGGGTGGTCGCGGAGCAGCAGCCAGACGAACGGGACGACCGCGAGGGCGGCGAGCCCGACGGTCACCGCGGCCGGGCGCCAGCCGTGGTGCTCGACCAGCCAGGACAGCAGCGGCAGGAACACCAGCTGCCCGGACGCGCCGGCGGCCGTGAGGATGCCCGTCACCAGGCCCCGACGGGCGGTGAACCAGCGGTTGGTGACGGTCGCCGCGAACGCGAGGGCCATGGAGCCGCTGCCGAGCCCGACGAGCACGCCCCAGAGGAGGACGAGCTGCCACGCCGCCGTCATCCAGACCGTGAGCACCGAGCCCAGCGCGATGACGGAGAGCGCCGCGGCCACGATCCGGCGGATGCCGAAGCGGTCCATGAGGGCGGCGGCGAACGGTGCCGTGAGGCCGTAGAGCGCGAGGTTCACCGAGACGGCGAAGCCGATGGTGCCGCGCGACCAGTCGAACTCCCGGTGCAGCGGCTCGATCAGCAGGCCCGGGAGCGAGGCGAACGCCGCCGCGCCGATGATCGTGACGAAGGTGACCGCCGCGACGAACCAGGCGCGGTGGACTCGGGGCGTGCGCCGGGGGCGCGGCTGCCGCGGGAGGCGGGGCGCCCGCCCGTCGGGCGGGGCGGCGGACGGCGTCTCGGTTGTCTGGGCCATGCCACCGAGCATCCCGGTCCGCCCCGGCCCCGGACCATTGGCCCGGACGACAGGTTTCGAACGGATCGGGACACGCGGGCCGGAGCCGGGACGCCGCGCCGGACAGGCAGAACCGGGCCCCGGGTCGCCGCTCAGGCCGCCCTCGGCAGGGTCCTGATCGGGCGCACCGCCAGCAGAGCGCCCACCACGAGAACCGCGATCCCCGCCCCCGTCAGCAGCACCTCCTCCGTGCCGACGGCCGCCGCGACCGGCCCCGACAGGGCGCGCCCGACGCCCATCATCAGGAGCGATCCGGCCACGTCGTAGGCGTGCATCCGGTTCAGCGCCTCCTGCGGCACGTGCGTCTGGACGGACGTCGACCACATCACCAGCCAGAAGGCGAAGGCCGCGCCCCCGATGAACTGGCCCGTGCCGAGCAGCGCCACGGGCGCGCCGAGACCCAGCAGCGCGAGGTTGACGGGGAGGCCGAGGAGGGCGACCGCGCCCGCCGCGAGCGGGGCGCGGGGGCGCAGCCGGAGGGCCAGCAGACCGCCGACGGCGCTGCCCGCGCCGTTGACGGCCATCAGCACGCCGTACACGGCGGAGCCGTGCTCCCCGGTGACCAGGCTCGCGGTGAGCGGCACCATGGGCCCGGCCACGGTGAGCCCGTACACGGTCCAGATGGCGATGACGCCCCAGAGCCAGGTCCGCGCCCTGAACTCCCGCCATCCACCGGCCATCTCGGCACCCAGCGAGTCCCGTCGCAGCGCGTCGGAGGGGATCGGGGCGATCCGCATCAGGGTGAGGCAGAGGGCGCTCACGGCGAACGTCACGCCGTTGACGGCGAAGGACGCGCCCGCGCTCCACACGGCGACGAGCACGCCCGCGGCCGCCGGACCCGCCATGATCATGAGGGCTTCCATCACCCGCAGGACGGCGTTGGCGCGCTGCACGTCGGGGGCGATGCGCGGGATGGTCGAGGCGACGCCCGGCTGGAAGAGGGCGGCGCCGACGCCGCTGAGGACGGACAGCGCGTAGACGGCCCAGAGCGGCGGGGCGCCGAGCGCGAAGGCGACGGCGAGGACGGCGGCTCCGGGCAGCCGCAGCAGATCCGCGAGGATCATCATGCGGCGGGCGGTGAAGCGGTCGGCGAGGACGCCGCCGAAGAGGACGAAGAGGGCGAAGGCGGCGGTCCAGCCGCCGAGCGCGTAGCCGACGGTGGCGCCGGAGTGGCCGGCGCCGAGGAGTCCGGCGGCGAAGGCGACCGGGACCATGCCCTCGCCGAAGACGGCGACGCCCCGGGCGACGAAGAAGAGCCGGAAGTTACGGTTCCACAGTGCGGGCGGCTCGGCCGGGGCGGGAATCCGCTCGGCGGCCTCAGACTTGTACGTGTTGTCCGTCACGGAGACGTAGACCTATCACCACGTGGTCTACACCACCACTGGTTTTCGATCGATCCCGGAGGGAGCACCGCCCGTGCAGCCGTCGCCCGAACCGCCCCCGCACCGCGTCGCCGTGCTCGCGCTGCCCGGTCTGCTCCCCTTCGAACTGGGCATTCCGCACCGCATCTTCGGCCGCGCGATGGACGCCGCGGGCCGCCCGCTGTACGAGATCGTCACCTGCGCGACGGCGGCCGGGCCGGTGCGGACGGACGCGGACTTCGCGATCCACGTCGAGCACGGGCCGGAGGCCCTGGCCACCGCCGACACCGTCGTCGTCCCGGCCTCGTACGAACTCGGGCCGGTCTACGAGGAGGGCCGGCTCACCGGGGAGCTGGCCGCCGCGCTGGCCCGCATCCGGCCCGGCACCCGGCTCGTCTCCATCTGCACCGGCGGGTACGTGCTCGCCGCCGCCGGGTTCCTCGACGGGCGTCCGGCCACCACCCACTGGTCCTCGGCCGAGCACTTCCAGCGGCTCTTCCCGCGCGTCCGGGTCGACGCGGACGTGCTGTTCGTCGACGACGGGGACGTCCTCACCTCGGCGGGCGTCGCCGCCGGGATCGACCTGTGCCTGCACATCGTGCGCCGCGACCACGGCACGTCCGTCGCCAACGACGTGGCCCGCAGGACCGTCGTGCCGCCGCACCGGGACGGCGGTCAGGCGCAGTACATCGAGCGGCCCCTGCCGGAGGCGGGCACCCACACCACGACGACCGCGCGGGCGTGGGCGCTGGCCCACCTGCACGAGCCGATCCAGCTGCGGGACCTGGCCGGCCAGGAGGCGATGAGCGTGCGGACGTTCACCCGCCGCTTCCGCGACGAGGTGGGCGTGAGCCCGGGCCAGTGGCTGACGCAGCAGCGCGTCGAGCGCGCCCGGCACCTCCTGGAGTCCACCGGCCTGCCCGTCGACCGGGTCGCGCAGGACGCCGGCTTCGGCACGGCGCAGTCGCTGCGGGTGCACCTCATGAGCGCGATCGGGGTGACGCCGACGTCCTACCGCCGGACGTTCCGCACGGCCGCGTCCGCGGCCCCGGGGTCCGGGTCGGAGACGGCAGCGGCGGCCTCGGGATCCGTCTCCGACCCGGCTCCCTGAGACAGGGACCGGGACGAGCGTGCGTCCGCCCCGTCGTCCCGGGCCCCGCCGCCGACCCGCCGATCACCGCCGGACCGATCACCGCCGGACCGATCACGGCCGGACCGAGCACCGCCGGGCCGATCACCGCCGGGCCGAGCACCGTCCGACCTGCCGGTCTCCGACCCGCCCGGCTCCGACCTGCCCGGCTCCGACCCACCCGGCTCCGACCCGTCCGGCTCCGGCCGGTCGCCCTCCGCCCCGTCGCCGTCCCGCCTCCGCCGGACGAGTCGCCGTTCGCCCGCCGCGCCGACCAGGGCGAGCAGGACGGTCAGGCCGACGCCCCAGAGGATCGCGGTCGACGGGGCCGCGACCCTGAGCAGACCGCCCGCGAGGCCGCCGCTCGCCGCGTAACCGGCTCCCACCGCCGCGTACATGACCGAGTACCCGGCGGCCAGCGCCGAGGGAGGCAGGAGCTCCCGCAGGGCCAGGCTCCGGGCCAGGCTCGCCGGGGCCTGGAGCAGTCCGGCGGCCGTCAGGGCCACCGCGATGCCCGGCACCGAGGGCAGGACGGCCACGAGAGCGACGCCCGCGGCGACGGCGAGGACCAGGACGAGCGACTGCAGCGCCAGCGGGCCCGGCCAGCGCCCCCGGAGGCCGTACAGGAACGCGCCGACCGCCGCGCCGACGGAGAACCCGGCGAGGAGCGCCCCCGCCCACCCGATGCCGATGCCGCGCTGTTCGAGGAGGGCGGGCAGGATCAGCTCGGCGAGGGCGAGCAGCGTCAGACCGGCCGCGCCGAGGACGTACACCGGCCACGCCCGGAGCAGGGCCCGCCACGTCGCCCCGCCGCCCTCCCCGGCCTCCTGGTGCCAGCCGGGCGGGAGCGCCCGCAGCCCGGCGACGGACACCGCCATCAGCCCGCCCATGAGCAGCAGGGGCGCGGCGGGGGCGGCGCCGAGCGCGAGGCCGGTGACGAGGGCCGGGGCGGCGGCCCAGATGCCGAAGGTCAGCATCGACTCCATGCTCATCGCCTGGGTGACGGCCCGCTCGGGGACGAGCGCGGTGAGGAGCGCGCGCAGCCCGCCGGGCACGGCGGCCGGTGCGGCTCCGGCGAGCACGGCGAGGACGGCGAGCACCGCGGGATGCGCCGTCGGCAGCAGGCCGAGGCCGGTGAACCCGGCGGCTCCGACGCCGAGACCGGCGGCGAGCTGCGGCCGGGCGCGCGCGGCGTTCAGCCGCATGCCCAGGACGGGCGCGGCCATGATCTCCCCGAGGACGTACGCGGCGGCGAGCACGGCTCCGAGCGAGTACCCGCCGGGGCGCTCCCGGACGAGGAACACCAGGGCGAGCGGGGCCATGGCGACGGGGAGGCGGCCGGCCGCGGTGACGGCGGACCAGGCGAGAACGGGGCGGGTGGCGAGCTCGCGGTAGGACATCCCCGGACCGTAGCGGGGTGGGTCCGCGGGGCTCACCCCGTTTTCGACGGCCGCCGGGCGGCACCGTCAGAACGTGAGGACCCCGCGGGCCACCTTGCCGGCCTCCGCGTCCTCCACGGCCCGCGCGAAGTCCTCCACCGGGTAGGTGGCGGTGACGAGTTCGTCGAGGAGCAGGCGGCCCGAGCGGTACAGCTCGGCGTAGAGGGGGATGTCCCGCTGCGGCCGGGAGGAGCCGTACCGGCAGCCCAGGATCGACTTGTCCAGGAACATCGCCGCGGGCAGGAAGGCCGCCTCCGCCGTGGGCGCGGTCATGCCGAGCAGGACGGCCTGGCCGTGCCGGTCGAGGAGGTCGATCGCCGTCCGGACGAGCCCGGTGCGGCCGACGCACTCGAAGACGTGGTCGGCGCCGGTGGGCAGGATGTCCCGTACGCCGTCGGCGGAGGTGAGGAAGTGGCTCGCCCCGAACCGCCGTGCCGTCGCCTCCTTCGCCGGGTTGGTGTCGACGGCGACGATCGTCAGCGCGCCCGCGATCCGCGCGCCCTGCAGGACGTTGAGCCCGATCCCGCCCGTGCCGATGACGACGACCGTCTCGCCGCGCCCGACCTTCGCCCGGTTCAGGACGGCCCCGACGCCGGTGAGGACGCCGCAGCCCATCAGCGCGGCGGAGGTCAGCGGGATGTCCTGCGGGATCTTCACCGCCTGGACCGCCTTGACCACGGTCCGCTCGGCGAACGAGGAGTTCGAGGCGAACTGGTGGAGAGGGCTCCCGTTCCGCGAGAACGGCTGTCCCGGTCTCCCGATGGCCTTCCGGCACATGGTGGGCCGGCCCCGGTCGCAGTCCGCGCAGGCCCCGCAGTTCGCCAGGGTCGACAGGGCCACGTGGTCGCCCGGGACGACGTGCCGCACGCCTGGTCCGACCGCCTCGACGACCCCGGCGCCCTCGTGCCCGAGGACGACGGGCGCGGGGAAGGGGATGGTGCCGTCGACGACCGAGAGGTCGCTGTGGCACAGTCCGGCCGCCGCGATCCCCACGAGCACCTCGCCCGGGCCGGGGTCGCGCACCTCCAGGTCGTCGACGACGGTGACCTGCTTCCCGTCGAACACCACGCCCCTCATGAGCCGTTCTCCCCGCTCGTGGCGGTACGGGCGGCGGTGTCGGGGGCCGGAGTCGCGTTCGGGCGGTCGTCGGCGGCGGCGGCCCGGGCCATCTCCTCCAGGCGCGCGAGCATCGGCATGGGGTCCGCCCCGACCGTGCCCGGCAGGAAGTCCGCGATCCGCTCCGGCGTCCAGCCGCCCTCGGCGTAGCCCGCCCGCAGTTCCCTGGGCTGGGCCCAGACCGCGATCTTGGGGCCGGCGATCGTGTAGACCTGTCCGGTGATCCGCTCCGTGCGGGCCCGCTCGGAGAGCAGGTAGACGACGAGGGCCGCCACGTCCTCCGGCTCCCCGATCTCGGCCAGCTCCATGGGGACGTTCGCCGACATCCGGGTCCGTGCCACGGGCGCCACGGCGTTCGCCGTCACCCCGTACTTGTGGAGGCCGAGGGCCGCCGAGCGCACGAGGGAGATGATCCCGCCCTTGGCGGCCGCGTAGTTGGCCTGCGCCACGGAGCCCTGGTGGTTGCCGCTGGTGAAGCCGATCAGGGTGCCGGTCTTCTGCCGCCGCATGACCGCCGAGGCGGCCCGGAAGACCGTGAACGTGCCCTTCAGGTGGGTGGCGACGACCGGGTCCCACTCCTCCTCGGACATGTTGAAGAGCATCCGTTCGCGCAGGATGCCCGCCACGCACACGGCCCCGTCCAGGCGGCCGTACTCGGCGAGTGCGACGTCGACGACCCGCTGTCCGCCGGCCATCGTCGCGATGTCGTCGGCGACCGCGACCGCCGTGCCGCCGCCCGCCTCGATCTCCTTCACCACCGAGAGCGCGATCTCGGAGGTCGGTTCGCCGCCCTCGATCGACACCCCGTAGTCGTTGACGACGACCTTCGCGCCCTCGGCGGCGCACGCGAGGGCCACGGCGCGGCCGATGCCCCGCCCCGCGCCCGTCACGGCGACGACCTTGCCAGCCAAGAAGTTCCCCACGTCCGGCCCCTCCCGCAGTTTCTGACGGTCCGTTAGATTCTTGCTCGACAGGATTCTACGGTCCGTCAGATACCGGAGAACAAGACCCCGGAGGCCCCGATGTCTCTGCCCGCCGCATTCCACGAGATCGCCAAGCGCGTCAACAACTGGGGCCGTTGGGGCCAGGACGACGAGATCGGCACCCTCAACCTCGTCACGGACGAGGTCGTGCGCGAGGCCGTCGCCACCGTCCGCACGGGCCACCGCGTCCCGCTCGCCGTCGACCTGGAGCAGGACGGCGTCCAGACCGGCATGATCCCCGGCCGGGTCAACCCGCTCCATGTGATGGTGCAGATCAACCAGGAGCTCTTCGGCCCCGGCACGGTCGCCACCAGCGACGACGCCGTGACCCTCGGCCTCCAGGCCGGAACCCACTGGGACGCCCTGACCCACGTCAGCCACTCGGGCCGCATCTACAACGGCCGCCCCGCCGACACCATCACCCCGCACGGCCGCTCGCGGTTCAGCGGCATCCACACGGTCCGCCGGCTGGTGAGCCGCGGGGTCCTGCTGGACGTGGCCGCGGCGAAGGGGCTGGACCGGCTGCCGGGCGACCACGCGGTCACGCCGGAGGACCTCGACGAGGCGGCCGAGTTCGGCGGCGTCACGGTCCGGGCCGGCGACATCGTGCTCGTACGGACGGGTCAGATGAGGTCGTACCTGGCCGGGGACAGGCACGGGTACGCCTTCCCGTCACCGGGCCTCTCGATCCGCACCCCGGAGTGGTTCCACGCGCGGGACGTCGCGGCCGTCGCCAACGACACCCTCACCTTCGAGATCTTCCCGCCGGAGATCGAGGACCTGTGGCTGCCGGTCCACGCCCTCGACCTGGTGGAGATGGGCATGCTCCAGGGGCAGAACTGGAATCTGGAATCCCTGTCCACAGCCTGTGCACAAGAGCGGCGCTACGCCTTCCTGCTCGCCGCGATGCCCGAGCCCTTCGTGGGCGGCACGGGCACGCCGGTGGCGCCGGTCGCCGTCCTCTGAGCCGCGCGCCCCGGGACGGTGGGCACGGCGAAGGACGGCGGACGGCGGACGGCGGCAGGCACCCTGACCGGCCCCTCTCGCCGCCGGGTGCCGCCCGGCGGCGGACCGTCAGCGGCGCGGCCGCGCGCGCCCCACCCGCTCGCGGTCCGTCAGCAGGGAACCCGGCCGGGCGTCATCGACGCCCCGGGGCCGGGGCCGCGCCCCTCGCCGCGCACTGGGGCGGGAAGGGGTCCCCGGCTCTGCGGAGGCGTGACCGGCGCCGGGTCCACCTCGCACCAGATGCTCTTGCCGACACCCTCGGGCTGCCAGCCCCACCGGTCGGCGAGGCCGTCGACCAGCTCCAGGCCGCGCCCGTTGGTGTCGTCGCCCTCCGCGTGCCGGGGCCTCGGCGGGCGGTCGCTCGTGTCCGCGACCTCGACCCGCACCCCGCCCTCCGCCGCGAACAGCATCCGCAGGACGGCCGGACAGCCGGTGTGCACCACCGCGTTGGTCACGAGCTCGGAGATGAGCAGCACCAGCGTCTCGGCCAGCGTGTCGTCTTCGCCTATGCCCGAGCCGGCGAGCCGTGACCGGGCCCACCTCCGGGCTCGCCCCACCTCGGCCGGGTCGGGCCCGACCTCCAACTGCACCTGAAGCACCTGCACCGCTCACACCATCCGAACCGGCGGACAACACACCTTCACGGAACGTGATTCCCTTGTGGGACAGCATGGTTGACGTACAGTCACCGCAACAAGCGCTTCGGGCATATTCCAGCGCGAAGGAGTACGCATGGTCCATACTGTGCGACGCACGCTGCGGGTAGTCGAACGCCGGGTGCGAGCGCCGGGCATTCCCGGCCACGGGGCCGCCCCGGGGGCGACACCGGGACGATCCGGGCCGACGAGCACTCGCATCCCACGGAGCGTACCGGAGCCGGAGGCCGACTCCGGGCCGTGACGGCCCCGCCGAAGGACACAACCCGATATCGACATTCCGTCATCGGGATGTCGCGGAGCGCTACAGGCTCGCCGCCACCGCCTCCTCCGCGCGCTCGGCCGTCATCCCCAGCCGCGACCGCACCCACGCCCGCTTCAGGTGCAGGTGGACGTCGGCCTCCCAGGTGAAACCCATCCCGCCGTGCACCTGGAGGCAGTCCCGCGCGTTCCCGACGGCGGCCTCGTCGGCCAGCAGCTTGGCCCCCGCGATCTCGACCGGATCGGCGGTGACGGCGGCGGCCCGGACGGCGGCCCGCGCCAGCTCGACCCGCACCAGCATGCCCGCGCACAGGTGCTTGACGGCCTGGAAGCCGCCGATCACCTGCCCGAACTGCTCCCGCTCCCGCGCGTACGCGACGGCCGCCTCGGTGGTCCGCCCGGCGCTCCCGACCTGCTCGGCGGCATGGAGCAGCACCGCCTCCGCCGCCGGGTGCCCGTCCGTGCGGGCGGGCACCCGGTGCAGCGGGGTCAGCGGATCCACCGACCGCAGGGGCGCGGCGCCCGTCACGTCCCCGGACACCGCGTCGGCCTCGTCCAGCCACGGCACCAGCCCCTCCGAGGCGGCGGTCACCACGACGGCGCCCTCCGCCGCCCCCGGCACGGTCCCCGCCGCGAGGTGGGTGGCCACCAGCGGCCCCGGCAGCAGCGCCCGGCCCGCCTCCTCGAAGAGGAGCACCGCCTCGGGGAGGCCGAGGCCCACGCCCCCCTCGTCCTCAGGAAGCCGCAGGGCGAAGAACCCGGCCTCTCCGAGCTCCCGCCACAGGTCCCGGTCGAGCGCGGGCGCGGGCGCGTCCACGGCCTCCCGCAGCGCCTCGCGGTCGAAGCGGCGGGCGAGCAGCTCCCGCACACCGCGCCGCAGGGCCCGCTGGTCCTCGGTGAGTCGGAAGTCCATGGCGGGGGTTCACCGGCCCTTCGGCAGGCCGAGGATGCGCTCGGCGACGATGTTGCGCTGGATCTGGGAGGTGCCGGCGGCGATCGTGTACGAGAGCGAGGACAGCCGGTCGAGGGTCCAGTCGCGGCCGAGGTCCAGGGCGTCGGGCCCGAGGACGGCGGCGGCGGCCTCGTACAGCTCCTGACGGGCGTGCGAGTAGTGGAGTTTGAAGACGGAGCCGCCGGCGCCGGGCACCCCGCCGGTGGCCTGGGCCTCGCTGACGTTGGCCTGGGTGAGGCGCCACAGGGCCTGGAACTCGGCGGCGAGCCTGCCGAGGCGGCGGCGCAGGACGGCGTCGTCCCAGGTGCCGTTCTTCCGGGCGGTGCGGGCGAGTTCGCCGAGGAGGCGGCGGCAGGCGACGACCTCGCCGACGAAGGCGGTGCCGCGTTCGAAGGAGAGGGTGACCATGGTGACCCGCCAGCCGTCGTTCTCCTCGCCGACGCGGTTCCCGACGGGCACCCGGACCTCGTCGAGGAAGACCTCGGCGAACTCGGTGGAGCCGGCGAGCGTCCGCAGCGGCCGCACGGTGACGCCGGGGGCGTCCATGGGGAGGGCGAGCCAGGTGATGCCCCGGTGGCGGGAGGGGGCGTCGGGGTCCGTGCGTACCAGGAGTTCGCACCAGTCGGCGACCTCCGCGTGCGAGGTCCAGATCTTCTGGCCGGTGACGACGTAGGCGTCGCCGTCGCGGACCGCGCGGGTCCGCAGCGCGGCGAGGTCGGAGCCGGCGCCGGGTTCGCTGAAGCCCTGGCACCAGACCTCGTCGCCGCGCAGGACCGGCGGCAGCCAGCGGGCGCGCTGCGCGGGCGTGCCCTCGGCGGCGATGGTCGGGCCCGCGTGGAGGAGGCCGACGAAGTTGGCGCCGACGTAGGGCGCCCCGGCGCGTTCGGTCTCCTCCAGGAAGATCAGCCGCTGGGTCGGGGAGGCGTCCCAGTGGACGTCGGCGTATCCGGCGTCGTACAGCCGGCGCTGCCAGCCGCAGTCGTACGCGCGGCGGGCGGGCCAGTCGAGCGGGTCGGGCCGCGGGGGGAGGCCGGGCAGGGCGGCGGTGAGCCATTCCCGGAGCCGGGCGCGGTACTCCTCCTCCTCGCCGGTGCAGGAGAGGTCCATCAGGCGGTGCCCCGGTCGAGGTCGAGGCCGAGCATGCGGATGGCGTTGCCGCGCATGAGCTTGTAGACCGTCTCGTCGTCGAGGCCCCGGACGTGGTCGAGGGCGACCTCCTTGGTGTGCGGGAAGGTCGAGTCGACGTGCGGGTAGTCGGTCTCGAAGGTGGCGTTGTCGCGGCCGACCACGTCCAGCGAGGCGATCCCGTGCTTGTCGCGGAAGAAGCAGCAGAAGATCTGCCGGTAGTAGTAGGTGGACGGCGGCTCGGGGATCAGGTCGCGGACGCCGCCCCAGGCGCGGTGCTCCTCCCAGACGTCGTCGGCGCGTTCGAGGGCGTACGGGATCCAGCCCATCTGGCCCTCGCTGTAGGCGAGCTTGAGCGTCGGGAACTTCACCAGGACCCCGCTGAAGAGGAAGTCCATCATCGAGGCCATCGCGTTGTTGAAGCTGAGCGAGGCCTGGACGGCGGGCGGGGCGTCGGGCGAGGCGGCGGGCATCTGGCTGCTGGAGCCGATGTGCATGTTGACGACGGTGCCGGTCTCCTGGCAGACGGCGAAGAAGGGGTCCCAGTAGCCGGAGTGGATGGAGGAGAGTCCGAGGTGAGTGGGGATCTCGGAGAAGGTGACGGCCCTGACGCCGCGGGCGGCGTTGCGGCGGATCTCGGCGACGGCGAGGTCGATGTCCCAGAGCGGGATGATGCAGAGCGGGATGAGCCGGCCGCCGCTGTCGCCGCACCACTCCTCGACCATCCAGTCGTTGTAGGCGCGGACGCAGGCGAGGGCGACCTCCTTGTCGTGCGCCTCGGCGAAGGTCTGGCCGCAGAAGCGGGGGAAGGTGGGGAAGCAGAGGGAGGCCTCGACGTGGTTGAGGTCCATGTCGGCGAGGCGCGCCTTGGGGTCCCAGCAGCCGCGCCGCATCTCGGCGCGGGTGATCCCCTCCAGGGTCATGTCGTCGCGGTCGAAGCCGACGGCGGCGATGTTGCGCTTGTACGGGAACCTGAGGTCCTCGTAGATCCACCAGTCGGTCGGCGGGCCGTCCGGGTCCATCGTGATCCGGTACTTGCCGGCGACGTAGGCGAGCTCTCCGATGCCGGCCGTCAGGGGCCGCGGTCCGCGGTCGCGGTACTTCTTCGGGAGCCAGGTCTCGAAGAGGTGGGCGGGCTCGATCACGTGGTCGTCGACGCTGATGATGCGGGGCAGTTCCGTCATGACCCCTCCATGTCTCTCATGGCTTTTCTGATGGACCGTCAGATCTGCCCCTCAGGCTAGCCCCGCACCCCTGGACCGACAAGCGCCCGGCCTCTACGCTCACCGCACGATCTGACGGAACGTCAGCCAAGAGGAGTCCGGTCATGGATCAGACCGCACACGCCCTGGGCGGGTCCCGCACGCTCTGGGAGCTCGTCGAGCGCCGCGCCGCCCTCACCCCCGACCGGCCCGTCCTCCTCCAGGGCGACCGGGTCCTCACCTTCGGCGGCCTGCGCGAGCGCGCCGAGCGCTGCGCCGCGGGCCTGCACGCCCTGGGGGTGCGCCCGGGCACGGTCGTCGCCTGGCAGCTGCCCACCCGCATCGAGACCGCGGTGCTCTCCTTCGCGCTCGCCCGCCTCGGAGCCGTGCAGACTCCCGTGATCCCCTTCTACCGGGACAAGGAGGTCGGCTTCGCGCTGCGCGAGTCCAAGGCCGAGTTCTTCGCCGTCCCCGGCACCTGGCGCGGATTCGACCACGCCGGGATGGCCCGCCGGCTCGGCGCCCGCGGCGTCTTCGAGGTGTACGGCCCCGACTCCCTGCCGGACGGCGACCCCGCGACACTCCCCCCGCCGCCCGCCTCCGGGACCGACGTCCGCTGGATCTACTGGACCTCGGGCACCACCTCGGACCCCAAGGGCGTCCTGCACACCGACCGCTCACTCCTCGCGGGCGGCTCCTGCCTCGCCCACGCGCTCCGGCTCACCGCCTCCGACGTCGGCTCGATGGCCTTCCCGTACGCGCACATCGCCGGGCCCGACTACACGGTGATGCTGCTGCTGTACGGCTTCCCGGCCGTCATGTTCGAGCAGTTCGCGCTGCCCGAGGCCCTCGCCGAGTACCGGCGGCACGGAGTGACCGTCGCCGGCGGCTCCACCGCCTTCTACGCGATGTTCCTCGCCGAGCAGCGCAAGAACCCCGGCGAACCGGTCATCCCCACCCTCCGGCTCCTCGCGGGCGGCGGCGCGCCGAAGCCGCCGGAGATCTACCACGCGGTGCGCAGGGAGCTGGGCTGCCAGCTCACCCACGGATACGGCATGACCGAGGTCCCCATGATCACCATGGGCTCGCCCGACGACACCGCCGAGAACCTCGCCACCACCGAGGGCCGCCCGCCGGCCGGCATGGAGATCCGGATCACCCCCTCGGGAGAGGTGCGGCTCCGCGGGGAGGCCGTCTGCCGGGGCTACCTGGACCCGGCGGCGACGGCGGCCGCCTTCGACGAGGACGGCTTCCTCGTCACCGGCGACGTCGGACACCTCACCCCGAGCGGGCACCTCGTCCTGACCGGCCGCGTCAAGGACATCATCATCCGCAAGGGCGAGAACATCTCGGCGAAGGAGATCGAGGACCTCCTGCACGGGCACCCGGACGTCGGCGACGTCGCCGTCGTCGGGCTCCCGGACGACGAGCGCGGCGAGCGCGTCTGCGCCGTCGTCGAGCAGCCCCCGGGAGCCGGGCCGCTGACCCTGCCCGCGGTGACCGCCTTCCTGCGGGAGGCCGGCCTGTCCGTGCACAAGCTGCCCGAGCAGCTGGAGGTGGTGGCCGCGCTCCCCCGCAACGAGGGCCTGCGGAAGGTGCTGAAGTACCGGCTCAGGGAGCGGTTCGGCCGCTGACCCGCCGTCCGTCGCCGGCCCGCTGTCCGGGGAGATCCGCCGGGGACGGCCCGGGATCCTCCGGCAGGGCGTCCGGCACGTCCTCGTACACCTCGAAGAGGCGCTGGACGCCGAGTGCGGCCAGGACCCGGGCCACGTGGCCGTCCTGCTCGTCGGGGAGGATCAGGCGCAGTCTGCCCCCGCAGGAGCGGAGCAGCCGGCGGGCCGCGATCAGCACCCCGACGCCGCTGGAGTCGCAGAACCGCACGCCGGACAGGTCGATCACCAGGTCGTGCCGACCGCCCGCCACGGCGGCGTGGACGCTGCGGCGTATCCGGGGCGAGGTGACCAGGTCCATCTCGCCCCGCACGCGGAGCACCGTCCAGGCGCCGTACTCGTTCTCGTCGACCTCGATCGTCGTCACGCCGGGCGCCTGCCCCCTGGGCGCGACCCGAAACCCGCGAATCCGAGGATGACGCGTTCCTTACCATCCGCGTCCGCGTCAAGGGCGAAGTTGCGGCAAACATGCGTACGCCGTCCGCCCGGCGCACTACTTTGGAGTACGGACGGAGAGCCGCCGGAGCCGGGAGGGGCGAGGGTCGCATGGCGATGGACACACCACCGCGCTGGGACCGCAGGATGCAGCAGCGGTTGGCACGCGGCGAGGCCGCCGCGCTCGGCGAGCTGTACGACCGGTTCGCCGCCCTGGTGCACAGCCTCGCCCACCGGGTCCTGGGCGACGACGACGCGGCCGACCAGATCACCCGCGAGGTCTTCGGCTACATCTGGGAGAACCCGGACGCCTACGACCCCAAGCAGGGGAACCTGCGCTCCTGGGTGGCGAAGCTGACGCAGCGGCAGGCCGTCCACCGGCTGCGGCAGACGGAGACGACGGCCTACGCGGAGACGGGCCGGGGCTCGGCCGAGGAGCTGGAGCAGAAGGTGCGGCGGGCCTCGGTCGCGGCCCGCGCCGACTACATCGTCACCTCCATGCCGACCCCGCTCCGCGCCGCTCTCGAACTGGCTTATTTCCAGCGGCGGGACTACCGGCAGACCGCGGCCGACCTCGGCGTCACCGAGGACGAGGCGCGCCGCCGGCTGCGCCTGGGCCTCCAGCTGCTCTCCTCCGCGAACCGTCCCTTCGCCGAGGGCGGCGGCCCGCCCGGCTACGGGCGCACACGGTGACCCGGGCGAACGGCGACGACGGTGACGACGTCGCACGCGCCCCGTGGATACCGGGACCCCGCCGGTCGGCGGACGACCACGCCGACCTGACGGCCGACCCGGCCGGAGCGCCGGCGGAGGAGCCGCCCGGGGCGGAGCCCGAGCCCGAGGTGCCCGTGCTGACCCACGGAGTGCTCAAGTCCCTGCTCGGGGCCTGGGCGCTCTCGGCGTGCTCGGCCGGGGAGACGCAGGCCGTCGAGGACCACCTGACGGCCTGCGCGCCGTGCGCGGACGAGGCGCTGCGGCTCCGGGACGCGGTGGCCCTGCTGCACGAGGACCGCGACCTGGACCTGGATCCGCTGCTGCGGTCCCGGGTGCTGGAGAACTGCCTGGGCCGGCGGCCGGCCCGCATCCCGGTCCCGGACTGGGTCACACCGTACGACGCGGAGACCGCACGGCTCGACGCCCTCCTCCGCGACATCGGGGAGTCGGAGTGGCACGCGCCGGTCCGGCTCAAGTGGTACGAGGAGGGCCGGATCGTCCGCCGGAAGGCAACGGTCGCCGGGGTCATGGGCCACCTCCTCGCGGTGGACGGGCTCGTGTCGGCCGCGCTCGGCCTGGACGACCCGCTCGGCGCGGGGACCCCGGAGCTGTCGCCGTCGGAGCGGACGGACGCCTTCTGGTCCGGCCTCGACCGGCCGCCGAACCGCTCGATCCGCGGCCCGTGGCGGGACCAGAGCCACACGCTGATCCGGACGGTGGCCTTCGCCGGACGGGGCGTCGCGGACCTGACGGTCACGTACAAGGACTTCGCGCTGCCGCTGCGGGACTCCCTGCTGGAGCGGGCGTTCGAGTGCTGGGTGCACGCGGACGACATCGCGAACGCGGTGGCGTACCCGTACGCCGCGCCGAGCGGTGCGCATCTGCACGGCATGATCGACCTGGCCGCCCGGCTGCTGCCCGGCGCCCTGGCCAACCGGCGCCGCGCGGGGCTCGCCGCCCCGGCCCGCCACCTGGTCGCGGCGGGCGCACCGGGCCGCTCGCTCCATCTGGAGGTGGAGGGCGCGGGCGGCGGCCACTGGTACATCGCGCTGGACTCGCCGGCGGCGCTCGGTTCGCCGGAGCAGGCGGTGGCTCAGGTGGCGATGGACGGGGTCGAGTTCTGCCAGCTGGTCGCGGGCCACATCTCCCCGGAGGAGGCCGCGGCGGGACAGGACGGCGACCGCGAGGCGATCAGGGACGTCCTGTCGGCGGCGGCGTCGCTGAGCCGGCTGTAGCCGAAGCGCCCGGTGCGCCCGGTGCGGCCGGTGCGGCTTCCTAGGCGAAGACCACCGTGCGGCGGCCGTTCAGCAGGATGCGGTGCTCCGCGTGCCACTTGACCGCGCGGGCCAGGGCCTGGCACTCCACGTCGCGGCCGATCGCCACCAGCTGGTCCGGAGTCACCTCGTGGCCGACGCGCTCGACCTCCTGCTCGATGATCGGGCCCTCGTCGAGGTCGGCCGTCACGTAGTGGGCGGTCGCGCCGATCAGCTTCACGCCGCGCGCGTGCGCCTGGTGGTAGGGCTTCGCACCCTTGAAGCTCGGGAGGAAGGAGTGGTGGATGTTGATGATCCGCCCGGAGAGCTGCTTGCAGAGGTCGTCGGAGAGGACCTGCATGTAGCGGGCGAGGACGACCAGCTCGACGTTCTCCTCGCGGACCAGGTCGAGGAGCTCGGCCTCCGCCTCCGCCTTGGTGTCCTTGGTGACCGGGATGTGCCGGAAGGGCAGCCCGTACGAGCCGACGAGCTCCTCGAAGTCCGTGTGGTTGGAGACCACGGCCACGATCTCGACCGGCAGCGCCCCCAGCCGCGACCGGAACAGCAGGTCGTTCAGGCAGTGGCCGAACTTCGACACCATGAGGACGACCCGCATGCGCTGGTCGGCGCGGTGGATCTGCCAGTCCATCCCGAAGGAGTCGCCGACCGCGACGAAGCTGGCCCGCAGCTTGTCGACGTTCACCGGGGCCTCGGCCGAGAAGTGGACCCGCATGAAGAAGAGCCCGGTGTCGCGGTCTCCGAACTGCTGACTGTCCTCGATGTTGCAGCCGGTGATGAAGAGGTAGCTCGACACGGCGTGCACGATGCCCTGCTTGTCGGGGCACGAGAGGGTGAGGACGTACTGGTCGGTCATCCCGTCAGCCTGCCACATCCGGAGCCGCGCGGTGACCCGCCGTCCGTCAGACGGACCCCGTCATACGGACCCCGTCATGATGTGCAGCACGTCGAGGGAGCGCGGCGGGGTGTCCGGGTCCTCCCCGTCCGCCTGCGCGAGGCGTACGTGGGCCTCGCGGGCGGCCCGCACGGCCTCCGGCCACCCGGGGTGCCCGAGGTAGGCGGAGACGGGGGCGTCGGGGCCCACCTGGTGCATGATGCGCAGCACCCGGAGGACGGCGACGTCGACGAGGGCGGCCTCGCCGGTGTCGCGGAAGATCGCGCCGACGTACTTCTCGGCGGACCAGTTGTCGAGCCAGGTGTCCTCGACGAGGCGGTAGACGGCGTCGGTGACGTCGCCGTACCCGTCGAGGCCGGCCAGCCAGGTGGTCTCGTGGAACCCGGGGTCGGAGAGCATGTGCAGCGCCGAGCGCACGTTGCTGCGCCAGCGCCACCACGGCATGTCGTTGAGCGGCATGCCGCCCATGGTGGAGGAGCGACGGCCGCGACGGGAAGAGTTCACCGAACCGGAGACTGGACTGGACACCTTTCGATCGTACGTTCCCCTGTCTGGCGGCCGGACCCGCCCCCTCGCCGCCCCCGCAATTCACCGTCACGTCACCCCGTGTCGACCCGCGCTCACTCCCGCGTTACCCATGGGGCGGAAATGTGCGTGTCCATGACCGGACGGCGACTGACCTCACTCCTCGCGTACGTCACGACCGCGACGGCCGGAGCCTCGCTGCTCACCGGGTGTGGCGTGCTCCCTGGAACCACGGGGGGTTCCAGGGAGCCCATCACCGTCATGACGTGGGCTCCCGACCAGACCCGTGCCACCAACATGCCCGGAATGCCCGCCATGGCCCAGACCTTCGCCCGCTGGGTCAACTCCCAGGGCGGCATCGACGGCCACGAGCTGCGCGTCCTCACCTGCAACGAGCACAACACCACCACCGGCGCCGCCGCCTGCGCGCGCCGCGCCGTCCGGGAGGGGGCGGTGGCCGTCGTCGGCTCGTACAGCCAGAACGGCCGCGCCTTCATGGCCCCCCTGGAGGCCGCCGGCATCCCGTACATCGGCGGCTACGGGATATCGGAGGACGAGTTCACCAGCCCGCTCTCCTATCCCGTCAACGGCGGCCAGGCCTCCCTCATCGCCGGGCACGGCATGCAGCTCGCCGCGGCCTGCCGCACGGTCTCCCTCGTCCGGCCCGACACCCTGGCCGGCGACAAGCTCCCCGAGCTCCTCAACTCGGGCCTCCGCAAGGCGAGCCACCGCGGCGCCGTCGACATCCCCGCCGTCGAGGACGCCGCCGAGTACACCGAGTCCGCCTCCCGGGCCAGGGAGAAGGCCGGCGACGAGAACGGCTGCGTCACCGCCGTCCTCGGCGAGCGCACCCAGACCTTCTTCGACTCCTTCCGCCGCCTCCCGGAGCAGGAGGACGGCGGGGACGGCGGAAGCGGCGGGGACGGCGAGCGGACGGACGGCGTGCGGATCTCGTCCGTCCTCGGCAGCGTCGGCCAGCCCGTGATCGACCGCACCGGCGGCGCCCACAGCCCCTTCGAGGGCGCCTTCGTCACCGGCTGGTACCCGGAGGCGTCCGACAGGAGCTGGGCCCCGATGCGCAAGGTCGTCCAGGAGCACGCCTTCGCCGACAACCGGGTCGACCCGACCGACGCGGGCGTCCAGACCACCTGGATCGCCTACACGGTGCTCAAGGAGGTCGTGGAGTCCCTCGACGGCGACGAGGTCACGGCCACCCGGATCGCGTACGCCCTCGACCGGGGCGCGCGCATCGACACCGGCGGCCTGACCCCGGCCCTCCGCTGGAAGTACGAGGACCTGCTCGGCGCCCCGGGCTTCCCCCGGATCATCAACCGCGAGGTGACCTTCCAGGTGGTGCGCGAGGGGCGGCTGGTGGCGCAGCGGCCCGGCTTCGTCGATGTCGGCGACACCGTGCTGAGCGCCCCCTGAAGCCCTCCCCGCCGCGGATCGCGCGGCGGGGGCCCCGCGCGGGCTACAGCTGGGTGTACGCCCGCTTCTCCAGGCCGTACTTGGCGGCCGTCGGGTTCCACAGCGAGGCCGCCTGCTTCTTGGCGGCGGTGGCCTCGCCGCTCTTGGTGTTCGCCGCGGCCAGCTGCGGGGTCGAGCGGGCCTTGCCGCCCTTGCAGGCCTTCTTGGCCTTCATCTGGTCGCCCCAGGCCGCGTAGTGGTCGTCCGCCGCCGCCGAGGCCTCCCAGGCCTTGGTGAGCGCGGACGTCAGCGCCGGGTTGTCCGGGATCTTGTCGACCGACAGCGTGCGGAGCCTGGTGACCAGACCACGGCGCTGCTCGGCGGCGCCCCGCAGGTCGCTCGTGGCCTTGTCCAGGTTCTTGCACTGCTTGATGGACTCGACCGAGCTGATCACCGTGTCCCGGCTGCTGCTGCTGGTCGCGAGGAGCTTGCTCAGCTCCTGCGCCTGCGGCTCGGCCGGGTCGGCCGGCTTCTCGGCCGGCGCGCTCGTCGCCTCGCCGGACGGGGCGGCGGAGCTCCCCGCCACGGTCTCGGCGCCCTTCTTAGGGTCCTTGTCGTCGTCACCGCCGCTGAGCAGCGCGCCGGCGCCGAGGCCGACGACGGCACAGCCGACGACGACGGCGGCGATCAGGGCGACCGGGGACTTGCGGCGCGGCGGCTCGGGGTCGCCGCCGTCGTCGTAGTAGGCGCCCTGGTACGCGTACTGCTGCGGGGGTGCAGGCGGCTGCTGCTGGTGCTGCTGCTGGTACGGGGCCGGGGCGGGCTGCCGGTAGGCCTGCGCGTGCGGCTGCTGCGGGGCCTGCGGCGCCCGCGGGGACTCCGTGCGGAAGAGGTTGTCGAACTCGGCGGGCGGCTGCCGCTCGCCGGGCTCCTGCGCCGGCACCGGGGCGATGTACTGGGTCGCGTCGGAGGCGCCCGCGGGCCCGGGGCCCTGCGCCTGGAGCGGGCCGGTGCCGAGGAACCGGGTCTGGGCGCCGCCGCCCTGCTGCTGCGGCGGCACCGGCGCGATGTGCTGGGTGGCCTGGAGGTCGGCGGCCGGGTGCGGATAGCCGTACCCGGGCCCCTGCCCGGCCTGCGGCATCGCGCCGGGCGCCTGCTGCGGGTAGCCGTAGCCCGGCTGCGGGCCCGGCGCCTGGGGTATGCCGCCCTGCGCGGGCGGCATCCCGCCCGGGACCGGCGGGATGTGCTGGGTCGCCTGCAGGTCCGCGCCGCCGGGGGCGCCCGGCCCCGGGTAGCCGTAGCCGGGCTGCGGCGCGACCGGCGGCAGGTACTGGGTGGACTGCATGTCGGCGGCGGCGCCCGGAGCCGCCTCCGGGGGCAGGGGCTGTGCGGGCGGCAGGGGCTGCCCGCCCGGCGCTGCGCCGGCGGGACCCCAGGCGCCACCGTACGGCTGTGCTCCCCCTGGGGCGTTCTGCGCCGGGGGCACCGCCGGGTACTGCGGCTCCGGACCCTGTCCGTTCTGCGTCACCGGGACTCCTACTGATGGACCTACGGAATCGTCGGCTCACGCTACCGGGTGCGCCCGGGGCTCCGCACACACGTGTGAGCCCGGTTACACAACCTTCTCGCACGGCACCGCCGCCACCGGGGACTACGCGGCGTAGAGCTCGACGCGCGCCCCGAACTCCCGCACCACCGCCTCCCCCGCGTACGGCTCCAGGCGCTCCCGCAGGTCGTCCAGGTACTCCGCGCCCCTCGACGACCGCAGCGTGCCCAGCAGTTCGAGCGCCCGCGTGCCCGTGCGGCAGGCCTCCTCGACCTCGCGCTGCTGCACCTGCGCCGAGGCCAGCAGCGCCAGGCCGATGGCCCGGCGCCGCGCGCGCGTCTCCGGATGCCCGGCGATCGACTCCTCCGCCGCCCGCGCCGCGGCCTCCGCCTGCCCCAGGTCCCGGTAGCAGTGGGCCAGTTCGTCCGCCAGATACGCCGCGTCGAAGTGCGCGATCCACACCGGGTCGTCGCCCGCCTCCGGATCGGCCTGCTCCAGCGCCCGTACGGCACGGCCCGCCGCCGTCTCGAAGGCGCTGAGGTCCCCGAGCAGGGCGTGCCCGCGCGCCTCGGCCGCGAGGAACATCGCCTCCGCCCGCGGCGGCACCTTCCCCCGCGCGCCCTCCTGCGCGGCCCGCGCCAACTGGGCGATCTCCCGCGGGTTTCCGAGCTGGGCGGCGAGGTGACTCATGGAGGCGGCGAGGACGTACCCGCCGTACCCCCGGTCCCCCGCGGCCTGCGCGAGCCGCAGCGCCTGGATGTAGTACCGCTGGGCCAGCCCCGGTTCGCCCGTGTCGACCGCCATGTACCCCGCGAGTTCGGTCAGTCGGGCGACCGCGGCGAACAGCTGCCGTCCGACCGCCTCCCGGTACGAGCCGGACAGCATGCCCGACACCACGCTGTTGAGGTAGTGGACGACCACGGGACGCACGTGCCCGCTGCCGAACCGCCGGTCGAGGTCGACCAGCGCCGCCGTCATCTCCCGTACGGCCGCGACGTCCGCGACCCCGACGCGCGCCCCCGCCATCCGGGCCACGTGCGCGTCCGGGCCCGTGATCAGCCAGTCCCGGCTGGGCTCGACGAGCGCGGAGGCCGCCACCGCGGAGCCGGAGAGGAAGTCCCGGCGGCCCACGTCGCTCCGCCACAGCTCGCAGACCTGCTCGATCGCGCCGGGCACGGTCGGCGCGAACTGGAGGCCCACCCCGGCCGCGAGGTTGCGGCCGTTGGCCATGCCGACCTCGTCGATGGTCACCGTGCGGCCCAGCTTGCGCCCGAGGGCCTCGGCGATGACCCCCGGCGCCCGCCCGCGCGGCTGCTGGCCGCGCAGCCAGCGCGCCACCGACGTCTTGTCGTACCGCAGGTCGAGGCCGCGCTCCGCGCCGACCATGTTGACCCTGCGGGCGAGACCGGCGTTGGAGCAGCCGGCCTCCTGGATGAGCGCCTGGAGCCGTTCGTTGAGCTGACGCGGAACGAGTGGCCTGGCTGCCATGAGTACCCCCTGAGGCCGTGCGGTGATCATCGGAGAACAGATCACTGCCCGGTGGATATCCGGTCAATGCCGATGTGAACACGCGAAACCGGACACGTCGGTTGCGGCTTCGCCACCGGCGCCCCCACCTCTCCGTACCCACCCCAGCTCCCCGGCCCTCCGCGCGCCCCCGCTCGTGCACCGATGCGCCCCGCGTGCAGGATCGATGCCTCACACCGCTCCGCGCCCTGGCCGTAACCCCAGGTGGCGGGGGAAGTTGTGTTCCACGTGGAAGAGACCATCGGAGTCACGGAAGCCGCACAGATCCCCCAGCAGCGCGGCGAGCAGCTGCTGGACAGTGCCGTGCGGTACGCGGAAGAGCGGCACTGGGACGTGTTTCCCGGGACCTGGCTGGAAGCCGTCGAGGGCCGGGAGCGCTGCTCCTGCGGGGCGGAGGCGTGCGCCCTGCCCGGCGCCCACGCGGTCAAGCCCGACTGGTCCACCCTCGCGACCGGCAGCGGCGTCGGGGCCCGGCGCATGTGGTCGAAGCAGCCCAAGGCCTCGATCCTGCTGCCGACGGGCCGCACGTTCGACGCGATCGAGGTGCCCGAGTCCGCCGGCTTCCTGGCGCTGGCCCGGATGGAGCGGATGGAGCTGACGCTCGGCCCGGTCACCTGCACCCCGGACCGCCGGATGTTCTTCTTCGTCCTCCCCGGCGCCGCGGCCAAGGTGCCGGACCTCGTCCGCAAGCTCGGCTGGGTCCCGGCCTCCATCGACCTCACCACCCGCGGCGAGGGCCACTACGTCGCGGCCCCGCCCACCCGCGTCGGCGGCAGCGGCGCCGTCCAGTGGGCCCGGCGCCCCACCCCGGCGAACCGCTGGCTCCCCGACGCCGAGGAGCTGATCAGCGCCCTCGCCTACGCGTGCGGCCGGGAGGCCGCGGAGGCGCGAAGCCGGACGTCATGACCCTGGGTCCCCGCGAGTCCCGCCCGTAGGGTGGGGCCGGTAAGACGCACGGGGACCGACGAGGGGCAGACAGACCATGCCTGACCAGGCATTTGACGGGGCGTTCGAGACGGCGGGAGCCGCACCGGGGGACGGTGCGGCTCCCGCCGTGCGCATCGAGGGCCTGTGGAAACGATTCGGCCAGCAGATCGCGGTGAACGGCATCGACCTGGTGCTGCCCGCCGGCAGGTTCATCGGGCTCGTGGGGCCCAACGGCGCGGGCAAGACCACCACGCTCTCGATGATCACCGGCCTGCTCCGTCCCGACCAGGGACGCATCCAGGTCGCCGGGCACGACGTGTGGGCCGACCCCGAGTCGGTCGCCCGGGTCAAGGCACGCATCGGCATCCTGCCCGAGGGCCTGCGGCTCTTCGAGCGGCTGTCCGGCCGTGAACTCCTCGCGTACAGCGGCCGGCTGCGGGGGCTGCCCGGCGCCGAGGTCGACAAGCGCGCCGCCCAGCTCCTCGACGTCCTCGACCTCACCGGCTCGCAGAACAAGCTGGTCGTCGACTACTCGACCGGCATGCGGAAGAAGATCGGGCTCGCGGCGGCCCTCCTCCACAACCCGGAGGTGCTGTTCCTCGACGAACCCTTCGAGGGCGTCGACCCGGTCTCCGCGCAGACCATCCGCGGCGTCCTGGAGCGGTACACCGCCTCCGGCGCCACCGTCGTCTTCTCCAGCCACGTCATGGAGCTCGTCGAGTCGCTCTGCGACTGGGTCGCCGTGATGGCCGCGGGCCGGATCCGCGCCCAGGGCACCCTCGCCGAGGTACGGGGCGAGGCGCCGTCGCTGCAGGCGGCGTTCCTGGAGCTGGTCGGCGCCAACGGGCGCGAGGCCGCCGGCGACTCGCTGGACTGGCTGGGCGGCGGGGCGGGGACGGCCGGTGGCGCGGGTGGCGCCGGTGGCGCGGGCGACCCCGGCAGCGCCGGTGGCGCAGGTGCTCCGGGCGGGGCTCGGCGATGAGCGCCCTCCCGACCGCGACGGCCCCCGGCACCGCGCGCCCGGCCGGTCCCGCCCCCTCCCTCACCTCCGTCTTCGTCCGGCTCAAGCTGAGCCTGCTGCGCAACAGCCTGCGGCAGTCCGGCAGCCGCACGGCGGCGTACATCGTCTCCATCGTCTTCGGCGCGTTCTTCGCCGCGGCCCTCGTGCTGGGCTTCGTGCTCCTCCGGGGCAACGCGGACGCCGCCGCCGTCGCGATCCTGCTCACGGGGGCCCTCGCACTCTCCTGGGCGGTGATGCCGCTGTTCATCCCGAGCGGCGACGAGACCCTCGACCCGTCGCGGCTCGTCATGCTGCCGCTGCGGCCCCGGCCACTGGTCCGTGCGCTGCTCGTGGCCTCGCTCGTGGCCGTCGGCCCCGCCCTCACCCTCGTCCTGGCCCTGGGCGCCGCGCTGTCCGTCGCGCACGGCGCGGCCGGCACCGTCGTCGCCGTCCTCGCCGTACCGCTGACGGCGGTGACGTGCGTGGCCCTGTCCCGGGCCGTGGCCGCCGCCAACGTCCGGCTGCTCACATCCCGCAAGGGCCGGGACCTGGCCCTGCTCAGCGGCCTCGTCATCGCCGTCGGCATCCAGGTGGTGAACTTCGGCGCCCAGCGCCTGGGCGAGGCGGGCGGACTGGAGTCGCTGAAGCCGGCGACGGCCGTCGTCGGCTGGCTGCCGCCGGCCGCCGCGATCGCCGCGGTCGACTCCGCGAGCCGGGGCGACCACGCGGTGGCCGCGGCCCGGCTGCTGCTCACCGCGGGAGCGCTCGCGGCGCTCGCGTACTGGTGGCGGCGGAGCCTCGTACGGCTGATGGTCGAGCCGGACGGGTCCACGATCGGCGCGGCGTCCGACGCGGCCGTCCGGGAGAGGTCCGGCGGGGGGCTGCTCGCCCGCATCCTGCCCGACGGGCGCACCGGAGCGGTCATGGAGCGCAGCCTGCGCTACCTGTGGCGCGACCCGAAGACCAAGGCCGGGGCCGTGACCTCGCTCGCGCTCGGCCTGATCGTCCCGCTCGTCAACGCGCTCCAGGGCACCGGCTCGATCTACTGGGCGTGCTTCGCGTCCGGCATGCTCGGCATGCTGATGTACAACCAGTTCGGGCAGGACACCTCGGCGTTCTGGATGGTCGCCCAGACCATCTCGACGACGGCCGACGCGTACGCCGAGCTGCGGGCGCGGACGCTGGCCCTGCTCCTGGTCACCCTGCCGTACGCGGTCTTCGTCACGGTCCTCACGGTCGCCGTCCTCGGCGAGTGGAACCGGCTCCCGGACGCCGTCGGCCTGGCGCTCGGCCTGCTGGGCGCGATGCTGGCGACGGGTTCGGTGGTCTCGGCCGTCTTCCCGTACTCGATTCCGCAGGACAGCGGCTACAAGAACGTCGCCCCGGGGCAGGGCGCCCTGGCGTGGATCTCGATCCTCGGCGGCATGCTCGCGGCCCCCCTGCTGTGCGCGCCGCTGATCGGCGCGACGATCTACCTGCACGTCTCCGACCAGCGGTCCCTGCTCTGGCTGCTGCTCCCGGCCGGCACGCTCTACGGCGCGCTCCTGGTCCTGCTCGGCCTCAAGGTCGCGGCGCCCCGGACGGCGCGGCGGCTGCCGGAGATCCTCGCGGCGGTCAGCAAGGGCTGACCGCCGGCGACTCCGGACCAGCACGTCGACGGCCCGCCCGGGTGAACCGGGCGGGCCGTCGCCCGTCCCCCGCCCCCGTCAGCGGTACGAGGCGAGCAGGCGGGCCAGGTGGCGGCCCGCGGTGTCCAGGGGGGTGGTGCTCCGGGCGACCTGGGCGGCAAGTTCCGCGCCCTCCAGGGTGGCGATCACCGTGTGCGCCAGCTCCTCGGCGTCCGTCTCCGGGTAGCCCGCGGCGAGCAGCCTGCGGGCGACCACCGCCCGCCAGCGGGCGAACGCCTCGGCCGCCGCCGTCTGGACGCCGGGCGCGCTGTGCGCCGTGCCGACGACCGTGGACGTGACGGGGCAGCCGTCGAGCCAGTCGGAGGCGCGCAGACCGTCGGCGAGGGAGGCGGTGAGGGCGAGGAGTGCCTCGGCGGGGTCCGGTTCCGCGTCGAGCGCCTCGGCGAGGATCTCGGCGAACTCCTCGTCGCCGAGCCGGACGGCCGCCGTGCCGAGCTCCTGCTTGCCGCCGGGGAAGAAGTGGTAGACGGAGCCGAGGGTGGCCCCGGCCTCGACGGAGATCTGCTTGATGCCGGTGCCTTCGTAGCCCTGTCGCTGCATGAGGCGCGAGGCCGTGCGGACGATCCGCTCGCGGGTTCCGGCGGTCTCGGGGTCGTGCGGGTCCTTGGTCTTCACCCCTCCACAGTACCGAACTAGAGCGATCGCTCTAGAGCTGTGCTAGGTTCCTCTCTAGATAGAGCGTTCGTTCTAGTCATCTCGGGGAGAATTCCGTGAACACGTCTGCCGTCACCACCCCTGCCGTCGACGACCTGTCCGTGACCGTCGTCGGACTCGGCCCCATGGGCCGCGCCATGGCCGGCGCCTACCTCGACGCCGGCTACCGCGTCACCGTCTGGAACCGCACCGCGAACCGCGCCGACGAGCTGGTCGCCCGGGGCGCCGTCCTCGCCGCCGGCGTCGAGGAGGCCCTGCGCGCCAACGAGCTGGTGGTCCTGAGCCTCACCGACTACGCCGCCATGTACGCGATCCTCGAACCGGCCGCCGCGGCGCTCGACGGCCGCGTCCTGGTCAACCTCAGCTCCGACACCCCGGAGCAGGCCCGCCAGGGCGCCGCCTGGGCGGCGAAGCACGGGGCACGGCACCTCACCGGCGGCGTCCAGACGCCGCCGTCCGGCATCGGCACGCACGAGTTCGGCACCTTCTACAGCGGCCCCCGCGACCTCTTCGAGGAGCACGAGGACGCCCTGAAGGTCCTGACGGACACCGACTACCGCGGCGAGGACCCGGGCCTGGCCGCGCTGTACTACCAGCTCCAGATGGACCTCTTCTGGACCACGCTGACCGCCTGGCTGCACACCGCCTCGCTGGCGCACGCGAACGGCATCGGCCTGTCCGAGCTCAAGCCGCTCGCGACCGCGACGCTGACGGGGATGGGCCAGTTCCTCGACTTCTACACGCCGAGGATCGAGGCCGGGGACCACGGCGGCGACGTCGACCGGATCTCGATGGCCGTGGCCAGCCTCGACCACGTCGTCCACACCACGCGGGACTCGGGCGTGGACCCGGCCCTGCCGTCCGCCGTGCTCGCCGCCTTCCGGCAGGCGGCGGAGGCGGGCCACCAGGACGACAGCCTGACCCGGCTGTTCGAGGTGTTCCGCCGGTGACCCCGGCCCGGCGGGAGGCGCCCGGCCCGCCGGGCACCTCCCGCCGCCCGCTATTCGGATGCGGCGCGACCCGCGGTCTGCGATCCTCGCGCACTGTGACATCCGACGACATCGACATACGGCGCGCCGGCGCATCCGACGCGACCGCCGCGGCCGAGGTGTGGCTGCGGTCCTTCGGCACCGCGCTGCCCACCGTCCGCCGCGCGCACGACGACGAGGCGGTGCGCGGCTGGTTCACCCACGTCGTCGTGCCGGAGTACGAGACCTGGGTGGCGGTGGCCGGGGAGGCCGGCGTGGTGGGGCTGCTCGTCCTCGACGGCGGGGAGCTGGACCAGCTGTACCTCGACCCCTCGTGGCGCGGCCGGGGACTCGGCGACCGCTTCGTGGAGCTGGCCAAGCGGCAGCGCCCGGAGGGCCTGGCGCTCTGGACGTTCCAGGTCAACGCGTCGGCCCGGAGGTTCTACGAGCGGCACGGCTTCGTCGAGGCGGAGCGGACCGACGGGCTGCGCAACGAGGAACGCGAGCCGGACGTCCGCTATGTGTGGCGGGCCACGGCGGGGTGACCCGGCGGCGGTACGGCGGGGGGCCGACGGGGTGATCCGGCGGCGGTACGGCGGGGTGACCCGGCGGCGGTACGGCGGGGGGACTGTGCGGGCTCCCGTCGACGCGCCGCCGTCCTCCCCGGCGCGGGCCGGCGGCGGCCGTACCGGAAACCCGTCCGCCGATTCCTGTCACACCTTCGCGGGCAGCTCCGTCAGTGCTGTGAAGGCGCCGCACCGGGCGCCGCGAAGGAGAGCAGCGATGACGCACACGGACTCCGCCACCACGACCGCCGCCCCCGCGGGCCCTATCTCCCGGATGCCCGACCCCGGTTCCCTCGTACCCGAGTTGGGCGAGGTCAGCGCCGCCCTCTTCCGGGCCACCGGCAACCGCTCGGTGCCGCGCGCCACGATGAGCCTGGTCCACCTGCGGGCCGGGCAGATCGTCGGCAACACCTATCTGACGATCCTGAACACCGGCTTCCTCCGCAAGGCCGGGGAGTCGGAGGAACGCATCACCGCGGTCGCCTCCTGGCAGGACGCCCCCTACTTCACCGAGGCCGAGCGCGCGGCCCTCGCCCTGGTGGAGGCCACCCTCCAGCCCGCCCCGCACGGCCGGGAGCGCGTCTCGGACGAGCTGTACGCCGAGGTGGCGAAGCACTACGACGACAAGGCGCTGGCCACCCTGACCATCGCCATCGGCCAGATCAACTTCTTCATCGCCCTGGCCGTCATCGGCAAGCCGAGGCCGGTCGCCTCGCTCGCCGACGAGCAGTGGGACTGACCCGCCCCGGGGAGGACCGTCCCGCCGCCCTCCCCCGCGCCCGCCCGGACTCCGTCCTACGAGGTCAGGACGCCGTTCAGGAAGGGGCCGACGGCCTCGCGCCAGGCGTCCGCGTGCTCGTAGTGGAGGAGGTGGCCGGCGTCGGGGATCTCCGCGTACGCCCCGTGGGGCAGCACCCGGACCATCTCCTGCGCCTCGGCGCGGCCCAGCTCGCCGTCGAGGCCGCGGACGACCAGCGTGGGGCAGCGGACCTGGGCCAGGGACTCCCAGTGGGCGTCGTGCACCCAGGTCTCGCGGGAGGTCAGCATCTGCTCCGGGTCGAAGACCGGCCGCCAGCCGTCCGGGTGCTCGGCCATCACCTCGGCGAAGAAGGCGCCCCGGGCCGGGTTCGGGCGCTCGACCCACGGGTCGTCCTCGCCGAACCAGCGGCGGACGGCGTCGAGCGAGGGGAACGGGGTCGGCCAGCGGCGGAACCAGTCCCGCCACTCGCGCTGCGAGGCCGCGCCGAGCGCCGAGGCGCGCATGTCGCAGATGACGAGGGCGTGGACGAGGTCGGGGCGCTCGGCCGCGAGCTGCCAGGCGGTGAGGGCGCCCATGGAGTGGCCGATGAGGGTGACCGGGCCGAGCCCGAGCTGCTCGACCGCCGCGGCCGCGTCCGCCACGTAGGCCTCGCGGGTGAAGGAGGCGGTGGGCGGCTTGTCGCTGTGCCCGTGGCCCCGCTGGTCGAGGGCGACGGTGCGGGGGCGGTGCGGCGGGCCCGCGGCCGTGCCGGGGTGCGCCGCCGCGGCGAGGCGCTCGACCGCCGGGGACCAGTGGGCCGCGTGGCCCATCAGGCCGTGGAGGAGTAAGACGCCGGGTCCGGCCTCCGGGGCGGCCCCGGGCGTGAAGTCCCAGGCCGCCAGCCGTACGCCGTCGGCCCCGGTGACGTCGAGTCGTCGCGCCATCCCTGGCACCCCCTCTTCTTGCCGTCGAACCACGCCAGACTATCGAACTCGCATTCGAAAATGCGCTCCTGCCGCGCAACACCCCTCGTTCGAGTGACAGGGCTCAAGGATTGACGGCCGCTGCCGAGGGGAGATCTTGAACGGGAGGCGGACCGCTCGGGGAAAACGGTCCGAGGGGATTGACCTTGAGAGCTCGGGGCTCCAGGTCAGCTCAGGGGAGGACAGGCCCCGGCGCCGCAAGGCGCCGGGGCCCTCTGCTGTCCGGCGCGGGCGGGCGCCCGCCGCCACCCGGGATGCCCGGGCGTCCTCCCCGATCCGGGTCGCGCGGGCCTCCGGGGCGGACGGCGCCGGGCGTACGACGGTCTGCTGCACGGCCCCCACCCTTCCCCGGTATCGCACCACGTTCGCTCCAGCGTGGCACGACCAGGGCGCGGGCGTAGCCATTCCGGCGTAAACCGGGGCGCACGAGGGCCGTCGGGTCCAGCACCGCTCCCGTACGGGCATCGGGCGGGGGGCGGGCCGACACGACGAAGGGCGCCCCGCCGGACGTCGGACACGACGAACGGCGGGGCGCCCCGCGGAAGGCTCCGCCGGCCGGGGCCGGCGTCAGCGCGTCAGCGCTTGGCCACGAAGACGTGGGACGCGACCTCGGCGTCCAGCTCGGCCGCCTCGCCGCTGCTGCCGACCAGGATGCCGCCGGCGGACTCCGTCACCGACACCACGGAACCGGGCTGCACGCCCGCGCGCCGCAGCGTGTACATCAGCTGGGCGTCGGTCTGGATCGGCTCGCCGATCCGGCGGACGATCACCGTCTTGCCCTCGCTCGCGTCCAGCTCGGCGAGCGACACCATCGAGTCGTCGAGGAAGGCCTCGGCCTCGGCCTTCTCGCCGAGCTCCTCCAGACCCGGGATCGGGTTCCCGTACGGCGACTCCGTCGGGTGCCGCAGCAGCTCCAGGACGCGCCGCTCCACGGCCTCGCTCATCACGTGCTCCCAGCGGCAGGCCTCGGCGTGCACCTGCTCCCACTCCAGGCCGATCACGTCGACGAGCAGACACTCCGCGAGGCGGTGCTTGCGCATGACGCGGGTGGCGAGGCGGCGGCCCTCGTCGGTCAGCTCCAGGTGCCGGTCGCTGGCGACGGCCACCAGCCCGTCGCGCTCCATCCGGGCCACCGTCTGGCTCACCGTGGGGCCGCTCTGGTCGAGCCGCTCGGCGATCCGGGCACGCATGGGGACCACACCTTCCTCCTCAAGCTCGAGGATGGTGCGGAGATACATCTCCGTTGTGTCGATCAGTCCGGACATACGTGCCCCTCGATGAGTCGTGCGCTGGCCCTGCACCAATTCTGACGCATCGCGCCGACAACCGGACCGCACCGGCCCCAGGCGGTATTGACAGAGCAATGGTCCAGACCGCACCGTGATCGGCGACCAGGGCACGACCATGACACGACGGCGAACGCGACGGCGACGAGAAGGAGCTTCTGGAATGGGCGACAGCGCGGGCGAGAGCAAGCTGGCCGGACAGTTCTTCGACGCCGCGATCGGCCTGCTCCAGCAGGTCCGCGACGGCGACTCGGCCGAGATCTCCGCGGCCGGCGCCGCGATCGCCGAGGCCGTCGCGAACGGCAACCGGCTCTTCGCCTTCGGCGCGGGCCACTCCTCCCTCGCCGCCCAGGACGTCGTCTACCGGGCCGGCGGCCTCGCCCTGATGAACCTGCTCGTCGTCCCCGGCGTCGTCGGCGTCGACGTCATGCCGGCGACCCTCGGCTCCGCCCTCGAACGCGTCGACGGCCTCGCCGGGGCCGTACTGGACTCCTCCCCCGCCACCGCCGGGGACGTCCTGGTCATCATCTCCCTCTCCGGGCGCAACGCCCTGCCCGTGGAGATGGCCATGAACGCCCGCGCGCTCGGTCTCACCGTCATCGGCGTCACGTCGGTGGCGTACGCGACGGAGACCAAGTCCCGGCACGTCTCGGGGACGTACCTCAAGGACCACTGCGACATCGTCCTCGACTCCCGGATCGCCGTCGGCGACGCGGAGCTCACCCACGAGGGCATCGAGGCCCCCTTCGCGCCCGCCTCGACCGTCGTCACCAGTGCCCTCATGCAGGCCACCCTCGCGGCCGCGGCCGAGGAGCTCGTCCGCCGCGGCATCGAGCCGCCGCTGCTCCGCTCCGGGAACGTCGACGGCGGCCACGAGTGGAACGGCCGCGTGATGACGGAGTACGGCGACCGGATCTTCTACCGGCACTGACCGGCGAGGGCACGGAGCGCGGGGCCCGGGTCGTATACAAGCCCCCCCGGGCCCTGCGCCGGCCTAAGCCCGTTCCCCCAGGTCGAGCGAGGCCGCGACCCGCGTGGCCACCGCCTCCGCGAAGACCGCGTCCTCGCGCTCGAACGGCCGGCGGCACGCGGCGCGCAGGAAGGTGACCACGCCGAGCGTGCGGCCCCGGGAGCGCAGGGTCACGCAGACCGCGTGCGCCGCGTCCGACGGCCACTGGTGGGCCTCCGCCCACACCTCCGCCGTGCGCCCGGCGCTCGCGCGGACCGTGCCCACCCGGTCCCACGCCTGGAGCGCCGGATGCCTCGGCCCGTACCGCAGGGGTATGCCGCCGCCCACCACCGGCGAGGACGGACCGGCCGCGGCCGCGGGGGTCGCCAGCGCCCGGGTCAGCCGCCGCTCGCCCGCGACCCGGTCGACCAGCGCGTGGTCCGCGAACCCGGCGAGCGCGAAGTCGAGCAGCACCGCGACCGCCTCCTCCGGGTCCTCGCACTCCGCGGCCGCGGCCCCCGCCCGGTGCAGCTGGCTCCACCGGAACCGCAGCCGGTCCGCCTCCCGCGCCGCGAGCCGCTCCTCCGTCACGTCCTGGAACAGCCAGGCCACCCCCAGCGGCACCGGCTCCTCCGCCATCGGCGAGGACAGCAGCAGGAAGCCGCTGCGCCAGCACCGCCGCCGCTCCTCCCCGGAGGTCCGCAGCGTCACCCACACCTCGGCCGGCGCGGGCGGCGTGCCCTCCGCGAGGACGTGCTGGATCGCCGCCTCCAGCTCCTCCGCGCCGTGCACGACGACATCGCCCAGCGGCCGTCCGAGCAGGGCCGTGCGCCCGGTGCCGAAGGCGCGGGCCGCGTGGCCGTTGACCATGGCGGGGCGCAGGTCGGCGTCGACCAGGACGACCCCCCAGGACGCGTCCTCGAACAGCGCCTCGCTGAGGGCGACCGACCGCTCCAGGTCGAGCTGGACGTGGACCTCGCTGAACGCGCAGTACACCCCGGCGGGACCGCCGTCCGCGCCGCGGACCCCGGCGGCCTGGCTGCGCACGAGCACCCGGCCGCCGTCCTTGCGGAGCAGCGCCAGCTCGTGGACCTGCCGGCCGGGGCCCTTCATGACCCCCATCAGCCGCCGCAGGATGTCCTCGGCGTCGGCGCTGCGCGCCGCCCAGCCCTCGAACCCGCGCCGCCCGACCGCCTCCGCGGCGGACCAGCCGAGTATCCGCTCGGCCTCGCGGTTCCAGTGCGTGACCGTCCCGTCGGCGTCGAACGCGCAGAGCGCCGCGTCCATCCCGTCGAGCAGGGCGGCCAGCAGATCGGCCCCCGCTCCGGGAACGGAGGCGGTCGCGCTCGCGGACCCCGTGAAAGCACTCATCCCGGCACCCCCCATACTTCCGCCATTCAACTGGAACGTGACGCAGAGCACAGCACCTTCACGGAAATCGTTGCACCGCGGAAACGCGGGCGCACACGGAGACCGAGGCGGGGTACGCCAGAGGCATGTGCGCCGGTCAGGGCGCCGGCGCACCGCTCAGGGCGCGAGCCGCTCCACCCGCCACGTACCGCCGTCCGGGGCCCCCTCGGCGCCCGGGCCGCCGCCGTTATCTCCCTCGCGGACGTACCGCAGCCGGTCGTGGAGCCGGTTCTCGTGCCCCTGCCAGAACTCGACCGCGTCCGGGACGACCCGGATGCCGCCCCACTCCGGGGGGACCGGCACCTGCGTGTCGCCGGGGTAGCGGGCGGCCAGCTCCCCGTAGCGGGCGAGGAGTTCCTCGCGGGACGCGATCACCGAGGACTGGGGGCTCGCCCAGGCGCCGAGCTGGGAGCCGTGCGGGCGGGTCCGGAAGTAGGCGACGGTCTCGTCGCGGCCGATGCGCTCCGCCCGGCCCGTGACGACGACCTGGCGGGCCAGCGGGTGCCAGGGGAAGAGCAGTGCGGCGTACGGATTGGCCGCGAGCTCGCGGCCCTTGCGGGACTCGTAGTTGGTGAAGAAGACGAAGCCGGCCCGGTCGTAGTGCTTGAGGAGCACCGTGCGCGAGGACGGGCGGCCGTCGGCGGCGGCCGTGGAGACGACCATCGCGTTCGGCTCGTGGATCGCCGGGTTCGCGGCGGTCTCCTTGAACCAGCGGGTGAACTGCGCGATCGGTTCGGGCGCGAGGTCGGCGGTGGACAGCTCGTCGGTGCGGTACTGCTCGCGCATGTCCGCGGGATCCGGGGCGTCGTTCACGGGATCGGTCACAGGGTCATCCTGCCGCAGCGGCCCAGTCTGCCCGGCACGGCGTGACGCCAATCCTTCCTCGCCGGATCGGCGGAGTGTGCCGGATGTCACGCTTCCCCGCATCATCGGAACCGTACAGACTCTTGGGCTGGACGACTGTTGAATCCCCACGATCGCCCACCACTCGATTGATCGATCATCGATAGAGGAGCCGCCTGATGTCCGACTTCGTACCCGGGCTCGAGGGAGTCGTCGCGTTCGAGACGGAGATCGCCGAACCCGACAAGGAGGGCGGCGCCCTCCGCTACCGCGGCGTCGACATCGAGGACCTGGTCGGCCACGTCTCGTTCGGCAACGTCTGGGGCCTGCTCGTCGACGGCGCCTTCAACCCCGGCCTGCCCGCCGCCGAGCCGTTCCCCATCCCCGTGCACTCCGGCGACATCCGCGTCGACGTGCAGTCCGCCCTCGCGATGCTCGCGCCCGTGTGGGGCCTCAAACCGCTCCTCGACATCTCCGCCGAGCAGGCCCGCGACGACCTCGCCCGCGCCGCCGTCATGGCGCTCTCGTACGTCGCCCAGTCCGCCCGCGGCCAGGGCCTCCCGATGGTCCCGCAGAGCGAGATCGACAAGGCCGAGTCCGTCGTCGAGCGCTTCATGATCCGCTGGCGCGGCGAGCCGGACCCGAAGCACGTCAAGGCCGTCGACGCCTACTGGACCTCGGCCGCCGAGCACGGCATGAACGCCTCCACGTTCACCGCCCGCGTCATCGCCTCCACCGGCGCCGACGTGGCCGCCTCGCTCTCCGGAGCCGTCGGCGCCATGTCCGGCCCGCTGCACGGCGGCGCGCCGTCCCGCGTGCTCGGCATGATCGAGGAGATCGAGCGGACCGGCGACGCCACCGCGTACGTGAAGCAGGCCCTCGACAAGGGCGAGCGCCTCATGGGCTTCGGCCACCGCGTCTACCGCGCCGAGGACCCCCGCGCGCGCGTGCTGCGCCGGACGGCCAAGGAGCTGGACGCCCCGCGCTACGAGGTGGCCGCCGCGCTGGAGAAGGCCGCCCTGGAGGAGCTGCACAACCGGCGTCCCGACCGCGTCCTGGCGACGAACGTCGAGTTCTGGGCGGCCATCGTCCTGGACTTCGCCGAGGTCCCGGCGCACATGTTCACGTCGATGTTCACGTGCGCGCGTACGGCCGGCTGGTCGGCGCACATCCTGGAGCAGAAGCGCACCGGCCGCCTGGTCCGCCCGTCCGCCCGCTACACCGGGCCGGGCCAGCGCGACCCGCGCGAGATCGAGGGCTACGCCGACATCGCGGGCTGATCCCGCGCGGCACCGCGACGCCGCGGCGACGGTCCGACCCGCACAGTCGGGACGGTCGCCGCGGCGTCGTGACGGGCCGGTGCTACACCGACAGCGCCGGCTGGGACTCCGGGTGCAGCAGCAGGTCCGCGTGGTGACGGGCCGTCGTCAGCGGGTGCGCCCGCAGCTTGCCCTTGAGCTCGTTGCGCCCGTATTCGGCGAACAGCGGGTTGGCCGGGTCGGCCGTGACGCCCGGCGCGGTCTCCGCGTACGGGAAGGCCAGCGGGGCGATCCGGGCGTCGAGCCGCGGGTTGTAGAAGAACGGCACCGAGTAGCGCTCGGTGGCCCCGGGCGGCGAGACGACCCGGTGGTTGGTCGCGAGCAGGTAGCCGTTCGTCGCCACTTCGAGCAGTTCGCCGAGGTTCACGACGAACGCGCCGGGCAGCGGCGGCACGTCGTGGAAGTCCCCGTCCTCGCGCTGCACCTGGAGCCCGCCCACCTGGTCCTGGAGCAGCAGGGTGAGGAAGCCGTAGTCCTTGTGCGCGCCGACGCCCTGGTCGTCACCCTCGCCGCTGCTGCCGGGGTAGCGCACCAGCTTGAGGTGGGGGTGGGCGCGGGGGCCGAAGATGTCGTCGTAGAAGTCCCGGGGCGCGCCGATCGAGACGAGCAGTTCGTGCAGGAGCCGCTCGGCGACCCCGCTGAGCCGCTCGATCCAGTGCAGGGCGGCGGTGCGCAGCTCGGGGAGGGCCTCGGGCCACTGGTTGGGGCCTTCGAGCCACCAGTACGGCGCTTCCCAGGGCCCGGGGAGGCGGGCGGGGCGCTCGGCGCCTATGTCGAGCTGGTCGCGCCAGTCGCGTGCGCCGGCGGTGCGCTCGTCCCCGATGCGCGTGTAGCCGCGGAAGTGCGGCGAGTTGATGTTGTCGAGGGCGATGCGGTCGGCCTCGGGCAGCGCGAAGAAGGCGCGCATCGCGGAGGTCAGGGCCCGCGTCTCGGCCTCGGTCACCCCGTGTCCGATGAGCTGGAAGAACCCCACGTCGTGGGCGGCCGAGTGGAGCTGTGCGTGGAGCAGCCGCCGGGCCTGGGGGTCGCGGTCTGCGGCGGAGAGGTCGACGATGGGGAGCTGCGAGGAGTACGAGCTGCGAGTCATGGGTGCGTCCGCGGGGTCTACGGGTGCCCGGGGCGGCCGCCAGGGGTGGGGCGGGGGCCACGGGTGCCGGTCGGCTTGGGCTCGGAACGAGGGACCCGGTGGGGCGGCTGAGGGCGCCCCGGGAGGGTCAGGCGGAGCGGCGACAGCTCATGGTCGTGACGCGGAGGAAGTCCACGTGGCGACGGCGTACGAGCGTAGGCATGCGACCAGAGTACTGCCGAGGGGGTGGATGGACTGTGGCGCCGGTCACGTCTCGCGGGAGGACTTACGGCCGCGACGGCTCCGGGGAGGAGGATCCCCGGGCGGGGGCGCGGTACGGGGTCGGTTCCTCCGGCAGCGGGTGTCTCCGGCCGGGAGGTCCTCTGGCCGCGGGTGTCCGGCCGGGGGTCCCTCTGGCCGCGGGTGGTTCCGGCCGGGAGGTTTCTGCGGCCACGGGTGTCCCCGGCCGGAAGGATTCTGCGGCCGCAGGCTTCTCCGGCGTACGGGCTGACAGGCCCGCCCCGGCCCGGCCCTAGCCCAGCGCCTCGTCGAGCAGCACGGCCCACTGGGCGACCACGCGGTCGCGGCGGGCGCGGTCGTCCGTCAGGAGGGTGGCGAGGCCGAGACCGCGGGCCATGTCGAGGAGGCCCTGGACGGTCTCGCGGACGCCCGGCCGGGACTCGTCGGCGCCCAGCACCTCGACGGCGATGCGGTGGGACTCGCGGCCGACGCGGGCCTCCAGTTCCGTCACGCGCGCGCGGAGCTGGTCCTCGCCGGAGGCGGCGACCCACAGGTGGAGGGCGGCCCGGAAGAGGGGCCCGGTGAAGAGGTCGACGAGCGCGGCGACGGCCTCGTGCCGGTCGCGGGAGGGCAGGCCGCGCAGCGCGTGCGAGCGTTCCTCGGCGACGTACTCGACGGCGGCGGTGAAGAGGTCCTCGCGGGTCGGGAAGTGGTGCTGGGCGGCGCCCCGGGAGACGCCGGCCCGTTCCGCGACGACGGCGACCGTGGAGCCCGCCCAGCCGTGTTCGGCCAGGCAGGACACGGCCGCCTCCAGGAGCCGCTGCCGGGTGGCGCGGCTCCTGTCCTGCTTGGGTGCGGTCACAGCCGCCATGCGGGGTCCCGTCGTTCGAGGAAGGCCGTCATCCCCTCGCGCGCCTCGGGGGAGGCGAAGAGCGTGGCCGACCTCTGCACCAGGTCCTCCGCGTCACGTTCGAAGGTCTCCAGGACTCTAGCGGTGACCAGCCGCTTCGCCTCGCGCAGGCCCTGCGGGGAGGCGGCGCGGAGGGCGTCGAGGATGCCGGGCAGGGCGTCGTCCCGGTCGGTCACGAGCCCCATGGCGATCGCCTCCGGCACCCCGAACCGCTCGCCGGTCAGGTAGTGGCGGGCCGCCGCCCGGGGCTCCAGCTTCGGGAGGAGGGTGAGGGACACGACGGCGGGGGCGACCCCGATCCGCACCTCGGTGAGCGCGAAGTCCGCGGCGTCCGCCGCGACGACGATGTCGCAGGCGCCGAGCAGCCCGAGTCCGCCGGCCCGTACGTGCCCGGTGACGTGGGCGACGACCGGCTTCGGGAGTTCCACGACCTGCCGGAGGAGGTCCACGAAGGCGTACGGGCTCGGCGGGGCCTTCAGGTCGGCGCCCGCGCTGAACGTGCCACCGGTGTGGGTGAGGACCACCGCGCGGACGGCGGGGTCCTTGCCGCACGCGGTGAGCGCGTCCGCGAGCTCGGTGACGAGCGCGGCGGAGAGTGCGTTGCGGGTGGCCGGGGAGTCGAGGGCGAGGGTGGTGACGCCCCGTTCCTCGGTGACGGCGACCAGGGTCATGTGCGGTCCCTCAGCTCTCGGTCTCGGAGTTCTCGGCGGAGGATCTTCCCCGACGCTGCCCGGGGCACGGCCTCGATGAACTCGACGTCGCGGACCTTCTTGTACGGGGAGACCCGGGCGGCGACGTGGGCCATGACGTCCTCGGCGGTCAGACCGGGGGCGGCGGCCTGGCGCACGACGTAGGCCTTGGGGATCTCGGTGCCGTCGGCGTCGGTGACGCCGATGACGGCGGCGTCGGCGACGCCCTCGTGGGTGAGGAGGAGCGCCTCCAGCTCGGCGGGGGCGACCTGGAAGCCCTTGTACTTGATGAGTTCCTTGACGCGGTCGACGACGTACAGCCAGCCGTCGTCGTCGACCCGGCCGATGTCGCCGGTGTGCACCCAGCCCTCGTCGTCGATCATGGCGGCGGTGGCGTCGGGGCGTCCGAGGTACCCCTTCATGACCTGCGGGCCCCGGATGGCGACCTCGCCGTCCTCGCCGGGCGCCGCGTCCTCGGAGGGGTCGTCGAGGGACAGGATGCGCATCTCGGTGGAGGGCAGCAGCTTCCCCACGGTGCCGGGCGGGGGGTCCTGGGCGGTGAGGGGGACGACGTGGGTGCCGGGCGAGAGCTCCGTCATGCCGTACGCCTGGAGGACCGGCGGCAGTCCGAGCCGCGCGGAGCAGGCCGCGGCGAGGGAGGCGTCGAGCGGGGCGGCGGCGCTGACGACGTACTCCAGGGAGGACAGGTCGTAGTCGGCGACGGCCGGGTGCTTGGCGAGGGCGAGCACGATCGGCGGGGCGACGTAGAGGCCGTTGATCCGGTGCCTCTGGATGGCGCCGAGGAAGGTGTCGAGTTCGAAGCGGGGCAGCACGACGACGGTGGCGCCCTGCCGGAGCGGCGCGTTCATGAGGGCGGTGAGCCCGTAGATGTGGAAGAAGGGCAGGACGGCGAGGATGCGGTCGCCGGGCCCCATCGGGATGATCGGGTCGAGCTGGGCGAGGTTCGTGGCGATCGACGTGTGCGTGAGCATCACGCCCTTGGGGACGCCGGTGGTGCCGGAGGAGTACGGGAGGGCCGCGATGTCCTCGTCGGGGTCGACGGCGGGCTCGGGCACGGGCCCGGTGGAGCCGAGGAAGGCCTGGAGCGACCGGACGCCCTCGCCCTCGGGCGCCGTGTCGCAGACGAAGATCTCCGTGACGCCGCCCGCGAGTTCGGCGGCGGCGCGGGCCGCCGGCAGGAGCGGCGAGACGGTGACGATCCAGCGTGCGGAGGAGTCGCGGAGCTGCCTGGCGAACTCCTCGGGGGTGGCCAGCGGGTGCACGGTGGTGACGGCGGCGCCGGCGCGGGTGGCGGCGTAGAAGGCGACGGGGAAGAGCACGGTGTTGGGGCTGTGCAGGGCGAGCACGTCGCCCTTGCGCACCCCGGCCTCCGCGAGCCCGGCGGCCACCCGCCGGTGGAAGGCGTCGACCTGCCCGTACGTGAGGGTGAACTCCCCCGTCCCGTCGATCAGAGCGGGCGCGTCCCCCCGCTCGGCGGCGCGCCCGAGCACCGCGTCGTGGATCGGCAGGGAGACGGTCGGGACGGCTTCGTACTCGCTGTGGAACACCATGCAAGCCCCCTGGGAAGAGGTGGGAGTGGTGGAAGACGGTCGCCAGGATCGCGCGGAGGGGCACGACTTGGGGAGACCTTGTCAGCCACCCGTAAAACAATCAAGCATGCCTGCATGTTATGAACGGACGTTCCGGCGCGGAGCATGAGTGCGACGGCGCCCGCGCACACGACGAACGGCCCCGGTTCCCTGGTCAGGGGGCGGGGCCGTCGCACGCGGGTGCGGTCGGACAGAGGTGTCCGGACGGAGGCGTCAGCGCTCGCAGGCCACCCCGTCGCCGTCGCGGTCGAGGTGGCTGCCGTAGCCCGGCTCGCCCGCGTGGATGGGGGCGGCGCCGGCCGCACGAACGGCTGTGCAGTTGCGGTAGTAGACGCTGCTGCCGCCGGAGGGCTCGTCGTCCTCGGTGACCGCCGGCGTCGGCTCCTGCGTCGGCACCGGCGCCTGGGTGCGGGAAGGCTTCGGAGTGGTGGGCGTCGGCTTCGGGGTGGGCTTGTGGAGCACCGTGTTCGGCGACGCCGGGCACGGGACGTCCGGCGCGGTCACGTAGACCACCGGGACCGCCGACCCGACCGGCGCACCGGCGTCCGGTCGCTGGAAGCACACGGTCCAGGACGTGTAGTCCGCGGGCAACTCGACGTCCTTGTAGGCGGCGTAGGCCCGGCCCAGGTTCTTCGTGAGGAGGGGCTCGGCGTCCGTGTAGGTCCGTCCGACGAGCGAGGGCATCACCGGAGCCGCCTGCGTCGTCGACGGCGACGGCGACGGCGACGCGGGCGTGGTCGACGCACTGGCCGTCGGCTTCGCCGCGCCCTTCGCGTCGTTCTCCGTGTCCTCCGGCGGGTCGCTGACGAGGACCAGCAGGAACCAGAGGGAGCCGAGGACGGTCGCGACGACCTTCTTGTTCCGGCTCCAGCGGCCCGTCCAGGTCAGGGCTATGCCCACCGGCGGCAGGAAGACCAACAGGCAGACGATCAGGGCCGGGTGCTGCCACCAGCGGCGCACGGGCAGCGGAGCGGGAGGGGGCTGGAAAGGAGGTGGCGGCGGGTACACGAGCGACTCCCGAGAGCTGTGAGCGTGTGCGAATGGCGAAGAGCGTACACAGATCATTCACAACCGGTAGCCGTTCGTACGGAATCGGAACCCGAACGGGGCGCCGGGCGGACGGGCACCCCGCGTCCCCCCACGCCCGGCCCGCACGCCCCCGCCCCGCACCGCCGCCGGCCCGCACCCCCGCGCCCCCGCGCCCGCGCGCCCGCGCGCCCGCAAAAGGTTGTACGCGAGGGATCTTCCTTTTCGTTTTCCGTGGACTCTACGATCCGGAGGCCCTCCGTCCTCCTGTTCACCACCCGTCCCGGGAGGGACCTTGCTCCACACGCACCACCCCCGTCGCACCCTTCGACTCGCGGCCTGCGCGGCCCTCCTGCTCGGCGTCGGCCTGCTGTCCGTCGGCCCCACGTCGACGACCGCCGACGCGGCCCCCGCCGCGACCCCCGCGAAGCCCCGCTTCGACCGCGACGGCGACGGCCGCAGCGACCGGGTCTACCGGTCCGCCGCCACCGGCGAGCTGCGGATATCCCTCTCGAAGACCGGCACCAGCGCGCCCTTCGCACTCAGCAGGCCCGGCATGGAGATCCTGCCGGCCGACGACCTCACCGGAACCGCGGCCCCCGAACTGCTCACCCTCCAGGGCGACGGAAGCCTCGTGCTGCACCGCGGCGTCGGCCCCACCTCCGTCGGCACGCCGGACTGGTGGGGATACGGCTGGCAGATCTACAACAAGGTCCTCGCCCCCGGCGACCTGACCCGGGACGGGCACCAGGACCTGCTGGCCCGCACCCCGGACGGCACGCTCTACCTGTACGCGGGGAAGGGCACGATCGACAACGGCGGCCCGTTCAAGACCCGCGCCAAGGTCGGTGGCGGCTGGCAGGCGTACGACCAGCTCGTCGGCACCAACGACCTCGACGGCGACGCGATCGCCGACCTCGTCGCCCGGACGCCGGGCGGCGACCTCTACTTCTACCGGGGCACCGGCTCGGCCACCGCCCCCTTCGGGGCCCGCGTCAGGGTCGGCGGCGGCTGGAACACGTACAACCAGGTCATCGGCACCGACGACCTCGACGGCGACGGCCGGGGCGACCTGCTGGCCCGCACCTACAGCGGCTCCTTCTACCGGTACCTCTCGCTCGGCGGCGGCCGGTTCGGGGCACGGACGTACTACGGAGGCGGCGGCCAGGGCCTCTCGTACTACCTCGGCCAGGGCGGCGTCCCCGCGTACGGGAAGCACAACCTGTTCACCGTGAACGCGGCGGGCACCGCCCACACCCACGGCACCCTGGCGGACGGGAAGCTCACCGCGCCCCGGCAGTACGCCGGCGCCGGGGACTTCGCCTACCACTGGCCCACCGTCAACGGGTACGCCCTGGACGGGGTCGACCGAGCCAACCTGCTGACCGCCGACAACCGCGGCCTCATGATGTGGCGCGAGGAGGGCGGCAGCCCGCTCGGCAACCAGGTCGGCAGCGGAACCGCCTACCAGAACTACCTGTACAAGGCCTCGCCGGGCGACGTCGACGGCGACAGCGAGGCCGACTTCGTCGGACTGAACGGCCGGGGCGAACTCTTCCTCCACCGCGGCCTGAAGAGCCACAGCCCGGCGTACCTCGGCCCGGCCGTGCGGATCGGCACCGGCTGGCCGACGGACATCCTGATCGGCCCCGGGGACGTCACGGGCGACGGCCGCCCCGACCTGATCACCCGGGACGGCATCAGCCTGTACGTGCACGCGGGCACCGGATCCACCACCGCCCCGTTCGCGCCGCGCGTCATCGTCGGCCAGGGCTGGCAGGCGTACGAGTACCTGGCCTCGCCCGGCGACATGGACGGCGACGGCCGCGCCGACCTCGTCGCCGTGACCCCGGGCGGTGACGTGTACCGCTACTCGGCCACCGGCCTGCGCGGCACGTCCACGTTCACCGCCCGCGTCAAGATCGCCTCGGGCTGGAAGTACGACCACGTCAGCTGAGCCGGCCGCGACGGGCTGCCCGGGTCGGCCGGTACGACGCCGACGCGGTCAGCCCGTCGCTGCCCCGGCGGCCCGCCGGGGCAGTACCGCCCGGCGGGCCGCCCCTCAGTACGACTTCGGCAGCCCCAGCGTCTGGTGCGACACGTAGTTGAGGATCATCTCCCGGCTGACCGGCGCGATCCGGGCCACCCGGGCCGCCGTCACCAGCCGGGCCAGGCCGAACTCCTTCGTCAGGCCGTTCCCCCCGAGGGTGTGGACGGCCTGGTCGACGGCCTTCACACAGGCCTCCGCCGCCGCGTACTTCGCCATGTTGGCGGCCTCGCCCGCCCCCATGTCGTCCCCCGCGTCGTACAGCTGCGCCGCCTTCGCCATCATCAGCCGGGCCAGCTCCAGCTCGATGTGCGCCTGGGCGAGCGGGTGCGCGATCGCCTGGTGCGCGCCGATCGGCGCCTTCCAGACCTGGCGCTCCTTCGCGTACCTCACGGCCTGCGCCAGCGCGTAGCGGCCCATGCCGATCGCGAACGCGGCCGTCATGATCCGCTCCGGGTTGAGGCCCGCGAAGAGCTGGAGCAGTCCGGCGTCCTCGTCGCCGACCAGCGCGTCGGCCGGCAGGTGCACGTCGTCGATGGTCAGCTCGAACTGCTTCTCGTGCGCGTCGAGTTCCATCTCGATGTGCTGCCGCCGGAAGCCGGGGGTGTCCCGCGGGACGATGAAGAGGCAGGGCTTGAGGCTGCCCGTGCGGGCGTCCGAGGTGCGGCCCACGACCAGGGTCGCGTCGGCGATGTCGACGCCCGACACGAACACCTTGCGGCCGTTGAGGACCCAGCCCTCCTCCGTGCGGGTCGCGGTCGTGGTGATCCGGTGCGAGTTCGAGCCGGCGTCGGGCTCGGTGATGCCGAACGCCATCGTCCGCGAGCCGTCCGCCAGGCCCGGCAGCCAGGCCCGCTTCTGCTCCTCGGTGCCGAAGCGGGCGATGACCGTGCCGCAGATCGCGGGCGAGACGACCATCATCAGCAGCGGCGCCCCGGCCGCGCCGGCCTCCTCCAGGACCACGGACAGCTCGGCCATGCCGCCGCCCCCGCCGCCGTACTCCTCGGGCAGGTTCACTCCCAGATAGCCGAGCTTGCCGGCCTCCGCCCACAGTTCGGCGCGGTCGAAGCCGGGGCCGTGCCGGTGGCCGAGCGCGGAGACGGCGGCGCGGAGCGCGGTGAGCTCGTCGCTCTCGATCATGGTGCTCATACGGTCTGGTCCTCCTGTGCTGCTTCGGTCGTGGCGTCGTCCGAGACGACGGCGAGCAGGGCGCCTACCTCGACCTGGCGGCCGGGGGCGGCGTGGAGCGCGGTGAGCGTGCCGGAGGCGGGGGCGATGACGCGGTGCTCCATCTTCATCGCCTCCAGCCAGAGGATGGGCTGCCCGGCGGCGACCCGGTCGCCGACGGCGAGGCCGTCGGCGACGCGGACGACGGTGCCGGGCATGGGGGCGAGCAGCGATCCGGGGGCGGTCTGCTCGCGGGGGTCGGTGAAGCGGGGGCGGACGGCGAGCCGGTGCGGGCCGGCGTGCACGACGCCGTCCCCGTACGCCGCGACGTCGAAGTCCCGTACGACTCCGGCGACTTCGAGCCGTACGCGGTCGGGGGCGGCCGACGCGACACGGACGCCTTCGGGGGCCGTGACCTCGTACCCGCCGTCGCGCGTCGGCCGGTAGCGGACCTCGTGGTCCCCGTAGGTCCGCGTCTCGTCCTGCGAGCGGAGGTTTCGCCACCCGCCGCCGAACCGGCCCCCGCGTCCGGCGGCCTCGGCCAGGGCGGCCGCGGCGGCCGCGTACTCCGCTCCGGCCCGGGGCTCCGTCAGCGCGTCGCCGTTCCGGTCGTAGAAGCCGGTGTCCAGGAGCCCGGGGTCGGCGAACTCGGCGTGCCGGAGGGAGGCGACCAGCAGGTCGCGGTTGGTGACCGGGCCGTGGATGCGGGCCCGCTCCAGGGCGTGGGCCAGCTTGCGGACCGCCTCGGCGCGGGTGGGGGCGTGGACGACGACCTTGGCGAGCATGGCGTCGTAGTGGACTCCGACGGTGTCGCCGGAGACGTACCCGGTGTCGAGCCTGACGCGGCCCTCACGGGGCAGTTCGAAGCGGTGCAGGACGCCCGTCTGCGGGGCCCATCCGCGCGCCGGGTCCTCCGCGTACAGCCGCGCCTCGATCGCGTGGCCGCGCGGGGCCGGGGGCTCGGGCGGCAGGGCGCGGCCCTCGGCGACGGCGAGCTGGAGGGCGACGAGGTCGACGCCGAACACCTCCTCGGTGACGGGGTGTTCGACCTGGAGGCGGGTGTTCATCTCCAGGAAGTGGACCTTGGGGGTCCCCCCTGCTCCAGCGGAGCCGAGTGCTCGGGGGACGTCGGCCACCAGGAACTCGACCGTGCCGGCGCCGACGTAGCCGACGGCCTTCGCCGCCCGGACGGCCGTGTCCAGGAGGGAGGCTTCGAGCGCGGCGGGCAGACCGGGGGCCGGGGCCTCCTCGACGACCTTCTGGTGGCGCCGCTGGAGGGAGCAGTCGCGGGTGCCGAGCGCCCAGGCGGTGCCGTGGGTGTCGCAGAGGAGCTGGACCTCGACGTGCCGCCCGTTCTCGACGTAGGGCTCGACGAACACCTCGCCGTCGCCGAACGCGCTCAGCGCCTCGGCCGAGGCGGCCGCCATCTCCTCGGACAGCCGGCCGAGTTCCCTGACGATCCGCATGCCGCGGCCGCCGCCGCCCGCCGCCGCCTTCACCAGGACGGGCAGGTCGCGCTCGGTGACGTCGGTCAGCGGGGCGATGCCGAGGAGTTCCTTGGCGCGGGTCTTCGAGGCCATCGCCTCGATCGCCTCGGGCGGCGGGCCGATCCAGACGAGGCCCGCCGCGGTCACCCGGCGGGCGAAGTCGGCGTTCTCGGACAGGAAGCCGTAGCCGGGGTGGACGGCGTCCGCGCCCGCGGCGAGGGCCGCCTCCACCACGAGGTCGCCGCGCAGGTACGTCTCCGAGGGCGTCGCCCCCGGCAGCCGTACCGCCGTGTCCGCCTCCCGTACGTGCAGGGCGTCGGCATCGGCGTCGGAGTACACGGCGACGGTGGAGATGCCCAGTTCGCGGCAGGTGCGGAAGACCCGGCAGGCGATCTCGCCCCGGTTCGCGACGAGGACGGAGCCGATCATCGGGACCGGCGGAGTGGTCGGGGTCATCGGGAGGGGCCTCACATTCGGAAGACGCCGAAGCCGCCGCGCGCGCCCTCGACCGGTGCCGTGTGGATCGCGGAGAGGCACAGCCCGAGGACCGTGCGGGTGTCGCGGGGGTCGATGACCCCGTCGTCGTAGAGCCGGCCGGAGAGGAACATGGGCAGGGACTCGGACTCGATCTGCGCCTCGACGAGCGCCCGGAGGCCAGCGTCGGCCTCCTCGTCGTACGGCTGCCCCTTCGCCTCGGCGCTCGCCCGCGCCACGATGGAGAGGACGCCGGCGAGCTGCTGCGGGCCCATGACGGCGGACTTGGCGCTCGGCCAGGCGAAGAGGAACCGCGGGTCGTAGGCCCGGCCGCACATGCCGTAGTGGCCGGCGCCGTAGCTCGCCCCCATGAGGACGGACAGGTGGGGGACGCGGGAGTTCGACACCGCGTTGATCATCATGGCGCCGTGCTTGATGATGCCGCCCTGCTCGTACTCCCTGCCGACCATGTAGCCGGTGGTGTTGTGGAGGAAGACGAGGGGGACGTCGCGCTGGTTGGCGAGCTGGATGAACTGCGCGGCCTTCTGCGACTCGGGGCCGAAGAGGACGCCCTGCGCGTTGGCGAGGACGCCGACCGGGTAGCCGTGCAGGCTCGCCCAGCCCGTGACCAGGCTCGGCCCGTACAGCGGCTTGAACTCGTCGAAGTCGGAGCCGTCGACGATCCGGGCGATCACCTCGCGCGGGTCGAAGGGGGTCTTGAGGTCCCCGGGCACGATCCCGAGGAGTTCGTCCTCGTCGTACGTCGGGGGTTCCGCGGGGCCCGGGTCGGGGTGGGCCTTGCGGTGGTTGAGGCGGGCGACGATCCGGCGGGCCTGGCGGAGGGCGTCGGCCTCGTCGACGGCGTAGTGGTCGGCGAGGCCGGAGGTCCTGGCGTGCATCTCGGCGCCGCCGAGGGACTCGTCGTCGCTCTCCTCCCCCGTCGCCATCTTCACCAGCGGCGGGCCGCCGAGGAACACCTTCGACCGCTCCTTGATCATCACGGCGTGGTCGGACATGCCGGGGACGTAGGCGCCGCCTGCGGTCGAGTTGCCGAAGACGACGGCGATCGTCGGGATGCCGGCGGCGGAGAGCCGGGTGAGGTCGCGGAAGAGCGCCCCGCCGGGGATGAAGATCTCCTTCTGGGACGGGAGGTCGGCGCCGCCGGACTCGACGAGCGAGATCACGGGCAGGCGGTTGGCGAACGCGACCTCGTTGGCCCGCAGGGCCTTCTTCAGCGTCCAGGGGTTGGAGGCGCCGCCGCGCACGGTCGGGTCGTTGGCGGTGATGAGGCACTCGACGCCCTCGACGACCCCGATGCCGGTGATCAGGGAGGCGCCGACCGCGTAGTCGCTGCCCCAGGCGGCGAGCGGCGACAGTTCGAGGAAGGGGCTGTCCGGGTCGACGAGCAGCTCGATCCGCTCGCGGGCGAGCAGCTTGCCGCGCTTGCGGTGCCGCGCGACGTACTTCTCGCCGCCGCCCGCGAGCGCCTTGGCGTGCTCGGCGTCGAGGGCGGTGAGCTTGTCGAGCATGGCGGCGCGGTGGGCCCGGTAGTCGGATCCGCCGGTGTCGAGGGCGGAGGCGAGGACGGTCACAGGAGTCCCTCCGGGACGTCGGTTGCGCGGGAGCGGAGCCATTCGCCGAGGGCCTTGGCCTGGGGGTCGAAGCGGGCCTGCGAGGCGACGCCCTCGCCGAGGATCCCGGCGAAGGTGAAGTTGAGGGCGCGCAGGCGCGGCAGGACGTGCCGGGTGATCTCCAGGCCGGCGGTCTCGGGGAGCAGTTCACGCACCCGCTCGACCGTGAGGGCGTGCGCGAGCCACCGCCACTCCTCCTCCGTCCGGACCCAGACGCCCACGTTCGCGTCGCCGCCCTTGTCGCCGCTGCGGGCGCCGGCGATCCGGCCGAGGGGGACGCGCCGGGTGGGTCCCGGCGGCAGCGGCTCGGGGAGCGCCGGCTCCGGGACGGCCTCCGGTTCCCGGGTCCGCGGCGGTACGGGGACGGGGACGCGGGTCCCGTCCGGGAGCACGGCCGTGTGCGGGACGTCGGCGGCCGGTACGTACGCGCTCTCGAAGACGCCGTAGGGGGCGCCCTTCCCGGGCGGCGCGGTGACGTGGAAGCCGGGGTAGCTGCCGAGGGCGAGTTCCACGGCGGCGCCGGTGAGGGCGCGGCCGACGGCCTCGGGGGCCGGGTCCCGGACGACCAGCCGGAGGAGGGCGCTCGCGGTCTCCTCGGTGTCGGCGTCCGGCCGGTCGGTGCGGACGAGTTCCCAGCGGACCTCGCGGGGCCGCGCGCCGGCGAGGGCGTCCTCGACCTGGCCGCGGACGAGTGTGGCCTTCTCCTCGATGTCGAGGCCGGTCAGGACGAACACGACCTCGTTGCGGAAGCCGCCGATCCTGCTGAGGCCGACCTTGAGCGTCGGGGGCGGGGCCTCGCCCCGCACTCCGTCGACGCGGACCCGGTCGGGCCCCTCCTGGGTGAGCCGGACGCTGTCGAGGCGGGCGGTGACGTCCGGCCCGGGGTAGCGGGCGCCGGCCGTCTCGTACAGGAGCTGGGCGGTGACGGTCCCCACGTCGACGAGGCCGCCGGTGCCGGGGTGCTTGGTGATGACGGCGCTGCCGTCCTCGTGGAGTTCCGCCAGCGGGAAGCCGGGGCGGCGGAGCAGCGCCGGGTCGTGCGCGCGGAAGAAGGCGTAGTTGCCGCCGGTGGCCTGGGTGCCGCATTCGAGGACGTGCCCGGCGACGACCGCGCCCGCGAGCCGGTCGTACTCCTCGGGCCCCCAGCCGAAGTGCCACTGCGCGGGCCCGGTGACGAGGGCGGCGTCGGTGACCCGGCCGGTGACGACGACGTCGGCGCCGGCCGCGAGGCAGGCGGCGATGCCGGCGCCGCCGAGGTAGGCGTTCGCGGCGAGCGCGCCGTCCACGGCGGGCAGCCGGTCGCCCTCCACGTGCGCGACCCGCGTGGGCAGGCCGAGCTTGGCGGCGAGGGCGCGCAGGGCGTCGGCGAGGCCGGCGGGGTTGAGGCCGCCGGCGTTGGCGACGATCCGGATCCCGCGGTCGTGGGCGAGCCCGAGGCCCTCCTCCATCTGCCGCAGGAAGGTCCTGGCGTATCCGGCGGCCGGGTCCTTGAGCTGGTCGCGGCCGAGGATGAGCATGGTGAGCTCGGCGAGGTAGTCACCGGTGAGGACGTCGATCGCGCCCTCGGGCCCGCCGCCGGTGAGCATCTCGCGGACGGCGTCGAACCGGTCGCCGTAGAAGCCGGAGGCGTTGCCGATACGGAGGACCATCACCGGTCTCCCTCGGCGGGGCGGGCCTCTCGGGCGGGGCGGCCGGGGCCCGCTGGTCCGGCGAAGGCCTGGGCGAGGGTGAGCCACTGCGCGGCGTCGGCCCCCACGGCGACGAGGGCGGTGTCGTCGCGGTGGACGCGCTGGGTGACGAGCAGACAGAAGTCGAGGGCGGGGCCGGTGACGGTCTGAGCGGCGTCCTCGGGCCCGTACACCCACGACTCGCCGCCCGGGGAGACGAGTTCCACGCGGACCGGCTCGACGGGAACGGGCAGGCCCCGCACCAGGTAGGCGTATCCCCTGGCCCGGTGGCCGATCCAGGCGACGTGCCGGAGGCGGTCGGTGGGCGTGCGGACGACCCCGAGGGCGTCGGCGACGTCCTGCCCGTGCGCCCAGGTCTCCATGAGCCGGGCGGTGGCCATGGCGGGGGCGCTCATGGGCGGCCCGTACCAGGGGAACCTCCCCCCGGCCGGAACCCCGCGCAGGGCCTCCTGGAGCAGCTCGCGCCCCTCGCGCCAGCGGGCTAGCAGCTCGTCGGGCGGCAGCTTCGCTCCCTCCTCGGCGCCGTCGTCGACGAACCGCTCGGGGGCGGCGAGGGCCTTGGCGGCCTCGGCGGCGAAGCCGTCGGGATCGGTGACGGCGAGGAGTGCGGCCCGGTCGGTCCAGGCGAGGTGCGCGATCTGGTGGGCGACGGTCCAGCCGGGGGCGGGCGTGGGGGCGGACCACCGCTCCCCGCTCACCCCGCCGACCAGGACGTCGAGTGCTTCGCTCTCCTCGCGCAGATCGTCGAGGACGACGGCGGGGTCGGACACGGTGCGCTCCCCTCGGGACACGGCGGCGTGCCCCGGATCATGACAGCGAACCGGAAAACAATCAAGCATGCTTGCTTTGATTGATACGGGCAGGGGCGGGGCACGTGCGGGCGCCTCGGCCCGGAGGGCCTCCAGGCCTCCAGGCCTCCAGGCCTCCAGGCCTCCAGGCCTCCAGGCCTCCAGGCCTCCAGGCCTCCAGGCCTCCAGGCCTCCAGGCCTCCAGGCCTCTAGCTGCGCGGCTTCCTCCGCACCGCCGACGCCAGGGCCGTGACGACCACGACGAGGACGAGGGACCGCCACGGGAGCAGCCCCCCGGGGGCGTCGTCGACGGCGCCGACGCCGTGGCCCACGGCGGCGATCCAGCAGACGGCCCCCACGAGGACCATCGGGCCGACCCTCCGCTCGCCGGAGACGCGCATGCCGATCCACAGGACCAGCGGCATCACGAGCGCGGTGTTCATGAGCGCCACGGTGAAGGCCTGGTTCGCGGAGTAGCCGGGTCCGGCGCCGAGCGCCGCCGAGGCCTCGCCGGCGAAGGAGAGGGCGAGGGTGTCGGACAGGATCAGGTGCGCCGCGGCGACGGCGATCGCCGAGACGAGCACGGCCTTGAGGAACCGCGGGGCGAGGGGGGTGGGCGAGGACGGTGCCATGCCCACGACTATACGCACGGTGTATACACGCAGTGCATAGACCCCCGGCCGCCGCCTCCCCACGCCTCCGGCGCCGCTAGCCGGCGGCCGCGCGCCGGGGCCGCGCCACCAGCTCACCCCCGCAGTTGGGGCAGACGTCGCCCATCGCGTCGGCGCACGGCACGCAGAAGCTGCACTCGTACGTGCAGATCCGCGCGGGCCCGTCCACCGTCAGCACGGCCGCCTCGCACCGCTCGCACCGCTCACGCATCTCCAGGGCCATGACGCCCTCCCCTCCTCGGTCCCGGCTCCTCGGTTCGACAGCCCCATCGTCCGAGGCGGCCCGGCACCGGCGAAACAGCCCGGGGGACAGTGATCGACAGGATCGGGCCAGGGCAGCGCGGCCGGTCCGCCGCCCGGGGCGGAGCCGCCGGGACGGTTGGGGCGGCCGGAACGGCCGGAACCGCCGGAACCGCCGGGGCGGGCGACCCCGCACGTCAGTGGCGGACCAGACAGAACGGATGCCCCGCCGGATCGGCGTAGACGCGCCAGCTCCGGCCGCCCTCCCCCGCGTCCAGGAGCGTCGCGCCCGCGGCCAGAACACGCTCCTCGGCCTCCGCCAGATCCCGTACGGCGAGGTCGAGATGGGACTGCTGCGGGCGCTCGGAGCCCGGCCAGGTCGGGGGACGGTACTCCGCGACGCCCTGGAAACAGAGGACGAGGCCACCGGGGGTGTGCAGCGTGGACCACGCCTCCCCCAGCGTCCACCGGCCGTCCGGCCGGTCGACCTCGCCGCCCAGGACCGAGCGGTAGAACGCGGCGAGGGCAGCGGGCGCCGGGCAGTCGATGACGAGGCACTGCAGTTCAGCGATCATGCGCGGATCCTAGGACCCACCAGCGGACGCGCCCGGGACCGGCCGCGGGGGGACCTCGGGGGGGGGGACCTCGGAGGGGCAGGCGCTACCCCTTCACCGCGTCCCGCTCCCGCTCCCGCGCCCGCTCCCGCGCGGCGGCGCGCACCTGGGTCCGTACGGCTCCCATGCTCGCCGCGATCACCAGCGCGATCGCGAGGGCGTCGGTCGGCGACAGCGCCTGGCTGAGGACGAGGAAGCCGGCCGTCGCCGCGATGGCCGGTTCCAGGCTCATCAGGATGGCGAAGGTGGGGGCGGGCAGGCGGCGCAGGGCGAGGAGTTCGAGGGTGTACGGCAGGACCGACGACATCAGCGCGACAGCGAGGCCCAGGCCGATGGTCGAGGGGACGAGGAGCTTGTCGCCCGCCTCCGCGATGCCCAGTGGCAGGCTGAGGACGGCGCCGAACGCCATCGCGAGCGCGAGCCCGTCCGCCTGCGGGAAGCGGCGGCCCGTACGGGCGCTGAAGACGATGTACGCGGCCCACATCGCGCCCGCCGCGAGGGCGAAGGCCGCGCCCAGCGGATCGAGCCGGTCGAAGCCGCCGCCGCTGAGCAGGACGACGCCGCCGAGGGCGAGGCCCGCCCAGAGCAGGTTCATCAGCCGGCGGGAGGCGACCACCGAGAGGATCAGCGGGCCGAGGACCTCCAGGGTCACGGCGGCGCCCAGCGGGATCCGGTCGGCGGCCTGGTAGAAGAGGATGTTCATCCCCGCCATCGCCGCGCCGAAGGCGACGATCGTGCCCCAGTCGGCCCGGCTGTAGCCGCGGACCTTCGGGCGGCAGACGATCAGCAGGACGGCGGCCGCGAGCACGAGCCGCAGGGTGACGACGCCCAGCGCCCCCGCGCGGGGCATGAGGAGGACGGCGAGGGCCGAGCCGAACTGCACGGAGAGGCCGCCCGCGACGACGAGCGCGACGGGGGCGAAGCGGTGACCGGCAAGCCCCTTGGGCCCGCGGCCGGGCGCGGCGCCGGCCGAAGCCGCGGCGCCGTCGGGAGCCGCACCGTCGAGAGCCGCAGCGCCGACCGGGTCGGCCGGCGCCCCGGGGCCGATCGCCGCCCCCGCCGGACCCGCCTCCTTGACCGGACTGATGTCCACCGACCACTCCTCAAATGTTCATCACACTGAACTGTCAGTCCAGAATAGTGCACCTTCGGTCCGCTGTCACCGACCTTCCCCTCTCACGCTACGAGCCCCCGCGCGGCACCGGAAATGCCGAATGCGCTGCGGTTATGCTCCAGACGCATGAGCATCGAGCTACGCCACCTCCGCTGCTTCCTCGCCATCGCCGAGGAATCCAGCCTCACCAGGGCGGCCGCGCGGCTCCACCTCACCCAGCCCGCCGTCTCCCGCACGCTCGCCGCCCTGGAACAGCACCTGGGGGCCCGGCTCGTCGACCGCTCCACCCACCACCTCGCGCTCACCGCCGAGGGCCGCGCCTTCCAGGACCGCGCCGCCGCGGCCCTCGCGGCGTTCGAGGCGGCCGTCGACCCGGCACGGCTGCGCCGCCGGCCCCTGCGGCTCGGACACGCCTGGTCGGCCTTCGGCCCGTACACCACCCCTCTGCTCCGCCGATGGCAGCGCGAGCACCCGGAGACCCCGCTCGAACTCCTCCGCATCGACGACCGGACGGCCGGACTGACCCGGGGCGAGGTCGACGCGGCGCTGCTGCGCGGGACGGTCGACGCGCCCGGCCTGGTCACCGAGGAGCTCACGACGGAGGAACGGGTCGCGGCCGTGCCGGCCGACAGCCCGCTCGCCGACAGGCCGAGCCTCGCCCTCGACGACCTCGCAGGAGGGACGGTCGTACTGAACACGGTCTCCGGCGCGACGACCCTCGCGCTCTGGCCGACGACGGCGCGCCCGGCGGCGACGGTCACCGTGGCCAACACCGACGACTGGCTGACGGCGATCGCGGCGGGCCGGGGCGTCGGCGTCTCGTCCGCGTCGACGGCGGCGCTGCACACCCACCCGGGAGTCACGTACCGCCCGCTGCCGGACGCCCCGCCCCTGCCGGTGGTACTGGCCTGGCGGGACGCGTTCCCGCACCCGGCGACGGGGGCACTGGTGGCGCTGGCACGGGAGATCGCCAGCGGGGGCTGAGGTCGGCCGTTCGGGGCGGGGTCAGAACCGGCTCGCGGGGTCGGGCGGGGGGCGGGGTCAGAACCGGCCCTGCGCGGCGGCGGCGACGAAGACGGTGAAGGCGGCGGGGGTGGCACGGAAGTGGGGGCCGTCGGGGTTCTTGGAGTCGCGGACGGCGATGTGGGGGGTCAGGTCGGCTACCTCCACGCACTCGCCGCCATTGGAACCGCTATAGGAGGACTTGAGCCAGGTGGCGGGGGCTAGGGGGGCGCATTCGATGCAGTCACCGCCACTGGAACCGCTGTACGACGACTTACGCCAGTCCACCGTGTCCATATCGCTCCTCCATGACGCGCGCGATCAGCTCGGCTGAATCCTCCACCGAGAGGGCCGTGGCCTGGAGGCGAGCGTAACCGACTGAACGTTCCCTCATTACTTCCGGATTGGCGGTCATGTGACCCATGTCGTAGCTCTCGGCGTAGAACAGATCCGGGTCTCCGTCGAAACGCAGAAGGGTGAACGACCCCATCACCGCAGCATGTTCTCCGGCCTTGAACGGCAGCACCTGGATCTGCACCCACGGCTCGCTGGCGAAAGTCAGGAGATACTCCAACTGCGCACGCATGACGTGGCGCCCACCGATCTCCCGTGTCAGAGCAGCCTCGTCCAGCACCACCCACACCACGGGTGGGCGGTCTCGCTCCAGGATTCGCTGTCGCTCGACCCGAGCGGCGACCATCTCGTCCAGCCGGTCGGAGTGCTCGACGCCCAGCACCGCGCGGGCATACGCCGGAGTCTGGAGCAGGCCGTAGACGAGCTGACATTGGTACGTCGAGATGTACGCCGCCTTCGCCTCCATCTCGGCATACGGCTGGAACCAGGTGGGCAGTTGGCTCCGCAGCACCAGGCCCACCAGGCGGGTGAAGAACCCGCCCGTCATCAGCGCCGCGTCGATCCGCTCGGAGAAGTCCCGCGTCGGTACCTTCTTCGCCGTCTCGATCTGGCCGATCAGGGACCCCGTACAGAAGACGACGCCACCCAGCTGACTCTGCCCGAGTCCGGCGGCCTCCCGCAGGCGGCGGAGTTCGGATCCGTAGTAGTCCAGGGGCGAGGCGGACGGATCAAGGCTGCGGATGTTGACCACGAGGAGGTCACCCCCAATGTCGGCTCACGCCGACAGTAACCGGGCACCTCACCTTGGAGGTCCAAATCGGGTAACCGGCCCTCTTTCGAAGGAACTTGGACCTGCGGGCGCATGAACGCAGGCAAGGGCGGCAACGGCGCGGCCGACAAGTGGGCTTCTGGTGGGACCGCCCTCTTTCCGAGAGTCGCTCCTTCCGGCGGTGCGTCAAGGGCGCTCCTTCGTCGCGTCGGCTTCGCCGATTCCGCTGCGCTCCACCCTTGACCCACCACCGGAAGGAGCGAAAACACTCTCGGAGGGCGGTCCGGGGGCGGGGTCCACGCCTGGCTTCGGGCAGCGGTCGGCGTCGACGTGCGCCGGACGGCCGGTGGGTGGGGGCTTGGCTCGCGGCCGAGGCCGGTGGGACCCCGTCGGCCGGTTCGGGGTGCGCGGTCGTTGAATGGGGCGGTTGGGCCCGGCTTAGCGGGTTGCGATAGTTCGGGGTGGGGCTTCAGGCCCCGCTGGTCACCCCCGGTGGGGTGTGAGCGAATGAAACTGCGGGCTACTCCGAGTAACGCGCCCCGAAGGATGCCCCATGAGGGGCGAATCGCCCTTATCGGGCGATGAAAGTGCAAGAAACACTCGCCGACTCCACCCCACCACCCACCGGCGGTGACCAGCGGGGCCTGAGTCCCAGCCCAACGACGAAGGACAGCCGCTAAGCGCCGCCGGGCCACCCCATTCAACAACCGCGCACCCCGAACCAACGGAACAACGCCCACCCACCCCCGCCACAAACCAAGCCCCCACCCACCGACCCGCACCCGCCCGCCGACACCGACCACTACCCGAAGCCCCCGCGCGGCCCCGCCCCCGGCCGCCCTCCGAGTGTGAAAAGGCGGCCTCCGCCGCCGGGTCAAGGGTGGGCGCAGCCCATCGCGCAGCGACGCCGAAGGCGCCCTTGACGCGGTGGTGGAGGCCGCCACACTCGGAAAGAGGGCGGCCGCACCCGAGCCAGACCAGGCCCCTCACCCCCAGAACCTCAAAGACCCGCCTCCCCCGGCACCTCCCCCGGCACCTCCCCCTCGTCCACCCCCTCCGCCAGCACCTCCGCCAGGTGCCGGCCCCTCACGCCCGCCAGGTCCGTCATCTGCGTCCTGCACGAGAAGCCGTCCGCCAGGACGGTCGCCTCCGGGGGCGCGGCCCGCAGGGCCGGCAGCAGCTGGTCCTCCGCGCACGTCACCGACACCTCGTAGTGGCCCGGCTCGAAGCCGAAGTTGCCCGCCAGGCCGCAGCAGCCGCCCGCGAGGTCGCCCGTCAGGCCCGCGCGTTCGCGCAGGCGGCGGTCGGCCGCGTCGCCGAGGACCGCGTGCTGGTGGCAGTGGGTCTGGCCCGTCACCGGGCGGTCCAGGCGCGGTGGCCGCCAGTGCGGCGCCAGCGTCTCCAGGGCCTCCGCGAACGTCCGCACCGACGCCGCCAGCCGTGCCGCCCTCGGGTCGTCCGGCAGCAGTTCGGGCAGGTCGGTCCGGAGGGTGGCCGCGCAGGACGGCTCCAGGACCACCACGGGCCGCGCCCCGGATCCCGCCGGTCCGGTGCCGCCGTCCTCCATGACGTCCAGGGTCCGCCGCATCACCCGCCTCGCCGCACCGAGCCGGCCCGTCGACACGTACGTCAGCCCGCAGCACACCCGCCCCCGGGGCAGCGCGACCCCCAGCCCCGCCGCCTCCAGGACCCGTACCGCCGCCCGGCCCGCCTCCGGCGCCAGGTGGTCCGTGAAGGTGTCCGGCCACAGCGTCAGGGACGGCGGGCGGGACGAGGCCCGTTCGGCGAACCACGCCGTCAGCGTCTCGCGCGCGACCCTCGGCATCGTCCGCTCCGGTGTCACCCCCGCGAGGCGAGTCGCGAACGGCAGCCGCATCGCGGCGTTCAGGCCCCGTCCGAACAGGTCCAGCCAGCGCGGCAGAAGTCCCATCGACCAGTGCGAGCGCGGCCGGCGCAGGAAGCCGAGCGGTCCCGCGTAGTGCCGGTCGAGGAACTCCGCCTTGTACGCGGCCATGTCGACGCCCACCGGGCAGTCGCTGCGGCACCCCTTGCACGACAGGCACAGGTCCAGCGCCTCCCGGACCTCCTCCGAGCGCCAGCCGTCCGTGATCACCTCGCCGAGCGCCATCTCGTGGAGCAGCCGGGCCCGCCCGCGCGTCGAGTGCTTCTCCTCCCCCGTCGCCCGGTACGAGGGACACATCACCCCCGGACCCGAACTCGGTCCGTCCACGCGGCACTTGGCCACGCCCACGCACCTGGCAGCCTCCCTGCCGAGGCCCACCAGCGGCAGCCCCGTGAACCGCAGGCCCTCGTCGAGCGGGCGCGGGCGGACCAGCATCCCCGGGTTGAGGCCGCCGTCCGGGTCCCACACGTCCTTGACCGCGCCGAACAGGGCGACGAGCTCCTCCCCGTACATCCGCGGCAGCAGTTCGGCCCGCGCCTGCCCGTCCCCGTGCTCCCCGGAGAGCGAGCCGCCGTGGGCGACCACGAGGTCGGCCACCGCCTCGGAGAACCGGCGGAAGTCCCGTACCCCCTTCTCCGTCCACAGGTCGAAGTCGATCCGGACGTGGACGCAGCCGTCGCCGAAGTGCCCGTACGGCACTCCGCGGAGGCCGAAGTCCGCGAGCAGCGCACGGAATTCACGGAGGTACGCGCCGAGCCTCGCCGGTGGCACCGCGCAGTCCTCCCATCCCGGCCAGGCCTCCCCGCCACCGGGGGTCCTGGTCGCGGTGCCCGCCGCGTCCTCGCGGATCCGCCACAGCGCCCGCTGTCCCGCCGGGTCGGTCACCACGACGGAGTCGATCGCGTCGGCCGCCCTGACCAGCTTCCGGGCGGCGCCCTCCCCGTCCGTCTCGCAGAACAGCCATGCCGCACCGCGGGGCAGCCCGGCGGCGCCCCGGACGAGGTCGGCCGCCATCCCCTCGACGGTCAGCGGCCCGAACGGCAGGAGCCCCGCCGCCGCCTCCGCCGCCGCGCTCTCGTCCGCGTACCCGAGCACCACGAGCACCGGCTCGGCCGGCAGCGGGACGAGCGCCACCGTCGCCTCCGTCACCACGCCCAGCGTCCCCTCGCTGCCGCAGAACGAGCGGGCCACGTCCACGCCCCGTTCCGGGAGCAGCGCGTCCAGCGCGTACCCGGAGATGCGGCGCGGCAGTCCGGCGGGGTAGCCGGTCCGGAGGAGGGCGAGGTTGCGGTCGACGAGGTCGAGGAGTCCGGCGGGGGCGCCGCGCCCGTCCGGGCCCAGCGTCAACGCCGCGCCCCGGTAGGTCATCACGTCGAGCGAGCGCACGTTGTCCGCCGTGGTCCCCCAGGCGACCGAGTGCGCCCCGCACGCGTTGTTGCCGATCATGCCGCCGAGGGTGCAGCGGCTGTGCGTGGACGGATCGGGGCCGAAGGTCAGTCCGTACGGGCGGGCCGCCGCCCGCAGCCGGTCGAGGACGAGCCCCGGCCGGACCACGGCCGTCCGCGCCTCCGGGTCCAGGGAGACGATCCCGCCCATGTGCCGTGTGAGGTCGAGCACGACGCCGGTGCCGGTCGCCTGGCCGCCGATCGAGGTCCCGGCGCCCCGCGCGACGACCGGGGTCGTGCCGTGGTCCCGGCACACCTCCAGGACGGCCGCGAGGTCGTCGGCGTCGCGCGGCGCGACCGTACCGGCCGGGATCCGGCGGTAGTTGGAGGCGTCCATGGTCGTCATTGCCCGGGCGGCGGCGGAGAAGTCGACCTCTCCCGCGACCGCTGCGCGCAGGGCGGCGGCCAGCTCCGACGTGTGCTGTTCGTGTCTTCCCACCACCCCAGGATGTCTCAGCGCTCGTCTCATCGGGCGGACATCCGGCGACCGGGCCCTTCCCGACCCGATACTCTCCGCCTCGTGGCTGATATCCAGATTCCCGCTGACATCAAGCCCGCCGACGGCCGTTTCGGCGCGGGCCCCTCCAAGGTGCGTACGGAGGCGCTGGACGCCCTGGCCGCCACCGGCACCTCTCTCCTCGGTACGTCCCACCGCCAGGCTCCGGTGAAGAACCTGGTCGGCGAGGTACGTTCCGGCATCCGTGACCTCTTCTCGCTCCCCGAGGGTTACGAGGTGATCCTGGGCAACGGCGGCTCCACCGCCTTCTGGGACGTCGCGACCCACGGGCTCATCGAGCAGAAGTCGCAGCACCTCACCTTCGGCGAGTTCTCCTCCAAGTTCGCGAAGGCCTCCAAGCTGGCCCCGTGGCTGGCGGAGCCGACCGTGATCTCCTCCGACCCGGGCACCCACCCGGAGCCGGTGGCCGAGGCGGGCGTGGACGTCTACGCGTACACGCACAACGAGACCTCCACCGGTGTCGCCGCTCCGCTGAAGCGGGTCGCGGGCGCCGACGAGGGCGCGCTGGTCCTGGTCGACGCGACCTCCGGCGCGGGCGGCCTCCCGGTCGACATCACCGAGACGGACGTCTACTACTTCGCGCCGCAGAAGTCCTTCGCCGCCGAGGGCGGCCTGTGGCTGGCCGCCTTCTCCCCGGCGGCCCTGGAGCGCGCGAAGAAGATCCACGAGTCCGGTCGGCACATCCCGGAGTTCTTCTCGCTGCCGACGGCGATCGACAACTCGCTGAAGAACCAGACGTACAACACCCCGGCGCTCTCGACCCTCTTCCTGCTGAACGAGCAGCTGAAGTGGATCAACGGCCAGGGCGGTCTGGACTGGGCCGTGGCCCGGACGAAGGAGTCCTCGGACGCGCTGTACGGCTGGGCCGAGGAGTCGAAGTACGCGACGCCGTTCGTCGCGGACGCGGCGAAGCGGTCGCAGGTCATCGGCACCATCGACTTCGCCGACGACATCGACGCGGCGGCGGTCGCGAAGGCGCTGCGGGCGAACGGCATCGTGGACACGGATCCGTACCGCAAGCTGGGCCGCAACCAGCTGCGCGTCGCGATGTTCCCGGCGATCGACCCGGCGGACGTGCGCGCCCTGACGGCCTGCATCGACTACGTCATCGAGAAGCTGTAACCCTCCCGCCCGTACGCCCGAAGGGCCCGTCACCGGATTCCGTCCGGCGACGGGCCCTTCGGCCGTCGGGGGGGGGAGCGGGTGTCGGCGGCACCTGTAGAGGCGCCGCCCGGGCGGGGGTATGCGGCGTCGGAGGAGCCGCCGCCCCGGCGGGCGTCAGCGGCGTCGGAAGAGGCGCTTCGCGCCGACGACCAGCAGTGTGGCGCCGGCGAGGACCAGGAAGCCCATGGTCGCGTTCCCGCCCTCCCCGGCGTCCTGCCCGGACGGCGGCCGGGACGTGTCGGGCGCGCCCGGGGTGTCCGCGGGCTTCCCCGAGGGACTCGCGGCGCCCTGCCGCTCCAGCCGCACCACCCGGCTCTTCTGTCCCTCGGAGCCCAGCATGAAGGCCGAGCCGTCGGGCGTGTACGTCACGGACTCCGCCTGCCCCTGGAACGGGGCGCCGATCGAGGTGCCCCCGTCGGCGAGGCGGCCGTCCTTCCACGCGTACTCGCGCGCCATGAGGTAGCCGCGCAGCACCAGCCGTTCGCCGTCCGGCGAGAAGGCCCCGTCGGTCACCCACGGCACGTCGCCGATGCGCCGGAAGGTGTTCGTCCCGGACGAGGAGAGCCGCTCGGGGCCCGCGTACAGGCCGCCGCCCTCCTCGTTCTTGCTCGCGATGTACACCCGGCCGGTCTTCGGGTGGACCATCAGCGCCTCCGCGTTGCGCGCCCCGTCGGCGTACTTCACGACGTACTGCTTCGCCGTCACCGTGCGGTCCCCGAGGACCTTCGGCTCGGGGAAGCGGTAGATCCAGACGTGGTCCCAGGAGCCGTCGAGGTTGTCGCCGATGTCGCCGACGTAGATGTCGCCGTCCGGACCGACCGCGATGGCCTCCATGTCGCGCGGGGTGCCGACGCCCCGCATCGTCAGGGTCGCGACCGTCTTCCCCGTGCGGGAGTCGATGCCGTAGATCAGCGGCGCGTCCTGGTCGTTGTGCGTCCAGTAGATCCCCGGGTGGGCCCGGCTGGCGGCGAGGCCGCTGGACTCGGTGACGCGGGAGTCCTCGATGGTGAAGTCCCGGTCCGGCTCCGGCCCTTCGGCACGGGCATGCCCGGCCGGCAGCAGTACCAGGGCCGTGGCCGCGCCGAGGGCGCACAGAGCAGATCGCATGCCCCCAGCCTGCCACGACACGGCGGCCCGCCGCGGGGAAGATCGTCCGACCGGCCGCCGGCTTCCCACGACGCGCTGCGAAACCCTGTTGACCTGCCCTTCGGCCGCTGCCAGGGTCGCGCCCATGCCGACTCCCCAGACCTTCACCGCGCCTGACGGCACCGCCCTCGCCTACCACGAGTCCGGAACGGGCGACCCGCTGCTCTGCCTCCCCGGCGGTCCGCTCCAGGACTCCGCCTATCTCGGCGACCTCGGCCGGCTGACCGGCCGGCGGCGGCTGATCCGGCTCGACCTGCGGGGCACCGGTGCGTCGGCCGCGCCGGCCGACCCCGCCTCGTACCGCTGCGACCGGCTCGTCGACGACGTGGAGGCGCTGCGTGCGCACCTCGGGCTCGACGCCGTCGACCTCCTCGGCCACTCGGCGGGGGCGAACCTGGCCGCCCTGTACACGGCCCGGCACCCCGGACGCGTCGGCCGGCTCGTGCTCGTCACCCCGGGCACGGCGGCCGTCGGGCTCGACACGGCACCCGAGGAACGGCTCGCGGCGGCGCGGCTGCGGGAGGGCGAGCCGTGGTTCGGTCCGGCGTACGCGGCGCTCCTCGAGGTCACGGCGGGGCGTGGCACCGGCGAGACCTTCCAGGCCGTGGCGCCGTTCTTCCACGGGACCTGGGACGCGGCGGCGCGGGCGCGGCACGCCGCCGGGGAGGGGCAGCGGAACCGCGAGGGCGCGGGCGTCTTCGCGAGCGAGGGGGCCTTCGACCCGGCGGCCACCCGCGCGGTGTTCGCGGAGTTCCCGCGGCCGGTGCTCGTGGTGGCGGGGGAAGGGGACGTGAACACCCCGGTGCCGACGGCGGCCGCGTACGCGGGCCTGTTCCCGAAGTCGTCCCTCGTCGTCCTGGACGGGGCCGGGCACTTCCCGTGGCACGACGACGCGGAGCGGTTCGCGGCGGAGGTCGGCGGCTTCCTGGCGTAGCCGGTCGCCGCGGCCCGTGTCCCGGATCACGTCGCAGGTCCGGGACGCCGTCCGCGATGATATGACCATGCGTTTTCTGTTCGTCGGCGACAGCATGACCATCGGACGCGCCGGCGACTGGACCTGGCGGTACCGCATGTGGCGGCACCTGGAGTCCACCCTGCCCGGCGGGTACGAGATCGTCGGCCCCCGCACCTCGCTGTACGACCCGGTCGCCGACGCCCCGGCCTCCGAGGCGTACGCCGACCCCGCCTTCCCCGCCGCCGCCCGGCGCCATCTCGCCGGCTGGGGCGAGGGCTGGCTGCACATGGCACCCGTGATCGGCGACACGGTGGCGGAGACCGGCGCCGACGTCCTGCTGGTCTCGCTGGGCCTGATCGACCTCGGCTTCTACACCGACAGCGGGCAGACCGAGGAGAACGTCCGGGCCTTCGTCGCGGCGGCCCGCGCCGCGAACCCGCGTGTCCGGGCCGTCCTGCTGCCGGTCATCCCGAACGTGCGCGCCGGGTACGACGCCCCCTTCGCCCTGGAGTGCGCGCGCTTCAACGAGCTGCTCGCGAAGGCGGTCGCCGACCTGGACACGGCCGCCTCCCCGCTTCTGCTGGCCCCGGTGACGGAGTCGTACGCGCTCGACGGGGACACCTACGACGGCACCCACCCGGGCCCCTCGGGCGAGCACAAGCTGGCGGCGGCCTTCGCCGACGCGATGCACCAGGCCTGGGGCCTGGGCGGCCCGTACACGGGGTAGCGGGCGGGTTCAGGCGGCGCCGGGTCCACCCCGGCGGCACAGGGTCCACCCGGGCGGCACGGGTCCTCCCGGGCAGCGCGGGTGGGCCCCGGCGGCGCGGAGGTGCGCCGCCGGGGGCCCCGTGGGTCCGGGATCACTCCGTCACCAGGCGAAGGCCTCCGGGGACGGGCCCGGGCCCGGGAAGATCTCGTCGAGGCCCGCCAGGAGCTCCTCGCTCAGCTCCAGCTCCAGGGCGCGGAGCGCGCCGGCCAACTGCTCGGGCGTGCGCGGGCCGACGATCGGGCCGGTCACGCCGGGCCGCGTGAGCAGCCACGCCAGGGCCGTCTCGCCCGGCTCCAGGCCGTGCTTGTCGAGCAGGTCCTCGTAGGCCTGCAGCTGCGCGCGGGACGCCGGGTCGGCGAGGGTGGCCGCCGCGCGGCCCTCCGTGCGCCGCTTGCCCTCGGACTCCTTCTTCAGGACGCCGCCGAGCAGCCCGCCGTGCAGCGGCGACCAGGGGATGACCCCGAGGCCGTACTCCTGCGCGGCCGGGACGACCTCCATCTCCGCGCGCCGCTCGAAGAGGTTGTAGAGGCACTGCTCGCTGACCAGGCCGACCGAGCCGCGCCGGGCGGCGGTCTCGTTGGCCTGGGCGATCTTGTAGCCGGGGAAGTTGGAGGAGCCGGCGTAGAGGATCTTGCCCTGCTGGATGAGGACGTCGACCGCCTGCCAGATCTCCTCGAAGGGGGTCGCGCGGTCGATGTGGTGGAACTGGTAGAGGTCGATGTAGTCCGTGCCGAGGCGCTTGAGGCTGCCCTCGACCGCGCGGCGGATGTTCACCGCCGAGAGCTTGTCGTGGTTGGGCCAGGCCTCGCCGTCGGCGCCCATGTTCCCGTAGACCTTCGTGGCGAGGACCGTGCGGTCGCGGCGGCCGTCGCCCTTCGCGAACCAGGAACCGACGATCTCCTCGGTCCTGCCCTTGTTCTCACCCCAGCCGTACACGTTGGCGGTGTCGAAGAAGTTGAGCCCCGCGTCCAGCGCCGAGTCCATGATGGCGTGGCTGGTGGCTTCGTCCGTCTGGGGTCCGAAGTTCATCGTCCCGAGGACGAGTCGGCTGACCTTGAGTCCGGTGCGTCCGAGCTGCGTGTACTCCATGAACGACAAGCCAACTGCTTGGAGTGCGCTCGAAGCAAGGGGGTTCCCACGGGGTGGGGAGGGGCCTACTGGCCGACCACCGATGCCACCGCGATGATCGCGAACATCAGTACGAGAACGCCGGCCATGATGCGGTTACGGGTCTTAGGGTCCACCCTTCGAGGTTAACCCGGCCGCCCCGCCGACCCCGCAAGGGGCCAGCCGTCGACCCTCTCGTACCGCGGCTGCTCGCCCCGCACCCCGCTCACCGGGAGGTTCGACCGCACCAGGACCAGCTCGCCCACCTCCCAGCGGGTGCCCTCGAAGGTGCCGAGCTCGGCGAGGAAGGGGTGCAGGTCCACCTCGTCCCGGCGCGCCCGGGCCAGCGTCAGGTGCGCCTGGTAGCGGCGGTGCTCCTCCATGGGGACCCCGGCCCGGCGCGCGGCGGCGTCGGCCCGCTCGGCGAGCAGCCGCAGCTCGTCCAGGTCCCCGGCGACCCCGGCCCACAGGGCCCGCCGCCCGAAGTGCCCGCCGCCGTGGAGCCGGAGCGCGAAGGGAGGGGTGCGGTGGGCGGCGCGGGCGAGCCGGACGCGCAGCTCGGGCAGCAGCTCCTCGTCGACCTCGCCCATGAAGGCGAGCGTGAGGTGCCAGCCGGGCCGCGAGGTCCAGCGCAGGCCGTCCGCGCCGGGCAGCCGGTGCAGGCGGTCGACGACGGGTCCGAGCTCGTCCTGCCGTCCGGGCGGCGGCAGGACCGCGGCGAAGAGCCTCATGGGCCGAGTGTGGCAGCCGTTAGCCTCTCCGGCATGAAGATCTCCATCAGGAAGGGCGGGGCGGAGGACCTCCCCGCGATACTCGGCGTCCTCGACAGCGCCGTGGTCTGGCTCAACGGCAAGGGAGTCACCGCGCAGTGGGGCACCGAGCCGTTCTCGGCACGGCCCAAGGCGGTGCGACAGGTCGAGGACACGATGAGCGAGGGCGACCCGTGGATCGCCGAGATCGACGGCGTACCGGCGGGGACGATGACGCTGACCCCGCACCCGGGCAAGCACGTGCCCCGGGTGGACGAGCCCGAGGTGTACGTACGGCTGCTCGCGACCGACGCGCGGTTCCACGGGCACGGGGTGGGGGCGGCGCTGCTCGCGCACGCGGTGGAGGAGACCCGGCGGCAGGGGGTGTCCCTGCTGCGGGTGGACTGCTTCGCGGGCAGCGAGGGACGGCTGATCGCGTACTACGAGGGCCAGGGCTTCACCTCGACGGACACGTTCCTGGTCGGCGACTGGGCGGGCCAGATCCTGGAGCGCCGGGTCTGAGGACCCGCCGCTCCGGGGCGGCGCGGGCCGTACTGCGACGACGGGTCGCGCGAGGGGCGGGGACCGGGGGTGTGGTGCCCCCCGTCCCCGCCCCTCGGGACGGTCAGGCCGCCGTCGCCAGTCGTTCGCGGGCCACGAAGCGGACCTGCGGGTGCCCGTGGCGCCAGCCGAAGGCCATCTTCAGGTCGCCGACCTTCGCCAGGATCAGGCCGATGACGACCGCCGCCGCCAGCGAGATCACACCGCCGGTCGCGAAGCCGACGCGGGCTCCGTACGTGTCGGTGACCCAGCCGAGGAGCGGCGCGCCGATCGGCGTGCCCCCGGCGAAGACCATCATGTAGAGGCTCATCACCCGGCCCCGCATCGCGGGGTCCGTCGCGAGCTGGACGGCCGAGTTCGCGGTGATGTTGACCGTGAGGCCGATCATGCCGATCGGGACGAGCAGCAGCGCGAACAGCCAGAACGCCGGCGACAGCGCCGCGGCGATCTCCAGGGCGCCGAAGACCGCCGCCGCGATCACCAGCATCCGCAGCCGGGTCGAACCGCGGCGGGCCGCCGCGAGGGCGCCCACGAGCGAGCCGGCCGCCATGAGGGTGTTGAGGAGGCCGTACGCGCCCGCGCCGACGTGGAAGACCTCGCCGGAGAAGGCGGTGAGCCAGATCGGGAAGTTGAACCCGAAGGTGCCGACGAAGCCGACGAGGACGATCGGCCAGATCAGGTCCGGACGCCCGGCCACGTACCGCAGGCCCTCTCTCAGCTGGCCCTTGCCGCGCGGGGCGCGCTCCACCTTGTGGAGCTCGCCCGGCCGCATGAGCAGCAGGCTGGTGAGGGGGGCGAGGAAGAACAGTCCGTTGAGGAGGAACGCCCAGCCGCTGCCGACGCCGGCGATGAGGACACCGGCGACGGCGGGGCCGACGAGCCGCGCGGACTGGAAGTTCGCCGAGTTGAGGGAGACGGCGTTGCGGAGGCGGTCGGGGCCGACCATCTCGGAGACGAAGGACTGCCGGGCCGGGTTGTCGACGACGGTCACCATGCCGAGGAGGAAGGCGATGAGGTAGACGTGCCAGACCTGGATGTGGCCGGAGAGGGTGAGGACGGCGAGGGCGATGCCGCAGAGGCCGAGGGCCGCCTGGCTGACGAGCAGGAGGCGCCGCTTCGGGTAGCGGTCGGCGATGACTCCGCCGTAGAGGCCGAAGAGCAGCATCGGCAGGAACTGCAGGGCCGTGGTGATGCCGACGGCGGCGGCCGAGCCGGTGAGGCTCAGGACCAGCCAGTCCTGGGTGATGCGGGCCATCCACGTACCGGTGTTGGAGACGATGGCGCCGGTGAAGAACAGCCGGTAGTTGCGGATCCTGAGCGAGGAGAAGGTTTCCCCCCGCCCGCGGGTGTCGAGGGTGGGTTTGTGGACGGGTGCGGAGTCTGCTCCGGGTCCCGTACTCAAAGTGCGTCGCCTCCTTGGCGCGTCGGATGGGGGATGCCGGGGGAGCTACCCCCGGGGAGAGGGGCTGAGGTGGGCGAGCTTCTCCAGGACCGGGGCGGCCGCGCGCAGCTTGGCCCACTCGTCCTCGTCCAGGCCCTCGGCGAGGGAGGCCAGCCAGGCGTTCCGCTTGCGGCGGGACTCTTCGAGCATGGCTTCGGCCTGCTCGGTCTGGCTGACCACCTTCTGCCGGCGGTCGTCGGGGTGCGGCTCCAGCCGGACCAGTCCCTTGGCCTCCAGCAGCGCGACGATACGGGTCATCGACGGCGGCTGGACGTGCTCCTTGCGGGCCAGCTCGCCGGGTGTGGCGGAGCCGCAGAGCGACAGGGTGCCGAGCACCGACATCTCGGTGGGGCTCAGCGACTCGTCGACGCGCTGGTGCTTGAGGCGTCGGCCCAGTCGCATGACGGAGGAGCGGAGCGCGTTCACGGCCGCGGCGTCGTCGGCTGTGCCGTGGGACAGGTCAGGCATGTTTGTTAGCCTAACTCATTACTCTGCCTAAATACCAACGGGAACGGGCTGACGTCACACGGATCACACGCGCACTCCCCCACCCGCGCGACCCACCCGTCGCGCGGGTACGTCCGCGCCACTTGGCCCCCCGCCACTGCGCCCGCGCGTGAACCGCATGAGCACAGATCACGCTTCCGCATCCATGTATCACCCAAACGAGTGAGTCGGATCCAGAAAGTGACGCAAAGGAGCCCCGACTGCCCCGACCCTGAACCGCATGGGATCGACAGTGCTCAGCCTGCGCATCGACGGTGAGCTGCTCGACCGGCTCAGGAGTCACGCCGCGAAAAGAGGAATGAGCGTCCAGGACTATGTCGTCCGGACGCTCATTCGCGAGGATTTCGACGAGCGGTTCAAGACCGCCGTCGACGAGACGGAGAGGTTCTACGGGGAAGGGGACGGGGAACCGGCGGCCGGATCGGCCGCCGACACCCCCCGCGATCACGTGAGGCCGAGCGCCGGCATCGCGTAGTAGAAGACGAAGACCGCCGACACGACGTACATGGCCACCGGGACCTCCCGGCCCCGGCCCGCCGCGAGCCGCAGCACGCTGAACGCGATGAAGCCGATGCCGATGCCGTTCGTGATCGAGTACGTGAACGGCATCATCACCATGGCCAGGAACGCCGGCACCGCGATGGTGTAGTCGCTCCAGTCGATGTCCTTGATGGACCCGGCCAGGATCAGGAAGCCGACCGCGAGCAGCGCGGGCGTGGCCGCCTGGGACGGGACCATCGTGGCCAGCGGCGTGAGGAACAGCGCCACCGAGAACAGACCGCCGGTGACGACCGAGGCGAGGCCGGTACGGGCACCCTCGCCGACGCCCGCCGTGGACTCCACGAAGCAGGTGGTGGCCGACGAGGAGGTCGCACCGCCGGAGGCGACGGCCAGGCCGTCCACCAGCAGGACCTTGTTGATGCCGGGGAAGTTGCCGTCCTTGTCGATCAGCTTGGCCTCGTCGCCGACGCCGAGGATCGTGCCCATGGCGTCGAAGAAGCAGGACAGCAGGACGGTGAAGACGAACAGCACGCCGGTCAGGTAGCCGACCTTGTCGAAGCCGCCGAAGAGGCTGACCTCGCCGACCAGGCCGAAGTCGGGCGAGGCGACCGGGTTGCCGGGCCACTCCGGGGTGGTGAGGCCCCAGGACGGGACGGTCGCGACCGCGTTGATCACCATCGCCACGATCGTCATGACGACGATCGAGATGAGGATCGCGCCCGGCACCTTGCGGATGATCAGCGCGAGGGTGAGGAGCGTGCCCAGGATGAAGACGAGCACCGGCCAGCCGGTGAGGTGGCCGTCGCCGCCGAGCTGGAGCGGGACGGTGGTGTGCGCGGCGTCGGGGATGCGGGAGACGAAGCCCGAGTCGACGAGGCCGATCAGCATGATGAAGAGGCCGATGCCGATCGCGATGCCCTTGCGCAGGCCGACCGGGACCGCGTTCATCACGCGCTCGCGCAGACCGGTCGCGACGAGCAGCATCACGACGATGCCCGCGAGGACGACCATGCCCATGGCGTCCGGCCAGGACATCCTCGGCGCGAGCTGGAGCGCCACGACCGTGTTGACGCCGAGGCCGGCGGCGAGGGCGATCGGGACGTTGCCGATGACGCCCATGAGGAGCGTCGAGAAGGCCGCGGTCAGGACGGTGGCCGTGACGAGCTGGCCGCCGTCGAGCTGGTGGCCGTACATGTCCTTCGCGCTGCCGAGGATGATCGGGTTCAGCACGATGATGTAGGCCATCGCGAAGAAGGTGGCGAAGCCGCCGCGGACCTCGCGGGCGACGGTCGAGCCGCGCTCGGAGATCTTGAAGTAGCGGTCGAGGCCCGAGGTCGGCTCCTGGGGAGCGGAGGGCTCGGGGGGCATGGCCTTGGCGGTGGCCGTGGTGCTCATGGGGTGGGTTCCTCTTCGGGAGATGTCCGTTTGGCGGTTCATACGAAGGAAACCCGCCAGAGGCAAACCGTTTCAGTATGAACACATGAACGAGCGAGCGTCTATCTCCGCGCGTAGATACGATTTCCCGCCACCTAGACTGACCTCCATGGCGAAGTGGACACCTAAGCACGAGGCACCCGAGCCCCTCGAAGGGCCGGTCGTCGCCACGATCACCGGCGGAACGATCCTGTGGTTCGTCCTCTTCCTCGTCCAGGTCCCGTTCTACGGCTGGTTCGACGACCGGGATCTGACCTGGTGGGTGTGGACCTGCCTCGCCGGCGCCGGACTCGGCCTGATCGGCATCTGGTACGTGCGCAAGCGTGACGCCGCGATCAAGCGGCACGCGGCGGCCCACGCGGCGGAGGCGGGCCCCGAGGGGGCCCGGGGAGCAGAGTAGGCCCAGGGAGCCGAGTCGGCCCCGGGAGCCGAGCAGCCGGGGAGCCGAGTAGGCCCAGGGGCCCGGGTCGCGCCCGCCGGCATGGCACCGGGGGACGATTCCCCTCCTCCCCCGGTCTGATCTTCGCCCTTCTCGGCAGGTGAACGGTCGATTCCGGTCGTACCGTCGAAAACATGACTCAGCGGGCGAAGATCGACACCGACGGCGGCGAGGCCGAGGCGGTGGGGCCGCCCGTTGTCCACCGCCCCGCCGGACTCACCTCCGCCGAGGTCGCCGAGCGCGTCGCCCGCGGCGAGGTCAACGACGTCCCCGTCCGCAGCTCCCGCTCGGCCACGGACATCGTCCGCGCCAACGTCTTCACCCGCTTCAACGCGATCATCGGCGTGCTCTGGGTGATCATGCTCTTCGTCGCGCCGATCCAGGACAGCCTCTTCGGCTTCGTGATCGTCGCCAACACCGGCATCGGCATCATCCAGGAACTCCGCGCCAAGAAGACCCTCGACGGCCTCGCCGTCATCGGCGAGGCGAAACCCACCGTCCGGCGCGACGGCGTCGCCGCCGAACTCTCCACCTCCGAGATCGTCCTCGGCGACCTCATCGAGCTCGGCCCCGGCGACAAGGTCGTCGTCGACGGCGAGGTCGCCGAGGCCGACAGCCTGGAGATCGACGAGTCGCTGCTCACCGGCGAGGCCGACCCGGTGGTGAAGAAGCCCGGCGACCGGATGATGTCGGGCTCTTTCGTCGTCGCCGGCGGCGGCGCGTTCACCGCCACCAAGGTCGGCCGCGAGGCCTACGCGGCCCAGCTCGCCGAAGAGGCCTCCCGCTTCACGCTCGTCCACTCCGAACTGCGCACGGGCATCTCGACGATCCTCAAGTACGTGACCTGGATGATGGTCCCGACCGCCATCGGTCTCATCATCAGCCAGCTCGTCGTCAAGGACGACAACTTCAAGGACGCCGTCGCCCGCACCGTCGGCGGCATCGTCCCGATGATCCCCGAGGGACTGGTCCTGCTCACCTCGGTCGCCTTCGCGATCGGAGTCGTACGACTCGGACGCAAGCAGTGCCTCGTGCAGGAGCTGCCGGCGATCGAGGGCCTCGCCCGCGTGGACGTCGTCTGCCTGGACAAGACGGGCACGCTGACCGAGGGCGGCATGGACGTCACGGAGCTCCGCACCCTCGACGGCGCCGACGAGGCCTACGTACGCAAGGTCCTCGGCGCCCTCGGTGAGTCCGACCCCCGGCCGAACGCCTCCCTCCAGGCCATCATCGACGCCTACCCCGACACCGTGCAGTGGCGGTGCACCGAGGCGCTGCCGTTCTCCTCGGCACGGAAGTACAGCGGGGCCGCCTTCAGCGAGGGCGACGGCCAGGACTCGGCCTGGCTGCTGGGCGCCCCCGACGTCCTCCTGCCCGCCGGGGACCCCACGCTCACGGAGATCGACCACCTCAACGAACAGGGCCTGCGGGTCCTGCTCCTGGCCCGTACGGCGAACGGCCTCGACTCCCCCGACGTCGCGACCGGCGCCCGCCCCACCGCCCTGGTCGTCCTGGAGCAGCGGCTGCGCCCGGACGCCGCCGACACCCTCTCCTACTTCGCCGACCAGCACGTCGCCACGAAGGTCATCTCCGGCGACAACGCGGTCTCCGTGGGCGCGGTGGCCGGGAAGCTCGACATGCCGGGCGCGGCGCACACGGTGGACGCCCGCACGCTCCCGGAGGACCGGGAGGAGATGGCGAAGGTCCTCGACGAGAACGCGGTCTTCGGCCGGGTCACGCCCCAGCAGAAGCGGGACATGGTGGCGGCGCTCCAGTCCCGCGGTCACACGGTCGCGATGACCGGCGACGGCGTGAACGACGTCCTGGCGCTCAAGGACGCGGACATCGGGGTGTCGATGGGCTCGGGCTCGGAGGCGACACGGGCCGTGGCCCAGATCGTCCTGCTGAACAACAGCTTCGCGACCCTCCCGTCGGTGGTGGCGGAGGGCCGCCGGGTCATCGGCAACATCACGCGCGTGGCGACCCTCTTCCTGACGAAGACGGTCTACTCGGTCCTCCTGGCGGTCCTGGTGGTCTGCTCGCAGGTGGAGTACCCCTTCCTCCCCCGCCACCTGACCCTGCTGTCGACCCTGACGATCGGCGTCCCGGCCTTCTTCCTGGCGCTCGCCCCCAACAAGGAGCGGGCCCGGCCAAACTTCGTCCGCCGGGTGATGCGGTACGCGATCCCGAGCGGGGTGATCGCGGGGGCGGCCACGTTCACGACGTACCTCCTGGCGCGCCACCACTACAGCGGCGAGGGCGCCCTGGAGGCCGAGACCAGCGCGGCGACGCTGACCCTGTTCCTGGTCTCGATGTGGGTCCTGGCGATCATCGCCCGCCCGTACACGTGGTGGCGCCTCACCCTGGTCGCCACGATGGGCGGCGCGTTCCTCCTGGTCCTCGTCGTCCCCTGGCTCCAGGACTTCTTCGCCCTGAAGCTGGTGGGCACCACACTGCCGTGGGCAGCGGTGGCGATCGCGGCGACGGGCGGCCTGCTCCTGGAGATCGCCTGGCGCTGGGTGGACCGGAGGTTCCCGGCGTAGGCCGTCCGGCGGATCGGCGGCCCAGGGCCGGGACGTACACGCGCTCACCCCGGTTTGAGTAGCCCTACTCAGGTGGACAGCGGGCGGTGCGCCGCACGATGGGACCCGCGCCGACACGGCACGACCGCACCGTGCAGGAGGAACCCACCCATGCGAGACAGCCGCCCCCACGCCGTCGCCCGGCTCACGTTCGCCAACCCCCTCTCCCTGGGCTACCTGGCGTTCGTGGCGTCGCTCCCCCTGCTGGTCAGCCCGTGGACCGAGGGCCGGGCCTTCGCGGACCTCTGGTACGCCCTGGCCACCGCGCCCAGCAGCCCGGTCCTGCTTCTCCCCGATCTGCTGACCGGCCTCTCGGGCTGGGCGACCGCGTACCACTACACGGCGCTGGCCCTCTCCGCGCTGATCAACGCCTTCCTCCTCGGCCTCGCCCACCGGGCCCTCCGGAGGAGCCCGGCACGGCGGGGCCTCACCGCGTGACCCCTCAGTCGAACCAGCGGTCCCTGGCCAGTTCCGGGGTCCTCGACGGGTCCTCCAGCAGGGCCGCCACCTCGAAGCGGCGGGGCCACTGGCCCGCCGACCAGGCCAGGCCCGCCGCCACGCCCTCCAGGGTGGAGGCGTGGACGACGCCGTCCGCCGTGCGGCGCCAGTCGAGCTCCGTGTCCGCCGCCCTGAGCTCCTCGTGCTCGACGTACGTGGCCGGGGTCGCCGGGCCCAGCAGGATCCGGACCGGCTCCGGCACCTCGTGCTCCTCGCCCACCGTCGCCACCTCGGCCTCCACCGCCTCGCTCAGCCGCCGCACCTGGAACAGCTCCGCCAGGTCCGCCGCCCGCGCCGGCGCCACCGGCAGCAGCGGCACTCCGGCCGTCAGCGGCAGCAGGTCCGGCGCGTCCGCCACCATCGCCTCCGCCGCGTCCACCACGACCACCTCGCCGTCCACCACCGCGCGCAGCTCGTCCGGCAGCGTCACCTGCTCCGGGTCCAGGTCCGCGAGCGCCGTGTACAGCGCGTGGAGCTGGGCGTCCGTGACCTCCCGGGCCGGGTCCGCAAGGCGCGCCAGGAGTTCCGCCGCCCCGCCGGGCTCGTCGAGCAGCGCCGCCACCGACGTGCGGACACCGAGGGCCCGCAGGACCTGCTCGTCCTCGAAGCCGGTCGCGTCGGCGGAGTCGTACAGGCCGGCGAGGAGGGGGTCGGAGCCCTCCGCCCGCAGGCCCGCCGGGCGGCGGCCGTCCAGGACCGGGTGGTCGCGCAGCCACCACGCCGTGTACGAGCGGACCGTCTCCGTCGTCCCGTCCGGCAGGAGGATCCGTACGGGCTGGGTGAGGGCGTCGCGCAGCGGCGGCTGCGCCAGGAGGGCCAGCGCCCGCGGCCACGCGTCGTCGTCGACCAGGTCGAGGTCCCGTACGGCCACGATCTCCGTCGCGACCGGCGGCACCGGGGTCTCCGGCAGCCTGTCCAGGACGTCCTCGCACCACACGTCGACCGCGTCGAGCAGCCCCGCGTCGTCCGGCTCCGGGTAGTCGCCCTCGCGCGGCTCGACCTCGTCCGGGTCGAGCAGCAGGTCGGTCGCCCGGACCAGCGCGAAGGTGGCGAGGACGCCGCACGCGGCCAGCGGCTGCTCGCCCCAGCGGGAGGCCAGCTCGGCGTCGACGTAGGCCAGTTCGTCCTCGCGCATCACGGCGGCGAACGCCGAGCCCGGCATCACCAGCTCGCCCGCCGGGGAGAGTTCGCCGTCCTCGTCGGGCAGCGCCAGCGCGCCCAGCCAGGGCTCCTCGCCCGGGTCGAGCTCGGCGTCCCTGACCAGGGCGAGGACGGTCTCGGCGAGTTCGTCGGCGTCCAGGGCGTCCGCGTCCTCGTCCCAGATCTCGCCCGCGTCGAGGGAGGCCGCGACCGCCGCCCGCACCTGCGGGGTGGTCAGGACCGCGCGGGGCGTGGCCGGCAGGGCGCCCAGCTTCTCCAGGAGCGGGTGGGCGGCCTCGGGGTGCGCGACCTTCAGGCCGAGCCGGGTCAGCTCGGCGGGGGTCCGGTCCTGGGGCAGGAGGACCTGGCGGGGGCCGATGGCCGTCCGGACGCGGGCCCCTTCGGCGCCCTCGGCGAGCGGGACCGGGAGGCCCGACAGGCGGTCCGGGTCGACGCCCGCGAGGGAGTCGTACAGGCGCCACCACCACGTCGGGGCGCGGTCCACCCCGGCGAGCCGGTCGATCGCCTCGGTCAGCGGCACGCGGCCGACGCCGAGGGTCCGCAGCTCGGGACGGCGCTCCAGACCGGCGGGGAGCAGGGTCGGGAACACCTCGGCCAGGACGTCGACGGTGTCCGCGCCCGCGCCCTCCGCGACCTCGGCCTCGATCGGGCGGAGCGCGGGGAGTTCCTCGGTGGGCGCGGCCGGCGCCAGGAACGCGACGCGCGGCAGCCGGTCCAGGATCGCCTCGCGCAGCGCCCCGTCGAGGGGGCCCTTGCCGAGCGGGCCGGGGACCAGGTCGAGCGTGGCGGTGGTCACCGGCTGCCACTCGGCGAGGAGTTCGGCGTACGCGTCGGCCGCCCGCTGCACCAGGAAGTCGGTGAGCCGGCCGGGCGCCGGGTGCCGTCGTGCGGTGTCCAGGGGCAGCGAGGCGATGAGGAGCGCGGGGATGCCGAGGGGTTCGTCGGTGGGGGTGGGCGCGTGCACGACCGGAGTGGTCCGCGGATAGCGCGGGGCCCCCTCCGGGTCCACGGGTACGGCCCAGGTGACGGACCAGTGGGGGCGCAGGCGCTCCTCGACCGGGCGGTCCTTGAGGAGTTCGGCGTCGAGGGGACCGCCGTGGGTGACGGTCCGCCAGCGGTGGGTGCCGGTGGCGGAGTCGACGATGCGTACGTATCCGTCGTCCTCGGAGCGGCTGAGGGTGCGTACTCCTTCCGGGGTCTCCACGACGATCTCGGCGAGCCCCGGAAGGGTGAGGAGGAGCGCGTCGTCGACGGATCCGAGGAGGCGTTCGGCGAGGTCCTGGGCCGCGGAGTCGCGGAGCGGGAGGACGACGACGGTGTCGTAGCCGTCGGGGGCGGTGCCCTCGGCGGGCAGCGGGAGCCGCAGGAGGGGGACGTGGCCGTCGCGGCGGCGCAGTTCGTCGCCGAGGCCGGGGCTGTACCGGGCGGACTCGGCGGCGAGTTCGCGGGCCTCGGGGAGGGACCAGCGGACGCCGCCGTGGCGGCCGAGGACGGCGGGCTCGTCGGTGACGGCGAGGACGGCGGCGAATCCGACGCCGAACCGGCCGACGGCGCCGTGCGCCTGCTGCTCGCGCTTGGCGGAGGCCCGGAGCGTCGACAGGGACTCGGCTCCGGCGGCGTCCAGGGGGGCGCCGGTGTTGGCGGCGGCGAGGACGGCGGGGCCGTCGTGGTCCGCGGGGTGCAGGGTGAGCCGGAGGCGGCCGGGGACGCCGGCGCGGTGGGCCGCGTCGGCGGCGTTCTGGGCGAGTTCGACGACGAGGCGGTCGCGGTAGCCGCCGAGGGCGAGGTCCTCCTCGGCGTTGGCGTCCTCCCGGAAGCGGGCGGGGGACGCGCCCCAGGCGTCGAGCACACCTCGCCGCAGCCGGGCGGTGCCGAAGGGATCGGTTCCGTCGGTCGTCGTCCGGACGCTGACGCTCACGTCTGACTCCACTCTGCGGGGCGGTGATACTGCCGGGGCCGGGGCGTTGGCACCGGGGCCCGAAGGTACCGCGCCCCGCCCCTCCCCCGCCGCCGGGCACGTCGGGCGCCGGGGCGCGCGGGGGCACGCGCGGAGACGTACGGCGCCGGCACGGCTCACCCGCCGACGGCGCCCGGGGGGCCGGGAACGACCACCCCTCAGGAGTGGCCCAGGTCCTCCGAGGTCGCGTCGGGTTCGGTCGTCGAGCCGGAGTCCTTCGCGGGACGCAGCGGGAACGCGTCGGCCCCCATCGAGTCGAGCACGGGCGGCGCGGGCCGCGGCGGCTTCGGCATGATCGCGGCCTCCGAGTGGCCTCCGCAGCCGTACGAGAGGGAGACGACCCGCCCGTCCGCCGGGGAGAACTCGTTGGCGCAGACACCGAAGGCCTGCTTCAGGGAGCCGGCGACCGGCACCAGGAACGCGCAGGACTGGCAGGTGGCCGGGGCGGCCTGGGCCATCGGCGTCCGGGCGCCGAAGGACTCCTCCCAGCGATCCGCGGCCGTGTGGAGCCCGTAGCGGGAGAGGACCCTGGCCCGGCGCATGCCGAGCTCGTCGGCGACGGCGGCGATGGCCCCCCGCGAGGGGGTGCGGGTGACGATCTCGGCGTCCTCGGCGTCGAGGTGGTCCGCCAGCTCCTCCGAGACCACGGAGTTCGGCGGCGGCGCGTCCTCGCCGGAGTAGCCGGGCTCCAGGCGCAGGTCGTCCGCCTCGGTCGGCAGGAGGTCGCCGGGACCCATGTCGCCGGGGCGCAGACGCTCGCTCCAGGGCACCCACTCGGGGGCGAGGAGCGCGTCGGAGCCGGGCAGCAGGACGGTTTCGTCAAGCGTGACGTTCTTGGCGCGGGAGGCCCGGGTGACCGTCACCGCCCAGCGCCAGCCCCGGTAGCCGGGCTCCTTGGACTCGAAGTAGTGGGTGACGACGCGGTCACCCTCGGCGACCACCTCGACGTGCGCACCGACGATCCCGGGGGCGGCCGCCTCCTCGGCGGCCTCCCGCGCGAGCTCTACGGCCTCGGCACACAGGCGGTCGGGGATACGCGTGGCTCGCGGGGTACGCGGGGTACCGCTTCGCGTCGTCGCAGCACTCACAGGTCTCGCTCATCTCCTACGCCGTCTCACGGGTGCGCCGGCCGAGGGGCGGGAGCGAAGCCACGGGCGGCGGGCGGAGCGGACCTGTGGGCCGCATCGACGTCCGCGCACCCGACCTGTCTCGCGTGTCTCGGGCACACCTATCGCCATCCATTCTGCGGGATGCCGAAGAGGCGCGCGGCCGAGAGCTTCCGCCGGTGGCGCGCTACGCACGCTACCCCGTTCGCGGGCCGCAGCCCACCTGCCCGCCCCAAGTGGCCCGGATCGCGGACGCCGGCGGGCCGTCGGCGGGGAGGCCGGAGGGCCCTCCCGGATGCCGCGGGGAGGCGGCGGCGCGGGTGGCGCAGGGCGGCGAATCCCCGGCGCGACGCCCGTCGCCACGCCGGTCACCGACTCCTCACGCACCCCTCACCCCGCCTTCGCGCGCCGTTCCCCCGACCTCCTCGCCACGCCTCCTCCGCATCGCCCGATACGGCCTCCACCGCCGCGCCACGGTTCGTCAGGCCCGTCTGTGGGGCACTATGACGGAGTGGCAGCCGCACGGTCCCCCGCACGATCCGAAGATCATGCCGGGCCGCTCCGCCGAGCGGGCCGGGCGGTCGGCCGTGCCCTGCACCTGCCGTTCACCGGGACCGCGAAGGGGATCCGGAAGGCCACCCACGCGCACGGCGCGGGCGAGTCGGGGCTCGGGAAGCTGATCGAGCTCCACGCCGTGAACGGCGCCGGGGACGTCATGATCACCGTCGCCCTGGCCTCCACCGTCTTCTTCTCCGTCCCCACCGACGAGGCGCGCGGCCGGGTCGCGCTCTACCTCGCCGTCACCATGGCCCCCTTCACGCTCCTCGCCCCCGTGATCGGTCCGCTCCTGGACCGGATCCCGCACGGGCGGCGGGCGGCGATGGCGGGCGCGATGCTGACCCGCGCCGTCCTCGCGATCATGATGTCCGGGGCCGTGGCGACGGGCGGCCTGGAGCTGTACCCGGCGGCGCTGGGCGTGCTGGTGGCGTCCAAGGCGTACGGGGTGGTGCGCAGCGCCGTCGTGCCCCGGCTGCTGCCACCGAACTTCTCCCTGGTGAAGGCGAACTCCCGGGTCACCCTGGCCGGGCTGCTCGCGACCGGCATCGCCGCGCCCGTCGGGGCGGGTCTCCAGATGCTCGGGCCCCGCTATCCGCTGTACGGGGCGTGCGCGCTGTTCCTGCTCGGTACCTTCTGGGCGCTGCGGATGCCGCCGAAGGTGGACTCCGCGAAGGGTGAGCGGCGGGCGCACCTGCTGACGCACGGGGAGCGGAAGCCCAGCCTGCGGACGGTGGGCCCGTCGGTGCTGCACGGCCTCCAGGCCAACGCGGCGCAGCGGATGCTGTCGGGTTTCCTGATCTTCTTCCTGGCGTTCCTGCTGCGCGACCACCCGCTGTCGGGGCAGAGCGCCGCCGTCTCGCTGGGGATCGTGGGCGTGGCGGCGGGCGTGGGCAACGCCTGCGGAACGGCGATGGGCTCGCTTCTGCGCGACCGGGGACACGGGCCTGAGGTGATCATCGCCACGATGATCAGCGTGGTCTGCGCCACGGCGATCTGTACGGCGATCTTCTTCGGCGGGGTGATGGTGGCCGTCCTGGGGGCGGTCGCGGGCCTCACCCAGGCCCTGTCGAAGCTGTCCCTCGACGCGCTGATCCAGCGGGACGTGCCCGAGGTCGTACGGACCTCGGCGTTCGCGCGCTCCGAGACGGCGCTGCAGATGGCGTGGGTGGTGGGCGGCGCGATCGGCATCGCCCTGCCCCTGAACGGGGCCCTGGGCATGGCCGTGGCGGCCGGGATCCTGGCGACCGGTGCGCTGCTCGCCGTACGGGGCCTGCTCTCGGAGGCCCGGCGCAGACCGGGCGCGAAGGGCCGCTCGAAGGCGCGGGTGGCGTAGGAAGGCGGCTGCGGGGGCCCGCCGGGCCACCGGCCGTCGCGGGGCTCGGCGCTGCCCGTCGGCCCTCGACCGGCGCGGGCCTCGTGCGACCCGCCCGCCCGCTCCCGCCCGCCGGGGGGATCCGGCCGGGCGCCCGTCGGGTCGCCCCGGCGGGGCCGTCCGCGGCGTCCTCGTTCCGGTACCGGACGGCGGCACGCCGTACCCCCGCGTGGCGCGGGCGCGACGGCCCGATAGCCTTCGGCTCATGACCGTTGCGTTCTTCTCCGGCTCGCGCCGCCGGGCCGCCGTCGCCCTCGGGGCCGTCTCCGCCGGGCTCCTCGTTCTCTCCGCCTGCGACAAGCCGACTCCGATCGCGACCGTGACGGTCGGGTCCGACTCGATCCACTCCGAGGCCGCCTGCTACAACGACGGCGAGGCCATCAAGGAGTCGCAGATCCAGCAGTGCCTCAACAAGAAGGCCGAGAAGTCCATCACCGTCGCGATGGACGACAAGATCCGCTTCGGGGTCGACCCCGAGATCGCGGACAACGGCTGGACGATCTTCCTCGGTGGCCAGCAGGCCGAGCCCGAGCCGTACAAGAAGACGTACCGGACCATCCCGGCCAGCGCCTTCTTCTCCAGCCAGACCGGCGAGGCCACCGACAACTCCCAGGTGACCATCGTCGAGAACACCGGCAAGAAGCTGACCGGCATCTGGCACTTCCAGCTGAAGAAGGAATCCTGATCCTCCGGTGGTCCACCGGATCCTGATCGTGACGGCCGTGGCGGCGGAGGCGGACTCCGTCTCCGCCGGCCTCGGCCTCGGCGGCGCCGAGCTGCTCCCGCTGCCGGGGGGCCTCGTCCTGCGCCGCCACTCGGATGCCCCCGGCGACGGCCCCGCGGGCTCCCCGGACGACCGCTCCACGGGCGCCGGCTCCGCGGGCGACGGCTCCACGGGCTCTCCCGGCGCTCGTCTCCGCGTCGACGTCCTCGTCGGCGGGGTCGGGCCCGCCGCCGTCGCCGCCTCGACCGGGACCGCGCTCGCGTACGCCGCGCTCACCGACCCGCCCGGGCCGTCGGGGCCGTCCGGCTCCGGCTCCCCGTACGACCTCGTCGTCTCCGCCGGGATCGCCGGCGGATTCCAGCCCCTCGCGCCCCTCGGCTCCGTCGTCGTCTCGTCGGCCGTCGTCGCCGCGGACCTCGGCGCCCAGACCCCCGACGGGTACCTGACCATCGACGAGCTCGGCTTCGGGCGGTCCGTCCATCCCGTGCCGGAGGCCCTGACCGGCCGGATCGCCGCCGCCCTGGCCGCCGCCGGCCGGCCGCACACCGTCGCACCGGTCCTCACCGTCTCCACCGTCACCGGCACCGCAGGCCGCGCGGCCGAGCTGGCCGGACTCCGGCCCGGAGCGGCCGCCGAGGCGATGGAGGGCTTCGGCGTCGCCGAGGCCGCCGCCGGATACGCCGTGCCCGTCGTCGAGATCCGGGCCGTGTCGAACGCCGTGGGCCCCCGCGACCGCGCCGCCTGGCGCATCGGCGAGGCCCTGGAGGCGCTCCGGCACACCTTCGAGCTGCTCGGCAAGACCGTCTTCCTGGAGCTGGAGCCCTCGTGACGAAGCTGAAGATCGCCTACTCGCCCTGCCCGAACGACACCTTCGTCTTCGACGCCTGGGCCCACGGCCGCGTCCCCGGCGCCCCGCCGCTCGACGTCACCTTCGCCGACATCGACGTCACGAACGGCTGGGCCGAGAGCGGCACCGACGGCCACGACGTCCTCAAGGTGTCGTACGCCGTGCTGCCGTGGATCCTCGACGAGTACGCGCTGCTGCCCTGCGGCGGCGCCCTCGGCCGCGGCTGCGGGCCGCTCGTCCTCACCCGCGGGGGCGCGACCGGCGCCGACCTCACGGGGAAGACCGTCGCGGTGCCGAGCGAGCGCTCGACCGCGTACCTGCTGTTCCGGCTCTGGGCGGCCGAGAAGGTGCCCGGCGGCGTCGGCGGGGTCGTCGTGATGCCGTTCCACGAGATCATGCCCGCGGTGCGCGACGGCAAGGTCGACGCCGGACTCGTCATCCACGAGGCCCGCTTCACGTACCAGGACTACGGGCTGCACCGCCTCGCCGACATGGGCGAGCACTGGGAGTCCACGACCGGGCTGCCGATCCCGCTCGGCGCGATCGTCGCCCGCCGCTCCCTCGGTGCGGAGACCCTGCGGCGGCTCGCCGACGCGGCCCGCACGTCGGTGCGGATGGCCTGGGACGACCCCGCGGTGTCCCGCCCGTACGTCATGGAGCACGCCCAGGAGATGGACCCGAAGGTCGCCGACCAGCACATCGGGCTCTACGTGAACGAGTTCACCGCCGACCTCGGCGAGCACGGCTACGCGGCGGTCCGCGGGCTGCTCACCCGCGCCGCGGCCGAGGGACTCGTACCGCCCCTCGGCCCGGACTCGCTCGCCTTCCCGTGACCGGGGCCGCCGCCGGTCAGACGTCCAGCTGGTCCGCGACCGCGCGCAGCAGACCCGCGATCTTGGCGCCCTGCGCCTTGTCGGGGTAGCGGCCGCGCTCCAGCATCGGCGTGATGTTCTCCAGGAGCGTCGTCAGGTCCTGCACGATGGACGCCAGTTCGTCGGGCTTGCGGCGCTGTGCCGCGGCCACGGACGGCGTCGGGTCGAGGATCACCACGGACAGTGCCTGGTCGCCGCGCTGGCCCGCGACGACGCCGAACTCGACCCGCTGCCCCGGCTTCAGTGCGTCGACTCCGGCAGGGAGCACCGACGAGTGGACGAAGACGTCGCCGCCGTCGTCACGGGAGAGAAAGCCGAAGCCCTTCTCACTGTTGAACCATTTGACCTTGCCGGTAGGCACGTCCGTCCTCGTCCTCGTACTCGTCGGGGGATAGCAGACAGCGGGTCGACCGACCCGCCGGCACCAGGCTAATGGTCCGGAGGCCGGTGGCAAGACGTCGCCGATGTGTTCCTTCGGCCTGGGAACTACCCTGGCCGGATGCGTAGTGAAACCCCCGCCGCACAGGCGAACGACAGCGCTCCGGGTGACGGGCTCGTCAAGGCCGGTGTCGTCCTCTTCGCCATCGGCGCGGTGGCGACGCTGGTCACCGTGGCTCCGCTGTTCCTGGGCACCGACCCGTTCCCCACGGTCGCGTACACCGTCTCCATGCTGATGGGCGTCGGATTCGCCGTCGCCGCCGCCGGCGTGCTGCGGTCGATCGCGGCTCAGCGGCGGCAGGCGCGGGAGGCCTCGGCCTCATCGGTTCAGGCCGGATAACGCCCCCCTCAGGCCAGGTACCCCTCCCACCAGGCACGGAAGTCCGTCAGGTCGGCGAGGACCACGTCCGCGCCGGCCTCCGCGAGGTCCGCGGGGGCGCAGGGGCCGGTGGCGACGGCCACCGAGAGCGCGCCCGCCGTGGCGGCACCCCGCACGTCGCCGACGTGGTCGCCGACGTACACCCGCGCGCCGTGGGCGCGCAGGGCCTCCGCCTTGCCCTCGGCCCACAGGCCGCCGACGAGCGCGTCGGGCTCGATGCCGAGGTGCGCCAGGTGCAGCGCGGCGTGCGGGCCGTTCTTCGCCGTGACGACGATCGTGCGGCCGCCCGCGTCGCGCACGGCCTGGATCGCGTCCCGCGCGCCCGGCATCGGCGGCGAGGGCTCGATCGCGTACGCCGGGTAGAGCGAGCGGTAGTGCGCCACCATCTCGGTCACCCGCTCCTCGGGGACCCAGTACGCCATCTCGTGCTCCAGCGGCGGGCCGAGCCGGCTGACGATCAGGTCCGCGTCGACGGCGACGCCGGACTCGGCCGAGAACGCCTCCCAGGCGGCCTTGATGCCGGGGCGGGTGTCTATCAGCGTCAGGTCGAGGTCGAAGCCGACGGTGAGCGGGGACGCGGGGGTCTGCCGGTCGGGGTTCGGGGTGGCGGAGGTCTTCATGCCGCCATTCTCGGGGACCGTGCCGCGGCCCTTGCGGCCTGGGTGACCCGCGTACGTGGCGTACGCACGGAGCCGGGGCTCCCTCAGTGTCTCCGGGTGCGCCAGAGCAGGAACAGGGCCGACGCGACCGCCGCGCCCCGGAGGACCCACGGCCAGGTCTCCGCGACCGCCGCGCCCATCGCCTCGCCGCCCGCCGCGACCGGCTCCCCCCAGCGGCCCTCCACCCGGCCCCACAGCCAGCCGACGCCCGACGCGGCGGCGAGGCCCGGGATCACCAGGACGGCGCCCTTGACCTCGCCGGGGGTCAGACGGCGTGAGGCGTACGCGATGAGCCAGCCCGCGGCCAGGGCGACGAGCGAGCCGAAGAGCGCCCCGCCGAGCAGCAGGAGCGCGGCGAGCAGGACGAAGGGGCTGGTGAGGCGGAGCCGCGCCGCCGGAGCCGCCGCGGACTCCCCGTCCGCCGCCGGCGGGGCCCCGGGCACCACCCGCCGGCGGCGCAGGACCCGGGCGAGACGGCGGCGCCTCCCGGCGGCCGGACCGGGCGCGTCCGCATCGTCCGGCCCGTCCTTCGCGTCCGCCCGTTCCTCGTCCTCCTCGGCGACCGGCTCCTTGAAGAGGTCCGGCCGCTCGACCCCGCCCACGAAGCCCGGGAGGCCCGCGGCGGCGTCGACCTGCCACCAGTCCCCTTCCGGGCCGTGGTCGGCTCCGGCCAGGCCCGACAGGTCGAGCGGGCCGACCGCGTCGGCACCCGGAGGAGCCGGGGCCGGGGCGGGCGGCGCTTCGGGCGCCTTCGCCTCCCGGGAGCGGCGGCCGCCGGGGATCCATCCGGTGCGCCGCTCCTCGCGCTCCCCTCGCTCCCCTCGACGGGGCTTCGGTACGGGCTTGTCGTCCGGTTCTCCGTCCGGCTTTCCGCCAGGGCTCACACGCGGCTTCCCGCCCTGCCCCGCACTCGGACTCTTGCCCGGCTTCGGCGCCCGTGCCGGTGCCGGTGCCGCGTCCCGTGGCTCCTTCGGCGACGCGCCCGAGCCGCCCGCCCGTTCCACCACCTCGTCCGGCGTCCCCAGCGCGCCGAGGATTCCCCGTACCGCCGCCGGGCTCTGCTCGCCGTGTGTGGCGCGACGGCGGTCGATCTCGTTGCGGAGGGTGGACACCAGCCGCATCCGGTCGCTCGCCGGCAGCTGCCGCTGCTGGGCCAGATCGCCGACCCGGCTCAGATAGTCGTAGACCAACTGGTCGCTCTCGATGCCCACGGTGCCCCTCCACGGCCGGTTCGCCCGGTACGGCCCGACGTTAGCGCCTGCGCAGCGGCTAACGTGGTGCGGATGGGGATCGGTGAGCTCGACCGGGAGGCGCACGTGCCCGAGGTAACTGGTGCCGCCGCGGCGCCCCGCACACTCGCCGAGGCGCTGCGCGCGCGGGGCGACGACGGACTCGCCGCGCTGCTGCGGGCACGGCCCGACCTGGTGAACCCCGTACCGAACGACCTGACGCAGCTCGCGACGCGCGCGGGGACGCGGGGCTCGGTGGTGCGGGCCCTGGAGCGGCTCGACCGGTTCGCCCTCCAGACGGCCGAGGCCCTCGCGGTGGCCCAGGACCCGGCGCCGTACCCCGTGCTCCTCGGGCTGCTGACCGGCGACGAGGGCGATCCGGAGATCGAGGCGGCGCTGCCGGGCGCCGTCGCGCTGCTGCGGGAGCAGGCTCTGGTGTGGGGCGACGACGACCGGCTGCGGCTGGTGCGGACGGCCCGCGAGCTGCTCGCCCCGTCGGCGCAGCACCCGTCGCCGACGGGTCTCGGGCCGACGGTGGCGGAGGCGACGTCGGGGATGTCCCCGGGCCGGGTGCAGGAGATCATCGCGACGGCGGGGCTGCCCGGCACCCATGACGCGGTGTCCGCGGTCGGCTCTCTGACCGGGCTGTTCACGGACCGGGAGCGGATGGGGGCGCTGCTCGACACGGCGCCGCCGGACGCCCTGTCCGTGCTCGACCGGCTCGTGTGGGGTCCGCCGTACGGCGAGGTGACGGCCGATCCGGCGCCGCCGGTGCGGTGGCTGCGCGACCGGGGGCTGCTGCTCCCCGTGTCGCCGCGGACGATGGTGCTGCCCCGCGAGGTGGCGCTGCACCTGCGGGGCGGTCGGGCGCACCGGGCGCCGGAGCCGGTGGCGCCGGTGCCGGGGGTGCTGCGGGAGTACCGCCCTCAGGTGGTGGACAGCGCGGCGGCCGGGCAGGCGCAGCTGGCGCTCGCGACCGTCGAGGAGCTGCTGAAGTCCTGGGACCGGGGCGGGCCGCCGGTGCTGCGGGCTGGCGGTCTGGCGGTGCGGGACCTCAAGCGGACGGCGGCGGCGCTCGACGTCCCGGAGGAGACGGCGGCGTTCTGGCTGGAGCTCTGCTTCGGTGCGGGGCTGCTGGCCTCGGACGGCGAGGCGGACGAGCGGTACGCGCCGACGCCGGCGTACGACGACTGGCTCGACCTGCCGCCGGCGGAGCGCTGGGCGCTGCTCGTCACGCCGTGGCTGACGGCGACCCGGACGCCGGGTCTGGTCGGCGGTCAGGACGCGAAGGGCCGGACGCTGTCCGTGCTCGGCCCGGAGCTGGACCGGTCGCCGGCGCCGGAGGTCCGGCACCGGGTGCTCGGGCTGCTCGCGACGCTGCCGCCGGGGTCGTCGGCGGAGCCGGAGTCGCTCTTCGCGCGGCTGCGGTGGGAGCGGCCGCTGCGCGGGGCGGCGGCCTCGGAGGCGGGCGGCGACCTGCGGTCGCGGCTGGCCCGCTGGGCGCTGGCGGAGGCGGAGCTGCTGGGGCTGACGGGGCGGGGTGCTCTGTCGGGTCCTGCCCGGGCGCTGCTGAACCTTCCGCTGGCGGAGGCCGCGGACGCGGGGGCGCTGGGCGGCGGCGTGGAGCCGTCGGTGGCGGCGGAGCGGGCGGCGACGCTGCTGGCCCCGCTCCTGCCGGAGGCCGTCGACCACGTCCTGCTCCAGGCGGATCTGACGGCGGTGGCGCCGGGGCCGCTGCGGCGGCCGCTGTCCGACGCGCTCGCGGTGCTCGCGGACGTGGAATCGAAGGGTGGTGCGACGGTCTACCGCTTCACGCCCGGGTCCGTGCGGCGGGCGCTCGACTCCGGGCAGACCGCGACCGACCTGCACGAGTTCCTCAAGGCGCACTCCCGGACGCCGGTGCCGCAGCCGCTGTCGTACCTGGTGGACGACGTGGCGCGGCGGCACGGCCACCTGCGGGTCGGGGCGGCGTCGGCGTACGTGCGCTGCGACGACGACACGGTGCTCGGCGAGATCCTGGCGGACCGCCGGTCCGCTTCCCTCGGCCTGCGGCGGCTCGCGCCGACGGTGCTCGCGGCGCAGACGGACCCGGGTTCGCTGCTCGACGGGCTGCGGTCCATGGGGTACGCGCCGGCGGCCGAGTCGGCGACGGGTGACGTCCTGATCACCCGCGCGGACGCGTACCGCACGGCGGCCCGTACGGCGCCGGTGCCGGTCCCTGACGGCCCGCCGGCCCCCGACGCGACGCTGCTGGGTGCGGCGGTGCGGGCGATCCGCGCGGGCGACCGGGCGGCGACGGCGGTGCGCAAGGAGCCGGCGGCCCCGGCGGCGGCGGGCGCCCTGCCGCGGACGTCGGCGGCGGAGACCCTGGCGACCGTGCAGGCGGCGGCGATGACGGGCTCGGCCGTCTGGATCGGTTACGTGAACGCGGAGGGCGGGGCGAGCCAGCGGGTGATCGCCCCGGTGCGGGTGGAGGGCGGTTTCGTGACGGCCTACGACCACACGGCGGACGAGGTCCGCACGTACCCGCTGCACCGGATCACGGGCGTGGCGGAGCTGGCGGACGACCAGGTGTGACGGGCGCGGGCCGGGTGGGCCGGTCGCCTGGGCCCGGGCGGCCGGCGCGGACGGCCGACGCGGACCGCTCCGGGCCCGCAAGGAGCCGGCCCGCCCGGAGTCTTGTGCCAGGAGGTGCGGGGCGGTCGGTGGTGTGCGCGCCGCTCAGGCGACGAGCCGGGCGTCTCGCCCCGTGGTCAGCTCGGGGAGGGGGCGCCAGTCGGCGGGGACGTTCCGCATGATCAGTGCGCAGTCCAGGGTCGCGCTCCCCGGCGGGAAGCGGTCCGGGTCGTCGAAGAAGGACGAAGCGGCGGTGCGGACCCGGCCGGCCTCCACATGCCAGGCGTCGGTGTGCAGCTCCATGCCCTCCAGGCGGCCCGAGCCGGTGGGCGAGAAGCCCTTCGCCCCCGCCCGGAAGAAGCGGGAGGCCGCCGCGAGATCGGGGAACAGCTCGCTGCCGTGCAGCTCGTCGGCCGGCTCGACGGTGACGTCCACCCGGATGTCGCCGTCCCGGGTGGCCAGGGCGACCCGTGTCCGGTCGGGCGTCTCGTGCACCTCGAAGTCGGCGCGGCCGTGTTCGCCGGGGAAGACACGGCCGCCTGCCCAGGCGTTGAGCCGCGAGGCCGTGTCGCGGCGCGGGATGTAGACACCGGTCTCGACACCGTCCGGTCCGTCCCATGCGACGGCGATCCGGTGCGCCGCGTTCTCGCTCCGGGGCCCGAACGCCTCGGGCGCCCAGACCGGCCGCACCCTGCCCAGGCGCAGGAGGCAGATGCCGGCGACGGCGTGGCCGTTCACCAGCTGCGGACGCAGGGGCCCGGGGAGCAGGCGGGCCGCGGCGTCCGGAGCGACCCGGTAGTTCACCAGAAGCCTGCGCTCGATGACGCTGGACAGTCGTGGATGCCTCATGATCCCTCGCTCTGCGCCCCGCGGCGCCATGTCGTGTGGCGTAGCACGATCTGCTCGGGGCAGACGGTGCTCAGGAACCTGCCGATGCACAGGGCCAGGCGTTCCTCGGCCAGGGTGTAGAGGATCCGGTTGCCGTCGCGCCGCTCGGTGACCAGGCCCGCGCCCTTGAGGATCCCGAGGTGGCGCGAGATGGAGGGCGCGCTGATGGCGAATCCCGCGGCGATCTCACCGGCGGCCAGCTCGCCGCCTCTGAGGTCCTCGAGGATCTGGCGTCTCGTCGGATCGGCGAGCGCCCGGAAGGCCCCCGCCTCGTCCTGGGCATCGATCATGACCCATGTTTAGCACTTTAGCTAAACACCTAACAAGGACTTCGCCGTGACCCGGCTTGGGCCGGCGGGGCTCACCGCGCCGCAGCCGTCCCCGGCGTCGGGCACACTGGAGGATTGGCCGTTACGGGAACGGCACGGTGTCGGAAGGACCTGATCACGTGAATGGACCTCTCATCGTCCAGAGTGACAAGACGCTGCTCCTGGAGGTCGACCACGAGCTGGCCGAGGTGTGCCGGCGGGCGATCGCGCCCTTCGCCGAGCTGGAGCGCGCGCCGGAGCACATTCACACCTACCGGCTGACGCCCCTCGGTCTGTGGAACGCGCGGGCGGCCGGCCACGACGCCGAGCAGGTCGTCGACGCGCTCGTCGAGTACTCGCGCTACCCCGTCCCGCACGCGCTGCTGGTCGACATCGCGGAGACCATGGCCCGCTACGGGCGTCTCACGCTGTCCAAGCACCCCACCCACGGGCTGGTCCTCACCAGCACCGACCGGCCCGTCCTGGAGGAGATCCTGCGGTCGCGGAAGGTGCAGCCGCTCGTCGGGGAGCGGATCGACGCGGACACCGTCGCCGTGCACCCCTCGGAGCGCGGGCAGATCAAGCAGACGCTGCTGAAGCTGGGGTGGCCGGCGGAGGACCTCGCCGGGTACGTGGACGGCGAGGCCCACCGGATCGACCTCGCCGAGGACGGCTGGACGCTGCGGCCCTACCAGAAGCAGGCCGTGGAGGGCTTCTGGCACGGCGGCTCCGGGGTCGTCGTGCTGCCCTGCGGCGCGGGCAAGACGCTGGTCGGGGCGGGCGCGATGGCCCGGGCCAAGGCGACCACCCTCATCCTCGTCACCAACACCGTCTCGGCCCGGCAGTGGAAGCACGAGCTGGTCCGGCGCACCTCGCTGACCGAGGACGAGATCGGCGAGTACAGCGGGACGAAGAAGGAGATCCGGCCGGTCACGATCGCCACGTACCAGGTGCTCACGACCCGGCGGAAGGGCGTCTATCCGCACCTGGAGCTGTTCGACTCCCGGGACTGGGGCCTGATCGTCTACGACGAGGTGCACCTGCTGCCCGCGCCCGTCTTCAAGTTCACCGCCGACCTCCAGGCGCGGCGCCGGCTCGGGCTCACCGCCACCCTCGTGCGCGAGGACGGGCGGGAGTCCGACGTCTTCTCGCTGATCGGTCCCAAGCGGTTCGACGCGCCCTGGAAGGAGATCGAGGCGCAGGGGTACATCGCGCCCGCCGACTGCGTCGAGGTCCGGGTGAACCTGACCGACTCCGAGCGGCTCGCCTACGCCACGGCCGAGGCCGAGGAGAAGTACCGCTTCTGCGCCACGACCGCGACGAAGCGGAAGGTGACCGAGGCACTGGTGAAGAGGTTCGAGGGCCAGCAGATCCTGGTCATCGGGCAGTACATCGACCAGCTGGACGAGCTGGGCGAGCACCTCGACGCGCCGGTCATCAAGGGAGAGACGCCGAACTCCCAGCGGGAGAAGCTCTTCGACGCGTTCCGGAACGGCGAGATCAGCGTGCTCGTCGTGTCGAAGGTCGCGAACTTCTCCATCGACCTGCCGGAGGCCACCGTCGCCATCCAGGTGTCGGGCACCTTCGGCTCGCGGCAGGAGGAGGCGCAGCGGCTCGGCCGGGTGCTCCGCCCCAAGGCCGACGGGCACCAGGCGCACTTCTACTCGGTGGTCGCGCGGGACACGATCGACCAGGACTTCGCCGCGCACCGGCAGCGGTTCCTGGCCGAGCAGGGGTACGCGTACCGGATCGTGGACGCGGACGAGCTGCTCGCGCCGTAGGGGCGGGGCGGGTCGGGTCGGGGCGGTGGGTCGGACCCCGGCCCGTCGGCTCGGTCCGTCGGATTCGGTCCGCGCCCGCTCGGTCCGCCGGTTCGGTCCGCGCCCGCTCAGTCCATCAGCGCGAGGAGCGGGCCGGCGACCCCCAGGCAGTACTGGGCGGCGACGAGCGCGCGGCGCGGCACGGCGAGGGCGGCCACCCCCGCGACGGCTCCGAGGGCCAGGGACCAGAATCCCGCGGCGATGAGGATGCCGCCGGAGCCGTCGCCCTCGATGGCGTCACGGAGGGTGATCATGCCGGTGAACACCAGGCAGGCGAGGAGGAAGAGCAGGCCGCAGGCGGCCGCGAGGCGCAGGCCGAGCGTGTAGGGGGCGGTCGTGTCCGGACCCGAGGCCGTGCCGGGGGTCGTCTCGGGGGCCGGGTTCGTGTCCCCGGTCGGGTTCGTCTCGGGGGCCGGGGTCGTGTCCCTGTCCGGGTCCGTGGAGGGCGGCGTCGTCATGGGTCGATCACATCAGCGGCGGGCCCGTGGCGGCAGACGCGTTCGTACTCAGTCGGGGCCGGGGGCGTACTCAGGGCGCGGGTTCCTGACGCCGGCCTCGGGCGGCCCGTAGTCGCCCAGGAGGAGGACGCCGGCCGCCGCGCCGCCGAAGGCGCGCAGCGCGCGCAGCGCGGTGCCGAGGGGGCGGACCCGGGGGCGGGTCACGGTGGTCACGAGGGTGAAGGTCGTCGCGGTCATGTCTCCATGATGGAATCCGGACATACCGAACACATCGCTCTGACGGGTGAACCGGCGGGGCGGCCGGGTCCGCCGTGAGGCGGACCCCGTCCCCTACGGGGTGGAGACGGGCGGAAACCGTTCGCTCCCGGCCCCGCCCAGGAGTTACACTCGCCAGCTTCCCCGCCTCCCTCCGTGGAGAGCCGCCGCCCGGTCGGTAACCGGCGGCCACCTCGACGTGTCCGTGTACCCGCCGCACCCGCCCCGGAGGCTCCGCCGTGTCCGTGCCCGTATCCGACGACCCCCTGGCCCGCGAGCGCGCCCATCTGACGTCCTCCCGCGCCGCCCTGCGCGCCATGCGCGAGGACGTCGAGGCGCTCGACATCAAGGACGTCACCGCGAACTGGGTGAACTCACTGGTCCTCGGGCGGCAGATCGAGGACCGGATCAAGGCCCTCGCGGACCTCTCCCACACGCCGCTGTTCTTCGGGCGGCTCGACTACCTGCACACGACGCAGGAGGGGCAACGCTTCTACATCGGGCGCCGGCACGTGCACGACGCCGACGGGGACCCGATGGTCATCGACTGGCGCGCCCCGGTCTCCCAGCCGTACTACCAGGCCTCGCGGAAGGACCCGCAGGACGTCGGGCTGCGCCGCCGCTTCGGCTACACGGGCGGCGAGCTCACCGCGTACGAGGACGAGCACCTCTCCGACCCGGAGGAGCTGGAGCGGACCAGCCGGCTGCTCCAGGCCGAGATCGAGCGGCCCCGCGTCGGCCCCATGCGGGACATCGTGGCCACGATCCAGCCCGAGCAGGACGGGATCGTCCGGTCCGACCTCTCCGGGACCGTGTGCGTGCAGGGCGGGCCCGGGACCGGCAAGACCGCCGTCGGCCTGCACCGTGTCGCCTACCTGCTGTACGCGCACCGGGAACGGCTCGCCCGCACCGGCACGCTGGTCATCGGACCGAACCGGTCCTTCCTGCACTACATCGAGCAGGTCCTCCCCGCCCTCGGCGAGCTGGAGGTCAGCCAGGCCACCGTGGACGACCTCGTGGGCGGTCTCGTCGAGGTGCGGGGCACCGACGAGGCGGCCACCGCCGTCGTCAAGGGCGACGCCCGGATGGCGGAGCTGCTGCGGCGCGCGGTGCGCGCGCACGTGGCGCTGCCCGAGGAGTCCCTCATGGTGGTGCGCGGCTCGCGCCGCTGGCGGGTCCCGGCCCACGAACTGGAGCAGATCGTAAGGGAGTTGCTGGAGCGCGACATCCGGTACGGGGCGGCCCGCGAGGCGCTTCCGCAGCGCATCGCGCACGCGGTCCTGGTGCGGATGGAGGAGGCCGGGGAGGCGCCGGACGACCGCGTGCAGAACGCCGTCGCACGGAACACGGCGGTGAAGGCGGTCGTGAAGGAGTGCTGGCCGCAGGTGGAGCCGGCCAAGCTGGTGCTGCGGCTGCTCGGGGACCCGGAGTTCCTGGCGGAGCACGCCGAGGGGCTGTTCTCGGACGACGAGCAGAAGCTGCTGCTCTGGGCGAAGCCCGCGCGGAGCGTGAAGACGGCGAAGTGGTCGGCGGCGGACGCCGTCCTCGTCGACGAGGCCCGGGACCTGGTGGAGCGCACGCACTCGCTGGGCCACGTCGTGGTCGACGAGGCCCAGGACCTGTCCCCGATGCAGTACCGGGCGGTGGGCCGGCGCTGCACGACCGGTTCGGCGACGGTCCTCGGGGACCTCGCCCAGGGCACGACGCCGTGGGCGACGGCGAGCTGGGCGGAGGCACTGCGGCACCTGGGGAAGCCGGACGCGGTGGTGGAGGAGCTGACCGCCGGTTTCCGCGTGCCGCGCGAGGTCATCGCGTACGCCTCCCGGCTGCTGCCCCACATGTCGCCCGGGCTCGCGGCGGTGGAGTCGGTGCGGGAGAACCCCGGTTCGCTGGAGGTGCGCCGTACGGACGCGCTCGACGAGGACGTCGTCGCGGCCTGCGTCGAGGCGCTGGCGCACGAGGGCTCGATCGGGCTGATCGCCGCGGACGCGCGGATCGCCCCGCTCGCCGAGGCCCTGGCGGCGGCCGGCCTGCCGCATCTCTCCCCGGGCGAGGAGACCACGGCCGAGTCCCGGCTGACGCTGGTCCCCGCCTCGCTCGCGAAGGGCCTGGAGTACGACTACGTGGTCCTGGACGAGCCGGCGGCCGTCGTCGACGGCGAGCCGGACGAGCGGACCGGCCTGCGGCGGCTGTACGTGGCGCTGACCCGCGCCGTGTCGGGGCTGACGGTCCTCCACTCGGCTCCCCTGCCGCACCAGCTGGGGCAGGCCTGAGGGGCGGCCGGGGCGGGCCCGCGGCGACCCGTCCGGAAGAACCCGCCGAGCACCGATGAGTTTCCCCGGGGGCCCCGGTCTATAGGTTGTACTCGCTACCGACCGGCTTTACTGAAATGCCGTCACGAATCGTACGGGAGAACCCAGATGCGCACCCTGATCAGTTCCGTCTTCGTCTCGCTCGACGGTGTCGTGGAGGCCCCCGGCGGCGAGCCCGGCTACCGGAACTCGGGCTGGACCTTCAAGGAGACGGAGTTCGTGCCGGAGGCGTACGCGCTCAAGAGCCAGGAGCAGGAGGAGGCCGGCGCGATGCTCCTCGGCCGGGAGAGCTACGAGGCGTTCAGCGCCGTCTGGCCGGACATGGAGGACTTCGCCCGCTACAAGACGCTGCCGAAGTACGTGGTGTCGACGACCCTCACCGAGGACGACCTGGTCGACAACTGGGGCGAGATCACGATCCTGCGCTCGCTCGACGAGGTCGCCGCGCTGAAGGAGACCGAGGGCGGCCCGATCATCATGCACGGCAGCGCCACGCTGGGCCGGGCGCTCTCGGACGCCGGACTGATCGACCGGTACCACCTGCTCGTCTTCCCGCTGCTGCTCGGCGCGGGCAAGCGGCTGTTCAGCCAGACGGACAAGGACACGCAGAAGCTGGAGCTCGTCGAGCACGAGGCGTACTCCAACGGCATCCAGAAGAACGTCTTCGACGTCGTGCGCTAGACGGTTCCGGGGGCGACGGTCGCTCCGTGCCCCGTGGGGGCCCCTAGGGGATGACCGCCCCCGCGTATTCGGCGAGCGCCTCCGTGCGGGTGCGGCGGGCGACCGCCGCGAGCACCGGGTTCGTCTCACGGTAGTAGTGCTCGGTGACCAGGCCCCAGGCCAGCGCCCAGCCCCGGCCGCGCGCCCAGGTCGCGTCGTCGACGCGGGCGGCCTCCCGGAACAGCGGGCGGGTGTCGGCGGTGAAGAGGGTCCAGGCCGGCATCGTGTCGCAGGCGGGGTCCCCGGTGCCGACGCCGCCGAAGTCGATGACGGCGCTGAGGCGCCCGTCCCGGCCGAGCAGGTTGCCCGGCAGCAGGTCGCCGTGGATCCAGACGGGCGGGCCCTCCCACTGCGGGAGGCGCAGCACGGCCTCCCAGGAGCCCGCGGCCAGGCCGGCGTCGATCAGGCCCTCGGCGCCGAAGTCACGGATGACGCGCGGGAGTTGACCCTGCTCCCAGGTGGTGACGCGGCCGCCCCGGAAGGAGACGGGGCCGCCGTGCGCGTCGACGGCACGCAGGGCGGCGCCGAAGCGGCCGAGGGCGACGGCCGCGTGGGCGAGGTCGGTGAGCGGGGCGTCGTACGCGTCGTCGCCGTCGAGCCAGCGGTAGACCGACCAGGGCCAGGGGAAGTCGGGTCCCGCCGCGGCCCGCCCGACCGGGACGGGGACGTCCAGGGGCAGGTGCGGGGCGAGCAGGGGCAGCCAGCGCTGCTCCTTCTCGACGTGCCCGGCGGCGTGCGCCGCCCGGGGCAGGCGTACGACGAGGTCGTCGCCGAGCCGGAACATGGTGTTGTCCGTGCCGGCCGACCGCACGGCCCGGACAGGGAGTCCCGCCCACGCGGGGAACCGCCCGGCGACGAGCCGCGCGACGAGCTCGCCGTCGACGGCGGGCGATTCGACGGGGTGCGCGGTCGGGGTGGCAGCCATGCGGGCAAGGCTAACGACCGGGCCGAGCCCGGGGCGAGGCGTTTTCCGGGCCGGGCGGGGCCGGGCCGGCCAAGGCGTTTTCCGGGGCCGGGCGGGGCCGGACGGGTCTGGCGCGGGGGGGGCGGCACGGGGGCCGGGCGGCGCCGGTACCGCACCCCGGCCGGCGCCGGTACCGCACCCCGGCCGGGCCCGTACCGCGCCGCGCCCGCCCGCGGTCGGCGCCGCGCCGGGCCCGGGGCCGCCGCCCCCGGGGGCCGCCCGGTCCGGCCTAGGCGTCCAGTGCCTCGCGCCAGGTGCGTACCGCGTCCGCCGAGACCGGGGCGGCCCAGCCCCGGGGGCGGGCCGCGCCGCCGATGTGGAAGGCGTCCAGGCCCGCGGCGCGCAGTTCGGGGAGGTGGTCGAGGCGCAGGCCGCCGCCGACGAGGATCTGGGCCTCGTAGCCGGGTTCGCCCGTGCGGGCGGCCTCCGCCTTGAGGGTGGCGAGTCCGTCGTCGACGCCGGTGGCGGCGCCGGCCGTCAGGTAGGTGTCGAGGCCGGGCAGGTCCGCGAGCCGCTTGCGCAGTCCGTCGCGGTCGGCGGCGCGGTCGATGGCCCGGTGGAAGGTCCAGCGGCAGCCGTCGAGGACGGTGACGAGGCGCTCGACGGCGACCAGGTCGGGTTCGCCGTCGGGGGTGAGGAAGCCGAGGACGAACTCGTCGGCGCCGGCCTCGCGCAGTTCCAGGGCCCGGGCCACGAGGGCGTCGGTGCCCTCGGGACCGCCGGCGGCGAAGCCGTCGGCGAGGCGGAGCATCACGCGCAGCGGGATGTCGACGGCGGCGCGGATGGCGGCGAAGCCGGTCCGGGACGGGGTCAGTCCGTCCGCCGCCATGTCGGTGACGAGTTCGAGCCGGTCGGCTCCACCGGTCTGGGCAGCGACCGCGTCTTCCTCGTCGAGGGCGATCACCTCAAGGACTGCACGGTTGCTCATCGAGCCCATTCCTCCATGAATGCGTCTCTACAGGTCTAGTCCAATGGCCAGCCTAGCCGTGCGCGTGGTCGGCCGCACCGTGCGTGGCCCCATCGGCCGCGGGCGCGGGCGTCCCGGTGCCGGCCCGGGGGGCGCCCGCGGTGACCGTGAAGGCCGCCGTGCGCACCTTGCCCTCGTGCTGGAAGTCGAGGAACAGCCGGTACGCGCCCGCACTGGGTGCCGTCGCGGTGAAGGAGACGTCCGGGCCGGGCCCGCCCTCGTTGGGGTGCACGTGGAGGTAGGCGAGGTCGCCGTCGCGGAGGGCGACGAGGTGTCCGTACGCCCCGAGGTACGGCTCCAGGTCGGTGACCGGCTTGCCGGCCTTGGTGACGGTGAGCCGGAGCTCGCCGGCCTTGCCGGGGTCCAGGGTGCCGCCGAGGCGGACCTGGTAGCCGTCGACGGTGGCGGTGGGGGCGGCGGCGGGCAGCGGCTTCGGCGCGTACGCCCCCGGCACGGAGAGGTCGACGCCGAGCGTGACACCCCGGGCGCCGGGCGCGGCGGGCTTGAAGTCGGCGAAGGCCTTGTAGCCGCCGGCGCGGGGCAGGTCGGCGGTGACCGACCAGGTGCCGTCGGGCGCCTTCACGGGGTGCAGGTGACGGAAGGTGCCGAGGTCGCGCGAGGCGACGATGAAGTGCAGCTCCTTGCCGTGCTCGGTGGTGAACGCGGTGACCTTCCGGCCCGCCGAGTCCTTGATCGAGAACTTCAGGGTGCTCCGGCCCGCGGCGGGGGCGGGGGTCTCCATGGCCAGGGTGTAGCCGCCCTCGGAGACCTGAAGGCCGCCGGGGACGTCCGCGGCGGCGGGGGTGCCCGGCGTGGCGCCCTCCTCGTGTCCGGCGTGGCCGTCGGCGGCCGCGCTCCCCGAGGGCTCGGGCGCGGCCGCGTGCTCCTCGTGGGCGGCCTTCTTCGGCTCCTCGACGGGACCGACGCCCGTGCCCACCCCGTAGGCGGCCCCGAAGGTCGCGGCGAGTGCGGCGGCATAGGCAGTGATCTTCACTCCGGTGTTCATGGCTGCTCTCCCGTACGTGGGTGGCGACGGCGTCGTTAGCCGTTCCCTGCACTTCACCATACCCCTGGGGGGTATCAAGTCAAGCCGGGGATCTGCTTGCGCCGAATACGGGCGGGGGGTATACATGGAAGGGAAGTCGATACCCCCCGAGGGTATCGTGCCCCATCGGAACCGACCGAGGAGAAGCCATGGGCTCCTGCTGCACCCCCGACAACAGCTGCTCGACCGGCGCGGAGACCACCGCCGTCGCGGTCGCCGACAGCACCGTCACGGTCTACGCCGTCTCCGGCATGACCTGCGGCCACTGCAAGACCGCGATCACCACGTCCGTGAGCGCCCTCGCCGGCGTCCTCTCCGTCGACGTGGACGTCGCCGGCGGCCTCGTCACCGTGACCACCGGCGGTGAGCCCGACGACGCGGCGATCACCGCGGCGGTCGACGACGCGGGCTACGAGCTCACCGGCCGCGCCTGACCGACAGCCCCGTCGGCCGCCGGGGCCCGCCCACCACGCCCGGGCCCCGGCCCCCGGCACCCCCGTACTCACGAGGAGCAGGAAGAGCCATGACCACGACGACACCGGGCAGCGCCCAGGTCGAGCTCGCCATCGGCGGCATGACCTGCGCCTCGTGCGCGGCCCGCATCGAGAAGAAGCTCAACCGGATGGACGGGGTCGAGGCCACCGTCAACTACGCCACCGAGAAGGCGAAGGTCACCTTCGACGCCGACATCGACGTCGCCGACCTCATCGCCACCGTCGAGGCCACCGGCTACACCGCCGCCGAGCCCGAGCCGCCCAGGTCCGAGACCCCCGGCTCCCCCGACGGCCCCTCCGACGAGGAGAAGGCCGACGAGGAGCTGCGGCCGCTCCGGCAGCGGCTCGTCACCGCCGTCACCCTCGCCGTGCCCGTCATCGCCATGGCGATGGTCCCGGCGCTGCAGATCGAGTACTGGCAGTGGCTGAGCCTCACCCTCGCCGCGCCGGTCGTCGTCTACGCCGCCTGGCCGTTCCACCGCGCCGCCTGGACGAACGCCCGGCACGGCGCCGCCACCATGGACACCCTGATCTCGGTCGGCACGATCGCCGCGTTCCTGTGGTCCCTGTGGGCGCTGTTCTTCGGCACCGCCGGAACGCCGGGCATGACCCACCCGTTCGAGTTCACCATCGCCCGCACCGACGGCGCCGGGAACATCTACCTGGAGGCCGCGGCCGGCGTCACCGCCTTCATCCTCGCCGGCCGGTACTTCGAGGCCCGCTCGAAGCGCAAGGCGGGCGCGGCGCTCAAGGCGCTGATGCAGCTCGGCGCGAAGGAGGTCACGGTGCTGCGCGAGGGCCGCGAGGTCACCGTGCCCACCGCCGAACTCCAGGTCGGCGACCGCTTCCTGGTCCGCCCCGGCGAGAAGATCGCCACCGACGGCACCGTCGTCGAGGGCTCCTCCGCCGTCGACGCCTCCATGCTCACCGGCGAGTCCGTCCCCGTCGAGGTCTCCGCGGGCGACTCCGTCACCGGCGCCACCCTGAACGCCGGCGGCCGCCTCGTCGTCGAGGCCACCCGCGTCGGCTCCGACACCCAGCTCGCCCGGATGGCGAAGCTCGTCGAGGACGCGCAGAACGGCAAGGCCGCCGCCCAGCGCCTCGCCGACCGGATCTCGGCCGTCTTCGTCCCCATCGTGATCGCGCTGGCGCTCGGCACCCTCGGCTTCTGGCTCGGCACCGGCCAGGGACTCACCGCCGCCTTCACCGCCGCCGTCGCCGTCCTGATCATCGCCTGCCCCTGCGCCCTCGGCCTCGCCACCCCGACCGCCCTCATGGTCGGCACCGGCCGCGGCGCCCAGCTCGGCATCCTCATCAAGGGCCCCGAGGTCCTGGAGACCACCCGCAAGGTCGACACGATCGTCCTCGACAAGACCGGCACCGTCACCACCGGCCGGATGACCCTCATCAAGGTGCACACCGCCGAGGGCGCCGACGAGAAGGCCGTGCTGCGGCTCGCGGGCGCCCTGGAGCACTCCTCCGAGCACCCGATCGCCCAGGCCGTCGCCACCGGCGCGGCGGCGAAGGTCGGCACCCTGCCCACCCCCGAGGACTTCGCCAACGTCCCCGGGCTCGGCGTCCAGGGCGTCGTCGACGGCCACGCCGTCCTCGTCGGCCGCGAGAAGCTCCTCGCCGAGTGGGCCATCACGCTGCCCGCCGGCCTGCGGTCCGCGAAGGAGGCCGCCGAGAAGGCCGGCAGGACCGCCATCGCGGTGGCCTGGGACGGGGAGGCCCGCGCGGTCCTGGAGGTCGCCGACGCCGTCAAGGAGACCAGCCCCGAGGCCATCCGGCGGCTCCGCGGCCTCGGCCTGACCCCGATCCTGCTCACCGGGGACAACAAGGCGGTGGCCGGGGCCGTCGCCGCCGAGGTCGGCATCGACGAGGTCATCGCGGAGGTCATGCCGCAGGACAAGGTCGACGTCGTCAAGCGGCTCCAGGCCGAGGGCCGTTCGGTCGCCATGGTCGGCGACGGCGTGAACGACGCGGCCGCGCTCGCCCAGGCCGACCTCGGCCTGGCGATGGGCACCGGCACGGACGCCGCCATCGAGGCCGGCGACCTGACCCTCGTACGGGGCGACCTGCGGGCCGCGGCCGACGCGATCCGGCTCTCCCGCAAGACTCTGGGAACGATCCGGTCGAACCTCTTCTGGGCCTTCGCCTACAACGTGGCCGCCCTGCCGCTGGCCGCGGCCGGACTGCTCAACCCGATGATCGCGGGCGCGGCCATGGCCTTCTCCTCGGTCTTCGTGGTCGGCAACAGCCTGCGGCTGCGGGGCTTCCAGGCCGCCGACAAGTGATCCGACGCCGACTCAGCGAAGTGACGGGGAGACTGCCATGGCCGGTTACGGACAGCACAAGGAAGACATCATCAGACGCCTGCGCCGGATCGAGGGCCAGGTCAGGGGGGTGCAGCGGATGGTCGACGAGGACGTCTACTGCATCGACGTCCTCACTCAGGTCTCCGCGATCAACGCGGCGCTCCAGTCCTGTGCGGTGGCCCTGCTCGACGAGCACCTGAGCTGCTGCGTGACGGAGGCCATCGCCCAGGGCGGGGACCAGGCGAAGGTGAAGGTCGGCGAGGCGTCGAAGGCGATCGCCCGGCTGATCCGCACGTGACCGGCCGGCCCGGCCGGCCGCACCGGACCCGACCGGCCCCCGCCCGGTCGGGTCCGGCCCCGTGCGGCGGGTCCGGCTCCGGCCGGGCGACCTGACGGACTGCCGGGGAGGTCTCAACCGCCCGTGCGCCAGGGACAGTCGGCGGACAGCGTGAGACGCAGCCGGAGGCAGAGGCCGAGGAGCTGCCGGAGGAGCACCAACTCGACCGTTCCGGGCGGACCGGAGGCGCAGACCTGCGCGCAGGGACGGTGCGACAGCGGGAACTTCATGAGGGCGGACATCCCCCCAGCGTACCCCTGGGGGGTATACCTGAGCGAGGGGAGCGGCCCGTACGATGAGCCGCCCGTAGGGGGAGGGGATGCACGTGCGCCGGCTGGGAGAGCTGGAGGCCGAGATCATGGACCGACTGTGGGCCTGGCAGCGGCCCGCCACGGTCCGCGAGATCGTCGACGACATCAACCGCGGCCGCCGGGTCGCCTACACGACCGTCATGACCGTGGCGGACATCCTGCACCGCAAGGGCTGGCTCCGCCGCGAGAAGGCCGGCCGCGCCTGGCTGTACGAGCCCGTGCGCGGCCGCGAGGAGTACACCGCCGGTCTGATGCGGGACGCGCTCGGCGACAGCCAGGACCGCCCCGCCGCCCTCCTGCGCTTCGTGGAGGCCATCTCGGACGAGGACATGGACGCCCTCGACGCGGCCCTCCGCGCCGCCCGCGGCGACCACGACCCGGACCTCGACGGCGGGAGCGGCGCGTGAACGTGAACCATCACGTCCTCGTCCCGCTCGGGCTCGTGCTCCTCACCGGCTTCCTCGTCCCCTGGCTGCTCGTCCGGGCCCGCTGGGCCCAGCAGGCGCCCCGGCTCGCGCTCGGCGTCTGGGCCGCCTGCGGCGCCGCCTTCGCCGCCGCGACCGCCCTGCTGCCGGCCCAGCTGGTCCTGACCGCCGCCGGCAGCCACCGCCTCGCCGACATGATGTTCGCGCTCCAACCGCCCACGGTCTCGCAGCTCCTGCACCTGGACGGGCGGGAGCGCATCGCGTTCGCGCTCTCCCTCGGGGTGCTCTCGCTGCCCACCGCCGCGTTCCTCCGGCGTCTGGCCGGGGCCCGCCGGGCGCGGCTGCGGCACGCGGGGGTGCTGCGGCTCGTCGGGCGGTACGACCCGGCGCTGCGGGCCACCGTCCTCGACGACGCGCGCCCCGCCGTGTACTGCCTGCCGGGCAGTTCGCGGCGGGTCGTCGTCTCCTCCGGCGCGGTGGACACCCTCACCCCGGACCAGCTCGCGGCGGCGCTCGCGCACGAGCGGGCCCACATCACGGGCCGCCACCATCTCCTCGTCGCCGCGTCGGAGGCCTTCGCGGCCGTCTTCTCGCGCCTGCCGCTCGCCCGGCACGGGGTGGGATCCGTACCCCTGCTGCTCGAAATGGCGGCGGACGACCGGGCGTTGCGCCGGTGCACGCGGGACGCGCTGGCCACGGCGCTGTACGCGCTCGCGTCGGGTCGGGCCCCGCGGTCCGCGTTCGCGGCGGGCGGGCCCTCGGCCGCGCTGCGGATGCGGCGGATCCTCACACCGCACCGCGCCGGCCATCCGGTGCTGCGCGGCCTCATGACGATCGCCGCCGCGGGTCTCGCCATGACGCCGCTGATCGTCGCCTGCTGTTCCTTCCCCGGTTAATCGACCCGCTTCGACCCGCCCGCTTCAGGACACTCGACCTGCCGAACAGCGCTAATTACTAAGCGAATTCGTAGATTTCGCATCGGTCACGGACAACTGAATTCCCCGCTATTGTGGGTACGTTGGGGCTCGGGTTCGGCACGTCGAAGGGTACAGAACCGATGCAGCTGGCTGGCGTTCGAACGGCCGCGGCCGGCGATGCGACGACGATATCCAGGCTGCTTGCCGACGCCATTCGGAGCAGCTACACGGGAATCCTGGACGAAATCCCGATGCGGCGACTGATCTCCGCCCAATGCGCACTGCCCCGCATACGAGCGGAAATTGAAATTCCCGGGGGCGCGCCCGGTTGGCTCGGCTGGCTCGTCGCGACGGACGCGGAGGGCTCGGTCGTCGGCGTCGCCGCCGGCGGCGTGCCGGTGCCGGGCGAGGGCGAGGTGTACGCCCTCGCGGTGGCGTCCGGCTCCCGCCGCCGGGGCGTGGGCACGGCCCTGCTGGCGGCGGCCACGGACCGGATGCGGGACTTCGGGGCCCGGCACCAGCGGGTGGAGCTCCCGGCGGAGGCGGACCCGGCCCTGCCGTTCTACAGCCACCTGGGCTTCGCCGCCCTGTCCGCCCGGCGCTGGAGCCGGACGCTGTAGCGGCGGGCGCGCTCCGCGGGCGTGGCAGAAGCACGCCATCGCGTGTTCACGCAGCCCCATCCGCTGGATCGGGGTTCTCCCCCAGGTCAGGATGGGTCCAGCGGCGCGGGCCCGGCGGCACGGGTACCTCGCCCGGACGGCACGGACCGAGCGAGCCCCTGGAGGAGCGATGCACACACCGAGCGGCACTTCCCTGCCCGTCGTGCCCGCGGCGTTCGCTCCGGTTCTGCCGTCCCGACACGACGGGGAGCCGGCGCCCGGCGCCGGGATCCGGGTCGCCTCGGACACCCTGCCCGGCCTCGAATCCGTCTCCCCCGCCGACGAGGGCTCCGTCTGGCTGCACGACGCCCTGCTCGGCCCGCACAGCGCGGACATCGTCCGGTACCTCAGCCTCGCCCGCTCCACCGGCGGACCCGTTCTGGACCTCGGCTCCGGCGCCGGGCGGCTCGCCGTCCCGTTCGCCCGGCACGGCTTCGCCGTGGAGGCCGTGGACCGGGACGCCCCGGCCCTGGAGCGCCTCGACGGCTGGGCGCGCCGGATCGGTCCACAGGTGGCCGGCCTGGTGGCCACCCACCGGACGGACCTGACCGAGCTGCGGCTCCGGGGCAGCTACCGGCTCGCGCTGCTGGCGGGCGCCATGGTCGCCGCCGTCCCCCCGGCGCGGCGGCCCGCGCTGCTGCGCGAGGTGGCGTCCCACCTCCAGGCGGGCGGGGCCCTCGCCCTGGACTACACGGCGCACCAGCTGCCGGGGCTGATCGCGGAGCCGCGGCGGACGTGGGCGTTCCAGGTGCCGCGCTTCGACGGCATCGACGAGTGGGTGGTGGCCCGGCAGGTCTTCGACCTGCCGTCGATGAGCGAGCGGATCACGTACTACGCGGCCAGGACCGGGAAGCTGTCCTCGGAGCGGGTCGTCCTGACCACCGACAAGTGGATCGTGGAGCCCGAGCGGCTCGCGGCGGAGCTGCACTCCGCGGGCCTGCGCATCGAGGGCCGACGGCGCCACCGGATCGACGAGCGGACCGAGTCCGTGCTGCTCGTGTGCAGGGCCGACGACCGAACGGCGTCCTGACGGGGTTGACGAGCAAGAGGTACGATGCCCACAAAGGTTTGAGCCGACCAGACGGCGAGCGGGCGGGCGGAGAAGATGGCAGGCGTGGAAGAGCTGACGGGCCGCGAGGCGGTGATCCAGCGCCTGCGCGACGTCGGCCTGCGGGTCACGGGACCGCGCCTGGAGGTGCTCACGGTGCTCGCCGCCGGCGGCCATCTCGACGTCGAGGCGATCACCACGACCGCCCGCGAGCGCCTCGGCACGCTGACCAGCCAGGCCGTGTACGAGATGCTGCGGCACTTCCAGGAGACCGGCCTGGTCAGCAAGTTCGACCGGCCCGGCCTGCCCGCCGTGTTCGAGATCTCCGGCCCCGCGCACCAGCACGCCCTCTGCCTGAACTGCGGCCGGGTGGAGAACGTGACGGCGGCCGCGCCCGCGCCGCCGCGCGGCAGTCTGACCGCCTGGGCGGTCAGCGACGCCGAGGTGGTCTTCAAGGGTCTCTGCCCCGCCTGCCGGGCGGCGGACCCCGCCCGCTGAAAGCACGGGAACACCGTGCGGCACGTTCGAATCTGTGACAGGGTCGAGCGGGGCGTTTCGACAGGATCCGCGCGATCCGAGGGGAGTCTGCTTCGCCGTGTCCAGAAACGCCGCCGGAGCGCGTACGGCAAGCGAGCAGTCCCTCGCCCTCTACCGGGAACTCCGCGCCAGCCCAGGCGAACCCCTCGACGCGATCGCCCGCCGGCTGGACCTCACCGAGGCCGAACGCGAGCGCTGCCGCGGCGAGTTGACGGGACTCGGGCTGATCGATCCGCACGCGGGATCGGCCTCCGGAACCGCTCCCGCCGTGGTGGCTCCCGACGTCGCCCTGCTCCGGCTCCTCCAGCACGAGCGCGAGCGCCTGGAGAGCCGGCTCGCCGAGACCAGCCGGGCCCACACCGCGCTGGAGACGCTGGCCGGACCGTTCCTGCGGGCCGGCACGGAGACCGGCTCCGAGGTCGAGGTGCGGATCGTCGACGACCCCGAGCGCATCCGCCGCGAACTCGCCGACCTGACACACACGGTGCGCCGCTCGGTGCACTCGATGCTGACCGGATCGGTACGCCGCGAGGAGATGACCCGGGAGCTCGACCGGGACCGGGACCGGGTGGCCCGCGGCGTGCGGGTCCAGGCCATGTACAGCCAGCGGGTCGGCCAGGTCCCCGAGATGGTGCAGCACCTCGCGGAGCGGGCCGCGCTCGGCGTCGAGGTGCGGCTCTCCCCCGTCGTCCCCATGAACATGGTCCTCGCCGACGAGAACTTCGCCCTGCTCCCCACCGACCCGCGCGACCCGGAGTCCGCCGCCATCCTCGCCAGGGGGCCGGGGCTGGTCCGCTCCTACCTCGCCCTGTACGCCTACTGCTGGAACGCGGCCACCCCGTACGGCCACGCCGCACCGGCCCCGCACGACGGCGGCGGACTGACCGAGCAGCAGCGGGCCGCGCTCCGGATGCTCGCGTCCGGCATCAAGGACGAGCAGGTGGCCCGGAGCCTCGGCGTCTCCCTGCGCACCGTCAGCCGGCTCATCTCCGAGGTGATGCAGGAACTGGGCGCGGCCAGCCGCTTCGAGGCGGGCGTACAGGCCGCCCGGCTCGGCCTGCTCGACGGCGACCCCTACGAGCACACCCCCTAGGTCGGGGCCCTCCCGACCGGTCTCCTGACCGGGGACCGGCGCGCGTGGGGCACGTAACCTGGCGATTCGGGAGACCGGACCACGAAGAGAAGGGGGAACCTCGCCGTGATCACGACCGATGGCTACGAGGGGGACGGCCGGGCGGACGGCCGGGCGGACGGCCGGTCCGGCGGGGGCGCCGACGCGCAGCTGGTGGCCCTCCACCGGGAGCTGCGCCGGCGCGGCGTGTCCAACTTCCCGCAGGTCGCGAAGGAGTTAGGGATCGGGGCGGAGGAGTACGAGCGATGTCGGGCCGAACTGATCTCCCTCGGTCTGATCGTCCCCACCACCAGCACCCACGCCACGAGCGCCGACCTTCGCGACGCGCGGTGGCAGCCCGACGCGGACGCGGTCGCCTCGGTCGATCCGGAGATCGCGCTGCTGCGCATCCTGGACCGCGAACGCGCCCGGCTGCGCGAGCACCTGGCCGAGGCGGACCAGGCGTACGGCGCACTGGAGACACTGGCCGGCACGTTCCTCCGGCCGGGGTCGCTGACCCGTTCCGAGATCGCGGTCGAGGCGATCACCGACTACCGGCGCATCCAGCAGGCGCTGGAGGACATCATCGACGTCACGCAGGAGGCGTCGTGCTCGATGTACCCGACCGGCCCGGCCCGGCAGGTCCCCGAGCGGATCTTCGAGCGCGACCGCCGCAAGCTGGCCCACGGGGTGCGGGTCCGCGCCATCTACCGCGGCCGGGACGCCGCGCGGCCGGAGGCGGCGGAGGTCCTCAACCGCCGTGCCGAGCTGGGGGTCGAGGTGCGGATCGCGCCCGACCTTCCGATGACGATGGTCATCGTCGACGAGCAGTACGCGATCGTGCCGCTGCGCCCGGAGGCGCCCGGGGAGGGCGCGATCCTGGCCCGCGGGCCGCTCCTCGTCCGTTCCTTCCTGAGCCTGTACGAGCACTGCTGGCACACGGCCTCGCCCTACGGGGACCACGTGGCGCCCGAGCGGGGCGGGGACGGCCTCTCGGAGCAGCAGCAGGCGGCGCTGCAGATGCTCGCGGCCGGGATGAAGGACGAGAAGATCGCGCGGAATCTCGGGGTCTCCCTGCGCACGGTGAGTCGCATGCTCTCCGAACTCATGCAGGAATTGGGTGCGTCGAGCCGCTTCGAGGCGGGAGTGCGGGCCGTCAGACTGGGCTGGCTGGACTGAGGAGGCGGAAAAGCCCCGCAATCGTGGCAGGTCGATTGCGGGGCTTTTCTCGTGCCCGGCCGGGGGAATGACCGGGCGGGCCGGGCGCTTCGGCCGGTTCAGCCGATCGGCGGCGTGGTGGTGGGGACGGCGTGCGGCCAGTCGTCGGTCGGTCCGGCCTGCTGCTGGCCGGCCGGAGCGGAGTCGGCGGCGGTGGCCATGGCGGCGCCGCCGGCGACGGCCAGACAGGCCACCAGCGCGAGGGCGAACTGACGGACCGTCCTGCGAATTCCGGAGTTCTGCTCAGCGGACATGATTCCTCCAGGAGTTGGAATGTGAATTCCGCCTTCCGGGGGCCCGTGCCGCCGGGCGCTCCCTGAAGACATCTCCATTCTGGAGTCCGGGTGGAGGTGAATCCAGAGTTCTTCGATGCGTGGACCCGCCATGGCGTGAGTGCGTCAATAGGCCACTGCGGTAACGGAATTACTTCATCCTGGGCGCTTCTAACTTTTGGTCGAACCAAAAGAGATGCTAGACTGGTGCGACGGTCTTCTCGTTCCTCCAGGAGAGAGGGGCCGTCGGGGCAGGGGCGTGCCGCCGCCCCTGTCCCACCCTCCGCTCCCCGCAGGGCGGCGACGGCCGGTGGACCTCCGCCAGCGCCCCCCGGTACACCTCGACGGTCCTTGCGGCCGAGGCCCGCCAGCTCATCCCGCGCGCGTGCCGCACCGCCGCCTCCCCCATCGCCCGCACCGTCTCCGGGTGCGCCGCGAGCAGGCCCAGCCGGCGCGCGTACTCCCCCGGGTCGTGCCCCTGCACCAGCAGGCCCGTCACCCCGTCCCGCACGGCCGTCGGCAGACCGCCGACCGCCGCCGCCAGCACCGGCGTCCCGCAGGCCTGCGCCTCCAGGGCCACCAGGCCGAACGACTCGCTGCGCGAGGGCACCACCAGGACGTCCGCCGCCCGGTACCAGTCCGCCAGCCGCTCCGGCGGTACGGGCGGGCAGGGCCGCAGCACGTCCGCCACCCCGAGCTCGGCGGCCAGCCGCCACGCCGTGCCCTCCCGGGTCGCGCCCGAGTGCCCGCCGACCACCGGGACCAGCAGCCTGCGGCGCAGGCCCGGGGAGTCCGCCAGCAGCTCGGCCACCGCCCGTACGAGCACGTCCGGCCCCTTCAGCGGCTGGATGCGGCCCGCGTACAGCGGCACGAACGCGTCCGCCGGAAGCCCGAGGCGGGCCCGCGCCGCGGCCCGGCCGTCCGCCGGCCGGAAGGTCCGCAGGTCGGCCCCCGGGCGCACCACCTCGGTCCGCCCGGGATCCGCCCCGTACAGCGACCGCAGCGCCTCCGCCTCGTCCGCCGTGTTCGCGATCAGCCGGTCCGCGGCGGCCGTCACCTGGTGCTCGCCCCGGATCCGTAGCTCCGGCTCGGGGGTGTCGCCGGCGGCCAGCGTGGCGTTCTTCACCCGGGCCAGGGTGTGGGCGGTGTGCACCAGCGGGACGCCCCACCCCACCGCGGCGATCCGGCCCGCCTGCCCGGAGAGCCAGTAGTGGGAGTGGACCAGGTCGTACCGCCGCTCCTCCTTGAGCAGGGCCAGCGAGAACGGCACCACCAGGCCGGGCATGGCCTCCTTGGGCAGCGCGCGGCGCGGACCGGCGGGCAGGTGGCGGACCCGCACCCCGGGGGCGAGCGCGGCGGACGGGGACCCCGCCTCGCCCCGGCAGCGGGTGAACAGGTCGATCTCCACGCCCTGTTCGGCCAGGGCGCGGGACAGCTCGACCATGTAGACGTTCATGCCGCCGGCGTCCCCCGTCCCGGGCTGGTGGAGCGGGGAGGTGTGGACGCTGAGCATGGCGACGCGCAGGGACACGAGGGGCTCCTGAGGGGAGGGAGGCCGCGTGCCCCTGCGCGTCGCTCGCGCGCACGGTCACGCGGCAGGGTGGGGGTCCGGACGGCCCGGAGGCCGGTGCACTGAGGTACTTAGTTGCTTAGTAGTACGGGTCTCGGGGGAATCAGAACCCGAAGACCGGGCCCGACGGGGGCTCCAGCCGGGTCCCGGGCAGAGGGGCAGTCAGGGCCTGCCAGTCGACCGGCCGGCCCGGCTCCGCCCGGAGCGCCGCCGCCAGCCGGTCCGCGCCCTCCGGCATCACCGGCCGCGACCACGCCGACAGGGCCGAGGCCACCGCCAACTGCGCCGCCAGTGCCGGGAGGTGGCGGCAGGAGGTGCTGGGACGGCAGCGTTCGTGGGCGTTGACGTGACCGAAGTCGGCGGCCGAGCGGACCATCTCGTCCAGGACGGCGACGGCCCGGCGCGGGTCGAAGGCGTCGGGGCCGTACGCCTCCCGCAGGTCGTCGACACCGCGGTGCAGACGCCGCTCCAGGATCTCCCAGCCCGTGCCGCCGGGCAGCGCCTGCGGGGCCAGGCCGCCGCACTCCTCCCGTACGGCGGCGAAGAGCCGGGACAGCCAGCTGTTCCAGCTCTCGTCCAGCTCGCGGCGCGCGGCCGCGAGCCGCTCCCGGTGGAAGACGGTACGGCGGCCCAGCGGACGGGCCTGGAGGACGTGCCGGCGCAGGGTGTCGGAGCCGTACTCGGTGAGCAGGTCGAGCGCCCAGACGTTGCCCTCCTGGACGCCCTCCTCGATGACGTACGACTCGTTCACGTTGAAGTCCTGCGGCAGCTTGACGTCCTGCGCGAGCAGCAGCACCGGCAGCAGGACGGCGTGGCAGAAGGCGTGCCCGAAGCCGCAGAAGTGGATCGCGCGGCGGGGCAGCGGGCCCTTCACGTCGTAGCCGAAGAGGTGCATCGCGGCGGCCTCGAAGCAGCCGTCGATGCGGTGGTCGGGGAAGCCCTCGACGGGGACCTGGAGGCCCCACTCGGCGGGGTGGCCGACCGCGATGTCCGGCAGCCCGTCCTCGACGAGGGACTCGCACAGCGCGGCCAGGCGCGGGGGCAGCCCGGCCGTCGCCCAGTAGTCGGCGAGCCTGTCCCGGAACGGCTCCAGCGGTACGTAGAGCCGGCGGCAGCGGCGGGCCGTCGCCGGGGTGTCGCAGAGCGCGCAGCGGGCGCCGATGAGGTCGCCGCCGTCGTTGGGCCGCGCGCACTCGTGGCACATGCCGCCGTCGCTGGCCGCGCCGCAGTGCGGGCAGGTGCCGGTGGCGTGTGCCCCGTACAGCCAGCGGTCGCACGGCTCGCAGTACGGGAGCAGGCGGGTGCGCGGGGCGATCACGCCCTGTGCGTAGAGCCGCCCGAAGAGGTCCTGCACCCAGCGCGCGTAGCCCTTGTCGCGGCGCGGACGCACGATGTGGTCGAACTCCACGCCGGAGCGCAGCCAGTCCGCGGTGATCGCGGCGCGGTAGCCCTCCGCGACCTCCTCGGGCTTGCGGTGGTGGCGCAGCGCGCGGACCTCGACGGAGCTCGCGTGGTCGGCGGTGCCGGTGGTGAACCGGACGGCCTCGCCCTCGGCCCGCAGATAGCGGGTGAGGACGTCGGCGGCGACGTACGGACCGGCGAGGTGGCCGATGTGGAGTTCGCCGTGGGTGGCGGGAGGGGTCGCGGTGATCCAGACAGGGGTGCTCATGGGACCTCCTTGACGCTGTGGTGCGGTGGGCTTCAGCGGTCGCGTGCGGCGGGGCGCTGTCGGCGCAGGGCGGGTCAGCGGGGTTCGAAGTGGAAGGAGCGGATGAAGCAGTCGCGGGGCTGCTCGACCGCGTAGACGATGCACTCGAAGAGCGCCTGGGTGGTCAGCTTCTCGTCGGGCGCCGTGCCGTCCGGGTTCGAGCCGTCCCATTCCGCGAAGCGCGGGTCGGAGATCGAGAAGTCGGGCGGGAAGAGGGAGAAGACACGGACGCCGGAGGGCCGCAGGCGGCGCGAGAGGATGTCGGCGAATCCGGCCTGGGCGCTCTTCGCCGCCCAGAAGGCCTCGTGGGCCGCGCCGGCGGTGGCCGCGGAGGCGCCCCCGGCGTCGCGGACGGCGACCATGTTGACGATGTCGGGGCGCAGCGAGCCCCGCAGCAGCGGCAGGAAGTGCTTCACCATGAGGACCGTGCCGCCCGCGGTCGACTCGATCGTCTCGACGATCTCGGCGTCGCTGGCCGCCTCCAGGTCCATGCCGTCGAGCCAGCGGGCGCCGTTGTTGACCAACAGGTCGACCCGGTCCGTGCGTTCGCCGACCCGGGCGGCGAACTCCCGGATCTCGGCGGGCTTGCTGAGGTCGCAGCCGAAGGCGTGGATGCGGTCCCGGGCCGAGCCCATGACGTCGGTGCGGGTGCGTTCGGCGGCTTCGACGGTCCGCGCCGAGACGTAGACCTCGGCGCCCAGATGCGCGAATCCGACGGCGAGCGCGCGACCGAAATAGCGGGACGCTCCGGTCACGACGACACGCAGGTTCTCGAATCTCATGTGTGCCAGCTCTCCCCACGGATACCGATGGCCGGTCCGTTTCAGCGTGGCAGAGGGCGGGGGCCCCGAACCCGGTGAGAGCGGTGCGCGTTCACGCCGTTGCGTGGACACGCCAGGGCAGCACCAGCCGTTCGAGCAGCTCGGCCCGCTTGTGGTGGACACGGACGCGGTCCGGTCCGGTGGACACGGTCACGGTGCCCCCCGGGGTGCGGACCTCCCCGTCCACGGGCGGCACGACGGTCCCGTCGAGCGCGCCGGCGGCGGCGAGGGCGGCGGCGCCGGTGAGGGCGAGCCGGGGGTGCCAGCCGCCGACGGTGAGGGCGCGCACCGAGAGGCCCGCGGGCCCGGCGGTGAAGGCGGCGATCTTGGGAAGGGCGGAGTGGGGCGGATGGCCGAGGAGCCGGGCGGCGAGCGCGCGGAGGCCTTCGAGCCGCTCCCGCAGCCCGTCCCCGGGAAGGTGCCGGGCGTCGACGAGGACGTACGGGTTGCCGTACCGGACGAGGGAGACGGGGACGCCGTCGAGGAGGTCCACCGGGCGGCCGGTGGGGAGGGTCCCGGGGGCGGTGGGGGCGCGGAGGAAGCTGAGCGTGTACGCGCCCTGCCGCGGCTCGCGCTCGCACAGGACGGTGTCGCCGGTGGTCACGGCGCGGACGGTGACGGGGCCGGGGCGGCCGTCGGCGACGACGCAGGCGAGGAGCGAATGGCCGCATCCCGCGCGGAAGTCGAAGCCGGTGGGCAGGGCCTGGACGAAGCGGTGGTCGAGCCGGCCGGGCCCGGCGGCCCGGTACAGCGCGATCTTGCCGATCCCGGCGTACGGGGTGCCGTCGAGCGCGCGGCGCACCGCCGCCAGCTCGCCGCCGAGCGCGAGGGCTCCGGGGGGCAGCTGGTCGAGCCGCAGCACGAGGGTGGGACCGGGGGCGTCGTGGGCGCGGACGACGGAGGCGAGCACGGACGGGGGGCGCGCCGGGGCGGTCGGTGGGCGGCCCGGGTCCGACGGGCGCAGGCCCGGGCCCCACGGGGGGCGGGGTGAGAGGCGCGAGGGGAGATCCGGGCCGGACTGGGGGCTGCCCGCGTCGGGCCGAGGGCCGGCCGTGCCCTTCGCCGGGGCTGCCGGTGCGGACCTGAGGGCCGTGCCGGCGCCGGTGGGCGGGGAGCCGGGAGGTCCCGGTGGGCTAGGCCGCACAGCCGACGGGGATGCGCATGCCCTGGACGATCTCCGTCCACAGCTCGTGGACCGCCAGGGCCCACAGCGCCTGCGCGTCGTGGTGGGAGGGGCGCTCGCCGTGGCGGGCGAGGAGCCGCTGCACGCGGTCCGCGCGGACCTTGCCGCCCAGCACCAGGCGGGCCGGGGACAGCAGTTCGCGGACCGTCTCCAGGAGCGGGCCGCCCGGGGCGAGCATCGCCGAGAGCGGCAGGGTGAAGGGCTGCTTGGGCCGGCGCAGGACCGCCGGGGGCAGCAGCTCCGCCCCCGCCTCGTACAGCGCCCGCTTCCCGGTCCGGGCGGCCGTCGGCAGTGCGCGCGCGTGGGTCACGACGGCCGGCTGACAGAAGGGCATCCGGGCCTCGACCGCCCACGCCATCGACAGGTGGTCCACCCGCCGCAGGTGGTACGCGGGCAGCCGCCAGCGCGTCTCGAAGGCCGTCATCGCGGTGAGCCGGTCCTCGCCGACGGCCTCCGCGGAGCGCAGCTCCTGCTCGATGCGGTCGGCCGCCGACCCCTGGTCGGCGATGTGGGCCCGGTAGTCGGCGGTGTACAGGTGCTCGCGGAGCAGCCGGGGCGCGGCCGAGAGCGCGTCCGCGTACGCCCCCGCCCAGTCCGTGCCCGCCGGCGCGGCGAGCGCGGCGCGCATCCGGTCGTAGCCGCCGAAGAGTTCGTCGGCGCCGTCGCCGGTCAGCGCGACGGTGAAGCCGTTCTCGCGGACGGCGCGGAAGAGCGCGTAGGTGGACAGGGCGATCGGGTCGGCGTTGGGCTGGCCGAGGTGGCGGACGGTCCGGGTGAGGAGCGAGCCGGCCTCGTCGGGGTCGACGGCGACCTCGTGGTGCACGGTGCGGGCCCTGCGCGCGACGGAACGGGCGTACGCGGCCTCGGAGTCGGGCCACCGGCCGCGGTAGGCGAGGTGGAAGGTGTGCAGCGGCGGCGCGTCGGCCTCGCGGGCGTGCTCGGCGGCGAGCGCGGTGACGAGCCCGGAGTCGAGGCCGCCGCTGGTGATGGCGCAGACCGGCATGTCGGCCTCGGCGAGCCGCCGCACCTCGTGCCGCAGGACGTCCTGGGTGTCGCCGACGGGGACGCTCCGGTGCGGGCCGCGGCGGCGCACGACGGGTGCCGCACCGGGCCGGACGAGGGCGGTGGCGCCGGGCGGCAGGACGTCGACGCCGTCGAGGGCGGTGTGGGCGGAGAAGGACGTGCGGGTGGCGAGGACGGTGTCGAGGGAGTCCTCGCGCGGGGAGATCCGCACGCCCTCGAAGGCGAGGAGTGCGGGGATCTCGGAGGCGAACCGGGTGGACCCGTCGTACGGGTCGTGGTGGAGGTGGATCGGCTTCATGCCCATGTCGTCGACGGCGAGGACGAGTCGGGTGCTGCCGGGGCGCAGGTCGAGGACGGCGACGGCGAACATGCCGTCGAGGTGTTCGGCGAACGCGGCCCCGTACTCGGCGTAGAGGGCGGGCAGCAGCGTGCCGTCGCAGCGGTCGGGGAAGCGGTGGCCGCGGGCGGCGAGGGTGCGGCGCAGCTCGGCGTGGTTGTAGATCTCGCCGTTGAGGACGGCGAGGACGCCGGGGAGGTGCGGCAGCCGGTAGGGCTGCCGGCCGCCGCAGGGGTCGGTGACGGCGAGCCGGTCGCAGCCGAGGGCCCAGCCGGGGCCGGTGAGCACGGCGTGCTCGTCGGGGCCGCCGTGGCGCTGGCGGGCCGACACGGCGGCGAGTTGCGCCGGGTCGGGCCGGTCGGCGCGGGCCGCCGCCCCGGCGGCGAAGGAGCCGAGAATCCTGCACACAGCGGTCACCCTCCAAGCACATCACTCACCCGTACAACCCAATGATTTGAATCTACCAAGTTTTTGAATGGCGCGTAAGTGCCATGTCCTGTTCACGCCACCGGTTGGCCTTGCGACGCCCCCGCCGCCCCAACAGGCTTGCCACATGAGGGACATGGAGGACCACGACCGGGCCGCCGGCGACCACGGCGGCCACCACGCCGACCACGCCGTCGACCACCCCGCCCGCACCGCACCGGAGTCACTGCTCGTCGTGGCCGCGCACCCCGACGACATCGAGTTCTGCGTCAGCGGCACCGTCATGCAGTGGATCGAGCGCGGCACCCGCGTCACGTACTGCATCGTCACGGACGGCGACGCCGGCGGTTACGACGACCGGCTCCCCCGCCAGGCCATGGCGGATCTGCGCCGCGCCGAACAGGTCCACTCCGCCAAGCTCAGCGGCGTCGCCGACGTCCGCTTCCTCGGCTACCCCGACAGCTTCGTGGAGGCCTCCGTGGAACTCCGCCGCGACCTGTGCCGGGTGATACGGGAGGTGCGGCCGCAACGCGCGATCATCCCCTCCCCCGAGATCAACTGGGCGCGGGTCGCCGACCTCCACCCCGACCACCGCGCCGTCGGCGACGCCTGCCTGCGCGCGGTCTACCCCGAGGCCCGCAACCCCTTCGCCCACCCCTCCCTGCTGAAGGAGGAGGGCCTGGAGCCGTGGACCGTCCACGAGCTGTGGCTGATGACCGGCCCCACACCCAACCAGTACGTCGACGTCACCCCCGTCTTCGACCGCAAGGTCGAGGCCCTGCGCATCCACACCTCCCAGACGGCCCACTTCGACGACCTCGCGGGCCTGCTCCGCACCTGGCTCGGCGAGCACGCGACGGCGGGCGGACTGCCCGCCGGACGGATGGCGGAGGCGTTCCAAATCGTGCACATCGACTGAACACGCCCCGCGCGCGGCCCGGGGAACGCCCCTACGATCGGCACATGACCTCTCGCCGCGGTTCGTCGCTCTCGCTCTGGTCGCGGGACTCGTTCCTGTCCGTCGCCTCGGTCGGGTCGACGCTGTCGATCGGCTCGGTCGGGTCGTTCCTGTCCGTCGGCTCCGTCGGCTCCGCGATGTCGGCCGCCTCGGTGGGGTCCTGGGCGAGCCTCGGTTCGCTGCTCTCGGCCCAGTCCTGCTGGTCGGTGCTCTCCTGGCGCTCCCGCCGGGGCGTGCTCGCGGCCGGAGCGGTCCTCGCGGTCGCGGGCACCGTGGCCGCGGCGGCCGCGGTCCCCCGCGGGCCGTCCCGCCCGCGCCGCCTCGGGTGACCTGAGCGGCGGAGGCGCCGCCGCGCGTCCGCTCAGGGGCGGGCCACCAGCCGCACCGCGAGGACGACGATCAGCGCGCTCGACGCGAGCACCGTCGCCAGCCGCCCCCGGGGGCCCGTCAGGATCCGGCCGAGCAGCGCCCCGCCCAGGGCGAGGAGCAGCTGCCAGCTCGCCGATGCGGCCAGAGCCGCGAGGACGAAGGCGGTCCGGTCGGGGAGGGTCGCGGGCGCCGAGGGGCCCGTCGCGAGGACGAGCGCGGCGAAGTAGACCACGGTCATCGGGTTGAGGATCGTGATCCCCAGGAAGACGAGGTACGCGCGGCCCGGGCCGAGCACCGTCCCGTCGTCGCGGGAGGCGGCTCCGCCCGTCCGGTACGCGGCGACCGCGCCGTACGCCGCCCGCACCGCGAGCACCACCAGGACCAGGGCCGAGGCCCGGCGCAGCGGGTCCGCCACCGGTGTCAGGAGCGGGACCAGCGCGGCGCCGCCGGCCACGGCGATCACGGCGTACACGCCGTCGGCCGTGGCGACGCCCAGCGCGGCGCCCGCGCCGGTCCGCCAGCCGGTACGGGCGGTCACGGCCACCAGGTACGCACCGACCGCGCCGACCGGGATCGCGATGCCGTAGCCGGCCAGCAGGCCGGCCACCACCGCGGCGGTCACGCGACGGCGGGGATCGCGCCTCCGGGAGAGCCGGGCCGCTGCTGTCGGCGGTACGCCGAGCCGTCTCTGGTCCGGGCGAGGAAGCCGCCGACCACGAGGTGACGCCGCAGGGCGGGGAAGTCCTCGTGGACGGTGAGCAGCGCCTGGTTGACCTCGGCCTCGCGGTAGTCGGTGCCGGGCGTGAAGAGGGTCTCGGCGAGGTGCGCGAGGAGCGCCTCGCGGCGGGCCGGGCGGCGCGGGATCGCCGTGAGGCGCCCGTCGGCGGAGAACAGGTCCGCGACCGGACGGGCGGGCCGCGCGACGCCGGCCGGGCGGGAAGGATGACTGGTCATGGCGGAGAAGCCTGCCGCCCACCGCCCCACCCCGCAAAGGAATTTCCCGACCCTGACACCGACCCCGACCTGCGGCGTGCCGCGCGCCGCCGCCCGCCCGCGCCGCACCGCCGGGCCCGCGCACCGCCGCGCCCGCGCACCGCCGGTACCGCGCACCGCCGGTCCCGCGTGGACCCGGGCCACGGACCCGGGCGACGGCACCAGTCCGCGCCCCGGCCACGCCCCGAGCGACGCCCTCAGCGCCCTGACCGACGACGATCCGTCGATGTGACCGGCGTCACACATCCCGCCTGTCAGCAATCGTCGGGCCGTCTCGTTCAAGGGGCGCCCGAACGAGACAGGAGCATCGCCATGAAGCACCGCATCGTCGTCCTCGGAGCCGGATACGCCGGGGCCTACGCCGCCGGGAACCTGGCCCGCCGGCTCTCCCCCGCCGACACCGAGATCACCGTCGTCAACGCCTCCCCCGACTTCGTCGAGCGGATGCGGCTGCACCAGCTCGCGAGCGGCCGGGACCTCTCGGTCCGTTCCCTCGCCGACGTCTTCGCGGGGAGCGGGGTGCGGCTCCGCGTGGCGCGCGTCACCGGCATCGACCCCGTGCGCGGAACGGTCTCGGTGGTCCCGGGACCCGACGCGGACGGCGGCGAACTCGCCTACGACACCCTCCTCTACGCCCTCGGCAGCTCCGTGGACCACCACGGGGTGCCCGGCGCGGCCGAGCACGCCCACGACGTGGCCGGCCGGGACTCCGCGCTGCGGCTGCGCGAGCGGCTGGCCGCCCTGGGAGCGGGCGGCACCGTCCTGGTCGTCGGCGAGGGGCTGACCGGCATCGAGACCGCCACCGAGATCGCCGAGTCCCGCCCCGACCTGTCGGTCGCCCTCGCCGCCCGCGGCGAGCTGGGCGCCTGGCTCTCCCCCAAGGCGCGCCGCCACCTGCGCCGGGCCTTCGAGCGGCTCGGCGTCACCGTGCACGAGCACACCGCGGTGGCGGCCGTCGAGCCGGCCCGGGCGGTCACCGCCGGCGGCGCGACCGTACCGGCCGACGTGACGGTGTGGACGGCCGGGTTCGCCGTGCACCCGCTCGCGGCCGCCGCGGGCCTGGAGGTCGCCGGGTCCGGGCGGATCGTCGTCGACCGCACCATGCGCTCGGTCTCGCACCCGAACGTCTACGCCGCCGGCGACTCCGTCCACGCGATCGGCGACAACGGCCGTGTCCTGCCGATGTCCTGCGCGTCGGCCGGCTTCACCACCATGCAGGCGACCGCCGCGATCATCGCGCGCCTCACGGGCGGCGAGGTCCCGACCGTCGGGCTCAGGTACCACGGCAACCACATCAGCCTCGGGCGGCGGGACGCCGTCTTCCAGATGGTGGACGAGGACGCGCGGTCGAAGGACTGGTACCTGGGCGGCCGGACGGCCGCACGGCTCAAGGCGGGCGTGCTGGCCGGCGCCGGCTGGAACATCGCCCACCCGGTCCTCGGCATGCCGAGGCGCAAGCGGCTGGCGGCCACCGCGGCCTCGCCCGACCGGACCGGCGTGCGGGCGGCGGTCTGACCGGTGCCCGCGCCCCGGGACGTCCCGGTACGACGGGGGCGTCGGGGGTGTCCTGTCGATCGGGCCGGATCGGGGAGCCCCCGCGAGCCCGGCATGACCGGCAGGACACCCCCTAGGGTGTTCGCCATGGACAGCACAGCCGTCGCACGCTTCGAGGCCGGTCGGGGGCGGCTGGCCTCGCTCGCCTACCGCCTGCTCGGCTCGGCCGCGGACGCCGAGGACGCCGTACAGGACACCTTCCTGCGCTGGCAGGCCGCGGACCGCGACCGGATCGACGTCCCGGAGGCCTGGCTGACCAGGGTCCTCACCAACCTCTGCCTCGACCGGCTCCGCTCGGCGCACACCCGCCACGAGCGCACGGCCGGCGCCTGGCTGCCCGAGCCGCTCCTCGACGGGGACCCGATGCTCGGCCCCGCCGACACCTTCGAGCAGCGCGAGTCGGTGTCCCTGGCCGTCCTGACCCTCATGGAGCGCCTGTCGCCGGTCGAACGGGCCGTGTACGTCCTGCGCGAGGCCTTCTCGTACAGCCACGCCGAGATCGCCGGGATCCTCGACATCACCGAGTCCGCGAGCCAGCAGCACACCCACCGGGCCCGGGCCCGGGTCGCGGCCGAGCGCCGCGGCGGCGCCGCCGCGCCGGACCCGGCGTCCGCGCGCCGGGTCGTCGAGGAGTTCCTCGCCGCCGCGGTGTCGGGGCGCACCGAGCGTCTCGTGGCGCTGCTCACGGACGACGTGACCGCGGTGTCGGACGGCGCGGGGCTGGCCAAGCGGCTGCTGCGGTTCACGACGCGCGAACGGGTCGCCTCCTTCGTACGGGCCGGATTCCGGCCCACGGAGGCGAAGCGGCGGCTGGCGGGCGGCTCGCCCGCGCTCCACATCGCCGCGGTCAACGGCGCCCCCGCCGTCCTCGCCGTGGTCGACGGACGGGTCGTGGGCGCCGTCGTGTGCGCCGTCAGCGACGGCCGGGTCGCGTCCCTGCACGGGGTCGCGAGCCGGGACCGGCTCACCCGTCTCGACGAGACCTGGCGCCGGAGCGGACCGGGGGTGCCGGTCATCGCCGCCTGGTGACCGCGGGGCGGCGATGACCGCCGGGCCTACTGCCCCAGCCGGTACCTGATCTTCTTCCGGTCGGGGCCGGGCTAGGTGGGGGCGCGAGGGGGCTCAGGGGGCGGGGTGCGGTCAGCGGTAGATCAGGAGTTCCTGCTCCGTCGCGCCCGTCAGTTCGTAGCGGGTCCGTACCAGCGGGCGGCCCGCGTAGATGCGGATCAGGGTCGACGCGTCGCCCTTGAAGGTGGCCGGCGGGCGGCCCTCGATCGCGTTGCCCAGGGAGACCCGGGTCGTCGCCCCGTCCGCCAGGACGCCGACCAGCCGCGGGGTCTCGCGCTTGCGGCTGGTGACCGTCAGGAGGGGGAGCGCGAGCTCCAGCGCGTCGCCGCAGTAGGCGTCCGGTTCGCCGAAGGCCTCCCGCACGTCGCCCGCGTGGACCCACTCCCCGAGCGCCACAGCGTCGAGGCGGCCGTCCTCGCGGGCGGCGATCACCGGGCCCGCCTCCGTCAGGCCGCGTTCCAGTTCGTCGAGGACCCGGCCGAGCGGCCAGTCCTCGCGCTCGGCGACGTCGCAGGCGTTGGCCTCCGGCAGGAACACCCCCTCCTCCAGCCGGTCCTCGACGATCCGGACCAGCGCCGCCCCGCAGTGCGCGAGCACCTGCCGGGCCGTCCAGCCGGGGCAGGCGGTGCGGAGCTCGTACGCCTCCTCCGGCGTGCGGCGCAGGAGCGGCATCAGCAGGTCCCGTTCGGTCCGCAGGAGGCGGTCCGGGAGCCAGGGGTCACGCTCTTCGTCCGTACACATCAGTAGCGGTAGTGGTCCGGCTTGTACGGTCCCTCCACCGGAACCCCGATGTACGAGGCCTGCTCCGGGCGGAGGGTCGTCAGGCGGACGCCGAGGGCGTCGAGGTGGAGGCGGGCGACCTTCTCGTCCAGGTGCTTGGGGAGAGTGTGGACGCCGACGAGGTAGTCGGCCGTCTTCGTGAAGAGCTCGATCTGCGCGAGGGTCTGGTCGGCGAAGGAGTTCGACATCACGAAGGACGGGTGGCCGGTCGCGTTGCCCAGGTTCAGCAGGCGGCCCTCCGACAGGACGATGACGACCTTGCCGTCGGGGTACGTCCAGGTGTGGACCTGCGGCTTGACCTCGTCCTTGACGATGCCGGGGGTCTTGGCGAGGCCGGCCATGTCGATCTCGTTGTCGAAGTGGCCGATGTTGCCGACGATCGCCTGGTGCTTCATGCGGGCGATGTCGGAGGCCATGATGATGTCCTTGTTGCCGGTGGTCGTGATGAAGATGTCCGCCGTCTCCACCACGTCCTCCAGGGTGGCGACCTGGTAGCCGTCCATCGCCGCCTGGAGCGCGCAGATCGGGTCGATCTCGGTGACGATCACCCGGGCGCCCTGGCCGCGCAGGGACTCCGCCGAGCCCTTGCCGACGTCGCCGTAGCCGCAGACCACGGCCGTCTTGCCGCCGATGAGGACGTCGGTGGCGCGGTTGATGCCGTCGACGAGGGAGTGGCGGCAGCCGTACTTGTTGTCGAACTTCGACTTGGTCACGGCGTCGTTCACGTTGATCGCCGGGAAGAGGAGGTCGCCCTCGCGGTGCATCTCGTAGAGGCGGTGGACGCCCGTCGTGGTCTCCTCGGTGACGCCCCGGATGCCGGCGGCGAGGGTCGTCCAGTCGAGGGTGCTGCGCTCCAGGAGGGCCCTCATGACGGCGAGCTCCTCGTTGGCGGGCTCCGGGAGCGCGCCGGTCTTCTGGCGTTCCACGCCCAGGTGGACGAGGGTCGTGGCGTCACCGCCGTCGTCGAGGATCATGTTGGGTCCGTCGGCGTCCGGCCAGGTCAGGGCCTGCTCCGTGCACCACCAGTACTCCTCCAGGGTCTCGCCCTTCCAGGCGAAGACGGGGATGCCGGCGGCGGCGATCGCGGCGGCGGCGTGGTCCTGCGTCGAGTAGATGTTGCACGACACCCAGCGGACCTCCGCGCCCAGCGCGACCAGGGTCTCGATGAGCACGGCGGTCTGCACGGTCATGTGCAGGGAGCCGGTGATCCGCGCACCGGTCAGGGGCCGCGTCGCGGCGTACTCGCGGCGGATGGACATCAGGCCCGGCATCTCGTGCTCCGCCAGGGTGATCTCCTTGCGGCCGAAGGCCGCCAGGGAGAGGTCCGCGACCTTGTGGTCCGTGAAGGTGTCAGACATGGACAACGCTCCTCGCGCTCATGATGGTTCGGTGGATTTCCAGGGCCGCCGTCGACCTGTTCAGCGTGATGTGGTGCAGGCCCGGCGCGCCCTCGTCGAGCAGCCGCAGGCCCATCCGCGTCGCGTGGTCGACGCCGACGCGGTACGCCGCCGCCGGGTCGTCCTTCGCCGCCTCCAGGCGGTGCGCCAGGTCCTCGGGGAAGGCGGCGTCGCTCAGCTCGGCGAAACGCCGGATCTGGCGCACGTCGGTGGCCGGCATGATCTCCGGGATGATCGGGGTGTCGCAGCCCGCGGCCGCGACGCGGTCCCGCAGCCGCAGGTAGTCCTCCGGGTCGAAGAACATCTGGGTGATCGCGTAGTCGGCGCCCGCCCGGCACTTGGCGACGAAGTGCGCGAGGTCCTCCGCCGGGCCGGCCGACCGCGGGTGGCCCTCGGGGAAGGCCGCCACCCCGATCCGGAAGTCGCCCAGCGACCGCACCAGCTCGACGAGTTCGCAGGCGTACGTGAATCCCCCCGGGTGCGGGGTCCACGGGCCGCGCGGATCGCCCGGCGGGTCGCCGCGCAGCACGAGCACGTCCCGCACCCCGGCGTCCGCGTACGCACCGATGACGGCCCGCAGCTCGGCGACGGAGTGGCCGACGGCCGTGAGGTGCGCGACGGGCCGCAGGGTCGTCTCGGCCGCGATCCGCTTCGTCACCCCGATGGTCCGGTCGCGGGACGAGCCGCCCGCGCCGTACGTCACCGAGACGAAGTCCGGTGACAGGGCCTCGACCCGGCGGATCGCCGCCCACAGGGCCTGCTCGCCCCGGTCGGTCTTCGGCGGGAAGAACTCGAAGGAGAAGGTGGGGTCCCCGGGAACCGGGCTCATCTGCGGCCTCCCGCGTTGAAGTAGCTCGCCTCCGGGTGGTGGACGACGATCGCGTCCGTCGACTGCTCGGGGTGCAGCTGGTACTCCTCCGACAGCTCCACGCCGATCCGCTCCGGACGCAGCAGGGCGGCGATCTTGGCCCGGTCCTCCAGGTCGGGGCAGGCCGGGTAGCCGAGCGAGTAGCGGCAGCCCTGGTACTCGGTGCGGAGCATGCCGTCGAGGCCGGCCGGGTCGCTCCCGCCGATGCCCCACTCGGCACGCACCCGGGCGTGCCAGTACTCGGCGAGGGCCTCCGCCAACTGCACGGACAGGCCGTGGAGTTCGAGGTAGTCCCGGTAGGCGTCGGCGGCGAAGAGCCGCGCCGTCTCCTCGCCGATCCGGGAGCCGACGGTGACCACCTGCAGCGCGACGGCGTCGATCTCGCCGGAGTCCTCCGCGCGGTGGAAGTCGGCCAGGCAGAGGCGGCGGCCCCGCTGCTGGCGGGGGAAGGTGAAGCGGGTCCGCTCGCCTCCGTCCTCGTCGAGGACGATCAGGTCGTCGCCCTTGGAGACGCAGGGGAACCAGCCGTAGACGACGGCCGCTTCGAGGAGGTGGTCCGTCTGGAGCCGGTCGAGCCAGGCGCGCAGCCGCGGCCGGCCCTCCGTCTCGATGCTCTCGGCGTCCTTGAGGCCCCACTGGCCCTTGAAGAGGGCGGTCTCGTCCAGCCAGGAGGCGTACTCGGCGAGCCGGATGCCCTTCACCACCCTCGTCCCGAGGAAGGGCGGTTCGGGGACGGGGTTGTCGGTGGCGACGTCGGAGCGGCCGGCCGGCTCGGCCTCCCGCGCTTCCGCGACCGGAGTGGTGGCCCGCGCGGGGACGCGGCGCTGCTTGAGCGGCGGGAGCACCGCGCCGGGGACGCCGCGCTTGACGCCCATGAGGGCGTCCATGAGGCGCAGGCCCTCGAAGGCATCGCGGGCGTAGCGGACCTCACCCTGGTAGATCTCGTGCAGGTCCTGCTCGACGTACGCCCTGGTGAGGGCGGCGCCGCCGAGGATCACGGGGAAGCGCCCGGCGAGACCGCGGCCGTTGAGCTCCTCCAGGTTCTCCTTCATGATCACGGTGGACTTGACCAGGAGGCCGGACATGCCGATGACGTCGGCGGAGTACTCCTCGGCCGCCTCCAGGATCGCGGAGACCGGCTGCTTGATCCCGATGTTGACGACGTTGTAGCCGTTGTTGGACAGGATGATGTCGACGAGGTTCTTGCCGATGTCGTGGACGTCGCCGCGGACGGTGGCCAGCACGATCGTGCCCTTGCCGTCCGCGTCCGACTTCTCCATGTGCGGTTCGAGGTGGGCGACCGCGGTCTTCATGACCTCGGCGGACTGGAGCACGAACGGCAGCTGCATCTGCCCCGAGCCGAACAGCTCACCGACCGTCTTCATGCCGTCCAGCAGGATCTCGTTGACGATCTCCAGCGCGGGGCGGACCGTCAGCGCCTCGTCGAGGTCCGCCTCCAGGCCGTTCTTCTCGCCGTCGACGATCCGCCGCTTCAGCCGCTCGTCCAGCGGCAGGGCGAGGAGCTCCTCGGCCTTCCCGGCCTTCAGCGACTTCGCCGTCGCGCCCTCGAACATCTCCAGGAACCGCTGGAGCGGGTCGTAGCCGTCCCGGCGCCGGTCGTGGATCAGGTCGAGGGCGACCTCCACCTGCTCCGGCTCCAGGCGGGCGATCGGCAGGATCTTCGAGGCGTGCACGATCGCCGAGTCCAGGCCGGCCTTGACGCACTCGTCGAGGAAGACCGAGTTGAGGACGATCCGCGCGGCCGGGTTCAGGCCGAAGGAGATGTTGGACAGGCCCAGGGTCGTCTGCACGTCCGGGTGGCGGCGCTTCAGTTCGCGGATCGCCCCGATCGTGTGGACGCCGTCCCTGCGGGACTCCTCCTGACCGGTGCAGATCGTGAACGTGAGGGTGTCGATCAGGATGTCCGACTCCCTGATCCCCCAGTTCCCGGTGAGGTCGGCGATCAGCCGCTCCGCGACGCCCACCTTCTCCTCGACGGTCCGGGCCTGGCCCGTCTCGTCGATGGTCAGTGCCATCAGCGCCGCCCCGTGCTCCTTCGCGAGCGCCGTGACCTGGGCGAACCGGGAGTCGGGGCCGTCGCCGTCCTCGTAGTTCACCGAGTTCACGACGGCCCGGCCGCCGAGCCTCTCCAGACCGGCCCGCAGCACCCCGACCTCGGTCGAGTCGAGGACGATCGGCAGCGTCGAGGCCGTCGCGAACCGCCCGGCCAGCTCCGTCATGTCGGCGGTGCCGTCCCGGCCCACGTAGTCCACGCACAGGTCGAGCATGTGCGCGCCCTCGCGGATCTGGTCGCGGGCCATCTCGACGCAGTCGTCCCAGCGCCCGTCGAGCATGGCCTCACGGAACTTCTTCGAGCCGTTGGCGTTGGTCCGCTCGCCGATCGCCAGGTACGCGGTGTCCTGCCGGAACGGCACGTGGCCGTACAGCGAGGACGCGCCCGGCTCCGGTTCGGGCCGCCGGTCGAGGACCGCAGCACCCCGCACCCGCTCGACGATCTCCCGCAGGTGCTCCGGGGTCGTGCCGCAGCAGCCGCCGACCAGCGCGGGACCGTACTCGCGGACGAACGCCGCCTGCGCGTCGGCCAGTTCGGTCGGCGACAGCGGGTAGTGCGCGCCGTCCGAGGTGAGGACCGGCAGGCCGGCGTTGGGCATGACCGAGATCGGGACGCGGGCGTGCCGCGACAGGTGCCGCAGGTGCTCGGCCATCTCCGCCGGCCCGGTGGCGCAGTTCAGGCCGATCATGTCGATCCCGAGCGGCTCCAGGGCCGTCAGCGCCGCCCCGATCTCCGATCCCAGCAGCATCGTGCCGGTGGTCTCCACGGTGACCTGCACGATCACCGGGAGGTCCACGCCGATCCGGTCCAGGGCCCGGCGGCCGCCGATGACGGCCGCCTTCGTCTGGAGCAGGTCCTGCGAGGTCTCGATGAGCAGGGCGTCCGCGCCGCCCCGGATCAGGCCCTCGGCGTTCTGCTGGAAGGCGTCCCGGAGCGGCTCGTACGTGACGTGCCCGAGCGTCGGCAGCTTCGTCCCCGGCCCCATGGAGCCCAGGACCCAGCGGGGCCGCCCGTCGGCGGCCGTGTGCGCGTCGGCGGCCGCCCGGGCGATCCGCGCGCCGGCCTCGGACAGCTCGTACACCTGGTGCTCGATGCCGTACTCGGCGAGCGCGGCCAGGTTCGCCCCGAAGGTGTTGGTCTCGACGCAGTCCACGCCCACCGAGAAGTAGGCGTCGTGGACGGAGGCGACGATGTCGGGGCGGGTGAGGTTGAGGATCTCGTTGCAGCCTTCGAGGTCGCGGAAGTCCTCCATGGTCGGGTCGGCGGCCTGGAGCATCGTGCCCATCGCCCCGTCGGCCACCACGACCCGCCGGGCGAACTCCTCCCGCAGGGAACTCCGTACGACGGTCATGTGAGCCCCCTCAGATGCGTGACGAGGGTGGCGGCGCACCCCGCGCCGTACGTCGTCCGGATCCGGTCCATGAGCGGCTCCCGGCGCAGCCGGTGCTCCTGCGTCCCCACGGAGGCGAGGACCGTCGCGGCCACCGCGCAGCCCAGCTGCGCCGCGCACCGCTCCGGCACGCCCCACATCCGGCCCGCGAGGAACCCGGCCCGGAAGCCGTCCCCGACGCCGGTCGGGTCGACGACCGCCGCGACCTCCACGGCCGGCACGGCGAGCGGCTCGCGGCCCTCGCCCCGGATGCGGACGCCCGCGTCCCCGTGGGTGGTGACCCAGGTGCCGACCCGGCGCAGCACGTCCGCCTCGCGCCAGCCCGCCTTCTCCATGAGGAGCGCCGTCTCGTACTCGTTGGTGAAGAGGAACCGCGCCCCGTCCACCAGCTCCCGCACCTGTCCGCCGTCGAGCCGCGCCAACTGCTGCGACGGGTCGGCGGCGAAGGGCATCCCCAGGTCACGGCAGGTGCGGGTGTGCCGCAGCATGGCCTCGGGGTCGTCCGGGGAGACCAGGACCAGTTCCAGCCGGCCGGTGCGCGCGACGACGTCCCGCAGGTCGGTCTCGCGTGCCTCCGCCATCGCCCCCGCGTAGAAGGTGGCGATCTGGTTCTGGTCCCGGTCGGTGGTACAGACGAACCGGGCGGTGTGGAGCGACTCGCTGACCCGCACCGAGTCGGTGTCCACACCGTGGTCCTTCAGCCAGACCCGGTACGGCTCGAAGTCGGCGCCGACCGCGCCCACGAGGACGGGGCGGAGACCGAGGACGCCGAGTCCGAAGGCGATGTTCGCTGCCACTCCGCCGCGCCTGACCTCCAGGTCGTCGGCGAGGAACGACAGGGAGACCCGGTCGAGCCGGTCGGCGAGCAGCTGCTCGCCGAACCGCCCGGGGAAGGTCATCAGATGGTCGGTCGCGATGGATCCCGTGACAGCGATGCGCATGGTCAGACCCCCGCGGCCTTCTTCAGGGCGTCCACGCGGTCCGTGCGCTCCCAGGTGAACTCGGGGAGCTCGCGGCCGAAGTGGCCGTACGCCGCCGTCTTCGCGTAGATCGGCCGCTTGAGGTCCAGGTCGCGGATGATCGCCGCCGGGCGCAGGTCGAAGACGGCGGCGACCGCCTCCTGGATCCGCTCGTCGGGCAGCGCGCCCGTGCCGAAGGTCTCGACGAAGAGCCCGACCGGCTCGGCCTTGCCGATCGCGTACGCCACCTGCACCTCGCAGCGGCGGGCGAGGCCGGCCGCGACGACGTTCTTCGCGACCCAGCGCATCGCGTACGCCGCGGACCGGTCGACCTTCGACGGGTCCTTCCCGGAGAAGGCGCCGCCGCCGTGCCGGGCCATCCCGCCGTACGTGTCGATGATGATCTTCCGGCCGGTGAGTCCGGCGTCGCCCATCGGGCCGCCGACCTCGAAGCGGCCGGTCGGGTTGACCAGGAGCCGGTACCCGTCGCACTCCAGCCCGACGCCCTCCTCGGCGAGCTCCTTCAGGACGTGCTCGACGACGTACTCCCGCACGTCCGGGGTGAGCAGTCCCTCGACGGAGATGTCCGCCGCGTGCTGCGAGGAGACGACGACCGTGTCGAGGCGGACGGCGCGGTCGCCGTCGTACTCGATGGTGACCTGGGTCTTCCCGTCCGGGCGCAGGTACGGCACGGTGCCGTCCCTGCGGACCTCGGTGAGGCGGCGGGAGAGGCGGTGGGCGAGCGCGATCGGCAGCGGCATCAGCTCGGCCGTGTCGTCGCAGGCGTAGCCGAACATCAGGCCCTGGTCGCCGGCGCCCTGCGCGTCGAGCGCGGCGTCCTCTCCCGTCCGGGGGCGCCCCTCCACCCGGGACTCGTACGCGGTGTCCACGCCCTGCGCGATGTCCGGGGACTGGGCGCCGATGGACACCGAGACGCCGCAGGAGGCGCCGTCGAAGCCCTTCGCCGAGGAGTCGTAGCCGATGTCGAGGACGGCCTCGCGCACCAGCTTCGCTATCGGCGCGTACGCCGACGTGGTCACCTCGCCCGCGATGTGCACGAGACCCGTGGTGATCAGGGTCTCCACGGCGACCCGCGAGGACGGGTCCTCGGCGAGCAGGGCGTCGAGGATGGTGTCGCTGATCCGGTCGGCGATCTTGTCGGGGTGTCCTTCGGTCACCGACTCGGAGGTGAAGAGGCGGCGGCTCATGCCTGGGCCTCCACCGGGGTCTTGAAGAAGTGCTGCTCGATGGCGGCGAGGGTACGGATGGACTCGACCTCCAGGGTCTCCATCTGGATCGCGGTGCCGCTCTCCTGCTCCAGGAGGAAGACGAACTCGACGAAGGACAGCGAGTCGATGAGCCGGTTCTCGATGAGGTCGAGGTCGGCGGCGATGTCCTCGCGCTCGGGGTGACGCTCGAGGATCCAGTTCTTCACCGTCTGCAGGCCGTCGGCCATGGTTGCTCTCCTTTAGCTGCTGCTAGCTACTGCTGGATACGTAAGGGGTGGGGGCGACGATCGGCGCGGCCACCGCCACCGCGTAGTCCACGTCGTGGCTGATGGACACGGTGATCTCGGTGATGCCGGACTCCGCGGCCATCTCGGCGGCCGTCCGGTGCAGCTCCACGAGCGGCCAGCCGCCCTCGGAACGCCGCACCACGATGTCCGGCCAGGGCAGGAACCTGCCCCTGACCCGCAGGGTCTTGAAGGCCGCCTCCTTGGCCGCGATCCGACCGCACAGGCTCAGCACGTCGAGCCCGGAGGAGGTGCGGCAGTCGGCGAGCTCGCCGGGGGTGAGCATCCGCTCGAAGAACCGCTCCCCGTACTGGGCGAGGAGCCTGCGGACACGGTTGACGGACACGATGTCCATGCCGAGGTTCGCCCACCCCAGGCCGCCCGCCGGCGGGGCGGCGGGACGGGCCGGCACGTCAGATCACCGGCCCGGCCGCGCCACTCGCACCGGCCCGCAGGCGGGCGTTCGCGTCGAGCACCGCCTCGGTCGCCGCCTCCCAGCCGCCGTGCCGGCGGGTCAGGGCGGACAGCCAGCGTTCGAGGCCGAAGGCGACGCAGCTGGTGAAGGCCGGCCCGCCGGTCGACTCCAGGGCGATGTCGCAGCGGTCGCCGAAGAAGTTCCGGTGCGTGTTGACCGAGGCGATCGCCAGGTCCTCGTACAGGAACTCGTACTTCACCGGGGTGAGCCGCTGGAGCAGGGCCTTCGAGCCGCCCTTGTCGAAGAACGGGTCGCAGGCCGCCTCCTTGCGCAGCGGCAGGTCGAGCGCCGCGGCGAAGGCCCGGATCCGGGTGGTGAAGTCGGCGAGGTGCGCCTCGGCGTGCTCGGGCGTGCCGAGGGCGACGATCTCCCGCATGCGGAAGCCGAGCTGGCGCCGCATGCCCTCGTAGTGGGTCTCCTTGCGGAAGCACCAGGAGCAGATCGTGACGAGGGTGTCGTCGGCGACCCGGGTGCCCCGGTGGTCCAGGTAGACGGCGTAGCAGGACGCCGAGGGCAGTCCGAGGCCGGCCGGTTCGAGGGCGGCGGCCGGCCAGTGCCCGTGCTCGTGGTCGAAGGGGGTCGCGTGGCGGCCCTCCAGGTCGAGCGGGGCGGCGAGGACCGCCTGGTGCGGGAAGTTGTCGTAGTAGTCCAGCTTCGCCAGGTCGGCGGCCGGCAGGAGCGGGGGCATGGTCATCGGGCGGGCGCCCGCGGTCACGCCCCAGCTCTCGAAGGTGTCGTCGAGGAGCCGCAGCAGGCGGGTCCCCTCCGGTCCGAGCGAGGGGAGGCCCCTCGCCGAGCCCACGTGCTCCCCGGTGTGCGCGGGGGTCGTCACGGTCATGGTCTCTTCACCTCTCCGGTGGGAGGTCTGGGGTCCCTCAGACGACGGGCAGGGTGTCGTCGGAGAAGATCCCGGTCTTCAGGAAGAAGGCGAGCGGCTTGCGGATCGCCTTGCGCTCGTGGGGGCGGCGGTTCTCGTCGGCGACCAGCGCGTTGCGCAGGGCCAGCGGGTCGGGGATGCCGGCGTCGCGGTACACGTGGGGGTTGTAGAGGGAGTTGACGCTGTAGACGACGTACCGCTTGAGGTACGCCTCCACCTCGCGGACCCGCTCGGCGCTCACCGCCTGGCACATCCGGCCGTACAGGAGGGAGACCAGCTCGCGCCCGAAGGCGATGTGCCGGGACTCGTCCTGGTGGTGGATGCGGTTGACCTCGCGGATGGTGTGGCAGAGGTCGGTGTCCTTCGCCATCCGGGCGTTGTAGTGGTCGACGAGCTCCTCGAAGAAGAGGATGCGGGTGAAGACGAGGAAGTTCTCGACCTCGGGCTCCCAGGCGGCGTCGGCGCGCATGGCGGTGGAGCCGTAGATCTTGTGGCCGTAGCGCCGGCAGAACTCGGAGAAGAACCACATGTGTTCGTTCTCCTCGCCGATGAAGTGGTGGAAGAAGTCCGAGGGCACCTCGAAGCCGGGCATGTGGATGCGGCCGACGACCTCGATGAGGAGCTCGCGGATGCCGTGCACGTTGAGGCTGTAGAAGTTGATCGACTCCCACTTCGACAGGCGCTGAAGCGTCTCCTCGTCGAGGGTGTCGTAGTGGCGGGTGCCGTAGACGGTGAGCAGCTCCGGGGTCATCCAGAAGCGGTTCTCCTCCAGCGTCTCGGGCCACTGGAAGGTCTGGTACGGGTTGTAGTAGTCCTCGACGGAGCGCTCGCTGAGCCGCTCCAGGACCTCCATGAACCGGTCGGTGACGGGCAGGGGGGCGGTGGCGCCCATGGTGAGCCTCCAGGCTTCGGGTGTTCAGGGCCGGACTTCGTAGACCGCGTTCACCGGGGTCTCGGTGGCACGCCGCCAGCGGGTGAAGCCGGCCTCCTCCGCGATGGCCCGGAAGGCCTTCTCCCCGGAGTGGTTGCCGAGGGCGTGCGGGCCGCGCTGGGCGACCGCGACGGGCAGGCACATGACGGCGGACAGGGCCATGAACATGCGGGCGGCGGGGGTCTGGGTGTCGATGTCCTGCGGGGAGACGTTGGACTCGACGAGCATCCAGGTGCCGTCCGCGTCCAGGGACTTGTGGACGTGCTGGGCGGCGGCGACCGGGTCGCCCATGTCGTGCAGGGCGTTGAAGAAGCAGACCAGGTCGTAGCCGGAGCCCGGGTAGTCGTCGGCTGACGCGACCTCGAAGACGACCCGGTCGGAGAGGCCTGCCTCCTCGGCGAGCTGCCGGGCGATCGCGATGGCCTCCTCCGAGTAGTCGAAGCCGTGGACGGTGGCGTGCGGGAAGGCCTTCGCGATGAGCAGGGTGGTGTGTCCGACGCCGCAGCCGACGTCGGCGACGGTGCCGCCGGCGTCGAGCTTGCCGGTGACCTGGTGGAGGGCGGGCAGCCATGCGGCGACGAGCTTGTGCTCGTACGTGGGCTGGAAGAAGGAGCCCATGCCGGTGTCGAGGGCCGGGTCGTGCTCGGCCCAGCCGACGCCGTCGCCGGTGCGGTACGCCTCCACGAGCAGGTCCTCGGTGGCGTAGAGGGCCTTGAGGGCGGTGAAGAACCCGGCGGCGTACGTGACGGCCTTCGGGTCCGCGAGGACCTCGACGTGGTCGGCGGGGAGCGTGTACGTGAGGGAGCTGGGGTGGCGCTCGACGTAGCCGGCGGACAGCTGGGCGTGCAGCCACTCCTCGACGTACCGCTCGTTCGTGCCGGTCGCCCCGGCGAGCGCGCCGGCGGTGAGCGGGCCCCGCTCGGCCAGCGTCCGGTAGAGGCCGAGACGGTGGCCGAGGGAGACGGTCAGTCCGCGGACGGCGGCTCCGGCGTCGGTGATGACCCTCTGGTGGAAGTCGTGGGCGCTCATGCGGCCTTCTCCTCCTCGTACGTCGGCAGGTCGCACGTGAACAGGAAGGACCGGGGCACCCGGGGGACCGAGCGGGCCGGTACGGGGTAGGGCCAGCGGCCGAAGTCGGCGCCGTCCTCCCCGGGCTGCCGGACCTCGCGGACGGCCCAGCCGCAGTCGGCGAGCAGCTGCTCGGGCTCCTCGGTGCCGAAGAGCCACGGGTTGCCGTCCTCGTCGAGGGCCTTCATGAACCCGCGGGCGAGGGGGTTGTCCAGGGCGGCCTGGGAGATGACGTCGCCGAGGAGCACGGAGCCGGGGGCGGCGTGCGCGGAGAGCGTGGAGATGAGGGTCCGTACGGCCTGCTCCGGCAGGAAGAACAGCAGTCCCTCCACGACCCACAGGACGGGCTCCTCGCTCTTCCAGCCCGCCTCCTTGAGGGGGCCGGTCCAGTCCTGGGTGAGGTCGACGGGGACGGTGACGCGGTCCCGGCCGGCCGGCCGCGGCTCCCGCGCCAGCATCTCGGCCTTGGCCTCCAGGAGGGCCGGGCGGTCGAGTTCGTAGACGGTGACGCCGTCGGGCCAGGGCAGCCGGAAGAAGCGGGTGTCCATGCCGGCGGCGAGGAAGACAACCTGGCGTATGCCCCGCTCCCGCACCGTGTCGACGATGGCGCGGTCGAGGTAGGTGGTACGGATGGCGAGGAACGGCACGGTGCCGCCGCCCGCGTAGCGCTCGAGCAGTTCGAAGCCGATCTCGTCGGCGACGGTGCGCGCGTAGGGATCGGCGAACAGCCGGTCCTCGCGCTCGGTCTCCAGGGCACGCGCGGCGGCGGTCCACTGGGCGGTGCGGGATACGGCCTCCACAGGAGGTCCCCCTTCACTTGGTGGATGGACGGGGCTTGGGCCGGGGCCGGGGGTGCGGGCCGGTCCGGGTGCGGCGGACGGCCGGGTGCACCGGGGTACCCACGGGTGCACCGGGGTACGGACGGCCGTGTTCGGGCCCGACGGACGACGGTCCGTCAGGCGCTCATGGCCGGGACACAGGTCTTGGCCGGTCGCCCGCAGGCGACGGGGTCCTCGGCCGCGGGCATCGACGACAGATGGTCGGCCTCGGAGTCGGCGGGGCGCCGGCGGAAGATGCTGTGCAGGATCATGCTGAACACGGCCGTCCCGTCGGAGGCCACCAGGGTGCACCGCGGCTTGACGGTGCCGGTGGCGGGATGGAACGGCGACGGGGTGGAGCCGAGGATCTCGACGCGCGCGGTGAGGACGTCGCCCGGGCGGACGGGCCGCAGGTAGCGGACCTCGTCGATGCCGGGCGATCCCATACAGGCGCTGTAGGCGAGCAGTCCGTCGACGTAGCGGCGCATGAACATCGCCTGGGTGTGGAACCCGCTCGCGATCAGTCCGCCGAACGGGGACCGCTCCGCCCGCTCGGGGTCCGTGTGGAAGGGCTGCGGATCGAAGCGCCTGCCGAACTCCAGCACCTCCTCCGCCGTGACGGTGACGGTGCCGAGCTCGTGGACGTCGCCGGGCCGGAAGTCCTCGAAGTAGCGCATCCTGCGCCCCCCTTGACCTAGGAGTGGTCTTTCCCTGGCACCCACCAATCTACGAATCAGTCATTTATTTTGTCAACCCAAAAGAAGAAGGGGTGCCAGGGGTGTCAGGGGTGCTCTCCGAGCGCCTGGCGGACGTCGGCCCACAGGTCCTCGACGTCCTCGATGCCCACCGACATCCGCACCAGCCCGGGAGCGATGCCGGCCGCCTCCAGGGCGGCCCCGTCCAGCTCCCGATGGGAGGTGGACGCGGGATGGGTCACGAGGGTCTCCACCCCGCCGAGGGAGAGCGCGAGTTTGGCCACCCGTACGCGCTCGATGAAGGCCCGGCCGGCCTCGCGGCCCCCCGTGAGCTCGAACGACAGCAGCCCGCCGCCGCCGTCCAGCACCGCGCGGGCGCGCGCGTACGAGGGGTGGCCGGCGAGCCACGGGTAGTGGACGGCGCGGACGCGGGGGTGGCCGGCGAGCCGCTCGGCGAGGACGGCGGCGCCGGCGCAGTGGGCGCGCATCCGGAGCGGCAGGGTGGGTATCCCGCGCAGGGTCAGCCATGCGGCGAACGGGTCGGCGCAGGCGCCCAGTTCGACCGTGCGGGGCCAGATCCGGCGGCGCAGCCCGTCGTCGGCGAAGACGGCGGCGCCGCCGAGGACGTCCGAGTGTCCGGAGAGGTACTTGGTGGTGGAGTGCACGACGATGTCCGCGCCGTGCTCCAGGGGCCGGCAGAGCACGGGCGAGGCGAGCGAGTTGTCGACGACGCTCACCACGCCGAGCGCGCGGGCCGCGGCGAGCAGTCCCGGCAGGTCCGGGACCTGCCCGGTGGGGTTGGCGATGGTCTCCAGGACGAGCAGCCGGGTGGCGGGGTGCACGGCGGCCGCCTCGAACTCGGCCGGGTCGTCGCCGGAGATCCGGACGACCTCGATCCCGTACCGCTCGGCCAGGTCGGTGAGGACGGCGTGCGTCCCGCCGTACAGGCAGCGCTGGGCCACCACGCGGTCCCCGGGCCGCAGGAGGGCGAGCAGCACGCCGCTGATCGCCCCCATCCCGGAGGCGAAGGCGAGGGCGCCCGCACCGCCTTCGAGGCCGGCGAGCGTCTGCTCCAGGGCCCGCACGGTGGGGTTGCCGCGGCGGCTGTAGACGGAGGGACCGTCGGGTCCGGCCATGGCGTCGGCGAGCGCCTCGGCCGACTCGAAGGCGAAGGCGGAGGACTGCACGAGGGGTACGGAGAGCGGCCGGCTGCCGTGCGGGAGCGGCTCGTTGACGACATGGACGGCGCGGGTGCCGAGTTCCACGGGGATTCCTTCCTGGGAGGGGAGGCCGAGGCGGATGCCATGGCGGTGCGCGTGCGGGAGCGGCGGGAAGCCGCGTCGGGGCCGGGACACGCCTGAGGGGCCGCCCGACGTCCGGGGGTGGACATCGGGCGGCCCCTCGGGGGCGGGGTCAGGCGGAGACCTTCTCGCCCTCGGGGGCGGGGGCGGGCGCTCCGGCGACGGCCTTGTCGCTCTTCATGACGAGGAGGGTGACGACACCGCCGACCGCGGCGATGATCGCGGCGCCGACGAAGGCGGAGGAGAAGCCGTCCGTCAGCTTCGGCAGGTTGCCGAGCTGGTCGGCGCCCTGGGACAGGGCGACGGCGGTCAGCGCGGCGAGGCCGAGCGCGGAGCCGACGTTGTAGGTGGTGTTGACGATGCCGGAGGCCAGGCCCGCCTGCTCCTGCGGGGCGCCGGACATGGCGGTCATCATCGTCGGGATGTAGGCGAGGGACATGCCGAGCGCGGCCACCAGCGAGGCCGGCAGGACGTCGACGAGGAAGGAGCCGGTGGGCGGGACGGCGGCGAGCCAGACCAGGCCGGCCGCGAGGACAAGCAGGCCGCCGGCGATGAGCGGCTTGGCGCCGACCTTCATCATGAGCCGGGCCGTGATCGCCGTCATGAAGATCATGAGGAGGACGGTCATCGGGAGCAGGGCGGCACCGGACTCGAACGCGCCGAAGCCCAGGACCTGCTGGAGGTACAGGTTGAGGAAGTACCACATCGGGATCCAGGCGGCGCCGAGCAGCGTCATGGCCAGGTTCGCCGAGCCGAGGCGCGGGACGCGCCAGACGCTGAGCGGCATGAGCGGCTCGGCGATGCTCTTCTGGATCACGAAGAAGAGGACCAGGAGGGCGGCGGCGCCGATCAGCTGGACGATGGTGCCGGTGGAGCCCCAGCCCACCTCGGGGGCGCGGACCACGGCGAAGACGGCGAGTGCGAGGCCGGCGGTGACGGCGACGGCGCCCAGGATGTCGACCGAGCCGCGGCGGGACTCGACGTTCGGGAGGAGCTTGGTGGCCGCGAGGGTCGCGAGGCCGATCGGGATGTAGATGATGAAGACCCACTGCCAGCTCATCCACTCGGTGAAGACGCCGCCGAGGAAGACGCCCGCGGTGCCGCCGGCGGGGGCCGCGGCGCCGTAGAGCGCCATCGCCTTGCCGAGCTCCTTCGGGTCGTGCATGAACAGGATCATCAGCAGCGTCATGGCGGAGGGCGCGATGAGCGCGCCGCCGACGCCCTGGACGGCACGGCCGGCGATCTCGACCCAGGCGGTCTGCGCGGCGGCGGCCAGCACCGATCCGGCGATCATGACCGCCCAGCCGGCGACGAAGATCCTGCGGGCTCCGACGAGGTCGGAGAGGCGTCCGCCGAGGAGCAGGAGGCCGCCGAAGACGATCACGTAGGCGTTGAAGATCCACTGGAGCTCGCTCTGCGAGAAGCCCAGGTCCTTCTGCATCTCGGGGAGCGCGACCCCGATGATCGACGTGTCCATGATGACCATGAACTGGGCTGCTGCGAGCACGACAAGTGCCCACCAGCGCCGGGGATTGACGGTTGACATTGCCCTGACCCTTCGCTCGCTTGCGGCCCCCGAGCGGCCCGACCGGGACCCGGGGCATACCCCTAGGGGGTACCTGTGCGGAGCACCGTAGCATACCCATGGGGGGTATGTAAGGGAGAGCGGAGGGCACCGTCCGGAACCCGGCCCGGGCGCGGATCCCGGGCGGGGGAAGCACGGCTTCCACCCGCGACGGCGGGCACAATGCCCCCATGACCGCCCAGGAAGAGCACGACCGACCCGCCACCCCGGACCCCGCGCTCCTCCAGCGCTGGAACGCCACCCTGCGCGCCGCCCGGGCCGGCCACGAGGGCCCCGACCCCGCGCCGTACGGCCGCAACCTGCTGGCCCGGTGGGCCGAGCCGCAGCGCCGCTACCACACGGTCGACCACCTGCGGGCGGTCCTCGACCGCATCGACGAACTCGCCGACCAGGGCGGAGAGGGCGGCGAACTGGAGCTCGTACGCCTGGCCGCCTGGTTCCACGACGCGGTCTACCGGCCCGACCGCTCCGAGAACGAGGAGCGGTCGGCCGTCCTCGCCGAGAAGGCGCTGGCCGAGGCCGGACTCACCCCCCACGAGGTCGCCGAGGTCGCCCGGCTCGTCCGCCTCACGATCACCCACGACCCGGCCCCGGGCGACCTCAACGGCGAGACCCTCTGCGACGCGGACCTCGCGATCCTGGCCACCGGACCGGATACGTACGGGGGGTATACCGCGGCCGTGCGCGAGGAGTACGGCTTCGTCCCCGACGACGCCTTCCGCGAAGGCCGCGCGGCCGTCCTCCGCCACCTCCTGGACCTGCCCCGCCTCTTCCGCACGCCCTACGGGGCGGCGGTCTGGGAGGAGCGGGCACGCGAGAACCTGGAACGCGAACTCGCCGAGCTGACGAGCGCCCCGAAGACGGACTGAGCGGCACCCGCGACGGGGCGCGGCGGAGCGCACGGGCCGGGGGCGCACCCGCGGGGTCCCCGCGCCCCGGCCGCCGCCGTCCGCATGCCGAGATCTCCCCCGCCCCGGGAATGACAGGCACAAACCCCAGGTTGACCCATGTCATGCCGTCTTCCTCCGCCGAGCCCGCCGCACCCGCTCCCGAGCCCTCCGCGCAGGCCTCCCGGTCCGCCGCGGCCGACGCCCGAACCGCCCCCCGCATGCCGCTGGCCGTCTACATCCTCGGCCTGTCCGTCTTCGCGCTCGGCACGAGCGAGTTCATGCTCTCCGGACTGCTGCCGCCCATCGCGGAGGACATGAACGTCTCCATCCCCCGCGCCGGACTGCTCATCTCGGCCTTCGCCATCGGCATGGTCGTCGGCGCGCCGCTGCTCGCCGTCGCCACCCTGCGGCTCCCCCGCAAGACCACCCTCATCGCCCTGATCACCGTCTTCGGCCTCGGCCAGATAGCCGGCGCCCTCGCCACGGACTACGCGGTCCTCTTCGCGTCCCGCGTCGTCAGCGCCCTCGCCTGCGCCGGCTTCTGGGCGGTCGGCGCCGCCGTGGCCATCGCGATGGTCCCGGTCGGCTCCCGCGCCCGCGCCATGGCGGTCATGATCGGCGGCCTCTCCATCGCCAACGTCCTCGGCGTCCCGGCCGGCGCCTTCCTCGGCGAGCACCTCGGCTGGCGCTCCGCGTTCTGGGCCGTCGGCCTCGCCTCCGCGATCGCCCTCGTCGGCGTGGCGACCCGCATCCCCCACATCCCGCTGCCCGAGGCGAAGCCCCGCCTCCGGAGCGAGATCGCGATCTACCGCGACCGCCAGGTGCTCCTCTCGGTCGTGGTCACCGCCCTCGCCGCGGGCGGCGTCTTCTGCGCCTTCTCCTACCTGGCCCCGCTGCTCACCGACGTGTCGGGCCTCGACGAGGCCTGGGTCTCGGGCGTCCTCGCGCTCTTCGGCATCGGCGCCGTGATCGGCACGACGATCGGCGGCCGGGTCGCCGACGCCCACCTCTTCGGCGTCCTGCTCACCGGCATCGCCGCCTCCACGGTCTTCCTGGTCGCCCTGGCCCTGCTCGCGTCCAGCCCGGTCGCCACGATCGTGCTGACCTTCCTGCTCGGCGTCTCCGCCTTCTACACGGCCCCGGCCCTCAACGCCCGCATGTTCAACGTCGCCGGCGCCGCCCCCACCCTCGCGGGCGCCACCACCACCGCCGCCTTCAACCTGGGCAACACGGGCGGCCCCTGGCTCGGCGGCACCGTCATCGACGCGGGCCTCGGCTTCGCCTCGACCGCCTGGGCCGGCGCGGCCATGACGGTCCTCGGCCTCGGTACGGCGGCGGTGGCGCTCAGGCTCCACCGGTCGCCCTCCCGCGTGGTGACCTCGGGCACCCCGCAGAGCGAGAAGGCCGCCGCGCCCACCTCCTGCTGAGGGCGGCGCCCCACCGCGTCCACCTCCCGCCGAGGACCGCGCCCCACCACCGCGTCCACCTCCCGCCGAGGACCGCGCCCCTGCCGCCGCGACATCGCCGGGGCGGCGGGGAATTGCCCTGCGCGCGGCGCCGGCGCCACCGTACGGTGGCGCGATGACGACCCGGATGATCATCCTCAACGGCGGTTCCAGCGCGGGCAAGTCCGGCATCGTACGGTGCCTCCAGGCCGTACTCCCCGAGCCCTGGCTCGCGTTCGGCATCGACGCGCTCGTCGACGCGATGCCCCCCGCGATGCGGGCGGCCGACGACGGCATCGGCTTCGACGCCGACGGCGGGGTGAACGTCGGCGCCTCGTTCCGCGCCCTCGAAGGCGCCTGGGCCCGGGGCCTCGCGGCGACGGCCCGCGCCGGGGCCCGGATCATCGTCGACGACGTCTTCCTGGGCGGCGCCGCCGCCCAGCAACGCTGGCGGAGCGCCGTCGGCGACCTCGACGTGCTCTGGGTCGGCGTCCGCTGCGACCCCGCCGTCGCCGCGGGCCGCGAGACCGCCCGCGGCGACCGGGTCCCCGGCATGGCCGTCCGGCAGGCCGACGTCGTGCACCGGGGCGTGGTCTACGACGTGGAGGTCGACACCACCCGCACCGAGTCGCTGGAGTGCGCCCGCGCCATCGCCGCCCGCGTGCGCTGAGCCCGGGCCCCGCGCCCCGTCCGGCCGCGTCCCACAGGCCCGGCAGGGCGGCTCAGGCGGGTGCCGGCCGGCTCTTCGGGCGCCGGAGGCCCGCCTCCGTGAGGCGCCGCAGCAGCTCCTTCGAGCCGACCTCGACCGCACCGCCGGCCACGGCGTCCGCGTACCGGTCGGAGGGTATGTCGTAGTGGTCCCGCTCGAAGGCGCGCGGAGGGGCGCCGATCGAGGCGGCGAAGGCGTGCAGCTCCTCGAAGGAGACGTCGCTGACCAGGTGCGACCACATGCGTCCGTGCCCAGGCCAGGTGGGCGGGTCGATGTAGAGGGTCACCCGCGGCCACCCTTCGCTCCGGGCCGGCCCGCCGCCGCCGGCCGCCGCGCCGCTCCAGGCCGCCGGGGCGCTCCCGGCCGCCCTCTCATGTCAGGCCGCCCACCGGCGCGACCACCACACCCTGCTTGCCGCACACCCAGTGCGGATCCGGCCCCAGCTCGGGCTCCACGTCCAGGGCGTGCGGATCGCCCGCCGAGCACACCGGGCAGATCGGCCAGCGGCCGTACCGCTCCAGCAGCGCGTCCTGGACGTCCTGGGCGACCAGACCGGCGACGAACGCCCGGCCCTCCGGCCACTGCTCGACCCACCAGCGCCGGTGGGTCACCGCGTCCTCGACCATCGACACCATCTCGGCCGCGGCGACCTCGCGGGCCGCCAGGTCCGCCAGTACCAGGGCGCGAGCGGCGTGCAGCGCCTGCTCCACGGGGTCGATGTCGTCCATTCCCCCATTGTCACCCCCGACGGGCGGCTCGTGAAAAGGCCCAAGGTCCCGGCCCGATCCGGGACCGATGGGGTCTTGTCCCACCCCCCTTCCGAAAGTATCTTTCAGTCGTGACCAATGACGTGAAGGAAATTTTCACGGGCGACGCTCCCCCCGCCCCCGCCGCACTCGCGGCCAAGGTGCGGACCCTCGCGCCGTCCATGACCCGCTCGATGCAGCGGGTCGCCGAAGCCGTCGCCGGAGACCCCGCCGGCTGCGCCGCGCTCACGGTCACCGGCCTCGCCGAACTCACCGGCACCAGCGAGGCGACCGTCGTCCGCACCGCCCGCCTCCTCGGCTACCCCGGCTACCGCGACCTCCGGCTCGCCCTCGCCGGACTCGCCGCCCAGCAGCAGTCCGGCCGCGCGCCCGCCGTCACCGCCGACATCGCCGTCGACGACCCGATCGCCGACGTCGTCGCCAAGCTCGCCTACGACGAGCAGCAGACCCTCGCCGACACCGCCGCCGGACTCGACACCGTCCAGCTCGGCGCCGCCGTCGCCGCCCTGGCCACCGCCCGCCGCGTCGACATCTACGGCGTCGGCGCCTCCGGCCTCGTCGCCCAGGACCTCGGCCAGAAGCTCCTCCGCATCGGCCTCGTCGCCCACGCCCACAGCGACCCGCACCTCGCCGTCACCAACGCCGTGCAGCTCCGCTCCGGCGACGTCGCCCTCGCCATCACCCACTCCGGCTCGACCGGCGACGTCATAGAACCGCTCCGGGTCGCCTTCGACCGGGGCGCCACGACGGTCGCGATCACCGGCCGCCCCGACGGACCGGTCACCCAGTACGCCGACCACGTCCTCACCACCTCGACCGCCCGCGAGAGCGAACTGCGCCCCGCGGCCATGTCGTCCCGCACCAGCCAACTCCTGGTCGTGGACTGTCTGTTCACCTGCGTCACGCAGCGCACGTACGAGACGGCGGCCCCTGCCCTCGCCGCTTCGTACGAAGCCCTGGCGCACCGCCACTCACCCCGCACCCGCTGACGACCACAGCACCGAAAGAGCCGCTCGTGTCTGCTACGTACTCCGAACTCCGCGCCCAGCTGGCCACACTCACCACCGAAGCGTTCCGTCCGGAACTGGCCGAGATCGACCAGCTCCCCACCGCCGAGATCGCCGCGCTGATGAACGGCGAGGACGCCACCGTCCCCGCCGCCGTCGCCCGGCAGCTCCCGGCCATCTCCGCCGCCATCGACGCCACCGCCGAGCGGATGGCCCGCGGCGGACGCCTCGTCTACATGGGCGCCGGCACCGCGGGCCGCCTCGGCGTCCTCGACGCCAGCGAATGCCCGCCCACCTTCAACACCGACCCCAGCGAGGTCGTCGGCCTCATCGCCGGCGGTCCGTCCGCCATGGTCAAGGCCGTCGAGGGGGCGGAGGACTCCAAGGAGCTCGCCGCCGAGGACCTCGCCGCACTCGGCGTCACCGCCGACGACACCGTCGTCGGCATCTCCGCCTCCGGCCGCACCCCGTACGCCATCGGCGCCGTCGAGCACGCCCGCGCGCGCGGCGCGCTCACCATCGGCCTCTCCTGCAACGAGGACAGCGCGCTCGCCGCCGCCGCCGAGCACGGCATCGAGGTCGTCCCCGGCCCCGAACTGCTCACCGGCTCGACCCGCCTCAAGGCCGGCACCGCCCAGAAGCTCGTCCTCAACATGATCTCGACGATCACCATGATCCGGCTCGGCAAGACCTACGGAAACCTCATGGTCGACGTCCGCGCCTCCAACGAGAAGCTCCAGGCCCGCTCGCGGCGGATCGTCGCCCTGGCCACCGGCGCCCCGGACGAGCAGATCGAGACCGCCCTCGCCGCCGCCGACGGGGAGGTGAAGAACGCCATCCTCATGATCCTCGCCGACGTCGACGCCCCCGAGGCCGCCGAACGGCTCACGCTCTCCCGGGGCCACCTGCGCGCGGCGCTGCACGCGCCCGGACCCGCCACCCCGTAACCCCCCCTCGGGGGCGCACCACCCGCCGGACGCCCCCTCCCCCAGAGGCACCCCTCACAGCAAGGCACCACCGCACCATGAGCACAGACGACAAGAACCGCGCCATCGCCGCCGCGATCCTCCCCCTCGTCGGCGGCGCCGAGAACATCGGCTCCGTGGCCCACTGCATGACCCGCCTCCGGCTGGGTCTGCGCGACCGCTCGCTCGTCCAGGACGAGGCCCTCAAGGCACTGCCCGCCGTGATGGGCGTGGTGGAGGACGACACCTACCAGATCGTCCTCGGCCCGGGCACCGTCGCCCGCGTGACCCCGGAGATCGAGGCCCTGGTGGCGGAGGCGCCGAAGCCGACGCAGGCGGCGGACGACCTCGCGGCCCAGGGCGCGGCCCTGAAGGCGGCGCAGAAGGCGAAGAACGCCACCCCGTTCAAGCTCTTCCTCCGCCGGATCGCGAACATCTTCGTCCCGCTGATCCCCGCGCTCATCGGCTGCGGCATCATCGCCGGCCTCAACGGCCTGCTGGTCAACCTCGGCTGGCTGCCGGGCGTCACCCCGGCGCTCGCCGCGATGGCCAGCGGCTTCATGGCGCTCATCGCGGTCTTCGTCGGCTACAACACGGCGAAGGAGTTCGGCGGCACGGCGATCCTCGGCGGCGCGGTCGCGGCGATCATCGTCTTCCCCGGCGTCGCCAAGATCGACGCCTTCGGCCAGACGCTCTCCCCCGGCCAGGGCGGCGTCCTCGGCGCGCTCGGCGCGGCGCTCCTCGCCGTGTACGTGGAGAAGTGGTGCCGCCGCTGGGTGCCGGAGGCCCTCGACGTCCTGGTCACCCCCACCCTGACGGTCCTCGTCTCCGGCCTCGTCACGATCTTCGGCCTGATGTTCGTGGCCGGCGAGGTCTCCACCGCCATCGGCGAGTTCGCCGACTGGCTCCTCGCGAACGCGGGCGCCGGAGCGGGCTTCCTCCTCGGCGGACTGTTCCTGCCGCTGGTGATGCTGGGCCTGCACCAGGCCCTCATCCCGATCCACACGACGCTCATCGAGCAGCAGGGCTACACGGCGCTGCTCCCCATCCTCGCGATGGCGGGCGCCGGCCAGGTCGGTGCGGCGATGGCCGTCTACCTGAAGCTCCCGCGCAACGGCTCGATCCGGCGCACGATCAAGTCGGCCCTCCCCGCCGGGTTCCTGGGCGTCGGCGAGCCCCTCATCTACGGCGTCTCGCTCCCCCTCGGCCGGCCGTTCGTCACGGCCTGCGTCGGCGGGGCGTTCGGCGGCGGCGTCATCGGTCTGTTCAGCATGCTGGGCGACACGGTCGGCTCGACGGCCATCGGCCCCTCGGGCTGGGCCCTCTTCCCCCTCCTCGACGGCAACAAGGGCCTCGGCGAGACGATCGCGATCTACGCGGGCGGCCTGATCGCCGGATACGTGGCGGGCTTCGTGGCGACCTACTTCTGGGGCTTCAGCAAGGAGCTCCTGGAGGAGTTCGACGTGGAGACCGAGCAGCCCGAGGTGACCGTGGCGCAGGGCGGCCCGGCGCCGGAGCGCGAGCCGGAGCCCGCGAAGGTCTGAGGCGCGGCACACCTGCGGGGCCCGGCCGGAGGAATCCGGCCGGGCCCCCGCGCGTGCGGGCGGCGGCGGGCCTACCGGCAGAGCACGTCCGCCTCGGGCCGGACGCCCTCGGTGAGGAAGCGGGTCACCGCCCGGTCCCCGCAGGCGTTCCCGTTGCCCAGGTAGGAGCCGTGCCCGCCGTGGTCGACGGAGACGAGCCGGGCCCGGTCGCCGAGGGCGCGCCGCATCTCCATGCCCTTGGAGTACGGGGTGGCCGGGTCCCGCAGGTTCTGGATCATGAGGATGTCGGAGGGCCCGCGGTCGGTGATGCGGACCGGCTTCTCGACGGCGCCGCCCTTCCAGTACGCGCAGGGCGTGACGTTCACCGGCATGCCGGCCGTCAGCGGGTGCCGTACGCGGTCGGCGGCGACGGTCCGTCCGAAGGACCGCACGGACCGCCGGGGCCAGTCGGCGTCGTTGCAGATGACGCCGATGGTGACGGCGGCGGCCTCGTCGGACAGGGCTCCCCGCAGCTCGGGCGGCAGCACGGGCTCGGCCGCGGGGTCGAGGGCGTCGGCGACGAGCCGGGCGAAGGCGGGGAAGGAGGCGTCGGAGTAGAGGGCCAGCTGGAGCGCCTGGAGCAGCACGGTGCCGTCGAGGGAGACGCCGGGGGTGGTCGTGGCACGCGGCTCGCGGTCGAGGCGGGCGGCGAGGCCGAGCACGAGGGGCCGGACGTCCTCGGGGCGCGCGGCGAGCCGGAGGCCGCCGTCGCCGCGGTCGGGGTGGGCGGCCCAGGCGGCGAAGTCGGGGAAGCGGTCCTCTGCTCCCCGCGCCATGCCCTCCAGCCAGCCGCGGGCGACGCTCCGCGGGTCGGGGTCGTTGCTGCTGTCGAGGACCCAGCGGTCGGTCCGCCCGGGGTACTTCTCGGCGTAGGCGGCGGCGACGTAGGTCCCGTAGGAGACGCTCCAGGCGGAGAGCCTGCGCTCGCCGAGGGCCTGGCGGAGCCGGTCGAGGTCGCGCACCTGGTTGGCGGTGGTGAGGCCGCGCAGCATGGCGCCGCCGTTGCGGGCGCAGGCCTCGGCGGTGCGCCGGGAGCGGGCCGCGTTGGCGTCGACCGAGCCGTCGGCGGCGGGCCAGGACCGCAGCGTGACCATCCACCGGTCGGCCTCGGCGAGCCCGCAGGAGGCCTTGTCGGACCCGCCGACGCCGCGGGGGTCGAAGGCGACGAGGTCGTACGTCCCGCCCGTCTCCCGGGCGAGGGCCCCGCCCTTCTGCGCGAGGCGCTGGACACCGGAGCTGCCGGGCCCGCCGGGGATGACCATCAGCGTCCCGCGCCGGGCGTCGGGGCGGGTGCCGGCGATCCGGGACACGGCGAGCCCGATCCGCGGCCCGTCGGGCCGGGCGTAGTCCAGGGGTACGGAGAGCCGGGCGCACTGCTGCCCGGGCAGCGGCTTGACGGCGGGGTCGCACGCTCCCCAGTCGAGCGCGGAGACCGGGGCGGAGGCGGAGGCGGGGGCCACGGCGCCGCCGGTGAGGCCGAGCCCGGCGACGAGGGCGACCGAGAGACCGAGGAGGGAGGCGTGGCGTGCGGGATTCGCTGTCATGTCCACAGCCTCGCGAATCCGCCGCCGGCGTCCCATCCGGCAGGCAGGCGACCGGAGGGTGGGGCCAACCCCCCGTCCCAGGTGGGGTGTTCGGAGGCGGGAAGGACGGGAGCGCGGCGGACGGGCGGACGGGCGGACGGAGCCGCCCGGCGCCGGGACGGCCCCCTCATATCCGGTGGCGGCTCCCCTCCCCCTGGGGGATCATCCCCCGCATGACCACCACCCCCGCCTCTCCCGCCCCCGCCTCCGCAGCCGGCACCTGGACCCTCGGGGACCTCACCGTCCACCGCGTCGGCTTCGGGGCCATGCGGCTTCCCCAGCGCGGCGAGGCGCTCGTCGAGGACGCCGTGCCGCGCGACCGGGCCGAGGCGATCGCCGTACTGCGCAAGGCCGTCGACCTCGGCGTCAACCACATCGACACCGCCGCCTTCTACTTCTCCCCGCTCCGCTCCGCCAACGAGCTGATCAACAGCGCCTTCGGCGGGTCCTACCCCGACGACCTCGTCCTCGCCACCAAGGTCGGCCCCTGCCGCGACGCCTCCGGAGCCTGGGGGCCGCACGCGCGCACCCCCGCCGCGCTGCGCGGCCAGGTCGAGGAGAACCTGCGCCAGCTCGGCCGCGACCACCTCGACGTCGTCAACCTCCGCATCGTCGGCACCGATTCGATCGCCGAACGCTTCGGCGCCCTCGCGGAACTCCGCACGGCCGGCCTCATCCGCCATCTCGGCGTCTCCAACATCACCCCCGAGCAGCTCGCCGAAGCCCGGGAGATCGCCCCCGTCGTCTGCGTCCAGAACATGTACGGGATAGGCGTCCGCCCCGAGTACGAGGACTTCGTCCGCGACTGCGGCGCCCACGGGATCGCCTTCGTGCCCTTCTACGCGATCGCCGCCGCCGGGCGCCAGGGCGGGGCCACCGCCCCCGAGAGCCCCGAGGTCCTCGCCGTCGCCGCGGCGCACGGAGCGAGCCCCGCCCAGGTCCGGATCGCCTGGACCCTCCACCAGGGCCCGCACCTCCTCGCCATCCCCGGCACCGGCGATCCCGGCCACCTGGCCGCCAACGTCGCCGCCGGCGCGCTCCGGCTCACCGACGAGGACCTCGCCCTCCTCGGCCGGCTCCACCGCGAAACCGCCGCCGCGTAGCCGGTGCCGGGCGCAGGCCGACCCGGGCGACCTCCCTAGACTCCGGCTCCATGACGCACACGCCGAGCACCGCCGCCGACCTCGCCCCCACCGGCACCCTCCGGGCCTCCATCAACCTCGGGAACCCCGTGCTCGCGCAGGGCACCCCCGAGGCGCCCGCCGGGATCACCGTCGACCTGGCCCGGGAGATCGGCGCGCGGCTGGGTCTTCCCGTGGAGCTGCTCTGCTTCGACGCGGCGCGGAAGTCGTTCGAGGCGATGGCCGACGGCCGGGCCGACCTCTGCTTCCTCGCGGTGGACCCGGCACGGGAGGCGGAGGTCGCCTTCACCGCCCCGTACGTGGTCATCGAGGGCGTGTACGCCGTCCCCCGCGACTCCGGCCTCGCCACCGTCGAGGACGTCGACGCGCCCGGCGTCCGGATCGGCGTCAAGGAGGGTTCCGCGTACGACCTGTTCCTCTCCCGGTCCCTGGCGCACGCGACGGTCGTCCGCGGGGCGGAGGGGGTCGACACGTTCCGCGAGGAGGGGCTGGAGGCGGGCGCCGGCATCCGGCAGCCGATGACCTCGTACGTGCGGGAGCATCCGGAAGTCCGGCTGATCGAGGGCCGGTTCATGGAGATCCGGCAGGCGGTCGGCACGACGGTCGGCCGCGCCCCGGAGACCGTCGCCTTCCTCCGCTCCACCGTCGAGGAGCTGAAGGCGAACGGCTTCGTCGCGGAGTCGCTGCGCCGGGCGGGTCAGGACGCGGGCCTGCTCGCTCCGCCCGCGTGACGTGACCGGAGGCCGTACGGGAACCGGGCCGCTCAGCCGCCGCCCGTCACGTCCTGCGGGGTCAACTGCCCGCCGGGAACCACGATCCGGTCCCCGGGGCCGTACGGAACGAGCTCGTCCCACCACCGCGCCGCCGGGTCGAAGCGCGCGTACGCCACGGCGCCCGCCAGGGCGGGGTCACGGGCCCTGAGCACCCGGAGTGCGAAGGCGGGGCCCTGCGGGCGGCGGACGACGCCGTCGACGGCGAGCGCGCCCAGCTCGGTGGACATCACCGGGCCGCTCAGGCCGACCGGTGCCTCCGGCCCGTACGCCGTCGGGGATGCGGGGCCGTACGGCCCCCCGGCCGCGCCCCGCGGCCGCACCCCCGCCGCGTGCACGGCCAGGACCTCGGCCAGCGGCAGGGCGAAGCAGCGGCGTACCCCCGCGCCGCGTTCGACGAGCACCCGGTGGGGGACCAGACCGAGCGCGCTCTGGGCCCGCCACATCCGCGCCCACACTCCGGTGTCGTCGTTGACGAGCCGGAGGACGGGGAGCCGGGTCCGGATCACCGCGCCGGTGGCCTGTACGCGGGCGACGGCGCGGCGGGTCGGCGCGGGGTCCAGCTCCCGGGGATGGGAGACGCGGACGAGCAGCGAGAGGCGGCGGCCGGTCGCGACGACCCGTTCGAGGAGGCGGAGGAGGTCGTCGGCGTCGGCGGCGCCGTCCGCCGTGCGGAGGAAGCGCTCCGGGGCGTGGATCACGGCCGTGGTCGCGATCCGGATCGTCCGCACTCGGGGGTGGGCCAGCAGGGGCGCGAGGTACGCGTCGAGGTCCCGCGCCCGCAGGGCGAGCGGGTCCTCGCCGTCGAGGAGGACGTCCGTGATCTCCGGGTGCCGGGCCAGGCGGGCCGCCATCGCCGCCGGTCCGCCGCGGGCCGCCCGGCCCGCGGGGTCGCCGGCGAACCGGGACGGACGGAGGCAGGAGGCGCAGTGGGCGGGGCAGGTACGGCCCCGGTCGGGCAGGACGCGCAGGGTGCCCGGGTAGGGGTGCCGGACGTCCCACGGCTCCCGGCCCGCCGGGTGCGGGTCGAGCCGTTCGCGCAGGCCGTCGACGACGAGCCGCAGCCGGTCCCCGTCGCCGTCCCGCAGGGTCCGCTCGACGGCGGCGAAGTCCGCGGGGGCGAGCAGGTCCCGGTGGGGCACGAGGAGCCGGTAGAGGGGGTCGTCGGGGGCCCTCGACCAGTCGACGAGCCGGTCGGCGGCGTGGGAGCCGAGCGTGAGCGGCAGCACCCGGCCGACGACGTCGGCGTCGTGCCCGAGGTCGGGCCGCCCGGTGCGGTCGGCGACGAGCCGGGCGAGGCGGCGGCCGGTGAGGACGGTCACCCGTTCCCCGCCCCGGTGACCTCGGTGGTCTGCACGGTCATCGCCTCCTCGAAGGCCTTGCGGGAGGCCCTGCCGGGGCCCCTCCCGCAAGGCCTCGACGACGGCTGCCGGGGCACGCCCCGGACGATGATGGGGAGCACGGCCCCCGCTCGCCAATGGCGCTAGCGGTGGCCCGACCCGGGGGCAACGGAGGAGTCCGGCCAATCGTGCGCGTCGCGTACCGGACAGCACCGGGGCACGCGGGTGTCCGCTTCACGGCGGTACAAGACGGTTTGCACGCGAGGGCTTTCGGCCGGGCGCACCCCCGGGGCATCTGCCAGATTGGCGCCTTTCCTCCGGGCTTCCGGGCGCCCGGCGGACGTCCCGGGGCCGGGCCGCCGCGGCCGGTTCGAGCGCCCCTCCCCAGGCCGGAATCTCCTCGGGAAACCGGGCCGGGCGACGCCCCGGAAGGCCTCTTCCCGGCGCCCGACGGGCCCGTGAAGCCCTTGCGGGGCGTATCCCGACCCCCCGGTGCCACCACCCGGGGAAGAGGGCGCCACGGAGTCCTCCAGAAGGCCACCGCACCTACTCTGACCTGGGCTTTCTCTCGTCCAAGCCCTACTCTGGAGATCGATTCGGAGGGGGATCCAGATGGACCTGAACGCCCGCGGCATCCGCACCGTCGACGACGTCATGAAGCTGCTCGACGGACTCTTCACACCCGACGCCGACCGCTGGACGGAGGGCGGGGCGGACTGGTGGGACCGGTTCTACGCCGACCGGGACCGGCCCGTGCCGTTCTTCGTCGCCAAGCCCGACGAGAACCTCGTCTCGTACGCCGAGCGGGGACTGCTCCCGAGCGGCGGCGGCCGGGCCCTGGAACTCGGCTGCGGGCCCGGGAGGAACAGCATCCGGCTCGCCGGCCTGGGCTACCGGGTGGACGCCGTCGACCTCTCCCCCGCCGCCGTCCGCTGGGGAGAGGAGCGGGCCCGGGAGGCCGGCGCCACGGGCATCCGGTTCGTGTGCGGCGACGCCTTCGCGCCCGCGACCGCCCTCGACGGCCCGTACGACCTCGTCTACGACTCCGGCTGCTTCCACCACCTGCCCCCGCACCGGCGCATCGGCTACCTCGCGCTCCTCGACCGCGTCCTCGCGCCCGGCGGGCACTTCGCCCTCACCGCGTTCGCCGCCGGAGAAGGCGGCATGGGCTCCGAACTGCCCGATGCCGACTTCTACCGGAAGGGCCGCCTCGACGGCGGACTCGCCTACACGGACGCCGCGTTGCGCGCGGTCTTCGCCGGCCTGACCGAGGTCGAGATCCGCCGCATGCGCGACGAGCCCGCCGACTCCCCCGCCTTCGGCGAACCCTTCCTCTGGACGGCGCTCTTCCGGCGCCCGTGACCCGGCGGGGGGAGCCGGCCCTCACATCGACCTCAGGTGCTCCGCCAGCCGGTCGTACTGCTCCCGTACCCCCGCCTCCATGCCCGCGGCCAGCGCCTGGTCCCGGCTCTCGTTCGACGGCCAGAAGGACGTACTGGTCAGGGCCGTACCCCCGTCCGGGGTCGCGTCGAAGGTGAGCGCGACGCGGACCGGGTCGGCGTCCGGCATCTGCTCGAAGACCTCCGTGTAGTCGAGCCGCTCCACCGGGACGACGTCCACGTACCGGCCGGAGAAGACGAACTCCTGCCCGTCCGGGGCGGTCTGGCCCCAGCGCCAGGCGCCGCCCACCCGCAGATCGATGTCGACGGCCGTCGTGGTCAGCGCGGACACCCCGTACCACGCACGGACGTGCTCGGGGACCGTCCACGCCTCCCAGACCCGGTCCGGCGGGGCGTCGAAGGTGCGGGTGATGACCAGCTCGCGGTCGGCCGGGGTCGTCAGGAGGGTGACCATGGTCCGTTCCCTTCACGCAGGGGCCCTTCCAGGATCGCCCCACCGCCCCCGCCCAGCACGTCCGGCACCTCCTCACGGGCGACACCTTCCGTAAACCAAGTGAACACGTTCAACAGTCGAGCGCTACAGTTCTGCCCACGCGGCCGTCTCGACCATGACGCAGCCGCCGTCTTCAGACCTGTGGGGGGTCCCTTTGCCGCGCTCAACGCGCAGGCTTCCGCACGCCTTCGTGCGTGCCGCAGCCGTCTTCGCTCTCTCGGCGGGCGTCATCACACCCGCCGTCGTCCACGCCCCGGCCGCACACGCGGCCGACGTGTCCGCCGTCTTCACCACCGACGACGCCCGGCTCGGCGTCCAGATCAGCGGAAGCCCGCTGTGGATCAAGGTCAGCGTGCTGGCCTCCACCGCCCCCGGCGCCGCCGTCCTCGCCTCCACCGACGATCTGCGCTGGCAGGACGGGAACACGGACGCGGGACGGCCCTACGGCTACGTCACCGACACCGCGCCGCGGATGCCGGAGGGCACCGCGTACGGCACCTACCCGGTCCTCGTCGAGTACCGGCAGTCCGGCGGCACCGTCCAGAAGTGGACCGGCGGCACGTACGCCCACAAGCTGCACACCGGCGTCTCGGACCTGTCCTTCGACCGGAAGACCACGAGCCTCACCGCCCGGAAGGTCGTCCTCTCCGGTCGCGCCACCACCTGGGACCCGGTCACCGGCACCGTGACCCCGGCCCGCGCCGGAACCTCCGTCAAGGTCACCGTCCACACCTACACCGACACCTGGAAGGAGCTGACCGGCACGGCCACCACCGGCTCGGACGGCTCCTTCACCCTGCCGTTCACCCCGAACGGCGCGATCACCCGCGGCACGGCGACCGTCGTCGCCCCCGCCGCCGACACCGTGCCCGGCGCGCCCGCCCCCGTCCCCGAGGTCGGCATCGAGAAGACCACCTACCGGATCGCGGCCCGGCTGGACAAGTACCGCGTCGCGAAGGACACGAACGTCACCGTCACCGGCCGCGTCGAGCAGCTGACCCCGGACGGCTGGAAGCCGTACCCCGGCGCCCCGCTCGTCACCACGAGCAGCCGGCCCGACTTCACCCTCGCGGTGAACGGGCTGATGGGCCGGGGGGTTTCGGCCGCCGACGGCACGTTCTCCTACGGGGCGCGCGCCACCTACGCGACGGGGGTCTACACCTCCCTCGCGCCGTCGGTCTACTACCGGTCCCGCGCGTACGACGAGGGGACCATCGCGGTCCCCCAGCCCTTCTCCTTCACCCACTGGGGCATCACGCTCGACGAGTACGGCAGGGTCCGCGGCACCGGCCGCATGACGACCCAGGCCTCCTGCGGTGACCAGACCGTCTCCCTCCAGGCCTCCCTGGACAACGGCCGCACCTGGCGGAACCTCGCCGGAGCCCGGGCGAGCGGCGGCACCGCCGGCTACTGCCCCTTCGAGGTCTCCTCCCAGGGCTACGTCAACGCGCTCTACCGGCTCCACCACGCCGAGACCGACCAGATGACCGCCCGGACCACCGGCAGCATCCGGCTCGGCCGCGTGCCGACCCGGTTCTCCGCGTTCGCCATCAGCCCCTCCCGCCCGTACGTGAACGCCAAGATGACCGTCTCCGGCACCCTCCAGCAGCAGAGCGGCGGCGTCTGGAAGCCCCTCAGGGGAGCCAAGGTCACCCTCCTGTTCAAGCCCAAGGGCGAGACCGAGTGGTACTGGGTCACCCGGAACGTCGCGACCGGCGCCGACGGGAAGTTCAGCTTCCGCGCCACCAACTACGGCGACGGCTCCTGGGCGTTGGTGAAGCAGTCCGCGAACGGCTACTTCTACAGCGAGACGAAGGCGAAGTACATCGATGCGCGCTGACCACCGGCGGACCACCGCCCCTCTCGCCACGGCCCTCGCCGCGGTCCTGCTCGGCGCAGGCGGCGCGGCCGCGACCCCGGCGCAGGCCGCCGGCACCCCCTCCTCCCTCGGCATCGGCCCCGCCGTCACCGACAGCCACCAGCGCGGCGCCTTCGGCGTCTCCGCCTGGACCGACACCCCCGGTGCCACGGTCACCAAGGTCTCCGCGACGCTCCGCAGGGGCGACACGGTCGTCGAGATCCCCTCGGTCCCCGCGTACGCGTGGGACAAGGGCCGCTTCGGCCTGGGTCAGGCCCCGCTGAAGCTGACCGAGGACGGCGGCACGATCCCCGCCCTCGGCCGGTACGCCATCGACGTCACGGCCACCGACTCCCTCGGCAACACCCTGACCCGCACCGACGCCGGCGTCCTCGACTTCACACTCAGGCCGCAGCTCGAGTTCGCCTTCTCCGCCCCCGGCTGGGACGACCGCACCACGGTCCCCACCGGCACCCTGACCGGAGTCCAGCCCGGCTCCGGGGACATCGTGCCGATCACCGGGCGGACGGTCGACGTCCAGCGGAGGACACCCCCGGCGAGCCCGGTGCAGTCACCCGTCACCGACGCCACCGGCACCTTCACCGGCGAGGCGTACCAGGACGTCCGCCCCGGCGACGAGTTCCGCGTGGCCTACACCGAGGACAGCGAGGAGGTCCACGGCAGCGCCGGATACACCCGCACCCTCTACACCTGGCGCCCGCACGTCGTGACCGTGAAGGCCGCCGCGGACCGCACACGGGTCCTCCCCGGGCAGCAGGCGACCGTCACCGGGCGGATGACCGACCCGGCCCGCGGCGCCGCACCGCTGGCCGGCCAGCAGCTCCAGATCGGCCCGGCCCGCGGCGGTTCCCTCGACCCGGTGTTCGCCAAGGTCGTCACGACCGACGCGGACGGCCGGTTCACCGCGAGGATCCCGTCCCTCCCCGGGCAGTACGTCGACAGCTGGACGGCCGTGCCGGTCGACCCGTACCAGAGCTTCGGCACCGCCTCGGTCGGGGGCCGGCTCGCCATGCCGCAGGAGGCACGGGTCCTCCTCAACTCCCGCTCCCTGGCGGCCGACGCCACGGTCACCGCGACCGGGACGCTGCGCGCCACCTACGACCCGGAGGCCTCCTTCGGCGCGGAGCCGCTCCTCCTGGAGGTCTCCTCCGACGGCCGGTCCGGCTGGCGGCGGATCGGCTCCGCCACGGCGGACCGCTCCTACGCCACCACCGTCCGGGGCAGCAGCCGCGGCGGCTGGTACCGGCTCCGGCACCCGGCGACGGACGCCCTCGGCGACGCCGTCAGCAACACCTTCCGCCTCGTCCGCACCGAGACCCGGATCACCGGCGCGAACGCCGGTCCCGAGCCGGTCCGCAAGGGCGCCTACGTCACCATGACGGGCACCCTCCAGCACTACACGAACCACAGCTGGCGGACGTTCGGCAGCGGCTCCGTGGCCCTGCAGTTCCAGGCCAGGGGCTCGACGACCTGGCGGCAGGTCGCCACCGGCCGGCCGGCCGCCGACGGGAGGATCTCGCTCCGGGCGAAGGCGACCGTGGACGGCACCTGGCGGCTCCGCTCCTACGGCGACGCCACGCACTTCACGTCGCCGTTCTCCTGGGCGGACTACCTCGACGTCCGCTGACCACGGGGCCGGGACCCGTTTCCGGTCCCGGAGGCCCCGGAAGCGCCCGAGGGCGGCACCCCCCTGCAGGGGAGTGCCGCCCTCGTTCCGTTCTCTCGCGGCCCGCTCACGCGTTCCGCGGTGAACCGCCGATCCCGGAGGATCAGAAGTCCATGTCACCGCCCGGCATGCCGCCGCCGGCCGGCGCGGCGGCCTTCTCCGGCTTGTCGGCGATGACGGCCTCGGTGGTGAGGAACAGCGCGGCGATCGACGCGGCGTTCTGCAGCGCGGAGCGCGTGACCTTCGCCGGGTCGATGATGCCCTCGGCGATGAGGTCGACGTACTCGTTGGTCGCGGCGTTGAGGCCGTGGCCGACGGGCAGGTTGCGGACCTTCTCCGCCACGACGCCGCCCTCGAGGCCGGCGTTGACGGCGATCTGCTTGAGCGGGGCCTCCAGGGCCAGCTTCACGATCGCGGCACCGGTGGCCTCGTCGCCGGCGAGGTCGGCCTCGAGCTTCTCGAAGACGGTCGACGCCTGGAGCAGGGCCACGCCACCGCCGGCGACGATGCCCTCCTCGACGGCCGCCTTCGCGTTGCGCACGGCGTCCTCGATGCGGTGCTTGCGCTCCTTGAGCTCGACCTCGGTCGCGGCGCCGGCCTTGATGACGGCCACGCCGCCGGCCAGCTTCGCGAGGCGCTCCTGGAGCTTCTCGCGGTCGTAGTCCGAGTCGGAGTTCTCGATCTCGGCGCGGATCTGGTTCACGCGACCGGCGACCTGCTCGCTGTCACCGGCACCGTCGACGATGGTGGTCTCGTCCTTGGTGATGACGACCTTGCGGGCGCGGCCCAGCAGGTCGAGGCCCGCGTTCTCCAGCTTCAGGCCGACCTCCTCGGAGATGACCGTGCCGCCGGTGAGGATGGCGATGTCGTTCAGCATGGCCTTGCGACGGTCGCCGAAGCCCGGGGCCTTGACCGCGACGGACTTGAAGGTGCCGCGGATCTTGTTGACGACCAGGGTCGACAGGGCCTCGCCCTCGACGTCCTCGGCGATGATCAGCAGCGGCTTGCCCGACTGCATGACCTTCTCCAGGAGCGGGAGCAGGTCCTTCACGGAGGAGATCTTGGAGTTGACGATCAGGAGGTAGGGGTCGTCGAGCGACGCCTCCATGCGCTCCATGTCGGTGGCGAAGTACGCCGAGATGTAGCCCTTGTCGAAGCGCATGCCCTCGGTGAGCTCCAGCTCGAGCCCGAAGGTCTGCGACTCCTCGACGGTGATGACGCCTTCCTTGCCGACCTTGTCCATCGCCTCGGCGATGAGCTCGCCGATCTGGGTGTCGGCGGCGGAGATGGAGGCCGTGGAAGCGATCTGCTCCTTGGTCTCGACATCCTTCGCCTGCTCGAGCAGGGCGCCGGAGACGGCCTCGACGGCCTTCTCGATACCGCGCTTGAGGGCCATCGGGTTGGCACCCGCGGCGACGTTGCGCAGGCCCTCGCGGACGAGCGCCTGGGCGAGAACGGTGGCGGTGGTCGTACCGTCGCCGGCGACGTCGTCCGTCTTCTTGGCGACTTCCTTGACCAGCTCGGCGCCGATCTTCTCGTACGGGTCCTCGAGCTCGATCTCCTTGGCGATGGAGACACCATCGTTGGTGATCGTGGGGGCGCCCCACTTCTTCTCGAGGACGACGTTGCGGCCCTTGGGGCCGAGGGTGACCTTGACGGCGTCAGCGAGCTGGTTCATGCCGCGCTCGAGACCGCGCCGGGCCTCCTCGTCGAACGCGATGATCTTGGCCATGTGAAGTGGTCCTCCCGGACATGGGGTGGATAACGCTCCAGGACCGCGCCGACGCCCGCGACGGACGGCCTCCGCGACTCCGCGTGGTTCCTTGCCCCACCCGGCCGGCGGCCTCGTCTGCCCGATCCTCGTAGCACTCTCACCTTCCGAGTGCTAACGCCAATGATTAGCACTCGCCCTATGAGAGTGCAAGCGACTCTCGATGATCGGGATACGGGGAGGGGGGTGACGGGAGGGGCGCGCGGGGGGCGTGGAACGGCTCCGGACCAGGCACGGAGCGGTGCGGGGGGGGCCGGGGAACGCGCGAGGGGTCCGCATCCCCTCAGGGATGCGGACCCCTCGACGGCGTTGCGTCGGTGGCCGATCGCGCCGCGCTCAGACGGCGAGCTTGACCATGTCCGCCTGCGGACCCTTCTGGCCCTGCGAGATCTCGAACTCGACTCGCTGTCCCTCTTCGAGGCTGCGGTAGCCATCCATCTGGATCGCGCTGTAGTGGACGAAAACATCCGCACCACCGTCGACCGCGATGAAGCCGTAGCCCTTCTCCGCGTTGAACCACTTGACGGTGCCCTGAGCCATGCCTAACTCCCCTATTACTGGCCCTTGCGCGGGACCCGCACTTCGCGGAACCCGGGTCAGACCCTGCGCCGGAACGCGTCGACCGCGGCTGAATGTATCTGCCCAACTGCCCTCTGCAACAGGTCATTCGAGCGAGAATTCTGGGCGTCCTGGAAAGACGAATTGGGGAGATTCCCTTGGATGACCGGGCAAGTCGGGCCCGGCAAAGCGCGCAGAAGGTACACAACGCGCACACACTTTGGCTGCTTCTTGTCGTGCGGGGACGCATTCTCATATGCGCCCGGCATGGGCAGCGGAGGGGACTTCCCCAACTCTACCGCGCTCAACCATGCAGAATTGCCCCTTCCGCTTTTACGCGCGGAAGGGGCAATTCAAGAGAGACGGGACGACCGGTGGTCCCGGAGGGGCTCAGCAGCCTCCGGCGACGGCCGGGATGATCGAGACGCCGGCGCCGGCCGGGGTGGCCGTCTCCAGGCCCTGCTCGAAGCGCACGTCGTCGTCGTTCACGTAGACGTTGACGAAGCGGCGCAGCTTGCCCTGGTCGTCGAGGACGCGGGCGGCGATGCCCGTGTGGTTCTTCTCCAGGTCCGCGATGACCTCGGCGAGGGTCGCGCCCTCGGCCTGGACCTCGGACTGCCCGCCCGTGTACGTGCGGAGGATGGTGGGGATGCGGACGTTCACGGCCATGTCTTCGTAACCTTTCAGTGGGCCTGGAGTGCGGACGGGCTCAGTGGGCGAGGCCGGCGTCGCGGAACGCGTCCAGGCTCGGGCGGATGGTGACGGTCGCCTGAGAGGTGTCGGCCACCGCGTCCAGGGTCTTGAGCCCGTCGCCGGTGTTGAGGACGACCGTGGTGAGGTTCGGGTCGATCAGGCCGTTCTCGACGAGCTTCCGCGTGACGCCGACGGTCACGCCGCCCGCGGTCTCGGCGAAGATGCCCTCGGTCTGCGCGAGGAGCTTGATCGCGTCCACGACCTGCTCGTCGTTCACGTCCTCCACGGCGCCGCCGGTGCGGCGGGCGATGTCGAGGACGTACGGGCCGTCGGCCGGGTTGCCGATCGCGAGGGACTTGGCGATCGTGTTCGGCTTCTGCGGGCGCACGACGTCGTGTCCGGCCTTGTAGGCCGCGGACACCGGGGAGCAGCCCTCGGCCTGGGCGCCGAAGATCTTGTAGGGCTTGTCCTCGACGAGGCCCAGCTTGATCAGCTCCTGGAGGCCCTTGTCGATCTTGGTGAGCTGGGAGCCGGAGGCGATCGGGATGACGAGCTGGTCGGGGATGACCCAGCCGAGCTGCTCGCAGATCTCGTACGCCAGCGTCTTGGAGCCCTCGCCGTAGTACGGGCGGAGGTTGACGTTGACGAAGCCCCAGCCCTCGCCCAGCGGGTCGCCGATGAGCTCGGAGCAGAAGCGGTTGACGTCGTCGTAGTTGCCCTCGATGGCGACGAGGTCACCGCCGTAGACACCGGCCATGACGACCTTGCCCTGCTCCAGGTCGTGCGGGATGAACACGCAGGAGCGGAAGCCGGCGCGGGCGGCGGCGGCGCCGACGGCGCCGGCCAGGTTGCCGGTGGAGGAGCAGGAGAGGGTGGTGAAGCCGAAGGCGCGAGCGGCCTCGATGGCCTGGGCGACGACCCGGTCCTTGAAGGAGTGGGTCGGGTTGCCGGAGTCGTCCTTGACGAAGAGCCTGCCGGGGGCGACGCCGATCTCGCGGGCGAGGTTGTCGGCCTGGACGAGCTTGGTCCAGCCCGGGTTCAGGTTCGGCTTGTCGGCGACGTCGGCGGGGACGGGCAGCAGCGGGGCGTAGCGCCAGATGTTGGCGGGGCCGGCCTCGATCTGCTTGCGCAGCGCCTCGGGGTCGCCGGTGGGGAGGTCGTAGGCCACTTCGAGCGGTCCGAAACAGAGTTCGCAGGCGAAGATCGGACCGAGCGGGAAGACTTCACCGCATTCGCGACAGGAGAGTCCCGACGCGGGACCGAGGTCGACCGAGGTGGCGGCGGGGGAAGCAGTCTGTACAGCCATGGAGGCGAGGCCCTTTCTCCTCATCTTTCCCATGACGAATTTTTCGCCATGAGACGGATTTGGCACCTTCCCTAGCCGGGGGCCTCGATGGAGTACGAGACGAACCGACTGGAGGGTTGCCGGGGCTTCAACGGGCCGTTTCCCTCTGCCCCTCTGGATGAGCGGTATTCGATTGTGAAGCGCGGTGGACTTTCGTTCCTGCGCTCCGACGCGGTCGGCACCCCGACGTGCATCGGGCATCCGCGTTGTTCAAGACTGTAACCGAAGGCCCGGACGCTTGGACCGGCCGTCCGAACCGCGAGATGGAGATCACGTGCTGGAAGAGGTGGAACGCTGGCTGGACCGGCGGTCCTGGTCCGTGGCGGACCGGCCGCTGGAGCGGATCCTCGCCGCCAAGCGGAACACGAAGGTCAGCGTCGTCCTGCCGGCGCTGAACGAGGAGGCGACGGTGGGGGACATCGTCGCCGTGATCCGGCGCGAGCTGATGTCGGAGGCGGTGCCGCTCGTCGACGAGCTGGTGGTGGTCGACTCGGGTTCCACGGACCGCACGGCGGAGGTGGCGGCCGCGGCCGGGGCGCGGGTGGTGGCGCGGGACGCGGTGCTCCCGCGGATACCGGCCGTGCCGGGCAAGGGCGAGGTGCTGTGGCGGTCGCTGATGGCGACGACCGGGGACGTGGTGTGCTTCGTCGACGCGGACCTGCGGGACTTCTCGGCGGACTTCGTGTCGGGGATCGTGGGTCCGCTCCTGACCGACCCGGACGTGGACTTCGTGAAGGCGATGTACGACCGCCCGTTCGGGGACACCCCGGGCCAGGGGGGCCGGGTGACGGAGCTGGTGGCCCGGCCGCTCCTCAATCTGCACTGGCCGCAGCTGGCCGGTTTCGTGCAGCCGCTGGGCGGCGAGTACGCGGCCCGGCGCTCCCTCCTCGAACGGCTCCCGTTCCCGGTGGGCTACGGGGTGGAGCTGGGTCTGCTCGTGGACGCCCTGCACACGGTGGGGCTCGACGCGCTCGCACAGGTGGACGTGGGGGTCCGCAAGCACCGGCACCAGGACGGTCTCGCGCTGGGCCGGATGGCGGCGGCGATCTACCGGACGGCGCAGCTGCGGCTCTCGCGGGGGCATCTGGTGCGGCCGCGGCTGACGCAGTTCGAGCGGGGCGAGAAGGGCTTCGAGCCGCGGACGTACGCGGTGGACACGGAGGAGCGGCCGCCGATGGCGGAGATCGCGGAGTACGCCCGGCGCCGCGTCGCCTGACCCCGCGGAGCCCCCGACCGACGCGCGGCCCCCGTGGCGCCGTCGCGCCGCCCGCCCCGCTGCCGCCGCCCCACGCCGCCCTGCCCGCGTGGCGAAACGCCCCATGATGATCCGTTTTGCATACATTCCTCTTTTATGCGCTTCAGACACCATCACCTGGGCAGGGGGCTCGCGGCCGCCGTGGCCGTCGGACTGGCGGCGGGCTCGCTCGCGTTCACCGCGGCGGGGCCGGCCGCCGCGGACGCCGTCGAACCGTTCGGCAAGCGGTACGACGCCTCCCTGTACGGCGACTTCACGATGACCGGCAACACGGTCATGGGCCGCCCGGGCCCGGACGGCGGCGGCACCTCGGTGACGCGGCGCACCGGCGCCGCCGGCCCGGGCGGCGGCCACGGCTCCAGCACCGCCCGGGTGCACGTCCCGGCGGGCGCCGAGGTGGCGTACGCCCGGCTCTTCTGGGGCGGCGACGACGGCACGTACCGGGCACCGGACGGCACGCGCCTGAAGCGCTGCGCCCCCACCGGCGCGGACGCCGGGCGCTCCCCCGGCGATCCCACGACGACCGCTCCGGTGATCAGGGTGGGCACGGGCGCGGCGACCCCGGTCTCGATCGACAGCATGGCGGCCGACCCGGCCGGCACCGACGGCCCGCACCACTACACGGGCGAGTCGGACGTGACGGCCGCCTTCGCGGGCACGACCGGGACGGACCGGCAGGTGACCGTCGGCAACATCTGGACGGCCGAGGGCCCGGGCTGCGAGGCGGGCTGGTCGCTCACCGTGGTCCACCGGTTCCCCGGCCCCGACCCCGTCCGCGCCCCCGAGCGGCGGAACGTGTACGTCTACGGCGGCCACGTCGTCCAGCGCCCGGGCTCCCCCGCGACCACGGTCACCGTGGACGGCTTCCGCCGGAGCGGCGGCGCGGCGCGGGCCGGCTTCGCCACGTACGCGGGCACCCTGAACCCCCCGGGCGACGCCCTCCACGTCGGCGGCGCCGGGATCCCCGGATCCCGCACGGGCGGGACCCACGGTGCCGGCGCCCCCCGCCGGGCCGACGGCCCGGGCGGCGGAGCGACGGCCCTCGCCCTGCCCGAGGACGCCGTCCCGCAGGGCGCCGTCTCGGCCGACCTGGCCCTCTCGGCGCGCGGCGCCGCCTTCGTGGCCTCCTCGCTCGCCTTCTCCGTGCCGGTCCCCGACCTGGAGATCACCAAGACGGTCAGCCCGCGCACGGCGAAGCCGGGCGACACCCTGACGTACACGATCACCGCGCGGAACACGGGCACCCTGGACCACCCGGATGCCCGCTTCGGCGACGACCTCACCGGGATCCTCGACGACGCCGACTACCGGGGCGACGTGCGGGCGGACCTGGGCACGGCGGCGTACACGGCGCCCCGGATCGGCTACCGGGGGACCGTCCCGGCCGGGAGGACGGCCACCGTCACCTACTCGGTGAAGGTGCGGAACCGGCCGGCCGGCGACGGCCGGCTCCTCGGCGGCGTGACGGCCGAGACGCCCCGCTCGACCTGCGGCGACGGCAGCACGGACCCGGCCTGCGCCGCGACCGCCGACCTCGACCGCCCGAAGCCCGCGGCGAAGCCGACGCCCACGCCGACCCCCACTCCCACGCCCACTCCCACGCGGACGCCGACGCCGACGCCGACGCGAGCGGACCCGACCCCGGCCGCCGAGGACCCCTCGCCCACCCCGGCGGACCCGACGCCGCCCCCCGCCGAGCCCACTCCGGCCGCCGCCGACGAGCCGGACTTCGCGCCCCCGGCCCCGGGCCCCCGGGGCACCGGCGGCGCGATGGCCGAGACCGGCGGCAACGGCGAACGCCTGTGGCTGCTGGGCGCACTGGCCCTCGCCCTCGCCGCGACCGGCGCGGTGGCCAAGGCCGCGATGCGCGGCCGCCGCGAGGGCTGACGCCCCCCGGGGAGGTCCGGCCACCGTCCGTGGCCGGATCCCCCCGACTCGTATACGTACGTTTGAGCGTTTACCGGACGGGCTAGGTTCGCCCCATGGCATCTGTGCTCGTGGCATCGAACCGTGGACCCGTCTCGTACGTGCGCGGCGAGGGCGGAGAGCTCGACGCCCGCAGGGGCGGCGGCGGCCTGGTCTCCGGGCTGAGCGCCGTCTCCTCGCAGGACAGCCTGTGGGTCTGCGCCGCCCTCGGCGAGGGCGACCGGGAGGCCGTCCGGCGCGGGATCGGCGAGCCGGGCGTCCGGATGCTGGACATCGACCCCGAGGTGTACTCCGACGCCTACAACGGCATCGCGAACTCGGTCCTCTGGTTCCTCCACCACCACCTGTACGACATCCCGCGCGAGCCCGTCTTCGACGCGGCGTTCCGGCGCCGCTGGGAGTCCTACCGCGCCTACAACCGCGCCTTCGCCGAGGCCCTGGCCGCCGAGGCGGACGACGGCGCCGCGGTCCTCGTGCAGGACTACCACCTCGCCCTGGTCCCCGGCATGCTCCGGGAGCTCCGCCCCGACCTGCTGATCAGCCACTTCACCCACACCCCCTGGGTGTCCTCCGCCTACCTGCGGATGGTGCCGGACGACATCGTCGAGGAGCTCCTGTGGGGCATGCTCGGCGCCGACGAGCTCGGCTTCCACACCTGGGGATGGGCCTCGGCGTTCATCGGCTGCTGCTCCCCGCTCGACGACTCGACGGGCACGGCGCAGGGCGTGTGGCCGAGCGGCGACCCCTGGCACGGGGTCACCTGGCGCCGGAACGGGGTCGGGAAGGGCCGCACCCGGGTCCGCGCCCACCCGCTGGGCGTCGACGGGGACGAACTCCGGGCCCTGGCCCACCGCCCCGTGGTCGACGAGGCCCTCGCCCGCCTCCGCGCCGAGGTGGGCGACCGCCGCACCATCGTCCGCGTCGACCGCACGGAGCTGTCGAAGAACATCCTGCGCGGCCTCCTCGCCTACCGGGAGCTGCTCACCACCCGCCCGGAGTGGCGCGGCCGAGTGGTCCACCTCGCCTCCGCCTACCCCTCCCGGCAGGACCTGGAGTCGTACCGGGCGTACACGGCGGCGGTGACGGAACTGGCCGAGGAGATCAACGCGGAGTTCGGCACGGACGACTGGCGGCCGGTGATCGTCTCCGTGGAGGACGACTTCGTCCGCTCCCTCGCCGCGTACCGGCTCGCGGACGTCGCCCTGGTGAACCCGGTGCGCGACGGCATGAACCTGGTCGCGAAGGAGATACCGGTCGTGTCGGAGGCGGGCTGCGCCCTGGTCCTGTCGACGGGCGCCGGCGCCTACCGGGAACTGCGGCAGGACGCGCTCACCGTGAACCCCTTCGACGTCTCGGAGACGGCCGAGGCCCTGCACACGGCCCTGTCGATGCCGCGAGAAGAACGGGCCGACCGCACCAAGCGCCTGGCGGCGGCCGCCACGGCCCTCCCGCCCCAGCGCTGGTTCCTGGACCAGCTGGACGCCCTGCGCGAGGAGCGCTAGGGGGTGTCCTGGCCCCCGCCACCGCGCCCGTCCGGCGGTGGCGGACCGGGCCCGCTCAGGCCCCCCGTACCGCCTCCGCCAGCGCCCCGAGGAACTCCACGACCCCCGGCGGGCCCGGCACGGCCAGGTCCGCGCGGTCGGCCAGCTCCGGGACCTCCGTGGATCCGCTGCACACGAGGAGGCCGGGGGTGCCGTCGGAGCGGAGCTTCTCGACGGCGGCGAAGGCCGGCAGGTCGCCCAGGTCGTCGCCCGCGTAGAGCACGGACCCGGCGTCCACCTCCCGCAGGTACTCCGCGAGCGCGACGCCCTTGTCCATGCCCGGGGGCCGGAGCTCCAGGACCATGCGGCCGGGCTCCAGGACCAGGCCGTGACGGGCTGCGAGGTCGCCCAGCGGACCCTTGAGCGCCTCGAAGGCGCCCTCCGGGTCGAGCGCGCGGCGGGTGTGCACCGCGACCGCACGCCCCTTCTCCTCGATCCACACGCCCGGCCACGCGCCGGCCCGGTCGAGGAAGCCGGGGAGCTCGGCCCGGACGGAGGCCACGCCCGGGTGGGGGGCCGCCGCCCGGACCGTGCCGCTGACGGCGTCCCAGCGTTCGGCGCCGTAGTGGCCGAGCACGACGAGGTGCTCCAGGCCGGGGACGCCGGCGAAGCCGCCGTACCGGACGGCGACCCCGGCGGGGCGGCCGGTCACGACGGCGACGGAGGCGACCTCGGGGGCGAGGGCGGCGAGCGCCTCGACGGCGCCGGGGTGGGCCCGGGCGCGTTCGGGGTCGGGGACGATCTCGGCGAGCGTGCCGTCGAAGTCGAGGGCGACGACGGCCTTCGCGGGCCGCGCGAGGAACGCCGCCAGACCGTCGCGGCCTGCGGACGTGGTCGGGTGCGGGAGACTGACCATGCTCCCGACCCTACCCAGGCGCGCCGCCCGCGTCAGGGCCACGAACAAGACGGGCGCCCGACAAGCGCCGGTACGCGCTCCGGGGCCGGTCCGGCATCACCCCGGTCCGGCACCGCCCCGGCACCGCCCCGCCGCCGCTATCTCCGCTTCCGCTTCTCCTCCCGCACCCGCCGCAGCCGGTTCACCGTCACCGGGTCGTGGGCGAGGGCCCTGGGATCGTCCAGGAGGGCGTTGAGCAGCTGGTAGTAGCGGGTCGGGGAGAGGCCGAGGGTCTCGCGGACCGCGCGTTCCTTGGCGCCGGGCCCGGGCCAGGAGCGGCGCTCGACGGCGAGGACGGCCCGGGCGCGCTCACCGAGCCCGCCCTCGTCGCCGCCGTCCGCCGCTTCCCGCTCCTCGGTCATGCGACCAACCTATTACCCGACGCCCCCGGCGCGGCAGCCGCGCGAGCGGCGGCCGCGCGAGCGGCGGCCGCGCGAGCGGCGGCCGCGGCCGTGCGCGACCTACTCGGCGTTCTCCGCCGCCGTCGCGGCCCGGCCGATCGAGCCGAGGACCTCGGCGGGGACTCCGGCGGGGGTGACGGCCTTGCCGATGTTCTGCTTCACGTTCTCGCTGACCTGGGCCCAGGACGTCTTGCCGACCGGCGGGAGCTGGCTCTCCGGGAGCGTCTTGAGGAAGACGCGCAGGTTGGCGTGCTCGGGCTCGGTCTCCATGCGGGTGGAGGCGGTGACGGTGACCGGCAGGAGGTCGTTGTCGCCGGCGAACTTCAGGACGTTCTCGTCGCTGAAGACGAAGTTGAGGAAGTCGCCGATCTCCTTGCGGTGGCCGTTCTGCTTGAAGCCCATGATCCAGTCGGCGACGCCCATCGCGCTGTCGGCCCGGCCGTCGACGCCCGGGAGCGGGACCTGGCCCACCTCGACGCCCTTCCTGGCGGCCTCCTTCAGGAGCGAGGGGTGGCCGTTGAGCATGCCGACCTCGCCGTTCGCGAAGGCGGCGAAGGCCGCCTTGCGGTTGAGCTTGCCGGGGGCGACCGGACCGGTCAGGCCCTTGCCGACCAGCTCGTCCTTGAGCCATTCGAAGGTCTTGATGTTGGCGTCGGAGTCGACCGCGTAGTGGTCGGTTCCGTCGGTCCAGCCGCCGCCGCCGCTGAGCATCCACATCAGCGCCTCGGCCTGGGCCTCCTCGGGGCCGAGGGGCAGCGCGAAGGGGGTGCGGACACCGTCGTCCTTGAGCTTCCCGGCGGCCTCGGCGAGCTCGTCCCAGGTGGTGGGGGCCTTGGCGCCGGCCTCGTCGAAGAGGGTCTTGTTGTAGAACAGCGGCCGGGTGGAGGCGACGAACGGCAGCCCGTACTGGACCCGCTTGTGCTCGCCGGCGTCGACGAGCGGCGCGAGGAAGTTGGACTGGACGGGTATGGAGAGGAGCTCGTCGGCGGCGTAGAGCTGGTCGGCGGCGGCGTAGTCGGCGTAGGCGCCGATCTGCGCGATGTCGGGGGCCTGGCCGGCCTTGACCATCTCGGCGACCTTGCGGTCGACGTCGTCCCAGGACTCGACCTGCACCTCGACCTTGATGCCGGGGTGATCGGCCTGGAAGGCCGAGACGAGGCCGGCCCAGTACTTCTTCGTGGAGTCGCCGCCGTTGAGGTCGTAGTCGGCGGCGACCAGTCTGAGGGTCACGTCGCCGGAGTCGCCTCCGAGCGAGCCACAGCCGGAGACCGTGGCGGTCAGTCCGAGTGCGGCGACGGCCGCGGTCAGTCCAAGGAATCGTCGCCGCTCCACGGCTTCATCCACCTTTTGCTCGTCGTTGAGCTGCATCGAGCCGCACGTTTGCTCTGCGCAGGGCCGTAAGTCTCTCGCGTGCGCGGGTATGAGGTCTACACCACTCGGGTATCACTTCCGCAACGCCGCCGGGACGATGGGCCCATGACGGGACCCGAATTTGTATCCGTACGCAACAATCCTCGGCAGTGGACTAGACCTTTTGGGTCCCCGAGGGCCAAACTGTCACCCGTGAGACACGTCATCGCCCTGGATGTGGGCGGCACCGGCATGAAGGCCGCCCTCGTCGGGGCGGACGGCACCCTGCTGCACGAGGCCCGCCGCGCCACCGGGCGCGACCGCGGCCCCGAGGCCGTCGTCGAGACGATCCTCGGCTTCGCCGCGGAGCTCCGCGCCCTCGGCCAGGAGCGGTACGGCGAGCCCGCGGCGGCCGCCGGAGTCGCCGTCCCCGGCATCGTCGACGCGGAGAACGGCATCGCCGTCTACGCCGCCAACCTCGGCTGGCACGACGTTCCCATGCGCGAACTCCTCAGCGGCAGACTCGACGGCATCCCCGTCGCCCTCGGCCACGACGTCCGCACCGGCGGACTCGCCGAAGGCCGGATCGGCGCGGGCAACGGCGCCGACCGCTTTCTCTTCGTCCCCCTCGGCACCGGCATCGCCGGCGCCATCGGCATCGGCGACCGCATCGAGGCCGGCGCCCACGGCTACGCCGGAGAGATCGGCCACATCGTCGTCCGCCCCGGCGGCACCGTCTGCGGCTGCGGCCAGCGCGGCTGCCTGGAGCGGTACGCCTCCGCCTCCGCCGTCTCCCAGGCCTGGGCCGAGGCGAGCGGCGACCCGAAGGCCGACGCCGCCGACTGCGCCAAGGCCGTCGAGTCCGGCGACACCGCCGCCCTGCGCATCTGGCAGGACGCCGTCGACGCCCTCGCGGACGGCCTGGTCACCGCCCTCACCCTGCTGGACCCCCGCACGCTCATCATCGGTGGCGGTCTCGCCGAGGCCGGGGAAACCTTGTTCACACCACTTCGGGCCGCGGTGGAGGAGCGAGTCACGTTCCAGAAGCTGCCCGCCATCGTCCCGGCGGCCCTCGGGGACACCGCCGGATGCCTGGGCGCGGGCCTCCTCGCCTGGGACCTGCTCGCCCACCAGACCCCCCAGCGCCCCACCGACTCGGAGGTTTCCGCCTGATGGCCGATCACAAGGTTCTCGCCGGCGCACACGTCGTGCTGCCCACCGGAATCGTCGAGAACGGACGCGTGATCGTCGAAGGCGACCGCATCGTCGGCAGCACGGCGCAGGACACCCCGGCCATCGACCTGACCGGGCACTGGCTCGTCCCCGGCTTCGTCGACATGCACAACCACGGCGGCGGCGGCGCGTCCTTCACCTCCGGCAGCGTCGACGAGGTCCTCAAGGGCGTCCACACCCACCGGCTGCACGGCACGACCACCGTCGTCGCCTCCTTCGTCACCGGCGAGATGGACTTCCTCACCCAGCGGGCCGGGCTCCTCTCCGAACTCGCCGAGCAGGGCGATCTCGCCGGCCTCCACTTCGAGGGCCCCTTCATCTCCCCCTGCCGCAAGGGCGCCCACGACGAGACGCTGCTCCGCGACCCCGACCCGGCCGACGTCCGCAAGCTGATCGACGCCGCCCGCGGCCAGGCCAAGATGGTCACCCTCGCCACCGAACTGCCCGGCGGCATCGACTCCGTGCGCCTGCTCGCCGAGCACGGCGTGATCGCCGCCATCGGCCACACCGACGCCAGCTACGAGCAGACCGTCCAGGCCATCGACGCCGGCGCCACCGTCGCCACCCACCTCTACAACGCGATGCCCGCCCTCGGCCACCGCGCCCCCGGCCCGATCGCCGCCCTCCTGGAGGACGAGCGGATCACCGTCGAACTCATCAACGACGGCACCCACCTCCACCCCGCCGCCCTGGAACTGGCCTTCCACCACGCGGGCCCCGAGCGCGTCGCCCTCATCACCGACGCCATGGACGCCGCCGGCTTCGGCGACGGCCGCTACATGCTCGGCCCCCTGGAGGTCGAGGTGAAGGACAGCGTCGCCCGCCTCGTCGAGGGCGGTTCCATCGCCGGCTCCACCCTCACCCTCGACCGCGCCTTCAAGCGCGCCGCCACCGTCGACGGCCTCCCCGTCGAATCGGTCGTCCAGGCCATCTCGGCCAACCCGGCCCGCCTGCTCGGCGTGTACGACCGCGTCGGCTCCCTGGAGCCCGGCAAGGACGCCGACCTCGTGGTCCTGGACGCCGCGTTCGACCTCAAGGGCGTCATGCGCAAGGGCGAGTGGATCGTCGAACCGAAGCCCTGAACACACCTCACACGCCTCTGATCAGGAGTCACGCGGAAGGGCGGTCGGCCGGGGGTCTGGGCCAACCGCCTTTCGTTTGGCATGATCAGTGCCCGTCGGAGCGCTCGTTCCGCAGGACTTCAGACGGAGTACGGGGGTTGGTCAGGTGATTCTCACGGTCACCCTCAACACGGCGGTCGACCTGACCTACCGGGTCCCCGCGCTCACCCCGCACGCCTCCCACCGGGTCACCCAGGTCATCGAGCGGCCCGGCGGCAAGGGGCTCAACGTCGCCCGCGTCCTCGCCGCGCTCGGACACGAGACCGTCGCCACCGGATTCGCGGGCGGCGCCACCGGCGCCGTGCTCCGCGAGCAGCTGGCCGCGACCCCGGTCCGCGACGAACTCGTCGAGACCGAGGGCCCCACCCGCCGCACCGTCGCGATCGTCGACACCGCGACCGGCGACACCACCCAGCTCAACGAACCGGGCCCGACCGTCGGCGCGGCCGAGTGGACCGCCTTCCGCGCCCGCTTCACGGAGCTCCTGGACGGCGCCGCGGCGGTCGCGCTCTGCGGCAGCCTCCCGCCGGGCATCCACGTGGGGGCGTACGCGGAACTCGTCCGCCTCGCCCGTACGGCCGGAGTCCCCGTCCTCCTCGACACCAGCGGGGAACCCCTGCGCCGCGGCATCGCCGCCCGCCCGGACCTCGTCAAGCCCAACGCCGACGAACTCGCCCAGCTCACCGGAGCCCGCGACCCGCTGCGCGCGACCCGCGAGGCACGCGGCCGCGGCGCCCGCGCGGTCGTCTCCTCGCTCGGCCCCGAAGGCCTGCTGGCCGCGACCCCGGAGGGCCTGTGGCGCGCGGCCCCGCCGGCCCCGGTGAAGGGCAACCCGACGGGCGCGGGCGACTCGGCCGTGGCCGGCCTCCTGTCGGGCCTGGTCGACGACGCCCCCTGGCCCGACCGCCTGACCCGAGCGGTCGCCCTCTCGGCGGCGACGGTCCTCTCCCCGGTGGCCGGCGAATACGACCCCGGGGCGTACGAGGAACTGCTGACCCGGGTCAAGGTCACCGAGGAGACGAACCGGCCGTGACGCACGGCCGGTCGCGGAACGGCTAGGACTCCTTCGGCGGTCCCACTTCGAGCCAGTCGAGCAGCACATCGCACTGGTTGCCCGTCTCACACGAGATCTTGATCTCGTTGTCGCCCTTCTTGAGGTTGACCGGCGCCCAGGTGGTCTGCCAGTTCTTCTCCAGGTTCGGGTCCGTGGAGTGGATGAAGTTCTTCAGGCCGAGGGGCGAGGTGTTCGGCTTGCCGTTCACCGTCAGGGTCGCGTTGGCGTCCACCGCCGGGATCGCGTACCGCACGGTCAGGGAGTACGGGCCCTCCGCCGGCATGTTCGCCTTCCACGTCACGGAGGAGCCGACCTGGTTGAAGCCCACGACGTACGTGCCGTTCGAGCCCTCGGCGCCCTTGACGTCCGTGGCCAGACCCGCGCTGCCACCCAGCTTGAGCGTCGCCGCGTCCTGCTTGGGCAGTTCCTCCGGGGTCTTGTCCGCGCTCGGTTCGGTGCTGGGCTCCTCCGACGGCTTCGCCGGGGTCGTCGCGGTCGTGCCGCCCGTGTTCGCCTGGTCGCCCTTGCCGTCGTCGCCGCCCGAGTTCGTGATCACCGCGGCCGCGATGCCCACCACGACGACCGCGACGACCGCGACCGCGCCGATGAGGATGCCCCGGGTGTTGGGGCCGCGACCGGAGCCGCCGCCGTGGTGGTGCTGCGGCGGGGCCTGCTGCTGCGGCACATAGGGCTGCGCGTGCTGCTGGCCGCCGTACTGGCGCTCGCCGACCGTTCTGACCTGGTTGTACGAGGTGCGAGGCACACCGGGCTGAGACGCGGCCGGGCCGGGGTAGCCGTAGCCTCCCCCGCGTGGGGGCTGGGCGCCGGCTGCCTGACCGTCCTCGTACAGGTAGCCGAACGGGTCGTCGTTCTCGGGCTTGTTCGCGCCGTCGTTACCGGCAGCCATCCGGGTTCCTCTCCATGCTCGCCAGCCGTCGCCGACCGGCCGAGCCTACCCCGAACGGACCAGCCCCCGAAGCGGCCCCGGGCCTGTCAGGAGCCTCAGCCGGCGCGCCGGTGGACCTTGGCGCGGGAGCGTTTCTCCACGTACATCCGCTGGTCGGCGGAGTTCAGGACCTCTTCCACGGTCATCCCGCATTCGGCCCAGCCGATGCCGAAACTCGCCCCCACCCGGACCGCCCGCCCGTCCACCCGGATGGGCGGGATGATCGCGTTGCGGAGGCGTACGGCCAGGTCCGCCGCGTCCGCCGCGCCGAGGCCGTCGGCGAGGACGACGAACTCGTCACCCCCGAGCCGGGCGACCGTGTCCCCGTCCCGGACGCCCGTGGTGAGCCGGCGCGCCACCTCGATCAGCACCGCGTCACCGGTGTGGTGCCCGAACCGGTCGTTGATCGACTTGAAACCGTCGAGGTCGCAGAAGAGGACCGCGAGGCCCTTCGTGCCGTCGTCCATGTCACCCCCCGAGGGGGCCACCATGTGGACGTGGTGGTCGTACGGGCCGGCCCCCGCCGGCTCGAAGCCGAAGCCGTGCTCGTGCTCGTGCTCGTACGGCGACTCGTACGGGGACTCGTAGGGACCGGGTCCGCCGGGGTCCTGTCCGGCGTCGTGGCCCGGGTAGGCGGCCGCGCGGTCCGGCTCGTAGCCGCCGTCCCGCGCCGAGTCGTACGCCCCGGACGCGTAGCCCCCGCCGTATCCCGCGGCCTGGTCGACCGACACGTGCGCCGCCGGGCGCTCGCACAGCCGGGCGGAGAGCCGCGAGCGCAGCTCGGCACTGTTCGGGAGGCCGGTGAGGGCGTCGTGCGAGGCGCGGTGAGCCAGCTGGAGCTCGTGCCGCTTGCGCTCCTCGATGTCCTCGACGTGGGTGAGGAGGAAGCGCGGGCCGTCGGCCGCGTCGGCGACGACCGAGTTGCGGAGGGACACCCACACGTAGGTGCCGTCGCGCCGCCCGAGCCGCAGCTCGGCCCGGCCGCCCTCGGCGGAGGTCCGCAGCAGCGTGCCGATGTCCTCGGGGTGGACGAGGTCGGCGAAGGAGTAGCGCCGCATCGCGGCGGCGGGCCGGCCGAGCAGCCGGCACAGGGCGTCGTTGGTCCGCAGGAGCCGGCCGTGCTGGTCGCCGCCCATCTCGGCGATGGCCATTCCGGAGGGGGCGTACTCGAAGGCCTGCCGGAAGGACTCCTCGCTGGCGCGGAGCGCCTGCTGCTCCCGCTCCAGGCGGACGAGGGCGCGCTGCATGTTGGAGCGGAGCCGGGCGTTGCTGATGGCGATCGCCGACTGGGAGGCGTACATCTGGAGCGCCTCCTGGCCCCAGGGGCCCGGGTGCCGGCCGTTGCGGGGGCGGTCGACGGATATGACGCCGAGGAGCTCACGGCCGGAGCCGGGCGGGGGGCCGCCGGAGCGGGCGGAGCCGAGCCGAGGCGAGTACATCGGGGCGTAGAGCCGGTCGTGCGGGTGCCACTCGTCCTCGAAGCGGGGCGCGGGGCCGTCGGTGTGCCACTGGGGGACGTCGTCCTCCATCAGCACCCATCCCTCGGTGTGCGGTATGAACCGCAGGTCGCCCCAGGCGGTGCCCATGGACAGGCGGCGGTCCCAGGAGGCGCGGGAGCCGACCCGGCCGGTGATCAGGGCCTCGGCGGCGGAGCTGCCGGCGAAGGCGGCGACGACGAGGTCACCGTCGGGGCGTACGAGGTTGACGCAGGCGAGCTCGTAGTTGAGACCGGCGACCACACCGTCGGCGACGGTCTGCAGGGTGTCCGCCAGGCTGCGCGCAGTGTTGAGGTCCGCCACGACCTGATGCAGCTGCCGCAGGGTCGAGAGACGGACGTACGGCTCCGACTCGGTCTCCATCGCTCGCTCTCCCCGAGACCTCGACAGCAACTCCAGGGTTCTCATCGGCTTCGTGGTGCACAGTCACCGTTCGTACTGCACTGTCACTGCCACTGAATCACAGCGAGCTGCGCACCCGGTACACAGGGTCAGCAAATACTGGTCGCTGTGACTCAAGTCACAGCAGGTCATGGCGGGTTCACGAGGGTTCCGCGGGGGACCGCGGGAAGGGGCCCGCGACAGGTCCTAGGACCGGCGGGGGTGGCGGCCTGGTCCCCCGGTCCGATGCGGCCCCCGGAGGTCCGGAGCTAGCGTGCGGATGTGCTCCAGAAGACTCCCGCCTCGCCCCCCGTGTCCGATCTGGCCATCCCTCATGCTGAGGGGGTGAGCAACGACGACTTCCGGGCGGCGATGTCCCGCCTCGCGGCCGGTGTGGTCCTGGTGACCGCGCACGACCCCGACGACGGCCCGCGCGGCGAGGACGTCGGCATGACCGCCACGGCCTTCGTGTCGGTCTCCCTCGATCCGCCCCTGGTCCTGGTCAGCCTGCGCAACGGCTCCCGGATGGACGACCTCCTCACCGAGGTGCCCGTCTGGGCGGTGTCGATCCTCGGCGAAGACCAGCGGCACATCGCCGGGCGCTTCGCCATGAAGAACCGCGTCAGCGACCGGCTCCTCTTCGCCGACCTGCCGTACGACCGCGGCGAGGAGAGCGGCGCCCCGCTCATGGGAGGCGCGCTGGCCACCCTGGAGTGCCGCACGGAGAGCCGGGTCGTGGCCGGCGACCACACGCTCGTGGTGGGCCGGGTCCTGACGGTCGCCGCCGGGGCGGCGGACGGCGGCCCGCTGACGTACTACCAGGGGAAGTACCGCCGTCTGTCCTGACCCGGCGGGGCGTGGACGCGGGCTCAGCCCCAGTCGCGGGACCGGCGCGTCCGCTTCGTCTCCGAGCGCTGCTTCTTCTCGCGCAGCCGTCGCTCGTTGATGCCGCGGGGGATCTTCGTGGGCCTGCGGGGCTTCGGCGGCGGGGCCGTCGCCTCGGCGAGCAGCGCGGCGAGGCGCACCGCCGCCGCCTCGCGGTTGCGCCACTGGGAGCGGTGCTCCGAGGCGCGGACCGTCACCACCCCGTTCACCAGCCGCCCGGCGAGGCGCTCCAGGGCGCGGGCCTTCCACACCTCCGGCAGGGCGCCGGTGGCGGCGAGGTCGAAGCGGAGCTCGACCTGGGAGTCGCTGGTGTTCACGTGCTGGCCGCCCGGACCCGAGGAACGCGAGAAACGCCACTGGAGCTCGGCCTCGGGGAGCGAGACGGAGCCTCGGATGGGATACGGACCGGCCATGCCCCCCATGTTCCCCGCTGTCCGCCGTCGGAGTCATCCTGTTTTCGCCGGGAGGACGACGGGAACCGTCCGGGGGCACCATGCGTTTCTCCAGGCAAGACACCACGATGAAAGGGACTTTCCATGGCTGTGAGCCTGTCCAAGGGCGGCAACGTCTCTCTGACCAAGGAGGCCCCGGGCCTCACCGCTGTCACCGTGGGCCTCGGCTGGGACGTCCGCACCACCACCGGCACCGACTTCGACCTCGACGCCTCGGCGATCGGCGTGGACGCCGCGGGCAAGGTCGCCTCCGACGCGCACTTCGTCTTCTTCAACAACAAGTCGACGCCGGACCAGACCATCGTGCACACCGGTGACAACCGCACCGGCGAGGGCGGCGGCGACGACGAGCAGATCAACGTCAACCTCGCGGGCCTCCCGCCGACCGTCGACAAGATCGTCTTCCCGGTCTCCATCTACGACGCGGTGAACCGCTCGCAGAACTTCGGCCAGGTGCGCAACGCCTACATCCGCATCGTGAACCAGGCCGGCGGCGCCGAGATCGCCCGCTACGACCTCTCCGAGGACGCCGCCGTCGAGACCGCCATGGTCTTCGGCGAGCTCTACCGCAACGGCGCCGAGTGGAAGTTCCGCGCGGTCGGCCAGGGCTACGCCTCGGGCCTGGAGGGCATCGCCCGCGACTTCGGCGTCAACCTCTGACCGACGCCCCGCGACATCCCCTGGAGCCCCGGCGGGCCTGCCGCCGGGGCTCTACCCTTGCCCCGTGATCGTCGAAGCCCTCGCGCCCAAGGCCCTGGAGGACGGTGCGGCCCTCCCCGGCCCCCTGCTCACCGAACTCACCGCGCTGTACGCCTCCGCCGAGGAGTTCCAGCAGCTGAGCGGCGACTTCCCGGACCCGGCAGACATCCGGCCCGAGCAGGTCGCGGCGGCCCTCGCCGACGAGCTCGCGCAGCCGACGGCCGAGGTGCTGCTGGCCCGGTCCGGCGGCCGGCTCGTGGCCGTCGCCGTCACCCTCGGCCGGCATCCCGACCCGGCGGAGCCCGACCCGTGGCTGGGGCTCCTCATGGTCCACGGGGACGAGCGCCGCGCGGGCCACGGCCGCCGGCTCGCCGCGTACGTCGAGGACGGCTTCCGCGCCGCGGGCCGTACGGGGCTGCGCCTCGCCGTCCTGGAGAACAACCCGAAGGCGCTGGCCTTCTGGACGGCCCTCGGATACGAGGAGACCGACCGCCGCCCGGACCTCGCCCACGGCCGCCCCTGCGTGGTCATGCGGAAGGCCCTGTGAGCCGCCTGGCCCGGTGAACCGGCGCCCCGCCCGGCCCGGCGGGCCGGGCCGCGATCGGCGGGGCCCCCTCAGGAGGCCGCGGCCGGCTTCTCCTCGCCGTACAGCCAGACGTCCCACAGCTGGTCGAGGTCGCGGCCGGCCACGCTCTCCGCGTACGCGGTGAAGTCGTCCGTCGACGCGTTGGCATGCCGGTACTTCGCGGGCCAGCCGCGCAGGATCTCGTCGAAGGTGCGGTCCCCGACCGTCTCCCGGAGCTTGTACAGCACCATCGCGCCCCGCTGGTACACGGGCGGGTCGAAGAGGTTCTCGGCGGCGGGCGGGGCGGCCGGGGGGAAGGCCCAGTTGGCCTCCTGGGCGAGCGCCCGCTCGAAGTGCGTCCGCGCGGGGACGCCCTCGTACTCCTCCGTGTACAGCCATTCGGCGTAGGTCGCGAACCCCTCGTTCAGCCACAGGTCCCGCCAGCTCGCGGGCGACACCGAGTTCCCGAACCACTGGTGGGCCAGCTCGTGCACCAGGGTCGTGCGGTCGAAGGAGGCCGCCGGGAAGACGGGCCGCGTCTGGGTCTCCAGGGCGTAGCCGAGGGTCCCGTCCACGGTGACGATCGCGCCGGCGCTGGAGAAGGGGTAGGGGCCGAAGCGCCGGGCCTGCCGGGCGATGATCTCGGGGATCTCGCCGCGGAGCGCCGCGGTGCGCGCGGCGACGGGCCGCTCGGCGGCGGTGAGCACGGGGATCCCGTCCGGGGCGGAGGAGCCGTCCGGAGCGGGGGAGCCGTCCGGGGCGGAGGTTCCGGTGGCGGTCGCGTCGGGGGTTCCGGTGGCGGTCGCGGACCCGTTCGCCACCGCGGTCGCCGTCTCGTACCGGCCGATCGCGACCGTCGCGAGATAGCTCGCCATCGGCTCGGTCGTGCGCCACTCGGTCGTGACCCTGCCGTCGGCCCCCGTCCGGCGGCCGGTCCTGGTGCCGTTGGAGATGCCTTCGAGCCCGGCCGGGACGGTGAGCCGCAGCTCGTAGACGGCCTTGTCGGAGGGGTGGTGGTTGCCCGGGAACCAGGTCATCGAGCCGGCCGGCTCGCCGACCGCCACGACCCCGTCGCCGGTGCGCAGCCAGCCCTCCTCCGAGCCGTCCGCGTCCGTGATCGGCTCGGGCACTCCTCCGTAGACGACGGTCGTGCGGAACTCCGCGCCCTCGCGGATCTCCTCGCGCGGCCGGAGCGTGAGTTCGTTCCCCGCCCGGTTGACCGCGGCGGGGGCGCCGTCGACGGACGCCCGGTCGACGGCGAGCCCGGCGAGGTCGAGGTTGAAGGCGCTGAGGTCCTGGGTGGCGCGGGCGGTGATCTCCGCGGTGCCGTCGAGCCGCCCGGTCCCGGGGTCGTAGGCGAGGGTGAGGGCGTAGCGGCCGACGTCGTAGCCGCCGTTGCCGAGCTTCGGGAAGTAGGGGTCGCGCAGCCCGGCGGCCCCCGGGGTGCCCCGGACGCCTCCGGTGGCCTCCGTGCAGCCGCCCGCGAGGAGGGCGAGGGCGGTCAGGGCGGCGGCGAGGCCGCCCGCGGCTGCTCCGGTCCGGCGGTGCCGGTCCGTCCGGTTGCGCTGGGTCACGTATCGATCCTAAGCAGGTCCGACACGGAGAAAGGCGACGGCGCCCGGCGGGGGTCCGGGCGCCGTCGCCGGCTGCGGGTCGCGGGCCGGCCGCGTCCGGGTTACCGGGCGAGGGAGGCGACGCCGGCCCGGGCGAACTTCTCGTCGAGGTCGCCGGAGGGGGCGCCGGCGACGCCGATGCCGGCGATGGGAGCGCCCTTGGCGGTGACGGGGGCGCCGCCGGCGAGGAAGAGGGTGCCGGGGATGTCCTTGAGGGTGGGGGCGTTGGTGAGGCGCTTGGCCAGCTCGGAGGTGGGGGCGTTCCAGGAGACGGCGGTGTAGGCCTTCCTCTGGGCGGACTCGTAGGACTGCGGGCCGGCGCCGTCGCCGCGGAGGGTGACGAGGGTGTTGCCGTTGCGGTCGACGACGGCGACGGAGACGCGCTGGTTCTCCTTCTCGGCGGCGTCGAGGGTGGCCTGCGCAGCCTTCGTGGCGGCCTCGATCGTCAGGTGCGTCGACTGCTGGAGGTTGCCGTTCCCGGCGTCGGCGCGGACCGCGGCGGCGGGGGCGGCGGCCGGGGCGGAGGCGTTCGCGGAGACCGCGCCGAAGGTACCGGCGGCGAGGACGACGGCGGCGGTGGCGCCGAAGAGGATCTTCTTCATGGGGGACTCCAGACGGGTGAGGTGCGGATGGGGAGGTGCTCGGGGAAGCCGTTCGAGCGGCGGGGAGGCGGGGCCGCTCCTTCGCTCTGTCATCCATCCTGTGGCCGCGACCCGGGGCGTACGGTCCACGGTCCGGCTGCCTCGCTCGCGCACACTGGAGGACGGCCGGGTCAGCCGATCGGCTGATGCCCCCGTGGTCCCCCCGGGTCAGGATGGACAGATATCCCCAGGTCAGGAAGGTGGGATCGTGACAGGGCCGACGGAGTCCGAGCAGGGCGGCAGGAAGCCGGCCCACCCGGAGGCGTCGCGGCACGGGCGCGCCTCCCGCTCGCCGGAGACCAGGCCGGAGACCGAGCGGGAGACCAGGCCGGAGACGACGCCGGAGACCGAGCCGGAGACCAGGCCGGAGACCAGGCCGGAGACGACGCCGGAGACCGAGCGGGACCCGGACGCCCCCTGGCTCGCCCGGGTCATGCACATCGCCTTCTTCCTCCTCCTCGGCGCGTCCCTCGCCCGCTTCCTGCTGCGCCACCCCTGGGAGGACCGCAGCCCCTGGATCGTCGCCCTCTCCGGCGCCCTCGCCTCCCTCTACCTCCTCGGCCCCGTCGTCGGCACCCGCGCCGCACCGCGCCGGATCGCCTGGCTGAGCACGGTCGTCGCGGTGTGGATCCTGCTCGTCGTCCTCGCGCCGAGCTTCGCCTGGTGCGCGGTGCCGCTCTTCTACACGGGCCTGCGGACCCTCCCCGCGCGGGCCGCGCTCGGCCTGGTCGCGCTGCTCACCGCGTTCGTGGTGTTCGCGCAGGTGCAGCTCGCCCACGGCGGCTGGGACCCGAACCTGATCGTCGCCCCGCCCGCCGTCGCCGCCATCGCCACCGGGGTCTTCGTCTACTCGGACCGGCAGGCGGCCCGCCAGCGGGCGCTCATCGACGACCTGATCCGCACCCGGCGCGAGCTGGCGGCGATCGAGCGCCGCGAGGGCACCCTGGCCGAGCGGCAGCGGCTGTCCATGGAGATCCACGACACCCTGGCGCAGGGCCTGTCCAGCCAGCAGATGCTGCTCCAGGCGGCCGACCGCACCTGGGACAGCGACCCGGCCACCGCCCGCCGCCACGTGCGGACGGCCGAGTCCATCGCCGAGCGCAACCTCGCCGAGGCCCGCCGCTTCGTGCACGACCTCGCGCCCGCCGACCTCGCCGAGGGCGGCGGCCTCGAAGAGGCCCTGCGGGGTCTCGCGGCCCGCGAGTCGGCGGCGTTCCGGGTCGACGGGACCGCGGTCCTCCTCCCCGAACGGGTCCAGTCGGCGCTCCTGCGGATCGCGCAGGGCGCCCTGGCCAACATCCGCGAGCACGCCGGCGCGGACTCCGCCGCCCTGACCCTCACCTACCTCGACGACCAGGTGGTCCTGGACATCGCCGACGACGGCCGGGGCTTCGACCCGGTCGACCGGGTCGGCGGGGTGCGGGGCCACGGGCTGCCCGCGATGCGCGTGCGGGCGCGGCAGCTGGGCGGCACCCTGACCGTCGAGTCCACGCCGGGCGAGGGCACGGTGCTCTCGGCCGCGATCCCGCTCCCCGGCGGCCACCCGCCCGCGGACCCGTCCCCGCCCCCGTCCCCCCAGGAGTCGTGATGTCCGTACGGATCCTCCTCTGCGACGACCACGTCGTCGTGCGCGCCGGTCTGCTGGCCCTGCTCGGCAGCACCCCCGACATCGAGGTCGTCGGCGAGGCCGGCAGCGGCGAGGAGGCCGTCGCCATGGCGGCGAAGCTGACGCCGGACGTCGTCCTGATGGACCTCCAGCTCGGCGCGGGCATCGACGGCGTGGAGGCGACCCGGCGGATCGCGCCGACCGGCGTCCACGTCCTCGTCCTCACCACGTACGACACGGACGCCGACATCACGCGGGCCATCGAGGCGGGCGCCACCGGCTACCTCCTGAAGGCCGAGCGGCCCGAGGAGCTGTTCGCCGCGATCCACTCGGCCGCCCAGGGCCGCACGGCGCTCTCCCCGCCGGTCGCCAGCCGGGTCATGGACCGGATGCGGGGCGCGGCCGGCCCGAGCCTCACCGACCGGGAACGGGACATCCTGGGCCAGCTGGGGCGCGGCCTCGGCAACCGGGAGATCGCCCGGGCCCTGTTCATCAGCGAGGCGACGGTGAAGACCCACCTCGGCCGGATCTACGCGAAGCTCGGCGTCGACACCCGCGCGGGCGCGGTCGCCGTCGCGAAGGAACGCCGCCTGCTCCCGTAGCCCGTCCCCCGGCGGACCGCGCCCCGACGCGTTCCACGGGCGCGCGGGGCTCGCGCACTGCTACTGTGCGTTTCCTTCCGACAGCAAGGTGTCACACCTCAGGCCCCGGTCAGTCCAGTGGGAGCGCACGTGAAGCTCGCGATCGTCGGCGGCGGACCCGCCGGCCTCTACCTCTCGATCCTGCTGAAGCGGCAGGACCCCGACCACGAGATCACCGTGTACGAGCGGAACCCGGCGGGTTCCACGTACGGCTGGGGCGTCACCTACTGGGCGGGGCTCCTCGACAAGCTCCGCGCGGGCGATCCCGAGTCCGCGGCCGCCGTCGCCGAGGCGTCGGTCACCTGGACCGACGGGGTCGCCATCGTCCGTGACGAGCGGACCGTCCACCGGGGCGACGCGGGCTTCGGCATCGGGCGCCGGCGGATGCTGGCGCTGCTCGCCGACCGGGCCGCGGAACTCGGCGTCCGCGTGGAGTTCGAGCACGGCATCACCGGCCCGGACGCGCCCGAGCTGGCAGGCGCGGACCTGGTGGTCGCCGCCGACGGCGTGAACAGCGTGCTCCGCGAGGCCCATCCCGGGCACTTCGGCAGCGCGGTCGCGAGCGGCCGCAACCCGTACATCTGGCTCGGCACCACCAAGGTCTTCGACTCCTTCAGCTTCGCCTTCAAGGAGACCGCGCACGGCTGGATCTGGTGCTACGCCTACGGGTTCAGCGGCGAGCGGTCGACCTGCGTCGTCGAGTGCTCCCCCGAGACGTGGACCGGCCTCGGTCTCGACGGCCTCGGCGAGGCCGACAGCCTCCGGCTGCTGGAGAAGCTCTTCCACGACCTCCTCGACGGGCACGAGCTGATCGGCCGCGACCGCGCCGACGACGCCGCCCGGTGGCTGACCTTCCGCACCCTCACCAACCGGGTCTGGCACCGCGGCAACCTCGTCCTCCTCGGCGACGCGGCCCACACCACGCACTACTCGATCGGCGCGGGCACCACCCTCGCCCTGGAGGACGCCCTCGCCCTCGCCGACGCCCTGCGCTCCGGCGGGGACCTCGACACCGCGCTCACCACGTACGGGAAGCGGCGCCGCGCCGAGCTCGTCTCGGCCCAGAGCGCGGCCCGTTACAGCGCCCAGTGGTACGAGAACCTGCCCCGCTACATGCGCCTGGAGCCGGCGCAGATGTTCGCCCTGCTCGGCCAGCGCCACTCGCCGCTGCTCCCCCACATCCCGCCGCAGCTGTACTACCGGATCGACCGCGCCGCCGAACAGCTGGAGCCGCTGCGCCGGTTCAAGCGCTGGCTGGGCCCGCGGGTGGCCAGGGCGGTCCACGGACGCCGCTGACCCCCCGGCAGGGATCGCGCGCCGCAGGGCCCACGGCACGCATCGGGCGCCGCCGGGCCCGCGGCCCGAGGACCGCCGAGCCGAGCGCACGAGGCGGCCACGACCGAGCCCCTCGCACGGATCCGGCGCGGCCGAGCCCACGGCGCGAGGACCGCCGAGCCCCCGCACGACCCGGGCGCCGCCGGGCCCACCGCACGCCGGCCCGGTGCCCCCGGCGGTCCTCGCGTACGGCGGGGCCCGGCGCCGTGACACCATCGGACCCGTGCTCGACATCGGCTACTCCCTCTCGCGTCGCTTCCCCGACCCGCCGCAGACCGACTACCGTCGCGCGGACGTCCACGCCCTGCGCCACGACCTGTTCTGCGGGGACGTGTACCTCGCCGACACCCGGGCGGACCGCGAGGTGTCCACAGCCTGGGGATGGGTCCCGGTGCTCGACTTCGCGTGGGCCCTGTGCGACATCGTCGAACAACTCGACCAGGACCCGCGCGGCAGCCGCTCCGCCACCCCGCAGTACGCCGAGCTGGACTTCACCGAGTCCTCCGACCGCATGCTCTTCGAGCGGCGCTTCGGCTGGGTCGACGTCGAGGCCGACTGGATGCCGGGCGACGAACCGCCGGTCACCTTCGACCACGCGGCGCTGCGCCGCGAGGCCCGCGACTTCCTGCACGACCTGATCGCCGACCTCACCGACATGCACGAGGGCCTCGCCGACAACCCGGCCGTCTGGGCCCTCCAGGCCCGCTTCCCCCGCCTGCCCTGACCCCGGAGGCACCGCCGCGCCGGACTACTCCTCGACCCGCACCCCCAGCTGCGCCGCGAGCACCGGCGCGAGGTCGAGGAGCTGCGCCGTCGAGATCACCGCGCCCGCCAGCGACTCCACACCGCGGGCGATCTCCAGCCGCTGGACCCCTCTCAGGTCCACGTCCCTGAGCCGCGCGCCGCCGAAGTCCACCCCCGTCAGCACACAGTCCACGAACTCCACCCGTTCCAGCACGGCGCCCCCGAAGTCGGGCTCGCTCAGCACGCACCCCTCGAAGACGACGTCCTTCAGCTTCGCCGACCGCAGGTTCAGATACTCGCTCTTCCCGCCCCGGACGACCACCCTCTCCAGCACGGCACCGTGCAGCTGCGTCCCGCCGAGCCGGGCGTCCACGAGCTCCACGTCCCGCAGCTGCGCCCCCGCGAGGACCGTCCCCACCCCCCGGACCCCCGTGAGCACCGAGTCGAGGAAACGGGCCCCGGTGAGCCGCGCCTCGTCGAGCCCGCACTCGCGCAGCGCGCAGTCCAGGAACCGCGCGCCCTCCGCCGACTGCCCCGAGAGGTCCAGCCCGGTCAGTTCCAGCCCGTCGTAGTCCCCGTCCGGTTCCAGCCCTCCCCCGTACGGCTCCAGGGGAGGCAGCCGCAGGTCGGGGCGCCGCGCCGCCGCCACCGCCGTCTTCTTCTTCCGAGTCGTCGCCATCCCTCCATGGTGATGTACGCCACTGACAGCGCCCCGATGTCACGAAACCCGGGCCTCGGCCGTCCCATGTGCGGGACCGGACACCAGGTCCGCACGAGGGACAGGGAGAGCGACATGCGCAAGCTCACGATCGTCGGCGGCGGCTTCGCCGGACTGACCGCCGCCATCACCGCCGCCGAGGCGGGCGTCAGGGTGACCGTCCACGAGGCGCACCGGACAGCCGGCGGCCGGGCCCGCACCTCCGAGGGCCCGCACCACACCAACGAGGGGCCGCACGCCCTGTACTCCGGCGGCCCGCACTGGACCTGGCTCAAGCAGCGCGGACTCCTCGGCCCGCTGGCCCCGCTGCCCGCCTCCGAGGTCCTCCGGCTCCGCTTCCACCGCGGCGGTTCCGTGCTCCGCACCCCGCCCCTGGCCATGGTCCGCCAGGCGCTGCGCAGCGCGGGCAAGGCCCCCGTGGACACCGACTTCCGCACCTGGGCCACCGGGCTCGCGGGCGAGCGCGCCGCGCACGCCGCCGCCGCGTACTCCGGGGTCGCGATCTTCCACCACGACCCGGGCTCGCTCTCCGCACGGTTCGTGCAGGAGCGGCTCCACCGGGCCTCCACCCTGCCGCCCGAGGCGCACTACATCCGGGGAGGCTGGGGCCGGCTCATCGAGCGGATGGTGGCGCGCGCGGGGGAGCTGGGCGCCCGGATCGAGACCTCGTCCCGGGTCGACAGCCTCGACGACCTGCCGCGCGACGAGGGGCCCGTGATCGTCGCGACCGCCCTGCCGGCCGCCGCCCGGCTGCTCGGCGACCCGTCGCTGACGTGGGAGAGCGGCCGTACCGTCCTGTTCGACCTGGCGGTGCGCACCCGGAAGGGCGACCCGTTCGTGCTCTCGGACCTGGACGCCCCGGGCTGGATCGAGCGCTTCACGGCCCAGGACCCGGCGCTCGCCCCGGCCGGGCAGCAGCTGATCCAGGCCCAGCTGCCGATCGGCCCCGGCGGGTCGAAGGCGGACGGCGTGGCCCACGCCGAGCGGCTCCTCGACCTGGGCTTCCCGGGCTGGCGGGAGCGGACGGTGTGGCGGCGCGAGTCGGTGTCCCAGGGCCGTACGGGGGCGGTCGACCTGCCCGGCACGACCTGGCGCGACCGGCCGGCCGTCGACCGGGGTGACGGCGTGTACCTGGTCGGCGACCAGGTGGCGGCGCCCGGCGTGCTCTCGGAGGTGTCGTTCACCAGCGCGGTGGAGGCGGTGTCGCTGGCGCTGCGCGCGCATCGGGACGGCGACCGGACGGGGCTTGACCTCAAGCATGCTTGAGGTCGGAGGCTGTTCCTCGTCGCACACCGACCGCCCGCACGACGAACGGGGAACACCATGCATGCCGTCCGCCTCCACGCCTTCGGCCCCGCCGAGAACCTCCAGTACGAGGAGACCCCCGACCCCGCACCGGGCCCCGGCCAGGTCCGCGTCCGGGTCGCGGCGGCCGGCGTGCACCTCCTCGACACCGCGCTCAGGGAGGGGATGACGGGTCCCTTCCCCGCGCCCGCCGAGCTGCCCACCGTCCCGGGCCGCGAGGTCGCCGGCACCGTCGACGCCCTCGGCGAGGGCACCGACCCCGGCTGGCTCGGCAGGCGCGTCGTCGCCCACCTCGGCATGGCCCCCGGCGGCTACGCCGAGCTCGCCGTCACCGACGCCGCCCGCCTGCACGCCCTGCCCGACCACCTGGGCGAGGCGGAGGCCGTCGCGATGATCGGCACCGGCCGCACCACCCTGGGCATCCTGCAGTTCACCGCGCTCGGCCCCGACTCGGTGGCGGTCGTCCCGGCGGCGGCCGGCGGCATCGGGACCCTGCTCGTCCAGTACGCCAAGAACGCCGGGGCCACCGTCGTCGGCCTGGCCGGCGGCCCAGCCAAGACGGCCCTCGTCGAGGAGAACGGCGCCGACCTGGCCGTCGACTACACGCTGCCGGACTGGCCGGAGAAGGTCCGCGCGTACCTGGGCGGGCGCACCGCGACCGTCGTCTTCGACTCGGTCGGCGGGGACACCGGCCGCGCCGCCGTCGACCTGCTCGGCGAGGGCGGGCAGCACCTCGTCTTCGGCTGGTCGGGCGCCGGTCTCCGCGACGGCGAACCGCTCACCTTCACCCCGGAGGAGCTGGCCGCGCGCGGCATCACCTCGGAGTCCGTCCTCGGCCCCGTCATGCTCCGGAAGGCCGGGGGCGACGTCCGCACCCTCGAACTCGCCGCGCTGGACGCCGCGGCGACCGGCACCCTCCGCCCGGCGGTCCACCGCTTCCCCCTCGCGGACGCGGCGGCCGCGCACCACGCCCTGGAGACGCGGGGCACGACGGGGAAGGTGGTCCTGATCCCCTGATCCCCTGATCCACGGGGTCCGGCCCCGCGGCCCGGCACCGGCACCGGCACCGCGGGCCGCCGCCCCGCCCGGCACCGACACACCGCGGGCCCGCCCGGCCGGGCACCGACACACCGCGGGCCCGTCCGGCCGGTCGTCGGCGTCGGACGGGCCCGCGGGCCGTACGAGGGCTCAGACCGCCCCGACCACGTCCCAGGAGTGCGCCTTGAACTCCTTCAGGAAGTCGGGGTGGTCCTCCCACATCCGGGCGACGGAGCGCAGCACGTCCCAGTTGTGCTCCAGCGCCTGGTCCACCACCGGCCGCAGCTCCGGCGCCGACTCCCGCTTCTCCACGAGGCCGTTGACCGCGGAGGCGGCCTGCACCGTGTACCGCGCGGCCCGCAGGGCCCGCGACGTGTCGTCCATGCCGAACCCGTGGTCGCTCCCGTTCGCCGGGTCGAAGAGCGGAGTCAACCGCGCCTCGATGAACGCCGTGATCCGCTGGAACCGCTGCTCGATGTCCGTATCCATGGGACCTTCCTACACCCCTGCGGCGCCGAGCTCGGCCAGCGCCCCGTCCGTCAGCCGGTAGACCGTCCACTCGTCCTGCGGGCGGGCGCCCAGCGACTCGTAGAAGTCGATCGACGGCTTGTTCCAGTTCAGGACGGACCACTCCAGGCGCTCGTATCCGCGCGCGACGCAGATCCGGGCCAGTTCGGTGAGCAGCGCCTTGCCGTGGCCGCCGCCGCGCGCCTCCGGACGGACGTACAGGTCCTCCAGGTAGATGCCGTGGACGCCGCGCCAGGTCGAGAAGTTGAGGAACCAGATCGCGAAGCCCACCACCTCGCCGTCCTCGTTCTCGGCGATGTGCGCGAAGGCGGCGGGCCGGTCGCCGAAGAGGGCCTCACGGAGTTGCTCGGGAGTCGCGCGGACCTCGTCGAGGGCCTTCTCGTACGCGGCGAGGTCACGGACGAGGGCGTGGACGACGGGAACGTCGGCGGGCGTGGCTGTACGGATCATGGGACCACCCTGCCCCGACGGGCCCGGTCCCGGCCAGGGGAATCTCACCCCCGGCCGCGGGAGCGCCCGGCGCCTCACCCCCGGGCCGCGCGCAGGATCAGCGCCACCTCCACCTGCTCCTCGTCGAGCGCCGGCTCGCCGTCCTCCACGTCCCACAGCCCGTTCTGCAGCACCCGCCCCAGCGTCCACGCCACCGCCCGCCCCCGGTCGCCGACGACCTCGGCGAGGAGGTCGAAGCGCCACAGGACGTCGGCCGGGTCGAAGCGGTCCATCAGGGCCGGCAGCAGGTCGAAGCCCGGATCGCCCGCGAGCGGCTTGGGATCGATCGCCAGCCACGGTTCGCGCTCGGCGGCCAGGACGTTCCCGAGGTGCAGGTCCCAGTGGAGCAGCCGGTCGCCCGGCTCGCCCACCACCTCCCGCACCGCCGCGGCGCAGTCCCGCAGCACCGCGGCGTCCTCCGCGCCGATGCGGCCGACCGCGTCCGGGACGTCCGCGAGCATCCCGACCGCGATGTCGCCGAGGCCCCGCAGTCCCGCCGGGGCCGGCAGCGCCACCAGCCGGTCGAGCAGCCCCGCGACGACGCCCATCGCCTCCCGCGTGTCGGCGACGGAGCTCAGCGGCCGGGCCTCGTCGAGCCGCTCCAGGAGCATGGTCCCCGTGGCGGCGTCGTGGTCGAGGAGCCGGACGACGCCACCGCCGTCCCACACGCGCAGCCCGACCGGCTCCCCCTCGGTCTCCTCGTCGAGGATCTGCATCTTCAGCGCGGCCGGCGTACCGTCCGCGACCCGCTCGACGGGCAGGACGAGCGAGGCCATGCCGTACATGGAGGGCCCGGTGACCCGGAGCCCCCACCGGTCGAGGAACTCCCCGGCCAGCTCGGGCAGCCCGGCGACGAACGCCCGTCCTGCCTCTCCGTTGTACTTCACCTGGGACGCGACGAGTTGCTCCGGTACGTGGATCACGCCACGACCCTAGGGGGTGTCTTGTCGATCAGGCCGGATCAGGGAGCGGGGTCTGGTGCGTGCGATCGCAAGGCGGAGGAGGGAGTCAACGCGGAGCGTTGGCGACTGACGACAACGCGGCGAGCGTGCGTGCCATACCCCGCGAGCCCGGCCTGGTCGACAAGACACCCCCTAGACACCGGCGTCGCGCAGCGCCTCCGAGAATCGGGCGGCGTCGTAGAGGGCGTCGCCGCCGGGCAGCGCGGCCCCGTCCACCAGTACGGTCGGCGTGCCGCCGACCCCCGACGCCTCGAAGGCCTTCTCGGCGTCCGCCACCCACCGCCGGTGCGTGTCCTCCCGGACGGCCCGGTCGAAGGCGGCGCTCCGCAGCCCCTCCACCCGGTCCGCGATCCGCAGCAGCTGCTCGGCGGTGAACCCGTCCCCGTGGCCGCCCGCCCCGGCGCCCGGCAGGGAGGCGAAGAGCGCCGCCTGGAACAGGGCGAACCGCCCCGGGCCCGCGTCCGCCGACGCCCGCAGCGCGTTCGCGGCCCGTGCCGAGGCCGCGCCGCCGGTCCGGTCGTCGAGGAAGGACGCGACGACGTACTCGACCCGCACCGTGCCCGCCGCGGCCTCGTCCGCGAGGACCGTCCCGCCGCTCCCCTCGAACTTCGCGCAGTACCCGCAGCGCGGGTCGACGTACACCGTGACCGTGTGGGGCGCGTGCTCGTCACCGACGACGATCTTCGTACCCCGCACGGCCGCGGGCAGCCGCGCGAGCACCTCCGCGCGGTCCGCCGGAGCCGCCGCCACCGCGGCGGCCGTCACCGCCCCGCTCTGCGAACACCCCACCGCTGCAAGGCCGATGAGGCCTGCCGAGAGGGCTGCGGCGACCAGCCGCCGGGTCCTGCGTACGGGCATGGGGAGGTCCTTCCGGAACGACGGAATCCGTGGCGGCCGCGCCTGCGCCGTCCTCCCCCGACGCTAGGCCGCGCCCCCACCGCGAACCGCCGGCGAAGGACCCGTATCCACGGGACCAAGGCCCCGGTAACCTCCCGCCCACGCACCCGGAAGAGGGATACACATGAGTACGGTCAACGGCGGCATCTCGTTCTGGTACGCGCAGGACGGCGCCCCCGCTCCCCGCGAACCGCTCCCCGGCGACACCAGCGCCGACGTCTGCATCGTCGGCGGCGGCTACACGGGCCTGTGGACCGCCTACTACCTCAAGAAGGCCGTCCCCTTCCTCGACATCACGGTCCTGGAGGCGAAGTTCTGCGGGTACGGCGCCTCCGGCCGCAACGGCGGCTGGCTCTACAACGGCATCGCCGGCCGCGACCGCTACGCCAGGCTCCACGGGCACGAGGCCGCCGTCCGCCTCCAGCAGGCCATGAACGCGACCGTCACCGAGGTCCTCGACGTCTGCGACACCGAGAAGATCGAGGCCGACCAGCACCGCGGCGGGGTCCTGGAGGTCGCCCTCTCCCCCGCCCAGCTGGCCCGCCTCAAGGAGTTCCACGCGGCCGAGACCGCCTTCGGCGAGACCGACCGCGAGCTGTACGGGGCGCGCGAGACCTCCGAACGCATCTGCGTCACCGGCGCCGTCGGCTCCTCCTGGACCCCGCACGGCGCACGCCTCCACCCGGTGAAGCTGGTCAAGGGCCTCGCCGCGGCCGTCGAGGCCCTCGGCGTCACCGTCCACGAGTCGACGCCGGTCACCGAGATCAGGCCGAAGCACGCCGTCACCCCGTACGGCACGGTCCGCGCCCCGTACGTCCTGCGCTGCACCGAGGGCTTCACGGCCTCCCTCACGGGCCAGCGCCGCACCTGGCTCCCGATGAACTCCTCGATGATCGCCACCGAGCCGCTCAGCGAGGCCCAGTGGGAGTCGATCGGCTGGGCGGGCCGCGAGACCCTCGGCGACATGGCGCACGCCTACATGTACGCCCAGCGCACCGCCGACGGCCGTATCGCCCTGGGCGGCCGGGGCGTCCCGTACCGCTTCGGCTCGAAGACCGACAACGACGGTCGCACCCAGCCGCAGACGATCGAGGCCCTGCGCGAGATCCTGGTCCGCTTCTTCCCGCAGCTGGCGGGGGTACGGGTGGACCACGCCTGGTCCGGCGTCCTCGGCGTCCCCCGCGACTGGTGCGCGACGGTGACGCTCGACCGCTCCACGGGTCTCGGCTGGGCGGGCGGCTACGTCGGCTCGGGCGTCGCCACGGCGAACCTGGCCGCCCGCACCCTGCGCGACCTCGTCCAGCAGGACTCGGGCCAGTCGGGCGCGACCGGCCTCACGACCCTCCCGTGGGTGAACCACAAGGTCCGCAAGTGGGAGCCCGAACCGCTGCGCTGGCTGGGCGTCCAGACGATGTACGCGGCCTTCCGGGGAGCGGACCGCCGCGAGGCGACGGGCCACGCGGCGACCACGGACCGGGTGGCGATCCTGGCGAACCGCCTCAGCGGCCGCTGAGGCGGGAGGAGGCTCGCGGAGGGCGGAAGCAGGGCGGACGCGGCGCGCGCAGGACAGAAGCAGAGGGCGGACGCGGCGCGCGGAGAACGGACGCGGGGGCGCAGGACAGAAGCGGAGAACGGACGCGGCTTGGGAAGAGGGGCGGGTGGCGCCCCGCCACCCCTCGCCGCCGAGCCCGCCCGTACGCGGAATGTGCGGGGGACGCGCGGCGCCCCCCGCCACTGCCTCTCTACTCCACCTCGATGCCGAAGTCCCCGACCAGTTCCTCCAGCCCGCCCCGGTAGCCCTTCCCGCCGAGGACGAAGTCCCAGTCGCCGCCGGCCCTCCGGCGGAAGGACCCGAGGACGAGCGCGGTCTCGCCCGGGCGTCCGTCGGAGACGACGAGCCGGTCCAGCTCCGTGCCGGAGTCGTCGCGCAGCCGGATGCCGGCGTCGGTGAAGCCGCGGAGGTCGGCCTCCGGGTTGGCCTCGGGGTCGACGGCGGCGACGAGGACGAGCCGGTCCGCCGACGCCGGCAGGGCGTCGAAGCCGACCCGGACGGCGGCCCGGTCACCGGGCGGCGCGGCGACCATGGCGACGGAACCGTCGGGCGTGGCCGGGTTGTTGAAGAAGACGAACCACTCGTCGCCGAGCACCCGCTGCCCCGAGCAGACGAGCGCGCACACGTCGAGCACCACGGATCCGGTCCAGTCCATCCCGAGGAGGTTGAAGTCCGCGTCGGCCTCGGCGGTGGGGCCGGCGGCCGGGGCGGCGGGCGCGGCGGGGGTCGAGGGGGCGGCGGCGGACGTCCCCGGCCCGGGCCCCAGCCGCCCGCGCAGTCCGTGCTGGTGCAGCAGGTCGACCAGTTCGGTCCCGGAGATGAGGGTGAGCGGCTTGCCGTTGGCGAAGGTGTAGGAGCCGGGCCCGAACCCGGAGGTGGTGACGAGGACGCCCTTGTTGGCGCCGGCGCCCTGCACGGTGCCGAAGAGGTCGCGCACCGCGGAGGGCGGGACGGTGTTCCGGTAGCGCTTCACCTGGACGAGGATCGACCCGCCGCTGATGGGGTCGGGGTCGAGGGCCTCGACGTCGACCCCGCCGTCGTTCGACCGCTGTGTGGTGACGGCCTGGAGCCCCCGGGCCCGGAACAGTTCGGCGACGAGCCCCTCGAAGGCGACCGGGTCCATGGCCAGCAGATCGGGCTCGTCCCCGTCGCCCTGGACGACGACCTCGGCCCCGACCTGTTCGGGGGTCAGCAGGGGTACGACGGAGGCGCGTTCGTCGGGCTTGGTGGCGAGGCGCCCGTCGAGCGCGCCGGTCACGCACTCCACGGCCGCGACCAACTCCAGGTTGAGCCGCTCGAAGACGTCCCGTCCGACGGCGACCGAGGCGACGCAGACCCGCCCGGCGAGGCCGGTGGCGGGATCGACGCCGCCCACGTACCCGTTGAGGGTGACGGCGTCCAGGGCGCCGGAGCGGTCGGCGCGGAACAGCTCGTGCAGGGCGAGGAGGACGCTCTGCGCCAGCACGTCGCGGTAGAGGCCGCGCCGCTGGCCGACGGGCCGCGGCACGTCCCTCTCCTGGTCGGTGCTCGGAAGGTACTTGACCCCCTTGGCCTCGGGGACGACCTCGTACCCGGGCAGGTCCCAGTCGAGCACGAGCCGCCGCCGGCCCCGCTCGTAGGCGGCGGACACCTCCCGGGGAAACCCCTCGGGCCAGGCGGTGGAGGCGAAGAGGACGGCGGAGAAGTACTCGACGACGGTCTCGGCGTCCCCGCCGCCGAGGGCGGCCTCGGTGCCGGCGACCCCGCGGTTGTGCGCGCGGATCTCGGCGAGCCGCGCGGCCGCCCACTCGTCGTACGCGGTCCGGTAGGCGGCCAGTTGCTCGACGCGCCGCGCCTCGGCGGCCTGGGCCGCGTACCAGTCCCGCTCGTAGCGGGCGCGGGCGTCCCGCTCGGCCTGCGCCCGCCCGGACGCGGTCCAGGCGGCCTCGGGCCGGTAGTGGCTCTGGTCCGGCATGCGGACGGGATCCCCGAGGGGGCCGGGCGAGAAGGGCTCGATGTCCTCGGTCCTGCGCAGACCCGCCACGCTGAAGGCGGGTGCGCGGCACCCGGTGGCCAGCAGCCCTTCGAGCTCCCGCACCCGCGCGTCCAACTCCTGGGTGCGGCGCAGGGCGTCGGCCTCCCGCCGCTGCCGGTAGGCCGCCTTCTGCTCCCGCTGCATCCGGGCGACGTCCCGCTCGTACGCCCGCTGCACCCGCTCGGCGTCCCGCTGCTGCCGCAGCACGGCCTGGTGCTGCCCCTCCCGCTGCCGCTGCGCCACCCGCTGCTGCTCGGCCCACGTGCCGATCAGCCCCCCGGAACGCCGCCCCATCAGCCCCACCCCTCCCGCGTCACACCCCGGCCACCAGTACGCCCCCGTACCGATCAAGTGTCCCGGACGGCCCGCCCGGACGACACACGAACGGACAAAAGGCCCTCCGCACCGGCCTCGACCGGCACGGCCGCGCGCACCACCCGCCCGGACGCCACACCCACCCGCCCGTCACTCCCGGCCAGCGGGCGATCACCCACCGCTAGGATCGCCGCCGTTGCCGCAGCACGAGCGGCGGACCGAGACAGGGGCATCCGCATGGCCGTCATCGTCACCTTCGAGTTCCCCGGCGCCGGACAGGAGCTCTACGACGCGGTCATCGACCGCGTGACCCGAGGACAGGGCTTCACCCGGTTCGCCGATGTGCGCAACCCTGGCCTCATCTCCCACGCGGCGGGCCCGGTCGAGGGCGGTTTCCGCGTCACGGAGGTCTGGGAGAGCGAGCAGGCCCTCGCGGCCCACGCAAAGACCTTCGGACCGATCCTGGCGGACCTCGGCCACACCGACGTACGGCCCACGATCCACCCGGCGCACAACGTCGTCGTGCGCTGACGAGGCACGACGACCGGCGGGGGCCGCCCCCTCCCGGCCGAGCGCCCCCCGACCGCGGACGACGGCCGGGGGGCGCTCCCTTGTTATCGTCGATGCGTTCGATCGGGCGAGGGGGGACGCGTGAAGCAGGAGGCGAAGACACTCGCCGGAGCGTGGGGGTTCTGGCTCCTCTGCGCCGTCCTGACCTCCGACGATGGGGACGGCGGGGACTTCCTCGACGTGGCCTCCCTGGTGATCTTCGCCCTGGTCACCCTGAGCACCCTGGCTACGACGGCCCGCTCCCTCCATCGCCTCGCGACCGCCCGGCGCGGGCGCGCGAAGGCCCCCGGCGCCCCGGCGGCCGACCGCGGGGAGACGGCCCCCGGAGCCCCCTGACCCGCGGACGGGCCCGCCGGACCGTCGGACGTCCGTGCGACGATCACGCGCGTGACGGCAACCGATGAACTCGTCGCCCGCGTGGCGGCGAAGGCCAGGACCACCACGACGACCCTGCCCGCCCCGGCCCGCCCCGAGGAGGTGACCGCGGCGGAGGAGGCCCTCGGCTTCCCGCTCCCGCCGCTGCTCGCCGCCCTCTACCGCGAGGTCGCCAACGGCGGCTACGGCCCCGACTACCAGCTCCTTCCGCTGGTGGGCCCGGGACGCACGGCGACGGGCGAGTACCGGTCGGAACGACGGGCATCGGCCGCGGCCGAGACCCCGTACTGGCCGGCGGGCGTGCTGCCGATCCTCGACTGGGGCTGCGCGATGTACGCGGCGGTGGACTGCCTCGACGAGGCCGCCACGGTGCTCCTCTTCGAACCGAACGCCATGACGGACGACGGGGCGGCCGCCTGGTTCGTGGACGCCGGGAGCCTGGCCGAGTGGCTGGAGACCTGGCTCACCGGCACGGCCTGGTACAGCGAGGACGCGGACGACCACGAGGATCTCCCGGAACCGACCCCGTGGCCGTCGGCGGCCTCCCGCATCAGGGGGTGACGGGGGGACCGGGGCCCCGTGGTGAACGGACCCGGCCCCGGGCCCGGCACCGGGCCGCCGGGCTACTCCGCGGTGAGGGCGTCCGCGACGGCCCGCATGTCCCGGGCGACGGCATCGGCCTCGGCCTCGGCGAACCGGTCGGCCTTCGCGGGGTGGTCGGCGTAACCGATCACGGTGGCGCCCGCGGCGTGGGCCGCCTGCACGTCCGCGAGGGAGGCGCCGATCAGGGTGCAGCTCGTGACGTCGATGTGCATCTGCTCGGCGGCCGTGATGAGCGGGAACGGGTTCGGCTTCATCAGGTGCAGCTGCTCCGCGGGCCGGCCGACGATCCGCGTGACGTGCTCCTCCAGACCGTGCAGCCCGAGGAAGGCCCGTACGCACTCGGCGGAGTTGTCGCTCACCACGGCGACCCCGCGCCCCGCCGAACGCGCCGCCCGGAGCGCCTCGGCCGCGCCCGGCGTCGGGGGACCCGCCAGCGCGACGGCCCGGACCTCGGCGGCCGTGAGCGCCTGCTCGACCCGCTGCCCGAGCTCGGTGTCGACCTCGTGCGCGATGCGCAGGACCTCGACGGGATCGTCCGTCCCGGAGGCCCTCGCACCCGCCGCCTCGTCCTGGGCGGAGAGCAGGGCGGTCAGCTCCCGCGCGACCTCGGCCGCGGGCGTCCCCGCGAACACGTCGCAGAGCGGCCCGTCGAAGTCGAAGAGGACGACGCGGGCGTTCGCCAGGGTCTCGATGAGCGGGTCGGCGTGCGTCACGGTCGAAGTCCCTTCAGATGGTCTCCCCCACCTGCTGCCCCGATCGGAGCAGCCTGCACCTCCACCCCGGCACCGGGGCCCCGCCATGGCCGCAGCCTCCCACGACCCGAGGGTTCCGAGGTGCCGCCGTGAGGCGGAGTGAACCGTTCGGACCACCCCGCCCGGCCGTCCTGCCGGGGCAGCGGTGAGAACCGACGACGGCGCTCCCGCCGCCCCCCTCGGGGGATCAGGCGGAAAGTTCCAGTCCGCTCCAGCTGCGTTCGCCGCCCTCCGCCCACGAGTCCAGCAGCTGCCGGGCCTCGGCCTCGGGCGCGGCGAGCCAGACGGTCTGGGAGCCGCCGTGCGTGGGCGTGCCGGACTCGTCCCAGTCGACGCGGCCCTCGCTGCAGCAGGCGCAGATCATGTGGGAGCTGCTCGCCGGCTCGGCACCGAAGTCCCGCGCGAAGAACGAGGCGACCAGGGCGTCGACGACGACGCCGGCGCGCGGAAGCACCTCTCAGCCCGGACCATCGGACGGACCCGGTCCTTCTGCAGGGGCCGGCGATCCACCGTCCCGCCCCTGCGCACCGACTGGACCCTGGGGGCGAGCCCGCAACGAGATCTGGGAATTCGGCCTACGCCGCCCATCTGCCTGCCACACTCATGCCCGAGGCCCCTAACTGACGGCCCATCACTCCGGTGGGTGCAGGTTGGGGGCAGAACTGGGGGCTCGGTATGTCGTACCCCGTAGAACGCCCGAAAGGGAAGGCTCGCATGCCTCCGGGACGTGACATACGGAGGGATGCATCCCACTGCAAGAAGTGTGGACTGAGACTTCCCAGGTCCACGCAGGGGCAACTGACCCAGTGCCCCTGCGTGGACACCAAGTAGGAACGGCCGTGGCGCCAGTCATCAAAGTTGTCAGAAGCTGATGTCGGCCCCCGCATTGCGGTCTTCGCAGAGGGCAGGGCCGTAAAGCGATGGGGTCTGCCCCCGGCGTGACGGAGGATGGCACTCATGTGCGCCCTCTTCGACCCCCCTGAGTCACGCCGCGTCCCGCCGGGCGAGTACCCGGCGTGGGACCAGGCTCTCGCCCTCCTGAACCGGGACCTCGCGGCGACGCTTCCCCAGGTGGAACCCCTGCAACTGCTGGCCCTTTCGTCCTACGACGCGGACGAGCCGGAGAACGTCTACGTCGCCATGGCCAACGGCGAGTGGCAGGGCAACGCCTTGGACTGGGACTCACAGGACGACCTCGACTCCGCCTTGGCGAGCGTCGCCGATGCCGCGCAGGAGACCGTCATGGAACTGCTGTGGCAGGCATGGCCCCTGTGCCCCGAGCACGGCCTGGGCATGCACCCGAGGGAGGACACGGAAGAGCGCCTGTCCTGGTGGTGCGCAGGAGAACGCCCACACCACGGCCCGGCCCACATCCACACGGCCGTGGGAGCGCTCGGAGCTTCGAAAGCGTCGATCCGTACACGGTCCTGAGAACCGTCGTGGCGCGACCGACATCCACCGTCGTTGACGCCGTCCGTGGATGTCGGCCTCGCGGGTCGGCAGCCCCCGTCAGCGCTTCTTCCGAAGCTTGCGCATCTTCGCCTCGGCTTCTTTCTTCTTCCGCTGCTCCACTCCGTACGCGGACCACGGTCCTTGATGCCTGGCGCACCGGGAGCTACCGATGATCGCCTTGCTTCGGCATCGGCCGCCGCTCTTGGTGGGTGCACTGCACTTCGACTGAGTCATCCCGTCCCCTCCTCAGGGCCCACGGCGGGCCCCCTTCCCCACGCTGCCCGCAGACCCGACGCACGGCGAGGGCGCAGAGCACGGCGGTGGAAGCACAGGCCGGGCGTCGGGGAGCGTCGAGGTCGCTCAGAACGTACGGAAAATGGAGGGGCCCCACTCCTGTGGAAGGACCGGGTCATGAGGACGTAGGCAGGCCCGTGCGGTGTCTCCGTATGGAGAGCCTCCCACTGGTCCAGGTCGTGAGCGCAGTACCGGCGCCACAGATCCACCATCTGCGCGACCTCTTCGTCGGTGAGACGCCCCCGGTCCTGCCCGTCTGTCATGGACGCCCGCAGGCGCGTCTACAGGGCCCCTGCCGGTTCGACCGCTTACCCACCCCTGTACAGGAAAACGTCGTGGGCGCCCGACCAAGATCGGCCGGGCACCCACGACGTTCCCGCCTGGAGCCCCCTGTCGGGTTCGAACCGACGACCCCCGCTTTACAAGCTCGTGCGGGCTGTAGCCGCTGAGGGCGGATCGCAGCTCGCGGACACCACGAAGGGTCGTAGAGGACTGCTGTCATCCACCGTCGTTGATGTCAGCTGTGGATGTCAGCGCCCGAGGTGCGCTGCACGTCAGGCGTCGTCCTGGGACTGCTCCAAGCCGTTCATTACGGCGTTGTGGAATCGGAGCTCTTCGACGCGGCACGGCGCGGCGCGGCGAAGAACATCTCCTGCGCTTCGGCGAGCCCACAACCGGCGACCTGCAAGGTGACCATGACGGCATCCACCCCGTCACAACCGCGCTGCTTCAAGAACTCCTGCAAGGCTGCACCGTCGTGGCTCTCGGCCCAGACGGGCCGCACGACCTCGGCCATGCCGGCTATCCGGGCCCTTCGTTCTGCGTCCATCACGGCGCCTCGCAACGTCCATCAGGCATGCCTGGGGCCTTCGGTTGGTACGGGCGCAAGCAACGGGAACTCCCGGTCATCCGTCGCTCGATCGCCCGTCTTTGCAGCACCGGGATTGCAGCCGGTGCCGACGATAGTCCGTGTAGCGCTACGCCTGCTGCCGGTTAATGGGGATCTCGTAGACGATCTCGCAGAGCGCAGCGGGTACGACGATGTCCGCCGTCTCCACGGGCCGCCCCTGGTCGCTGTAGTAAGTCCGCCGGATGTGCGTAACGAGCGAGGCCTTCTGAATCCCGAGGAGTGACGCCTCCTCGATGGTCGCCTGCCGCGGCTCGGGCTGCTCGACGGCGTGGCTGACGGTGACGCCGATCTGGGCCATCCGGTTCACGACACCGGCCCCGGCGTGCGGCCCTCCCTCGGGAAGGACGACGAGAGTCCCGCCAGTGAGGTCGTACGGCTCCCAGCTCGTGGACAGCTGAACGGGCCGTCCGTCGGCGAGGAACTCGTACACGGTCCGGACGCACAGCTCGCCCTCACCGATCCCGAGTCGTGCAGCGATCTCCGCCGGCGCAGGCACCTTCGCATCGGTCCGGCTTTCCCAGCCGCCATTCCGTCCCACAGCCTTCATGTCGGCCCGGAACGGCGACCCGGCAGGCTGCTCGCGCGCCGCAGACCGAACCATCCGCACCCGCTGGCGAGGCTCGGCCACATAGGTCCCGGACCCGGCCCGCCCCTCCAGCACGCCCTGGGAGATCAACAACTCCTGGGCCCGGCGAACGACGTTCTCGCCCACCCCGCAGTCCTGGCCGATCTGGGCCCGAGAGGGCAGCCGGTCTCCGGGAGTCCACTCGTGCTCCGCGATCCGCCGCCGCAGTTCGTCGGCGATGCGGAGGTATGGCGGCTGCTCAGACATATGGAAAATCTAGTCCACTAGCTCTAATCTAGTTAACTAGCTTCACTCAAAGTGATCGCTGGTGACGGAGGCTGCCCTGTGCCTGCTCCAGAAGTAAGCGCGGATGCCCTCGCCGCCCGGCTGTCCGCCATCGGACTCACCACACGCGTGCAGGAACACACCAGACACACATCGATCGAAGCGGAGGTACCGGAGACCCTCCCCGCCGAGACATGGCGGGAGGTCCTGGAAGTCGTGGCACAGGCAGACCGCTTCGGTCTCCTCGCCACCAGCCTGGGCGGCCGAACTCTATGGGCCGCAGTGAGCAAAACGGTCCCCGCGACAGGCGACGTCCGGGGACCCGGCCATCAGCGATAGGAGCTGATCAGCATGTTCAACCGTATCCGCCGCGCCCTCACGCGTACCAGAGCGCGGCACCTCCCGACGGGCCGGCATCGCCGCCCCTTAGCACCCGTCCGAGCGCCGATCGTTCATCACAGCCTCTACGACTGGCCCACGGCACTCAACGCGACGCGCGGAATCTGTACCGACGTGCTCGCAGGCGAGGACAGCGCGCCCGTCTGCCCGTACGTACTGGCCAGCGAGAAGCGCGAGTTGCAGCGCTCGGCGTCCGCACCGGCGGAGGCCCTCTAATGCCGGGTCTCCCCCAGCCGCGCGTAACACGCTCCGTCGCCTCCTACCGATCGAGCGCCTGCCGCATCGGCACTCATCACGACTGCGCCCACTCCTCCCCCGCTGCGGCACCGGTTGGGATCCCGGTGGTCTACGAAGCGTGCGAGTGCACCTGCCACCCGACCGACGACGGAAAAAACACACGGCGGGAGGTAACCCAGTGAGGGGATGGGCACCCAGCGGTGCCCTTGCCTCCAACGTCGAGATCACCTCGGCCACCGTGCAGCTCGGAGACGTCATCCAGATCGGCGGTCAGCCGTGCCGGGTGGCCAACCTCTTCCAACTCCCCGGCGGCGCCAAACGCCTTCTCTTCGAAACGGGCGAGCTTCTGACGATGCACTCCCGGACTCGACTCATCGCCCTGCGAATGCTGAGGGGCGGTGACTCCCGCCGTGCCTTCGCGCCGCCACGCCATCGCCGCTGAACTGCGAGTCCAGATCTCGACGGGCAACCTCAAGGCCGGCGAACGCCTCCCCTCGGAAACCCAGCTCGCCACCCACTACAAGGTCAGCACGCCGACGCTGCGAAACGCTCTCGCGCTCCTTCAGGCCGAGGGACTCATCGAAAAGGTGCACGGCAAGGGGAACTTCATCCGTCCCCCTCTCCGGCGCATCACGTACGCCGGCGGCGGCCGCACGCCCTTCGATCCCGCACTCCAGGTCAGCATCCGCACGACCAACCTCCGAGCGCGCGGACACCTCAGAGCCCTGCTGAGGGTCTCGTCGAACAGCCCTCTGACCGAGTTCCTCTGCATCACCCACGAGGGAAAGTCACCTCACAGCCTGGCCCGCATCTACGTCCCCCGCGACCTGGCGCCGACCGCCCAACTCGGCCCGACGCCATGGCTCCAGGGAGTGGAGCCGACATCGGCCGAGATCCGAGAGACGGTCATCGCCCGGCTCCCCACGCCAGAGGAAGCGACGACCCTCCGAATCAGTTCCACACTGGCGGTCCTCGCGATCACCAGCGTGGCAACTAACGCCACCGGCCGCGTAGTGGAAGCCGCGTTCCTGGTCCTTCCCGGCGATCGCGCAGACGCGGTCTTCACCACCCACACCACGACCAAAGAAAGGGAGGCGGAAAGATGATGCCCCGCAACGAACTGCGGCTCCTCCCCTGGTCAGGCCCCGACGGCAAGCCCTGCTTCCTGAGCACCGACGACGCCAACGGCCACCTGTCCCGCCTGGCGGACAACACCGAAGCGATCCAGCTCGACCTGGCGGCCGAGCTACTGGACCACGCATCCGACGTACTCGGCGCCACTGACACCGCCCCGGACGAGCTGTGCGCCCTGGCGCAGGACCTCGCGGAATCCTTGCGGGACACACTGCGCGTGGCGGAGAGCCGCGGCCACCGCCTGCCGCTACCCAGCCCGGACACCCATCGCAACGACACCGAGGGCCCGACGCTGCCGGCGGCTGCCTTCGGCTAACGAACAACACACCCGCAGCGATGACGAGAAGCCCCGGCCTCAGTCCGGGGCTTTTCTGCATGCTGTTCCGGAGACGGACTCTTGGCGGAGGCTAGATGCACGGGCATGGCCGAAATGCGACCACTGCTGCGCGAACAGGCCCTCTCATGCCACCATCTAGCAACAGTTCAGAGCCAGACAGGGTGGGGACACGTTGCCTGAACAGTTGGAGCTGACGGCTGCCGAGCTAGTCGTGACAACGCCGCAACCCGACGATGCCGGCGCCGATACGCTAGACCGCTACGACTGGCAGGCGTCTATGGCGGCCGCGGATGGCCTGCAGATGTATCACGACGCCTTGGGGTCGGAAAAGACTCTTCAGGATGACGCGAACCGTCGAATCCTTTGCGAATTCCACGAGGACTGGGTTGCTCTCAAGGGAGACGCTGCAGAGCTCGTTTCCGCCAAGCATCGCGACCCATCAGTGGACGCATATAGAACAGTAAATCAGCTCGCCGATGCGGGCGGCCTTGCGCATCTATTTCTACGCTGGCGCGCCCTTAGAGAAAAGCCTACATGCCGACTCGTTACTACAGGCGGGATCGCTAGCGGAGATCCGCAAGACCTCGTAGCCGCCATGAAATCGATGCGGGACCTGCGTCTCACCAAGCAAGAAACCACTCCCGAAGGGGATGTCGCCCAGCTAGTCGAAAAGCTCCACTCGGCGATTATCACTCACGGCGGCAAACATCTACCCAAAGAATGGACGGAAGATAACACTAATAGAATCCCGGAGGAAATTCAGCGACACCAGGTAGCGCGATTTCTCTCCATGCTGGACATCCAGCACAGCCTAACCAGGCGGGCTGACATCGGCTTCGCTGCCCCTTCAAAATTCGCAAAACCGATCATTGAGCACCTAGGGTACGACGTACCTCCCGAAGCTGTATGGAATGCAGTTTACGGGCTCTTCTTCACGCGAATGCGAGCCGCTGGCCCAAGGCCGGACGCGATCATCTCTCCTGTGTTGGCGTTCGCCAACGGATCTCAACCTCCCACGACGGGAGACCGGGAACGATCCCTCGCCAGCCGCATCGTCACGATGCAAGACATCGATGTAGCAGTTATGACGGCAATGGCCAATCCCGCCGCCTATGGTTCTCTGGACTCACCCCTAAGGTTGAGTCGATCAGCAGTTAAGATGCGAAAAGGGGATTGTTCGGAAAACAGCATCGAGCGCAGCGAGCAACTCAGAAAAGACTACCTCCGCTACTGGCGCGACCGTCTGACAGGCGACCCGACGGCTATGGCCGAGCGCGAGAGACTACGTCGCCTCCTCCTTCGCGTAAGCGATAAGGCGGATACACCTCTGTTGCGCTCGAACGGCGCATGGGGAGCGGATTTCTGGAACTCCATTCAAGACTTCCTGGATGAAATCCCAGAGGACAGAATTCCACTAGGCATGGACGCTGACCTGATGCTGGGTGGAATCAGCGACCTAGCAAACGCTTGCCAGATTTGGTTCAGCGACCGGTTCGACGTAGGAGGAGAAATCACCCGCCTCCGCGAGGAGAACCGCGGAAGTGCCGCGTGAAGACCAGCTATGAAGACCTAGAGCTACTGCTCTTGAGGGAAGACTCGGCGTACCATCAAGCCAGGGTCCTCGTGCTAGTAGACGCCGTGGTCAGATCGTCTGGGCACTCGAAGAAGCTGGATGGTCTTACCAAACTCGCAAAGCTCGATTTCCTTTTGCGGTATCCAGCCCTTGCCCCGCAGGTACTCGACGCTCTATCCGAATCTGATCCTCGACTCAACCTTTCTCAGGAGGACATCTCAGCTCCGACTGAAGTCGAATCGCCAATGATTCGATACAAATACGGGCCCTGGGATGACCGCTACTATTCCGTCATTGGCGCCCTGATCGGCCGCGGGCTCCTGCGGTACGTCAAAGGAAGGAAAGGAAGCGTAGCCCTATCCACAACAAAAGAGGGCAGACGCCTCGCACAAGACTTGAGCGCGGCGCCTGAGTGGAAGGCGCTGGGCGAGCGTAGCGAGGCCATTGCCGATGCTTCATCAGGCATGACCGGAAATGCCATCAAAGAGCTCATCTATCAAAGGCTAGAAGAACTGATGGACCGTCCGCATCGGCAGGTAATCAGATGACGATCAAGTTTCGCCTGAACGCAGTTGTCCTTCATACAACCGAGGGCGAGGTGCGGCACGAGTTCTCAGCTGACCTAACCGTGCTCGAAGGGCCTACCGGGGCCGGCAAGACGACGTTGCTTGAGCTGATCAAGTATGGTTTTGCTGCTGGTGAAGCTCGTCTCGCTTCGGTTGCTACAGAATCGGTCAACGATGTAGCGCTCGACGTGAGTATCGCCGACGAACACTTCCTGTTTCTTCGCAGTCTCGATGCAGCGAAGAGCAAGAACGTACGCATCGTGGATCTCCGCACGGGGGAGCGACTTCCTGATCACACAATCGGTGATGGGGAGCTGAGCTTCAATGGGTTCCTTTTGGGGAAGCTAGGACTCCCGGACGATATCAAGGCCGCAGCACAGAAGAGCCGGAGCAGCAAAGCCGGAAGCCGTGTGACCTTTGGCGATGTCTTCAAGTACCTCTACGTTCCGCAATACGCCGTCAACAGAGATATCGCAGACAGTCGCGACGGATACTACGACCCCAAAAGAAAGGCCGTATTCGAGCTCCTATTCAAGCTAACGGACCCGGAAATTCTCGCAATGCAGTCGAATGTCAATATCCTTAACGGAAAGATTGACAGTGAGGGTGCAAATCTGGAGACAGTCCTAACATTCCTGAATGACAGCAACACGAGCAGCCGGGAAGAGGTGGAACAGGCACTCGGGGAAGCCATTTCAGAACAAGAGAATTCCCAGGAAGAGCTCAACTCGCTCCGTGAAGAGTTGGACCCCGTTGTGGACCGCCAAACGCAGGTGTATCGAGATCTCCTGACGGATGCAGAAAGGACGCTCGCTGAAGCCCGTTCCGCAGTGCAAGACTTGCTTCGTGAACGCGGGGAAATCTCGCTGGAAAAGAGGCGCGTCAAGGCGGACAGTGCACGCCTTGAGCGGATGCGTGATGCTGGAGCGAGGCTTGCAAATATCGAGTTCGCAGCCTGTCCGCGCTGTATGCAGTCACTCAAAAATAGGGACGCAGGGCACGATGTATGTCGACTCTGCCTACAGCCCGACCCCGTTGCATCCGGTCAGCCAACAGGCAGCTACGAACTTCAGCAGCTTCAGTTGCAGATGGATGAGATGGAAGCACAACTTGAGGTGACGGAACATCATCTCCAGCGAGCATATCGAGCGGTCGATGATCGCGAATCGTTGGTGAAGAATCTCACCGAGACTCTTGAGTCGCGAACTGCGAATCGAATTACCCCCCGACTACAGGCATTCAGTGATGCCTCGGATCGCCTGGCGACTGCTCGCACCCGCCAGGAGGCCTATGATCTGGCGCTACAGCAGTGGGACCGCGTGGCCGACATCGAGCGCGAGGTGCAGGGCCATCGCACTGAGCAGGAACGCCTGAAGGCGGAAATTGCAGCACGCAAGACCGCATTGGCTGAGCATAAAGACTCCGTCCTTAGTCGCATTGAGGAGGAGTTTCGGAAGACCGTTGCGGGACTGAAGATTGCCACAGTTGAGTCCTGCGGGTTCGATCGCGAGAACTACCTCCCTCTAATCAATGGGAAGGTTTTCACTAAAACACTGATGAGTGGCGGGGGGTCGATGACTGCGACTCAAATCGCCTATTGGACCTCCCTTATTACCGTCGCGCGAGAAGTCGATTGCCGCTATCCATCTATTCTTGTGATCGATGGACCTCGCCTAGCCCTGAACACTGCCACTGAGACCTGTGCTGCGATCTACAAACGTCTCGTAAAGTTGGCAAACGAGGTTCCGGGTACGGTGCAACTCATCATCTCGGACAATGAACTCCCCGACGAATACCAGGGCGAATTCGCTCGAATTAGGGTCGACTATCACCATCCGACGGTCACCACAGTTCCGCATCCAGGAGAGGGACTTGTCGACCCCATTGCATCAGTCGATGAATAGTCACTGGGACCGGAGCCCGCTGAAGACAGATGTCAGCGACGCGGCTTTGGGCTGTAGCTGCTTGGGAGTGCTCATGGACCCGCAAGCTTCCGGCTCATCGGACAGTCTGGCTTCGCCTAAGGGCTGTCCCGTAACTGGGGTTACGGACAGGTGTCAGGCGCTCGGGTTCCTCCACAGATGCCGCTCGTCCAGGGTCCCGAACCGCACGTCTCCGCGTTCAAGGTCGACGAGGATGGGCCAGCAGTCCAACAGCTGCTCTCTCGCATCACGCGAGGCGAGGTACTGCACAGAGTTGTAGGGCACGATCAGGAGCCCGTTGCTCGCACGAACCCGCTCTGCGTCGATGGCCAGAGGCGGCTCGTCATCGCGCTGGCTGCGGGCGAGAAACGCCACCGCGAGTTGCAGGGCCTCGTCCTGCTCCATGATCCGTCTCCAGTCCGTCGGCTCGAAGAAGGAACCCTAACCGGCCTGGGATGATCTTGGCGTGGCTGGTGTGATCACGGCGTCGGAGCCTTCCTGGATAGCCCCGTTCACCGGGCTCAACCCACGGCAGTTCGGCAAGCTGGTGACGGTGCTGCGACGCACAGGTGCGGACGCGGTCCGCAGGGGCCGTCCGTGGAGACTTCCGCTGGAGGACCGGGCCCTGCTGGTCGCGGCCTACTGGCGCACGAACCTCACGATGCGGCAGCTCGCCCCGCTGTTCGGAGTATCCAAGTCGGCGGCGGACCGCATCATCGACCACCTCGGACCGATGCTCGCTCTCCAGCCCCGCAAGCGGTTCGCGAAGGACACCGTGCTCATCGTGGACGGCACCCGGGTCCCCACCCGGGACCACACGATCGCCGAGCGGTCGAAGAACTACCGGTACTCCACCAACCACCAGGTCGTCGTCGATGCCGACACCCGCCTGGTCGTGGTGGTCGGCCGGCCGCTTGCCGGGAACCGCAACGACTGCAAGGCATGGGAAGAGTCCGGCGCCAAGACCGCCGTCGGCAAGACCCTCACGATCGCCGACGGCGGCTATCCCGGCACCGGACTCGTCATCCCACACCGTAGAGAGCGCGGCCAGAGCGAACTTCCGGCCTGGAAAGAGGAACACAACAAGTCCCACAAGCAGGTCCGGGCCCGTGTCGAGCACGTCTTCGCCCGGATGAAGACCTGGAAGATCCTCCGCGACTGCCGCCTCAAAGGAGACGGCGTCCACCACGCCATGCTCGGCATCGCACGGATGCACAACCTCGCCCTCGCCGGATAGGCCAGCGGGCCGCACGGCGGCCCACCATGCCCGAGACGACTCGGAGATCATTTACGGGACAGCCCTTAGTCTGCGGCTGCCCCATCACCGTCTTCTTCGCCGTCCTCGTCCCACATGTCGATCTGCTCCTCGATCATGTGCCACTCGTGCTCCGCGAGCAGCGAGACCATGAGCATGATCGCGACGATGCAGTGCCCGTCGTTCATGTGCTCCAAAGGCAAGCGATGCATGACCGCGTGTCGGGACAGGTTCTGAGGGATCGGATCGTTCTTCTCCGGGAAGTACCGACTGAACAGGGACTCGATCGGCGTTAGGACAACCTGCTCATGCGGCCACCATTGCGGGTGCGGCTCACGAGCTGCTGCGCTTGTGAGCCCGGGGTATTTTTTACTTCGGTCAACACGAGAAACGATGAACATCAGGTCTTCAGCTGCCGCCAGAGCGAGACATGCGGCAGCGAGGAGGTGACCGTCATCCCACGCGGCAAGAACCCGCCTGGCTGTTTCGGGATAGTCGGTAAGCCAGCCGTCGGAGTCGCTCGGGACTTCGTGCCGGCATGCGGTGCGTATCCGCTCCTGGTGCCGCAGGAGGACAGCAAGCTTCGCTTCGTGCTCATCGTCGGCCTGAACAAGCTCGCGGAGAACATCGGCAGGCGGGACCCGGGCGACGGGTATGCCGTGATCCCTGGCAAGTGCGTGAAGCTGGCTCAAGGTTGCACCAGAGCCCCACCAGTTCCGATGTCGAATCGAGTGGTACCAACTAGGGACGGGCTGTGGGCCATCGGTGCTGGCGTCGTACTTGTCCCACAGATCGCCCCACTCTGCCAGCTCTTCAAATCGTACGGATGTTCTCCCGGCCGACGGATCACCGCTGTAAGTCATACCAGGTATGGTCTCCCAGCCTCGGCTCAAGGCACCTCGATTTTCGCAAACCGGGAGCACGAGCAAAGTCCTCTGGCGCCGGATCGTATTGGCGAAGGCACCCTCAACGCCCCCCAACTCCCATCCCGTCTGCCGTCGACCCACACACCGTGGAGCAGGCGCGGTGCCGGGCGTCCAGGTGGAGCGCGCCACTGTACGAACGACCTGGACGCCCGGTGCCGTGTCTGCTCGGCTCTGCCTGGGTCGACGGCAGACGGGATGGGAGTTCCCCCACCTCGGCACCCCACGGCCGGCACCCGCCCACGGAGCCCCCTCCATCCCGGAGTTTGAGCGCCCCCCGCCGGAGGCATCGTCCTGAGCCGCACTCGCGTACCTCTTCGGCCGCATCGCGGGTTCGTCACCCATCAACCCGAGCTGTCAGGCGTGCGGCCGGCGGTCGGGCTGGAGCGGGGCGGAGACAGGAGCGCAGGCCCGGGCGACGGGCCGCGCGCGCCGCGCTGTGCGCGGCGGGTGCCTTGATGAAGTAGGGAAACTCTTACCGCGCTGGCTGCTGGCGTTCGGCTCGGAACTGGTCGAGCAGAGTGAAGAACAGCTCGATAGCTGGTGTGTCGATGGCCTCTGCCTCACGCTCGATCGCTACCGCCCAGCCCTGGGCATTGAGGCCGCCGTTGCGCAGGCCGAGCCATGCGTCGAAGGGGGATAGGTTGCCTGGCGTCCAGAAGGGGAAATCCTCTTCGGCGTTGTACACCGCCATCGCCACTCGGTATCCAGCGAGCATGGCGCCCAGATGCGTCAGCGAACCGTGGCGAACCCATCCCTCGGGATGCAGGCGGACCCTGTTCAGGAAGTCGTAGACGTTCTCGAACTCGTTCAGCTGCTTCGGCTTCGTCATTCCGACTTCTCCAAGAGGTGCTGGCCGTCGTGGCTGCGGATGTGCGGGCCCTTGTTGTCCAGGGCGTCGAGGAGGCGGACCGCGTACACCTCGGTCATGCGGGCGGCGATCTCCTCCGGGGTGAGCCACTCGACCGCGGTCGACTCCGTGGAGGTTCGTTCCTCGCCGCCCGACGGCTTGCAGCGGAAGACCAGGGCCACGATGCCGCGGGTCGTGTTCTTGTAGACCCCGGTCAGTTCCTCGACCTCTACCTGGATGCCGGTCTCCTCCCAGACCTCGCGGGCCACGCCCTCTTCCGGGGCCTCCGTGAGTTCGAGGACGCCGCCCGGGAGTTCCCACGTGCCGTTGTCCGCGCGGCGGATCGCGAGGAGGCGGCCGTCTTCGCGTACGACTGCGCCCGCGACCGACACGGAGTGCAGTGGCGTTGACGTCGTCTCTCGGGCGCTGTTACTCATGTACAGGAGCATAGGAGAGTGAGAAGGACTATGGGAACGACAGCAGGAGGTGGGAGGGCCGTACCCCGGTACGTCCAGATCGCCGAGGAGATCGTGCAGCAGATCAAGGCCGGTGTTCTCAAGCCCGGCGACCTGGTGCCGAGTGAGTCCGAGCTCGTCGAGCGGTACGGCGTCGCCGGCGGGACCATCCGTAAGGCGATGGTCGAGGTCCGTGCGAGCGGGCTCGTGGAGACGCGGCACGGCAAGGGGTCGATCGTGAAGGACCGGCCGCCCGTGCGGCTGCGCTCCTCGGACCGGTTTCGGGCCTCGCACCGCCGGGGCGGGAAGGCTGCCTACCTCGCCGAGTCCGCCCAGTCCGGCGCCACCGCCAAAGTGAGCGTCCTCTACATCGGGCCGATGGCAGCGCCGGAGGACATCGCCGAGCGCCTGGGCGTCGACACCGGTACGCAGGTGCTCGCGCGGCGGCGTCTGTACTTCCGTAACGGCGTTCCCGTCGAGACGGCCTCCTCCTACCTCCCGTGGGACGTGGTCAAGGACATCCCTCAGCTCTTCTCCGAGAACCCCGGCCCCGGCGGGATCTACGCCCGGCTGGAGGACGACGGACACGTCTTCACCGAGTTCGTCGAGACGTTGCAGGCTCGGCCGGCAGCCAAGGCTGAAGCCTCCGAACTCGCCCTGAGCCCCGGGGCCCCCGTCGTTCACCTGCTGCGGAACGCCGTCACCAAGACCGGTCGCGTCGTCGAGGTCTGCGACACCCTCATGGCCGCTGACCAGTTCGTCTTCGAGTACCGGATCCCTGCCGCCGACTGACACACGGTCAACTCACCTCAACCCGCTTGGACTTCTTCGTCCGGGCGGGTTGACTCATGTATAGGAGTCAGGCACTCTTCTTCATGTCACTCATATACATGAGTGACGGAGTCCAGCACTTCTAGAGGAGTGATCTCTGTGCGTCAGATCCCCGTCGACACCTCTGCGGCCTCCGTGATGGTCGCCCAGCCCCCGCAGCCCAAGGTGAAGGACCGCCGTACCGGCGAGCGCGCCATGGACACCGAGACCGGCGCCGCGCTGTCGACCGTGGACGTGATGTTCGCGGCGAACGGCGAGGTCGAGATCCTGACCGTGACCGTCCCGGAGACCGGCGTCTCCGCCGACCTCGTCATGGGCACCCCGGTCGCCGTCACCGGCCTGATCGCCCGTCCCTGGGAGAACGAGTTCAACGGCCAGCGCCGGCACGGCATCGCCTTCCGCGCCGTCGCGGTCACCTCGCTCGTCGGCAGCGCGGCGAACCAGAAGGCCGCTTGATCATGGAATGGTCGATCCTCTCCGCCGTGGTGGTCGTCGTCGCCCTCGCCGGTCTCCTGCGATGGCGGCGGCCCGCCTGGTACTGGATGACCTTCGGGGTCGTACTCGCCACCCTTCGGGTCCTGGGTCGGTACTCCTCGGTCATGGACGCCTGCGGACTGACCGTTCCTCCGCCCCGCTGGCGCCTCGCCATCGCCCGGATGGCCAACCGGCCCGTGCCGGAGCCCCGCGCCCCGCGCATCCTGCGGCTTCGACCCACCCGCACCGGCCTCGTCTTACGGCTGGGGCTCCGGCCCGGACAGGACGCCTTCGACGTGGCCGCCTCGTGCGACCGGCTCCGGCACTCGTTCGGCATGCACGGCGTCGCCTCGCGAGAGATCCGCTCCGGCGTCGTCGAACTGCGGATGACCGGTTACGACGTACTCAAGCGGGTCCAGATGCCCGCGGGCGTCGAGCGCTCGACCATGCGCTTGCCGGTCGCCCTGCGGGAGGACGGCGCCGTCCACTACCGCGACTACCGCACCACCCCGCACGCCCTCACGATCGGAGCCACCAAGTCCGGGAAGTCCGTCTACCAGCGGAACCTGGTCGCCGAACTCGCCGCCCAGAAAGTGGCCTTGATCGGGATCGACTGCAAGCAAGGAGTCGAGCTGTTCCCCCTGGCCCGTCGCTTCTCCGCCCTCGCCGACAACCCCGACACCGCCGCCGACCTCCTCGACGCCCTCATCTCGCACATGGAAGGCGTCTACCAACTCATCCGCGCCGAACAACGCATCACCGCCGACACCCCGGACGCCGACATCGCCGCCGACATCTGGGACCTGCCCGACCACCTCCGTCCCGTTCCCGTGGTCGTCCTCGTCGACGAGGTCGCCGAACTCGCCCTCTTCGCCACGAAGGAAGAGGAGAAGCAGCGGGACCGGATCATCACCGCACTCGCCCGGCTCGCCCAGCTCGGCCGCGCCGCCGGCATCTACCTGGAGATCTGCGGGCAGCGCTTCGGCTCCGAACTCGGCAAGGGCATCACCATGCTCCGCGCCCAGCTCAGCGTCCGTACCGCCCACCGCGTCAACGACGAGACCAGCGCCAACATGGCCTTCGGCGACATCGCACCGGACGCCGTGCTCGCCACCGTCCAGATCCCCGTCGAGTCGCCCGGCCTCGCGATCACCGGCGACGCCTCCGGCGGCTGGGCCCGCATCCGTACGCCCCACACCTCGCTCCGTACGGCCGTCAACGCCTGCAACAAGTACGCGCACCTCACCCCGGACCTGCCCGGCCTCGCCGCGTTCCGGCCCGCCGTCGAGCCGCCCGCGCACCCGGCCAAGGTTCCGGCCCCGGCATCCACCGAGTCCCCGGCCACCGCCTGACCCTCCCCGTCCCACCCGGTCGGCGCGACCACACCGCGCCACATCCCTACCCCGCCATGCCCGGAACGCCCGAAAAGGAGGTGCCGACATGACCAGCAAGCTCCGCGTCGACGCCGTGCTGGTCCAAGCCCTGATCGCCGGTGCGCTGTCCTTCGCCCACCTTCACGACCTGGCCGCTGCTGCCGGTCAGACCGGATGGAAGGCGTGGGCCTACCCCGTCTCCGTCGACCTGCTCCTGGTCGCCGCCTGGCGTCGGCTCCGCTCGGACGGTTCGTCCCGGCTCGCCTGGTGCTGGTTCCTGGTCTCCCTGTTCGCCTCGCTCGGTGCGAACGTCGCCACCGCCGGGTTCCTCGACCTCGCCCATCCACCCGGCTGGCTGCGCTTCGGCGTCGCCGGATGGCCCGCGGTCGCCTTCCTCGGCGGCACGCTGCTCGCGCACTCGCCGGCTCCGACGGCCGCAGAGTCCCGCCCGGTGGTCGAACCGGAGCCGACCGAAAGCGTGTCGACCGAGGTGGAGCCCACCCGGCCCGCGCCGACAACCGCGCTCTCCGTGCCCGCACCCCCCGTGCCCGTCCCCGCCGCCCTCGTCGAGCACGCCCGCAAGCTCGCCGACGACCACCACGCCCGCACGGGCCACCCCATCGACACCGAGACCCTGCGAGCCCGTCTCGGCGTCCCCGCGCCCATGGCGGACGCCATCGCCGCCCAACTCTCCTGATCAGAACGGAGAACGCCATGTCCCCTCGCGACCACTTCCACTCCGTCATGCGCATCGGCCCCGTGCAGATCGGCACCCACCGCGACCGCCACGGCCGCACCAAGTACGCCGCCGTCTGCACCTCCGACCGCTGCGGCTGGTCCTCCGACTACTCCAGCTCCTCCGCCGCGCAGCTCGCGGCCCGTACCCACCGCTGCCGCATCTCCGACTGAACGGACACCGCTCGTGGACGTCCCGCTCTGGCTCGCCCTGGTCGTCGTCGGCGCCCTCGGCATCAAGCTCATCCGCCCGCCCTGGTGGCTCGTCGCCGTGCTTCTCCTCGGCGGCTTCCTCCTCGCCGACAGCCTGCTGGCCCCCGTCATCGACACCGCGATCTCCAAGTGACCCGACCCGGAAGGGAGAACCACCCCATGTTCCGACCCAAGATCCCGACCATGCCGACGCCGACCGGCCTCGTCTCCCCGCCCGCCGTCGTCCGGTCGACCGCCTTCGAGCCGACCACCGTCGAGCCCGTGCAGACGCCCCCGGCTCCGGTCGCCCAGCGCCCCACCGTCCAGATCACTCCCGGCACCGCACTCGCCGTCATCGGCGCCGGCACCGCCGTCGTCCTGGTCGTCGGAACGGTCCTGGTCTCGATGCTCCTCGCGACCGCCGTCACGGCGGCATCGGTCGCCGTCTGCGCCGTCGTCGTCCGTTCGCTGATCGCGTCCTCGGCCAAGCGCCGCTGACCGGCCCCCGGGCGGCCTCGATACCGCCAAGCATCCGCCGCCCGGGAGCCGTACCCCTCACCGATCTCTCAACCGGAAGGAACACCCATCATGGATCAGCGCGCCGCCGCCACCGCGGCGGGCCTGGACCCGGCCACCCTCCACGACGTCCTCCGCGTCGCCGCCGCCCCCGACTTCGACCGCTGGCGGGACCAGGTGCACCGCACCGGCGGTTGTTCCGACCCCGTGCACCTGACCGGCTGGTCCCTCGCCAAGGACCGCACGTCCGGCGAGACCCTCCGCCGATACTCCACGGAGGCCGAGCCCGGCGGCCGTCTCCGCGTCGCCTGCGGCAACCGCCGGGCCTCCCGCTGCCCCTCCTGCGCCCACACGTACTCCGGGGACACGTACCACCTGATCCGCGCAGGCCTGGCCGGCGACGAGTCCAAAGCCATCCCCGCGACCATCCGCGACCACCCCCGGGTCTTCGCCACCCTCACCGCCCCGTCCTTCGGCCCCGTGCACAACCGGCCCGACCGCGGCGCCTGCCGCTGCGGCGCCCGCCACCCGGAGAACGACCCCGTCCTGGGCACGGCGCTCGACCCCGAGTCGTACGACTACGCCGGAGCCGTCCTCTTCAACAACCACGCCGGTCAGCTCTGGCAGCGCTTCACCAACCGGCTGCGGCGCGAACTCGCCGCCCGTGCCGGGCTCACCCAGCGAGAGCTGAAGGACGTCTTACGGGTCTCGTACGGGAAGGTCGCCGAGTTCCAGAAGCGCGGCGCCATCCACTTCCACGCCGTGATCCGGCTCGACGGAGCGGACGGACCCGGCACCGTCCCGCCCTCGTGGGCCACTGTGCAGCTCCTCGACGATGCGATTCACGCCGCCGCCGTCCACACGTACACGACCATCACCGTCCCGGCCGCCGGAGACCAGCCGCTCCGACGGTTCCAGTGGGGCCGCCAGCTCGACATCCGTCCGGTCAAGGCGTTCGGAGACGGCTCCGACATCACCGAAGAGGCGGTGGCCGCGTACGTCGCGAAGTACGCCACGAAGGCCGCCGAGGCCACCGGCAGCCTCGACCGACGGATCGGCAACCGGGAGGTGCTCGACCTCCTGGACGTGGCCGACCACCCCCGCCGCCTCATCGAGGCCTGCCTCGACCTGGCCCCGCTCTACCCGGACCGCAAGCTCACCGCCTGGGCCCACATGCTCGGCTTCCGCGGCCACTTCTCCACCAAGTCCCGCCGCTACTCGACCACTCTCGGCACCCTCCGCCAGATCCGCGCCGACTACCGCGCCGCTCAGGAACGCGTGGACGCCGACCCGGACACCGTGCTCGTCCTCGCCTCCTGGCAGTACGCCGGACACGGCCACACCCTCGGCGAGGCTGCCCTCGCCGCGACCATCTCGCGCGGAATCCAGCTCAACCGCCAGACCGCCCGCGAAGCCCTGCGCGACCAACTCACCTCGGAGACACCGGAAGGAGCCGCAGCATGACCACCGCCACCACCGACGAACTGCTGACCGTGCCCGAGGTCATGGCGCGGCTCAAGCTCGGACGCTCCACCGTCTACGACCTCATCCGCTCGCGCCGCCTCACCTCGATCACCGTCGGCCGTGCGCGCCGCATCCCGGTCGACGCGGTACGGGATTTCATCTCGTACGAGATCGGGGAGGCCGCCTGATGGCCGCCCAGCGCAAGCGCAACCCCAACGGCGCCGGCACCATCACCCAGCGGAAGGACGGACGCTTCCAGGCCGCCGTCTACGTCCTCCAGCCCGACGGCACCCGCGCCCGGAAGTTCGCGTACGGCAAGACCTGGGCCGAGTGCGACACAAAGCGCCGCGCGCTCCTCGACAAGGTCGCGACCGGCACCCCCGTGCCCACCCGTTCGGCGAAGCTCTCCGAGTGGCTGACGTACTGGCTGGAGAGCGTCGTCGAGCCGCGCCGCAAGCTCAGCACCTACGACAAGTACGAGGCGCACGTCCGCCTCTACCTCTCCCCCATGCTCGGCACGAAGCGGCTGGAGTCCCTCAGCGTGCCGGACGTCCGGCGCTTCCTGCTCCAGCTGGAGAAGAAGACCACCGCCGCCACCGCCAAGGAGTCCCACCGCGTGCTGCGTACGGCCCTCTCCGCCGCCTGCCGGGAGGAGTTGATCGTCCGGAACGTCGCCAAGCTCGTGGAACCGCCCAGGGCCGCCGCACGCGACCTCAGCCCGTGGTCCCTCGACGAGACGCTCGACTTCCTCGCCGTCGCCCGCCGGGACCCGCTCTACGCGGCCTTCGTGCTCGCCATCGCCATGGGGCTCCGCCGGGGCGAGATCGTCGGGCTGCGCTGGAACGACATCGACCTGGAGAACCGCGTCCTCCTGGTCCGCCAGCAGGTCCAGCGCCGTCGCGGAGTCCTCTACAACGACGAGACAAAGGGACGTCGCTCCCGCGCGATCCCGCTCCCCGCCATGTGCCTGGCTCCCCTGCGCTGGCATCGGATGCGGCAGAAGAGGACGTACGAAGCGGCCGGTACGGAGTGGTCGGCCGCAGGCTACGTCTTCGCCACCCGCACCGGCCGTCCCGTCGAGCCCCGCAACGTCCACCGCTCCTTCGTCCGCGTCAGCGAGGCGGCCGGCCTCCGTCCCATCCGCCTCCACGACGCCCGGCACGGGTGCGCGACGCTCCTCACCGCCGCCGGGGTGGCGCCCCGCGTCGTGATGGAGATCCTGGGCCACAGCCAGATCAGCCTGACCATGGACGTGTACACCCATGTCGTCCAGGACACCCAGCGCGAGGCCATCAGCCACATGGACCGGCTCCTCCAGCGACGGAAGCCCCGCCCCGACCGCCCCTGACCGCCCCCGTTGATGTCACCCATAGATGTCAAAGACCCCCGACCAAGATCGGCCGGGGGTCTTCGGCGTTCCTACCTGGAGCCCCCTGTCGGGTTCGAACCGACGACCCCCGCTTTACAAGAGCGGTGCTCTGGCCAGCTGAGCTAAGGAGGCAGCGAGTGCAGTGTAACCAACCTCGTCCCGGCCGAGGTCGGAAATCTCACCCCGGTCGGACTGCTGACAGATCCCCCGGCGGCAGGTAGCGTCACGTGCAGTTCATCCAGGTGGACTAGACCTCAATCCTTCCTTTACTCGGATCGTCCGGCACGTTCCTGCCGGTGAAGGGACACATCACCATGGCTTCCGTCACTTTCGACAAGGCGACCCGGGTGTACCCCGGTGCCACCAAGGCCTCCGTCGACCAGCTCGACATCGAGATCGCCGACGGCGAGTTCCTCGTCCTCGTCGGGCCCTCCGGCTGTGGCAAGTCGACCTCCCTGCGCATGCTCGCGGGTCTCGAGGACGTCAACGCCGGCTCCATCCGCATCGGTGACCGCGACGTCACGCACCTGCCGCCGAAGGACCGGGACATCGCGATGGTGTTCCAGAACTACGCGCTGTACCCGCACATGACCGTCGCCGACAACATGGGCTTCGCGCTCAAGATCGCCGGTGTCAACAAGTCCGAGATCCGCGCCAAGGTCGAAGAGGCCGCGAAGATCCTGGACCTCACCGAGTACCTGGACCGCAAGCCGAAGGCGCTCTCCGGTGGTCAGCGCCAGCGTGTCGCCATGGGTCGCGCCATCGTGCGTGAGCCGCAGGTCTTCCTCATGGACGAGCCGCTGTCGAACCTCGACGCCAAGCTCCGCGTCTCGACCCGTACGCAGATCGCCGGCCTCCAGCGCCGTCTCGGGATCACCACGGTCTACGTCACCCACGACCAGACCGAGGCCCTCACCATGGGCGACCGCGTCGCCGTCCTCAAGGACGGTCTGCTCCAGCAGGTCGACTCGCCGCGCAACATGTACGACAGGCCGGCCAACCTCTTCGTCGCCGGCTTCATCGGCTCCCCCGCCATGAACCTGGTCGAGGTCCCGATCACCGACGGCGGCGTGAAGTTCGGCAACAGCATCGTCCCGGTCTCCCGCGACGCCATCGCCGCCGCCTCCGCCAACGGCGACACCACCGTGACCGTCGGCGTCCGCCCCGAGCACTTCGACGTCTCGGGTCCGACGAGCAAGGACGGCCTGGCCGTCACCGTGAACGTCGTCGAGGAGCTCGGCTCCGACGGCTTCGTGTACGGCTCCACCCGCGTCGGCGGCGAGGACAAGGACCTGGTCGTCCGCGTCGGCGGCCGCGACGTCCCCGCCAAGGGCACGACGCTGCACGTCGTCCCGCGCGCCGCCGAGCTCCACGTCTTCTCGACGTCGACCGGCGCCCGCCTGAGCGACTGACCCCCGGCGGCCGAGCCCGCCCCAGGACGGCCGAACGACCCCGTATCCCCAGCGGATGCGGGGTCGTTCGCCATGGTGCGGGACATCGCGGGGTTTAGCGGAGAGAACCCCCGCGTCCCCGGCCCGGCAGCACCCTCCGCGTCAACACGGAATTCGAAAAGCCACTTCGAACCATCCCCCGCGAGAGTGACTAAATGTCGCCATATCACTACCGGCCGCTACGCTCGCCTGCGTGACGCCTACTGCCCGCCGAATCGGCCGCTCTCTCGCCCTCGTCCTGCCCGTCGTCCTGGTCCTCTCGGGAACGCTCGCGGTGTCCGCCGTTCCGTGGGCCGGCGAGGACGCCGGGACCCAGCTGACGGCCTCCTCCTCCGAGGTCTCCGTCCGGGCCAAGTCCCGGGCCCCGCAGGACGTTCTGCGCGACCAGCTCCTCGCCGAGCTCCAGGAGAAGGACCCCGGGGTCGCCCTCACCCACCTCCAGCGCGAGGTGGAGAACCGGCCCTCCCTCGCCAAGCACTGCATGTCCATCGCCCGTTCCCTCGGCCGCGCGGCCGTCGAGCAGTACGGCCCGTCCCGCGCCCAGGGCTTCTCGCGGCCGGTCTGCGACACCTCGTACGCGACCGGCGTGATGCGCGCGAGCTGAGCGACGACGCCGAAGCGACGACGCTGAACCACGACGCGCGTCCGGCCGTCGGGCGTCCGACCGCCGGACGTACGGGGCGCCTATCGTTCCCCGTATGCACACCTCTCCGACGCAGGCCGTGGTCCTGGCGGGCGGCCAGGGCTCACGGCTCCGCCCGTACACCGACGACCGCCCCAAGCCGATGGTCGAGATCCCGGGCACCGGGACCCCGATCATCGGCCATCAGCTTTCCTGGCTTGCCGCCGAGGGCGTGACCGACGCCGTCGTCTCCTGCGGCCACCTCGCCGAAGTGCTCCAGGAGTGGCTGGAGGAGGCCGACCTGCCCCTCAAGGTGACGACGGTCGTCGAGACCGAGCCCCTGGGCCGCGGCGGCGGCCTCAAGTACGCCGCCGCGCACCTGCCCGAGCCGGACCGGCCCTGGTACGCCACCAACGGCGACATCTGGACCCGTTTCTCGCTGCGCGAGATGGCCGCCTTCCACGACGAGCGCGACGCCGTCGCCACCCTCGCCCTGGCCCGCCCCCGCATCCCGTGGGGCGCCGTCGAGACCGACACCTTCGGCCACATCACCGACTTCGTCGAGGCGCCGCCGTCGCCGTACCTCATCAACGCCGGCGTGTACGTCTTCTCCGCGGCCTTCACGGGGCTCCTCCCGGACCTGGGCGACCACGAGCGCACCACGTTCCCCCGGCTCGCCCGCGAGAAGCGGCTGGCCGGCTTCCCGCTGCCGCAGGGCGCCTACTGGCGGGCCATCGACACCGCCAAGGACCTCACCGAGGCCGCCAAGGAGCTCGCCGCGCAGCGCGGGTGACCGGCCGGGGGCGGACCCGCCCCCGGCGACACCACGGAGGAGGGCGGCACCGCGCGAACGCGGTGCCGCCCTCCTCCGTGCCGGGAGCGTGCTGCGGGGCCTCAGCCCAGCAGCCCGCCGATCGGGTTCTTCGCCCCGCCCGAGGTCGAGCCGCTCTCCGAGGGCGTGCCCGTCGAGCCGGTCGAGCCGCCGCCGGAGCCGCCGCCCGAGGTGCCGCCGCCACCCGTGGTGCTCGGGGTGTCGCTGGTGGACGGCGGGGGCTCCGGGTCGGACCGGGTGGGCGTACGGCTGCCGCCGCCACCGCCGGTGCCCGCGCCCTGCGTGGCCGTCGGACGCTGCTCCTGGGTCCGGGTGGCCTCGCGGGTGGTCTCGGTGGGCCGGGTCGCCTCCTTCGTCTCCTCGCGCTCGGCCGGGGCGTCGCTGGTCGCGGCGGGCGCGGGAGCGGTGGAGGCCTTCTCGGAGGGGGCGCGGCGCGTCGGCTCGGTGGGGAGCGGCCGGCCCGGGAGGTGGTTGATCGGGTCGTCGTTGGGGCCCGGGACCGTGACCATCTCGGTGGAGCGGACGGCGCCGCCGAGGACGGAGCCGATGAGGAGGGTGAGGCCGACGACGACCGCGGCGACGAGGCTGCTGCGGCGCATGACGCGGCGGCGCAGGTCCCACAGGTCGGCGCGCGGTCCGAGGGTGCGCCAGGCCTCGCCGGCGAGGCGGCCGTCGATCGAGTAGACGGGGGCGCCGGCGATGATCAGCGGGGACCAGGCGGCCAGGAAGATGATGTCGGCGGAGTCGTAGACCGGGACGGTCCGCCAGCTGACCGTGAGGAGCAGCGCGGCGGAGAGCAGCGCGCCCACGACGGCGGCGACGCGCTGCCAGAGGCCGAGGACGGTGAGGACGCCGACGACGACCTGGAGGAAGGCGACGGTGAGTCCGGCGCCGACCGGGTGCTGGAGGGCGAAGTCGCGGAGGGGTTCGGCGAGCGGCCAGGGGTGCAGGGAGTTGAGCCACTTCACCATGGAGCCGCGCTCGCCGCCGTCGAAGTAGACGGGGTCGCAGAGCTTGCCCATGCCCGCGTAGATGGAGATGAAGCCGAGGAAGACGCGGAGCGGGAGGAGGACGACGCCGAGGTTCATCCGGCGGCCCGGGTAGTAGGCGTGCCGGACGTTGTCCTGGCCGTGGCGCTGCGCGGCGCGGCCCTCCGGCTTCTCCTCCTCGTACGCGCCCGAGCCGGGGCCTTCGGCCTCGGGGCGGAGCTCGTACAGGTCGTCGTAGGCGCCCTCGGCGCGGCGCATCGGCGGCAGCAGGGGGCCGGAGTCGGCGGGCACCACCGGGGTGGGCATGGTGTCGTCGATGCGCGGGATGGCCTGGGTGGCGCCGCCGTCCAGCGCGGCGAGGCCCCCGCGGCCGCCCACCGGCTCCAGGGTGGAGACGGAGGATTCCCGTACGGCCTGGAGGAGGCCGGTCGCGCCCGGGGAGGACTTTCCGGTCCACACGACGGGACGACGGCGCGGTCCGCCCGCTCCTGCCCCGGCCCCGGACAGGGCTGCGGTGCGGGCGCCGGCGCCGATCTTCGGCTGCGGGGCCGGCGCGAGCCGCACACGGAAGCTGGCGTGGTTCACGATCACCTGGGCGGGATCGGAATCCACCTTGACCATGCTCAACGCGGGCTGATCGTCGAACCCCGGCCGGGGCGTTCTGGTGTCCACACTCATCTAACCGAGTGATCTGGGTTTAGGACACTGCCTTGACGGCTCGCAAATGTCCGAGACCCGTCAAGATCACGCCACGGCCGGGGCCGGAACCGACTGTCGGCCCGGTGTCAGCGGGCCATCCGGCGGCGGGCCGCCTCGTAGAGCACGACACCGGCCGCGACGCCGGCGTTCAGCGACTCGGCGCCGCCCGGCATGGGGATGCGGACGAGGAAGTCGCAGGTCTCGCCGACGAGGCGGGACAGGCCCTTGCCCTCGGAGCCGACGACGATGACGACCGGACCGCCGAGCTCCTCCAGCTCGTGCACCTCGCGGTCGCCGTCGGCGGCGAGGCCGACGACCGTGACGCCGGCCTTCTGGTACTGCTCCAGGCAGCGCGTCAGGTTGGTGGCGCGGGCGACCGGGGTACGGGCGGCGGTGCCGGCCGAGGTCTTCCACGCTCCGGCGGTCATGCCGGCGGCGCGGCGCTCGGGGACGACGACGCCGTGGCCGCCGAAGGCGGAGACCGAGCGGACGACGGCGCCGAGGTTGCGCGGGTCGGTGACGCCGTCGAGGGCGACGATCAGCGGGTCGTCGTGGTCGTCGAACGCGGCCGTGACGAGGTCCTCGGGGTGCGCGTACTCGTACGGCGGGACCTGGAGGACGAGGCCCTGGTGGTTCAGGCCGTTCGTCATCCGGTCGAGCTCGGGGCGCGGCGCCTCCATGATGTTGATGTTGCCGCGGCCGGTGGCGAGGTTCAGGGCCTCGCGCACGCGCTCGTCGTTGTCGATGAACTGCTGCACGTACAGCGTCGAGGCGGGCACGCCGTCGCGCAGGGCCTCGAAGACCGGGTTGCGGCCGACGACCATCTCGGACTGGCCCTTGCCGCCGCGGCGGGCGACGGGCTTGCGCTTGGCCGCCTGGCGGGCCATCGCGTTGGAGACGCGGTAGGCCTTGTGGCCCTTGCGGTCCTCGGCCCTGGGCGTCGGGCCCTTGCCTTCGAGGCCCTTGCGCCGCTGGCCACCGCTGCCGATCGTCGCACCCTTCTTGTTCGACGTGCGGCGGTTCCTGCGCTGGCTGTTCCCGGCCATGACTACCTGTTTCCTCTGCTGACGTACAAAGTCTGTAACTGAAGTGTGCCGCCCGGGGGCCCGAGCGGCACGTCTTCTAACGGTTGCCCAGCGTCCAGCGGGGGCCGTCGGGGCTGTCCTCGATGGCGAGGCCGGACTGGCCCAGCTGGTCGCGGATCGCGTCCGCGGTCGCCCAGTCCTTGCGCTCGCGCGCCGACTCCCGCTGCTGGAGCACGAGCCGTACGAGGGTGTCGACGGCGCCGTGGAGCTCGTCGCCGCCACCGCCCTCCTCGGCCCAGTGCGGGTCGAGCGGGTCCAGGCCGAGGACGCCGAGCATGGCCCGGACCTCGGCGAGGCGGGCGATGGCCTCGTCCTTGTCGTCCGCGGCGAGGGCGCTGTTGCCCTGGCGGACGGTGGTGTGGATGATCGCGAGCGCGTGCGGCACGCCCAGGTCGTCGTCCATGGCCTCGGCGAAGGCCGGCGGCACCTCGGCGGCGGGGGCGACGTCCTTGCCGGCCTTCTCGGTGGCGCGCTGGACGAAGCCCTCGATGCGGCCGAACGCCGACTCGGCCTCGCGCAGGGACTCCTCGCTGTACTCGATCATCGACCGGTAGTGCGGGGTGCCCAGGTAGTAGCGGAGGACGATGGGGCGCCAGTTCTTCACCATCTCGGACACCAGCACGCTGTTGCCGAGCGACTTCGACATCTTCTCGCCGCTCATGGTGACCCAGGCGTTGTGCACCCAGTACTGGGCGAAGGAGTCGCCGAAGGCCTTGGCCTGGGCGATCTCGTTCTCGTGGTGCGGGAAGATCAGGTCGAGGCCGCCGCCGTGGATGTCGAAGGCGGAGCCCAGGTACTTGTGGGCCATCGCCGAGCACTCCAGGTGCCAGCCGGGGCGGCCGCGGCCCCACGGGGTCTCCCAGTCGGGCTCGCCCGGCTTGGTCGCCTTCCACATGGCGAAGTCCCGGGGGTCGCGCTTGCCGGCGACGCCCTCGTCGGGCTGGCGGAGGTCGTCGATGTCCTGGTTCGACAGCTCCAGGTAGCCCGGGAACGAGCGCACGTCGAAGTAGACGCTGCCGTCGGCCTCGTACGCGTGACCGCGCTCGATGAGGCCGCGCATCATCTCGATCATCTCGGGGACGTGCCCGGTGGCGCGCGGCTCGTAGCTCGGCGGCAGGCAACCGAGCGCCTCGTAGCCGGAGTTGAACGCGCGCTCGTTCTCGTAGCCGATGGACCACCAGGGGCGGCCCTGCTCGGCGCCCTTCCTGATGATCTTGTCGTCGATGTCGGTGACGTTGCGGATGAACGTGACGTCGTAGCCGCGGTACGCGAACCAGCGGCGCATGATGTCGAAGTTCAGCCCCGATCGGATGTGGCCGATGTGCGGGGCCGCCTGGACGGTGGCACCACAGAGGTAGATCGAGACCTGGCCCGGCGTGAGCGGGGTGAAGTCACGGATCTGCCGGGCGCTGGTGTCGTACAGGCGAATAGTCACCACTCCAGGGTAGTGGGCGGGTGGTAGTGCCCCGATACCTGTTCCCCGTCTCCGATGACGTTTTTCACCGGTACCGGTGGATGCCGGTACCGGTGAACGGGACGGCGGGCGCCCCGGGACGTCCCTACGCCCGCGCCACCGGGTACACGAGGGCGGTCGCCAGCGCCGCGAGCCCCTCCGCACGACCCGTCAGGCCGAGGCCGTCCGTGGTGGTGCCGGAGACGGAGACCGGCGCGCCGGCCGCCTCGCTCAGCGCCTTCTGCGCCTCGTCGCGCCGCTTGCCGACCTTGGGGCGGACGCCGATGACCTGGACGGCGATGTTGCCGATCTCGAACCCCTCGGCGCGCACGATCCGGGCGGCCTCGGCGAGCAGGGTGACGCCGGAGGCGCCGGCGTACTCGGGGCGGGAGGTGCCGAAGTGGGCGCCGAGGTCGCCGATGCCGGCGGCGGAGAAGAGCGCGTCGCAGGCGGCGTGAGCGGCGACGTCTCCGTCGGAGTGCCCGGCGAGGCCGTACCCGTCGCTCGCGGACTCGTCCCACAGGAGGCCCGCGCACCAGAGTTCGCGGCCCTTCTCGAAGGCGTGGACGTCGGTACCGATGCCGGTACGGGGAAGGTGCATCGACTCAGAAGCCATCGTTGGCCCTCCTGCGGGCGAGTACGGCCTCGGCGAGGACGAGGTCGAGGGGGCGGGTCACCTTGAAGGCCTCCTCGTGGCCGGGCACGACGGCGACGGGCGCGCCGAGCCGCTCGACCATACCGGCGTCGTCGGTGGCCCCCTCGCCGGTGAGGGCGACGGTGGCGTGGGCGTTCACCAGGGTGTCGTGGTCGAAGCCCTGGGGTGTCTGGACGGCGCGGAGCCGGGCCCGGACGGGGGTGGCGACGACCTGCTCGGGGTCGCCGGGGCGCTCGGCCGGCTCGACCTCCTTGACCGTGTCGGCGACGGGGAGGGCGGGGACGACGGCGACGGCCCCGTCCCGGACGGCCTCGATGACCGCGTCCACGGTGTCGACGGGGACGAGCGGGCGGGCGGCGTCGTGGACGAGGACGGTGGAGATGCCCTCGGGGAGCGCGTCGAGCCCGAGGCGCACGGACTCCTGGCGGGTGTCCCCGCCGGGGACGACGAGGTAGTCGGTGCGCTCGGGGAGGGCGTGGGCGTCGAGGAGGTTCTTGACCTCGGCGGCGCCGTCGCGGGGCGCGACCACGACGACGAGCGAGACCGCGCGGGAGGCGGCCATCGCGCGGACGGCGTGGATGAGCATGGGGGTGCCGTTCAGCGTGCGCAGTGCTTTGGGGGCGCCCGGACCGAGGCGTACGCCCCGTCCGGCCGCCGGGATCACCACGGCGGTACGAGAAGGACGCGCTTCGTCTGACATCGGTTGCACTCCGGCAGGTTTGTTTCCGCGGCCGACATGGGTATGGCCTCACCGTGCCGGACGCTCCGCCTTGACCGGGCCCTTTCCGTGACGACGGTCGAGGCGTCGGCGCCCGCGCACAGGGGTTCGGACGTAACAGGGGGAACGAGAGCATACGGAGATGAACACGCGTGCGCGAACGTGCGTACGGGACAGGCGTGTACAGGACATACGGGGGACCGCCGGGGCGGTCGTGAAAATGCCGAAGCGCCCGGCGGCAGCACTGTGTGGATCACAGTACGCCGACGGGCACCGCGGCATCGCTTCACTTGGTTGCGCGCTCGGATGTCGTCAGAGCACGCTCAGGACGCGAGGACCTCGTCGAGGAGAGCCTCGGCCTTGTCCTCGTTCGTGTTCTCCGCGAGGGCCAGCTCGCTGACCAGGATCTGCCGTGCCTTGGCGAGCATGCGCTTCTCACCGGCGGAGAGACCGCGCTCGCGCTCGCGCCGCCACAGGTCGCGGACTACTTCGGCGACCTTGATGACATCGCCGGAGGCGAGCTTCTCGAGATTTGCCTTGTAGCGACGGGACCAGTTCGTCGGCTCTTCGGCGTACGGTGCGCGCAGCACCTCGAAGACCCGGTCCAGCCCGTCCTGACCGACCACGTCGCGAACACCGACGAACTCCGCATTGTCCGCCGGCACACGAACCGTCAGGTCGCCCTGCGCGACCTTGAGCACCAAGTAGGTCTTGTCCACGCCTTTGATCTGGCGAGTTTCGATGGCCTCGATCAGCGCGGCCCCGTGATGGGGATAGACCACGGTGTCGCCAACCTTGAACGTCATGTGACAGGTACCCCTTCCGTGGCTATCCAGGGTAACACGGATACAGCTTCTTCTGAATGGCGTTTTCGCAGGTCAGGGCATATCTCGGGGCTTGACAACAGCAACACGAACGTGCTGCGGCGGGCTTCCGGAAGGCGGTATTCGCAGGTCGGAGCGGCTGTGCGGACGGAGAGAAACGCGCACGTTACACCTACCCGAACCCCCTCAAGAGAGGCTCGATGTCCCGTTTTGTCGGGTTCGGAGTGCCCTTCCCAACGTACTCCGTTCGAGGATCGTCCACCCGTACGGATGCATCGCGGGGTGATTCCGTAATTGATCAGCGGGCGCCGGTCGGGGATTTTCGGAGGCGAGGCTCCGGTGAATGCGGCGCGGCCCCCGAATTGATCAAGGCAGTTATGTGAACAACAGGTCAATGGGTCGTGATCCGGCCACGACGGCCGACGCACCGGAAGTGCCGTGGGCCCGCCCGCCGGGCCCGCCCCCGGTGACCCCGTGGCCGGTAAGGGGCGGGTCGGGTGCGGGACGGAGAGTGCGGCTCGGTAACCTGAGCGCGCTGACACACCCTTAGCCGATCTTCGGTCTTGTCGTCGGTCCTTGGTTCCACAGCTGTCCGAAGCCTGTCCGTAGCCTGTCCGTACGTCCTAGGAGATGCCGCCGCCGTGAGCCGCAGCCTTCGACGCGGCGCCCTCGCCGCCACCGCCATCGTTCTCTCCGTCGCCGCGCTGTCCGCCTGTGGTGCGGGCAACGACGCGCAGACGCTCGGCATCAAGCCGGACAACGCCGCCGTCACGGTGGACGACGTCAAGATCCAGAACGCGCTGGTGATCACCCAGCCCCTGGACGTGGCCAAGGGCCCGGCCGTCGTCTCGGCCACCGTCTTCAACAACGGCGACGAGCCCCAGACCCTGGAGTCCATCACCCTCCCGGGCAGCGCCGGCACCGCGGTGGCGCTCAAGGCCGCCTCCGGCACCGGACCGATCGTCGTCCCGGCCAACGGCTCCGTCGTGATCGGCGGCGAGGGCAACGCCTCCGCGGTCATCGCGAACGGCAGCGAGGCCACCCGCGACGGCGACGCGCAGAAGGTCGTCTTCAAGCTGAGCCGGACCGGCGACGTGGGCCTGAGCGCCTTCGTGGTCCCGGCCGCCAGCTACTTCAAGGACTTCGGCCCCACCATCCTCCCGGCTCCCCCGGGCGCCCAGCCGACCGCCTCCGCCTCGCCCTCGGGCGCGGCCGAGGGCGAGCACGGCGGAGAGGCCTCCGGCGAGCCGTCGGGCGAGGCGAGCCACGCGGCCGGCCACTGACCCGTACACACGCGGAAAGGGCGCCCTCCCCGGCGGGGAGGGCGCCCTTCGCCGTACGCGGCGACGGCGGCGGTCGGGACCGGGCCGGCGCACCGCCGGCGTCCCGGCCGGGCCGGTGTCTACGGCTCGAACTTGTAGCCCAGGCCGCGGACCGTGACCAGGTAGCGCGGAGCGCCCGGGTCGGGCTCGATCTTGGCGCGGAGACGCTTGACGTGGACGTCGAGGGTCTTGGTGTCGCCGACGTAGTCCGCGCCCCAGACCCGGTCGATGAGCTGCATGCGGGTCAGTACGCGGCCCGCGTTGCGCAGCAGCATCTCCAGGAGGTCGAACTCCTTCAGGGGCAGGTCGACCTTGCCGCCCGCGACCGTCACCACGTGGCGGTCGACGTCCATGCGGACCGGACCGGCCTCCAGGGCCGCGGGGGTGACCTCCTCCGGCTCGCCGCGGCGGCGCAGCACCGCGCGGATGCGGGCGACCAGCTCCCGCGAGGAGAAGGGCTTCGTCACGTAGTCGTCGGCTCCTATCTCCAGCCCGACGACCTTGTCGATCTCGCTGTCCTTGGCCGTCACCATGATGACGGGGACGTTCGAGCGCCCGCGGAGCTGCCGGCACACCTCGGTGCCGGGCAGGCCCGGAAGCATCAGGTCGAGGAGGACGAGGTCGGCCCCGTTGCGCTCGAACTCGTCGAGGCCGTCGGGCCCGGTCGCCGCTACCGCGACTTCGAAACCCTCCTTGCGAAGCATGTAGGACAGGGCGTCGCTGAAGGATTCCTCATCCTCGACGACAAGCACTCGGGTCACGGAAGGACCTCCGGGGCAGGAAGCGGTTCGGTCATGAGATCAGGGGTGGGGGACGAGGCGGGTCGGCGGTCCCGTACGGCGCCCGCCTCGGGCAGCCGCAAGGTGAAGGTGGAGCCCTGGCCCTCGGTGCTCCAGACGGTGACCTCTCCGCCGTGGGAGGCGGCCACGTGCTTGACGATGGCCAGGCCGAGTCCGGTGCCGCCGGTGGCACGGGAGCGGGCCGGGTCGACGCGGTAGAAGCGCTCGAAGACGCGCTCCTTGTCCTTGTCGGGGATGCCGATGCCCTGGTCGGTGACGGCTATCTCGATCAGGTCGCCGCCGGGAGCGGCGATCTTGCGGGCCGCGATGCCGACGCGGGTGTGGGCGGGTGAGTAGTTGACGGCGTTCTCGACCAGGTTGCCGAGGGCGGCGGCGAGCTGGCCGCGGCTGCCCCAGACCCGCAGGTCGGCGGTGCCTCCGGACGCCATGGTGATCTGCTTGGTGGTGGCGGTGTGCCGGGAGCGGTCGATCGCCTCGTCGACGAGTTCGTCCACGGACACCGGCTCGGAGTCCTCCAGCGGGTCGTCGTTCTGCACGCGGGAGAGGTCGATGAGCTCCTGTACGAGGTTGGTGAGGCGGGTCGCCTCGATCTGCATGCGGCCGGCGAAGCGGGTGACCGCCTCGGGGTCGTCCGAGGCGTCCATGACGGCCTCGGAGAGCAGGGAGAGCGCGCCCGTCGGGGTCTTGAGCTCATGGCTGACGTTGGCGACGAAGTCGCGCCGTACCGCCTCGATGCGGCGGGCCTCGGTGAGGTCCTCGACCAGCAGCAGCACGAGCCGCGAGCCCAGCGGGGCGACCCGCGCGGACACGGCGAGCGCCTCGCCGCGGCCGCTGCCGCGCCGGGCCAGGTCCAGCTCGACCTGTCGTATCTCGCCGTCGCGGCGGGTGTCACGGGCCATGTTGAGCATCGGCTCGACGGCCAGTTTCCCGCCGCGGACCAGGCCGAGCGCGTACGCCGCCGAGCTGGCCTTCACCACGGAGTCGCTCTCGTCGAGGACGACCGCGGAGGAGCGCAGTACGGACAGCACGGTGTCGACGCCGGGCGGGAGCACGGCGTCGGTGTGCAGGGAGGTGCGGGTGGGTCTGGCCTGGTCGCGCTCGCTCCAGCGGAACGCCAGCATGGCGATCACGCCGGTGCACACGCCGGCGATCGCGGCCAGGGCGGCGACCGCCGCGTTCACGTCCATGCCTCCCAGGTTATGCGGGTGCGAGGACTCTCTCCCAGCCGTCCGAGTGGCTCCTCGAACACTCGTCGCTCAGAGTTCACCCCGAGGACCGGAGTGATTCACATGCTCCGGGAGGGCCGACGGCTTACGTCGCCCAGAGTTCACCTTGGGGAAAGTATTGATTCATGTGTGCGGGTGGAGCCGGACGCGTGCGGGACGGAAGGTGGGAGCGTGGGGATCCGAGGCCCCCATCCGGACCCCCCCGGAGCTTTGCCGAGCTGTGCGTAGAGAGGGACATCCATGCGGGACGCGTACCACGAGGAACTGGACTCGATCGGCGAGAGCCTGGTCGAGATGGCCCGCCTCGTCGGGTCCGCGGTCGGACGCGCCACCACGGCGATGCTCGACGCGGACCTCAAGCTGGCGGAGAGCGTGATCGCCGCCGACCAGAAGGTCGACGACCTCCAGCACGAGCTGGAGGCCCGGGCGATAGCGCTGCTCGCGCGGCAGCAGCCGGTCGCGACGGACCTGCGGATCGTGGTCACGTCGCTGCGGATGAGCGCCGACCTGGAGCGCTCGGGCGACCTGGCGCAGCACGTGGCGAAGCTCGCCCGGCTGCGGTTCCCCGACACGGCGGTGCCCCGGGACCTGCACGCGACCATCCTGGAGATGGGGCAGCTGGCGCAGCGCCTGATGGCGAAGGCGGCGGAGGTCATCATCACGAAGGACGTCGACCTGGCGCTGCAGCTGGAGACGGACGACGACGAGATGGACCTGCTGCACCGGACGCTGTTCCAGCACCTGATCGACGACCGCTGGAAGCACGGCATCGAGACGGCGGTCGACGTCACGCTGCTCGGCCGCTACTACGAGCGGTTCGCGGACCACGCGGTGTCGGTGGCGAAGCGCGTGGTGTACCTGGTGACGGGCGAGCACGCGGACGAGCTGCAGGCGGCGGACGCGCCGGTCGAGGGCGCGTAGGCGCGCGGGCGCCGATGCGCCGTTGATGCGCCGGTCCGGGTGGGCATGCAATGGGGGGAGGCGATGTGCGCCTCGAAAGGGAGGGACCCCCATGGCCGATTCCCCCAACCCGACCGCGACCACCTCAGGGGCGGAGGCACCGCGCGAGGCGGTGCACCTGCCCCTGCTGGGCGCCTGCGGCTGCGGCTCCGGCTGCGGCTGCGGCTGCCAGTCGGGCGGCCCGTGCCAGTGCGGCGGCTGCTCCGGCTGACCGGGATGCGCGGAAGGGGCGGGGCGAGGACGCGACATCAGCGCCCTCGGCCCGCCTCGGCCCGGCATGGGCCGGTTCGGTCCGCGTCCCGGGCCGGTGTGGTCCGCCCCGACCTGCTCGGCCTGCTCGGACTGGTCCGGTCCGCCCCGGGCCGGCTCGTTCCCTCTGACTAGAGGTCCAGCACGCCGACGACCTGCTCGCCGCTGGTCTCCCCCGTGGGGCGGAAGCCGAGCCGCTCGTAGAAGGCGCCGGGCCCGTCCCGGCCGGGTTCCCAGGTGACGTACAGCTGCGAGGCGCCGCGCCGGCGCAGTTCGTCGCGGACGGCTTCGACGGCGAACCGGCCGTACCCCCTGCCCTGCCCGTCGGCGGCGATGTTGAGCCGCCAGAGACCGCTGCGGCGGTCGTCGGGGTCCTTCTCGGGGTTCCACTGGAGGTCGAGGAAGGCCATCAGGAACCCGACGAGCTCGTCCCCGTCGAAGACCAGCCGCGGCCAGGCGGCCTCCCCGAAGGCGTACGCCTCGGCAAGGGAGCGCACGACGGGGGCGACGTTCCGCTCCTGATGGGGATGCACGCGCAGGGCGAGCGCGGCGTCGACGGTGGCGGGGGTGATCTTCTCCAGACGGAGCGACGTACTCATGGGGCGGAGGCTAGCGAGGACGTACGGATCCGGCGCGCGATTTCCCGCCGCGCGGGCGTCCGGTGGCCGCACCGAAGCCCGCCCGGAGCCGTCGCCGGGCCGGGGCCGGGTGTGGAGGAGCCCCCCGCCCGGCGTGGCCGGTGGGGGGCTCTTCCCTGGCTGGGGCTGTTACTTCTTGCCCTGGGTCTGGCGGGCCCGTCTTCCGCCCCTGGTCAGAGGGTCGCGCACCCCAAGTGACCTGCGGTCGAGCGGTTGTTGTTGGGCGTTGTTGGCCGTCGCTGGTCACCGTCGGAGGGCCCAGAGAGGGCCCAGCTCGGGCCCTCCGTAGCCGCTAGCGCTAGCAGTACGGCCCGCTAACGTTAGCGCCCCCGCTAGCGGGCCAAACCAGCCGTGAGCAGCCTGTTAGCCGTTAGCCGCCGCTCCGGCCGCCACGCCGGAGCTCGGCGTGGGGCGGTTGGCTGAGATCGGCCGGCGGGCTGCTATCGCCAGGCGTCGGCGAAGAGCGAGAAGGACCGCCCTTCGGGCGGACGCCCCTCGCCCGCCCACTGTCCCGTCTCAGTGGAGTTTGACCAGCGCTGGACTCTAGTCCGCAGTACAGCCCCAGTAGGCAATCTCGGCCGGTTCGCCATCCCGGTACAACACTGTGCACCGGCCTATCCCACGGCCGATCGGGTCGAGCAATCGACGTGTCGCAGCGTCCCACTGGTCACGCGTGGGTCGCCCGTCGGGAGCCCAGCTGCGGATCTCCTCCTCGGTCATGGGGCGCATCATGGCGAACTGGTCACCTGCATCAGCGTCGATCAGCTCGTAGAAGTCGAGCACCGTGCAGGTCCCTCCGGTCAGGATGTACTCCCGCCAGCCCTCGTCCTCCCACAGCTCGACGATGCCCCGCCCCGGAAAGCCGTGATCATCCTTCGCCAACTCCTGGCTCTGAGCCTGCCGGAACGCAGCCGCCAGATCCTTCTGGTACGGCCCGGTCGCCGTCCACTCGTTGCCACCCACAGCACAACCCTCCCTGGTCGCCGACCCTCGGTTTCGCCGCAGGCTAACCTCCACCTCTGACAGGGCCGGCCGTTCGACGCCCGCGCCTGATCGAGATTGAAGAGGCAATCGGCCCGCGCGGCTATGGCCCCTCCTCTGAGCGCCGGTACCGCGCCTGGGGTGAGGTCTGAGGGCCCGGGCGCCTACCGCGCTGCGCGGAGTTCTGGAAAGGCTTTTCAGAGGGGGATGGCGATGCTCTCCCTCGGCCACCCTCGCTTCTGAAAAGCCTCTTCTCCTCGCCCTAGAGAGTTGAGGAAAAACAGCGTCCGCAGCGTCCACGTCTCTTCCCGCATTGTTCCTGACCTGCGGTTTCCGTGCGGACGCTGAACAAAATGTATAGCGTCCGCCAGCATCCGCAGCGTCCGCAGGATCCACTCCGTTCTAAGAGCGTCACCCCAGGTCAGAGCGCTCTTAGAGCGGAACGGCTGTCGGATGCTGCGAACGCTGGACCTCCCCGTGTCACGGCACCGCGTACAGACAAGAGGAGCACGCCGCCCCCGCCCGGGTGCTCCTCTTGTCTGTACGCGGCTACGGCTCCGGGGTCCTTGGTCGGCGAGGACGGAGCGCTGTCACTTGTCTTGTCGCTTGTCGCCCCGCAGGTCAGAGCGCCCTGGGCGTCGCCAAGACCGGCGTACGGGTGTGTCCGGTCGGGCGACAAGCGACAAGGCCAGGAGCGCATACCGGCCCACCCCGGGACGGCGATCGCCGCAGCGCGAGCGGAGCGAGCTGCCAAAGGTCGCGTGCCCGCAGGGCACCCCTTGATAATTGCCCGCAGGAAGCTCCGCTGCGTCCCTAGAATCCGGCCTCGATGAAGAGACGAGTGCAGTTCACCGAGCAGGTTGCGCGCTTCCGCGACTACATGCCGACCGAGGATCGGGACACGTTCCTGCGTATCGTCGCCAGGATCACAGCTGACCCCGAGGGCGCCGGCAGCCACCTCGCCTACACGAGCGACACTGTGACGCGCTCGGTGTGGGAAGACCACGTAATGGTCCACTACGTCGTCACGACCTTCTTCGTGATCGTCATCGAGCTTGACATCTACGACCCATCGCGCGGTTTCAACGAGGTGTAGACAGCACGACAGGAGCCGACCACGACGTGGGCGCCTCCACCCGCACGTGGCTGAACACATTCACGGGTACGCCGACACCTGCTAGATCTAGCAGCCGTTGCCGCTAGGTCTAGCAGGGGCGCTAGCAGTCGAATGTGCTCCTGACCTGGGATCTAGCGTCTAGCACTCAGATTTCAGCCCGGCCCCTTCCAGCGCTTTCAGCACTGAATCGGGGTCACCGCCGTAGAGGATGTGCGGCTCCTCAGTCGCAGGAGGGACGAACCGGGTCCGGTAGCGGGCGAGGTCGTTCTCCGAGAAGTAGATCGAGTTCGGATCCGCTTCGTGTTGGGCGTTCCTCTGGCTCACCCGCGACCAGAGTTCCTCGTGGCTCGCTTCCAGGTAGACGAGCAGCGACAGGGCGCCCGCGTCCGTGGCGATTGCCATCCACCGCGCGCGGTCGTCGGGGGTCCAGAATCCGTGGTCGACCACCACGTTGCGGCCGGCCCGGAGGTGGTCACCGAGCTCCACGGCGATCTCTTCGAGCACCGGGCGCTCCAGGGTCGGGAACGTGCCCCGCGGGAAGTCGACGCCGTACACGCCGTGTCGGCGGAACATCTCCTCGTCCGGGCACAGCCGGACGAACCCGCGAGCCGTGAGCGCGCGCGAGAGCGTCGTCTTGCCCGACCCCGGAAGCCCCGCCATGAGCACGCAGAAGGGCCCTGCGGCCTGGTCCGCCGTCACTGCGCGAGCTCCGATTCCGTGAGCCACGTCCGGCCAGGGCCGCCGAGGTCCACGCCGTACTCCACGACGCGGTCCCCGCTGTCGACGAACTTCGCGGTCATCACGACCACCGGTTCCGCGGGCGGGTTCGCGGGGTCCAGCTCCAGGAGCTCCGCGTCCGCCGACGTCAGGAGCCGGGCCGACGCCGTGTCGATCCGGCGGGTGATCGGCCGTCCCGTGGCCTGTGCGATGAGTTGGAGGGACGTTCCGCCCGTCAGACGCTCGCTCTCCGCCAGCTGCGGGACGAGCTTCCCGTACTGCGCCGGGATCCACGACGTGGAGTGCGCGACGATGCCGTGCCGGTCTCGGTAGACGCGACTACGGCGGATCACGTCCGCGCCGGGCTCGATGTCGAGCACCCGCGCCACGTCGGCCGGCGCCGGAACCACAGCCGCTGCATGGGAGTCGGACCGTTCGCCCGCTCCCCAGCTCGACCCGCTGCGGCGGCCCCGATCCTGGCGCTGTGCGCCGGAGGACATGGGGGCGGGACGGTCGATCACCTCGGTGCCGATGCCGTGGATTCCCCGGATGAGCCCGTCGGTGCGGAGCTTCCGGAGCGCCTTCTCAGCGGTCGCGGTGCTGACGCTCCACTCCTGGGAGAGGGTCTTGATGCTGGGCAGCAACTCGCCCGGCTGAAGCTGGCCGGACGTGATCAGTTCCTCGTAGTGCGCGGCGATCCGTGCGTACGGCGCCCGATGCCCGACCTGATCCGACACCACGTCAACTCCCTTGCCTCATTGGACGTGTTCCCTAGCGTACCGCTTGACACCCTAGGGTGCCCTAGGGAACCTTAGGGATGTGCCCGCCGGTCGGATCGATCGAAGCGGATACCGCTCCCTGCATGGGGGCTGAGGCATGGAAACGTCCTGGTCAATGGCCTAGGACAAAGCAGGGAGCGGCTCCCTACCGCCAAGCAGATAGCCGCTCCCCGACCCACGAAGGGGCATTCCCATGATGCCTGGATCTCTTGCTCTTGGGTTAGTCAGTCGCCCGGTCGGCGGTCACGTCGACGCGTTCGGCGACCCGGACCCGAACGAGCCGGTACGGATCAGCGTCCCCGTCGCGGCGCATGTGTCGTTCGCGGAGCTGCTGACGCTGCTGGTGACGACGCCGGGCGTCTGCCTGGAGGACACGGACCTGGTCAGGGACGACGTGGTGCGTGACTCGGTTCGGTTCGCGCTGATCACCACGGACCTCCTCTCGCTGGACCAGCGGTCCGAGCGCGTCATGGCCGTCTACCGGGGTGACGCGCCCGGGAGTCACGCCCTGCCGCCGTTCGAGTACTTGCGGTGCGTCGGCTCCGCGATCACCCGCGTGTTCGGGCTGGAGGCGGCGCTGTGACGATCGCACCCGAGACCCCGTGGAACCTGCCCGCCCCGACGCCGGCCGAGGGGAACCTGCGGCTCGCGGCGGCCATCGTCGAGGCCGATCTGACCTACGCCGAACTCGCCGAACAGATCCAGGTCGACCCCAAGACCGTGGAGCGCTGGGTGAACGAGCCCGGACGCCGCCCCTACGCCCGGCACGCCCACGCCGTCGCCCGCGTCCTCGGGACGACCGTGTGGGACCTGTGGCCCGCCATGCGGCCGAAGGAGCTGACCCCGCAGGCACCGTCCGTGGTGCCGGTGCCGCCCGTGCTGCTGGCGGCCGCGAGGGACGCGCTGAGCCGGGTCGAGAACCTCGACCTCGGCACGGCGAGCCCGACCGCCATGGCCATGCACCTGGGCTCCCTGTCCGCTGCGCTGCGGACCGTGCTCGACCTGGTCGACGTCTCCGGGGTGACCGGGTGAGCCTGCACGCCTCTCCACGGCTCAACGCTGCCCGCCGTCGCAGCCGCAAGGCCCAGCTCGCGGCCCGCGACGGCTGGCGGTGCGCCTACTGCCGGCACCGCTTCCGCGACCTGCGGGAGGCGACGATGGACCACGTCGTGCCGATCTCGCTCTACCGGACGTGGTCCGCGAACGCCCTCGTACTCGCCTGCCAGCCCTGCAACCACGCCAAGGCCGACCGACTGTTTCTGTCGCTCGCGCTGCTGCTGGTCTGGTCGACCGACCTCGCGTTCACCGGTGTTCAGCCGACCGACGAGACGTCCCCGGGGCCCCAACAGTCGGCCGACTCGAAGTCGATCGAGTTGGGCCCGGACGGGGTCGACTGGCTGATGCTCGCGCGGATCGTTCACGCCCGTTCATCGGCCACGCGGTCTACCCCTGACCAGGCGCAGCACCGTGAACGGGTCGAGCGTCACGTGCGGGTCGGTCGGCTCGACCACGGGCGGCGTACGGCCCGAATGAACACCTGTGAGCAGTCGACCGATCGAGGGGTGAGCGCGTGAACAGCACCACCAAGCCGGTGAACGGAACCGCCCGACCGATCACCCCCGTCGGGTCGACCGACGCGGCGCCCGTGAACACCGGGCAGTCGGCCATGAACACCGGACGGGGGTCCGTGAACAAGCGCCCGCCGGTCGACGACGGGGGCAAGAAGCCGTCGGCCGCCGTGCGGCTGGTCGCCCTGGCGCGGGAGCGGTACCGGTTCGTCATGTCGACCGACGGCCGCCCCTACGCGGTCGCGATCGACGGCCCGAACATCGCCCTGCCCCTACGCGGCCGGTCCGGCGTCCGCCAGCGTCTCGCCCGCCTATACGCGGAGACGTTCGACGGCGACGTGGCCTCGCAGTCCGCGCTGGCGGACGCCATGACCGTGCTGGAGGGCATCGCCGAGTCGGACGACCCGGTACAGGTGCACCTGCGGGTCGGGCACGACGACGCCGGGACGATCGTGGTCGACCTCGGCACCGCCGACGGCCGCGCGGTCACCGTCACCGCCGGCGGCTGGCACGTCGTCGAGCGCTCCCCCGTCCTCTTCCGCCGCTCCGGGGCCATGGCGCCCATGCCCGCGCCGGTCTTGCTCGGGGACGGGCTGTCCATGCTCCACAGCCTGCTGAACATGGACGAGTCCGCCTTCCGGCAACTCGTCACGTGGCTGATCGCGGCGTGGATGCCGACCATCCCGCACCCCGTCCTCACCTTCAAGGGCGAGCAGGGCACGGGGAAGTCCGCCGCCGCGCAGATGATGGTCAACCTGATCGATCCCTCTCCGGCCGCGAAGCGCTCGCAGCCGCGGGACCACAAGGCGTGGGCGACGCAGGCGTTCAGCTCCTGGGCGCTGTGCCTGGACAACATCTCCACGCTGCCGCAGTGGCTCTCCGACACCCTGTGCAAGGCGGTCACCGGAGACGGGATCGTCGACCGGGCCCTCTACACCGACGACGACGTCGTGGTCCTCTCCTTCCGTCGGGTGCTGGCCATGACGACGATCGACGCCGGAGCTCTCGCCGGGGACCTGGCGGAGCGGCTGCTCATGCTCGACCTCCAGTTGATCGCCCCGGAGCAGCGGCGTACGGAGGAGGAGTTGGCGACCGCGTTCGAGACCATCCGGCCGGCCGTCCTCGGCTCGCTCTTCGACCTCCTCGCCGCCGTCCTCGCCGTCCTGCCGAACGTGAAGCTGGACTCGCTGCCCCGCATGGCCGACTTCGCCCGCATCCTGGCGGCCGTCGACCAGGTCATGGAGTGGACGACGCTGGACGACTACCTGGCCGCGTCCGCGAACGTCGCCGGGGACGCGTTGGAGGGCGACCCGTTCGGCTCCGCACTCGCCACGCTGGTCGAGCAGTGCGGGACATGGACCGGCACCGCCGCCCAGCTCCTTGAGCACGTCCAGCCTCCGGGCGGCATCCGACCGCCCACGTGGCCCAAGGACGCGACCCGCGCCGGTGGGAAGGTCAAGCGCCTCGCCCCGCTCCTGCGGTCGATCGGCATCACCGTGGACGACACGCAACGCAGCCGGGACCGGCACCGCCACAAGCTCCTCATCCTGACCCGGACCGACCTCCCGCAGGAGACAGCGTCCGCACCCCCGACAGGCTCCCTGTGGCCCGACGTACCACCGATCGGACAGGGCCACAGGCCCTCTGACCAGTACTGACGAAGCCGGACCGGGCCGCACACCAGCGGCCCGGACACGGCCAGAGCTGCGGACGCTATCGCCGTCCAGTGCCCGCAGCGTCCACACCAGCGTCCACCACCCTCACCTCATCCGACCTGCGAAAACTGGTCGGTGCGGACGCTGGGACGCTGCGGACGCTGAAATGCAGCAACTCTCCAGGACGGCCCACCGGCACCACTCCCACCCTCCGCGCACCGGATACGAGGAGTCACCCAACCCCATGGCCAACGAGCCGATCGAGACCCTGCGCGCCGGACTCCCGGACCGCTACCTCACCCCCGAGGACATCGCCTCGATGTTCTCCGTCCCCATCGAGACCGTCTACCGCTGGCGCAAGCAGCGCACCGGGCCGCCCGGCTTCCGTGTCGGCCGCCACGTCCGCTACGACCCCGCCGCCGTCCGCACCTGGGTCCAGCACCAGGAAGCCACCGACGCCGCCTGACCCGCCGGCCGAGCGGGAGGTAGGGCCCCTCCCCGCTACCCGTGACGCCGTCACACCCCCGTCACACCCCACCGTCACACCTCCGCCGGAACCGCTCAGGTAGAGGGAGCCCTTTACCCCGGTAGAGGGGACGGTAAAGGCCACTGACCTGCAAGGTAAGGCGGGTAAGGGGGCCGCGTCACGACCGTCACGAAGTCGGTAACCCCGGGGCGCCTCGCTCCCGCTGGCCCCGTCGGGACCCGGCGGCCCATGTGGCTGCCGCCCGGGATTCGAACCCGGGGTTCCGCAGCCGGGCGAACCGGCGTGCGGAGTCCTCGGCCGCTAGACGACGACAACCGCGCGCAGCCTATCCGGCCAGGGAGACAGGGAGAACTCCCTCACCGCCTCCCTGGCCCGCCTCCCTGCCGGTGACCTGCCCAAACCCCCATCCAGGGAGGCAGGGAGGCACCCTCCCTAGCCGCCCCGAAACCCCTCCACAGCCACTTCCACGGCACCCCCATGCCTCCCTCCCTGAGGGCAGGCGCACCACCAACCGAGAGGACACAGCCCACATGGCTGGCAGCATCCAGGACCGTTGGTTCAAGACCGAGACCGACGCCAGCGGAAAGACCGTCCGCACCAAGACCGCCCGCCACGGCAGCGGCCTGCGCTACAGGGCCCGCTACTTCGCGCCCGACGGCAAGCGGAAGTCCAAGTCTTTCGCCGACGGGCAGAAGCGTCTCGCCGAGCAGTGGCTCAGCAGCATCAGCGCGGACGTGGCCCGGGGCCAGTACATCGACCCGAACGCGGCCCGGACGACCTTCCAGGAGTTCGCGGAGGGGTGGCTGGCGAGCCAGAGCGGCGACCCGAACACCAAGGCGTCGATGCAGTCCCAGCTCAAGCTCCACGCCTTCCCGCGGATCGGGTCCCGCCCGTTGGGCTCGTTCCAGCCGAGCCACATCCGCGAGTTCGTGACGCAGCTCGAAGCTTCCGGCATGTCCGGCTCGTACGCTCGCGTCATCTTCTCCAACGTGCGCGCCATCCTGAGCGCGGCCGTCGAGGACGGCTGCCTGCCTCGGAACCCCTGCAACTCGCGCACGGTGACGCTCCCCGAGATGGGCGCCCGACGCGTGGTCCCCTGGCTGCCGGAACGGGTCTTCGCCATGCGCTCCGCCTTGGTCGAGCGGTTCCAGCCCATGGTGGACGTGGGTGCCGGATGCGGTCTCCGGCAGGGCGAGATCCTCGGGCTGTCCGTCGAAGAGCTGGACTTCGAGAACGCCACGCTGCACGTCGTACAGCAGCTCAAGCTGAGTCTGAGCCAACCGGTGTTCGCCCCGCCGAAGGGCGGCAAGCTGCGTGACGTCCCCCTGCCCGACCCCGTGGCGGACGCGCTCAAGGCCCACATGAAGCTCTTCCCGCCGGTCGAGATCACGTTGCCCTGGATGCGCGCCGGCGGTCCGCCCGTGACCAAGCGCCTGCTCTTCACCGGTCCGCTGGGCGGGCACGTCTGGCGCACGTCGCTGAACGAGGACCACTGGAAGCCGGCGCTGGCCAAGGTGGGCGTCATCCCCGCGGCGAAGAGCCGGGAGCACACCGCCGCGCGAGAGCACGGCATGCACGCCCTGAGGCACTTCTATGCCTCGGTGCTCCTGGACGCCGGAGAGAGCATCAAGGCCGTCAGCGAGTACCTGGGGCACTCCGACCCGGGGCTCACGCTGAAGGTCTACGCCCACCTGATGCCGAGCAGCCGGGACCGCGCGCGGCAGGCACTCGGCAGGGCCCTGAGGCCTGACGACTCCCCGCGCTGAGGGCCCAGCATGGGCCCAGAGCACGAAAATGCCCCCGATCTGCGCCGTGTGCGCAGGTCAGGGGCATGATCACTTTTCTTACTTCTTCTTGCCCTGGTTCTTGACCGCCTCGATGGCGGCCGCCGCGGCCTCCGGGTCGAGGTAGGTGCCGCCCGGGTTGAGGGGCTTGAAGTTCTCGTCCAGCTCGTAGGAGAGCGGGATGCCCGTCGGGATGTTGAGGCCCGCGATGGCCTCGTCCGAGATGCCGTCGAGGTGCTTCACGAGCGCGCGGAGGCTGTTGCCGTGGGCCGCGACCAGGACCGTGCGGCCCGAGAGCAGGTCCGGGACGATCGCGTCGTACCAGTACGGGAGCATGCGCTCCACGACGTCCTTCAGGCACTCGGTGTCCGGGCGCAGCTCCGGCGGGATCGTCGCGTAGCGGGCGTCGTGCGCCTGCGAGAACTCGCTGTCGTCCGAGAGCGGCGGCGGCGGGGTGTCGTACGAGCGGCGCCAGAGCATGAACTGCTCCTCGCCGAACTCGGCGAGGGTCTGGGCCTTGTCCTTGCCCTGCAGGGCGCCGTAGTGGCGCTCGTTCAGGCGCCACGAGCGGTTGACCGGGATCCAGTGGCGGTCCGCGGACTCCAGCGCGAGCTGGGCGGTGCGGATGGCGCGCTTCTGGAGGGAGGTGTGCAGGACGTCGGGGAGCAGGCCGGCGTCCTTCAGCAGCTCGCCGCCGCGCGTCGCCTCCTTCTCACCCTTGGCGGTGAGGTTCACGTCCACCCAACCGGTGAACAGATTCTTCTCGTTCCACTCGCTCTCGCCATGGCGGAGGAGGATCAGCTTGTACGGTGCGTCGGCCATGCGTACGAGCCTAATGGACCTCCGACGATTGACGCGCGTCGTCAATTCGCTGGCGTCCGACACCTGAGATACGTAAGTTACGAGGGCCGCAAGCGGGACTTACACACAGCAGGGGGCCGGCCACACATGTCCATCGACTCGCTCAGACGATCAGCCAGCGCGACCGTCTCCGGGCTTCCGCGGGGCTTCTGGTGGCTGTGGCTGTCGACCCTCGTCAACCGCACCGGGGCCTTCGTCCTCACCTTCCTCTCCCTCTACCTGACGGTGGAGCTCGGGCACTCGGCCTGGTTCGCCGGACTCGTCGTCGCCCTCCACGGCCTCGGCGGCGTCGCCGGCTCGCCGCTCGGCGGCGCGCTCACCGACCGCTGGGGCCGCCGCCCCACGATGGTCACCATGCACCTCGCGGCCGCCGCGTCCGCCGCCGCCCTCGCCGTCGTCACCAGCGCCTGGGCGATCGCGACGGTCGTCCTCCTCATGGGCGTCGCGATGCAGGCGGTCCGGCCCTCGATCAACGCGACCATCGCCGACATGGTCCCCGCCCACGACGTGCGCCGGGCCTACGCCCTCAACTACTGGGCCCTCAACCTCGGCTTCGCCATCGCCTCCATCGGCGGCGGGGCCGCGATCTTCCTCGGGTACCGGACGCTGTTCGTCGTGGACGCCGTCGCGACCACCCTGTGCGCCGTCATCGTCTTCCTCCGGCTCCCCGAGACCCGCCCCGAGGCGAAGACCGACCAGGCCGGCCGGCCGGTCGCCGCGGCCGAGGTCAGCATGCTGACCGTGCTGCGCGACGCGCCCTTCCGCACCCTCGTCCTGCTCAACCTCCTCGTCTGCCTGGTCTTCACCGCCCCCTGGATCGGCCTCCCCCTCACCATGGCGGACCAGGGCCTCTCACCCTCGTCCTACGGTGTCGTGATCGCCGTCAACGGCATCGTGATCGTCGGCTTCCAGCTCCTCGTCAACAGGCTGACCGACAAGCGCTCCCCCGTCGTCCTGCTCACCCTCTCCTCGCTGCTCTTCGCCCTCGGCACCGGCGCCACCGCCCTCGCCGGCTCCTCCGTGGTGGCCTTCGCCGCGACCGTCGTCGTCTGGACCGTCGGCGAGATGATCCACGTACCGACGAACGCCGCGGCCACCGCGCTCCTCGCTCCCGAGCACGCCCGTGGCCGCTACCAGGGCGTCATGGGCATGTCCTGGGCCGTCGCCGGGTTCGTCGCCCCGATCGGCGCCGGCGCGATCGTCGGCGGGCCCGGTCCCGACGTCCTGTGGGCCGCGACCTTCGCCATCGGCATCCTCGCCGCCGTCGGCTACACCCTGCGGCTCCGCAAGGCCCTCTGCGAGGACGGCGGCGGCGGTACGGGGGCGGCCGACGGTGCCCGGAAGGCCGACGGCGCCCGGGAGACCGACGGCGGCGGCGTCCGGGTCGTCGACGGCGGCACCCTGCCGGACGACGGCGGCGACGAGGTCGGAGTCGTCGTCGTGAGCGTCGGCGATGTCGGCGACATCAGTGCTGCCGGCGACGCCGTCCACGTCGTCGCCGCCGGCGGGACGTCCGCCGTCAGCCCCTCGGCCGGCGCTCCCGCCCCGCGAGCCTGAAACCCTTCCCGTCCCTGCGCACTTCGGCGGTGCCCGAGCCGCCGAAGTGCGCGGGGACGACCAGTTCCCGCCGGTCGGCGGCCCGTTCGAGGATCCGGCGGCGGCTCGCCGCGGCCCCCCGGGCGTCCAGGCAGAAGCAGCTGTTGTGCGCGGGGTCGAGGATCTGCACGGGGCTGTGCAGCAGGTCGCCCACGAACACCGCGTGCTCCCCCTTCGACGCGAGCCGCAGGACGGCCGAGCCGGGCGTGTGCCCGGGCGCGGACTCCAGGGTGAGGTGCTCGTCGATGCGGTGGAACCCGTCCCAGAGCACGGCCTGCCCCGAGCGGTGGAGGGGCGCGACGCTGTCCTCGTAGACGAGGCGGTCGTGCGGCGCGCGGCCGCCGCCGTAGGCGTTGTCCGGGCCGAAGTGGGCGTCGTCCGCCGCCGGCAGGAGGTACTCGGCGCGCGGGAAGGTCGGCACCCACTCCGGGCCGGCACCGCCACTGCCACCGTCACCGGCACCGCCACTACCACCGGCACCGGCACCGGCACTGCCACCGGCACCGCCGCCGTCACCGCCGCCCGCACCGCCCTGATCTCCGTCGCCCTCCCCGCGCCCCGCCCCGTCCGAGCCGTCGGCCGCCCGGGTGTTCCAGCCGACGTGGTCGGCGTGGAGGTGGGTGTTGACGACGACGTCCACGTCCTCCGGCCGTACCCCGGCGCGCTCCAGGCGGCCGAGGAAGTCCCCCCGCCAGTGGTGGAACCGCGGCGCGCCGGGGCGCTCGCGCCCGTTGCCCACCCCCGTGTCGACCAGCACCGTCCGGCCCGCGCTGCGCAGCACCCAGGTCTGCAGCGCCATGACCGCCCGGTCGCCCTCCGGGTCCCAGTGGTCCGGTGCCAGCCAGTCGCGGTTGTCCCGCCACGTCCGCCCGGCGGCCGTGGGGACGAGCTCGGCGGCGCCCGCGAACGGCCCCTGCCATTCGACGACCCGGACGATCTCGACGTCCCCCAGCACCGTGCGCTCTGCGCTCTCCTGTGTCATGCCTCGACGTTAGGCAGCGCCGGTGAGACTCTCCATGCCCCTACGGCTCCACCGGATACGCGTACGGCTCACCCGGGGCCCCGGGGCGGGGCTACGCTGGCGCGATGGACGTGGTGAGCGACGCGATCTCGGCGGTACGGATCGGGCGGCCCTCCTCCCGGCGGGTGCGGGTCGCCGGCCGCTGGTGCACCCGGCTCGCGGCGTACGGGGGCGCGGGCTTCCACGTCGTCCTGGAGGGGCACTGCTGGCTGCTGCCCGACGGCGGTGAGCCGGTCGCTCTGGGCCCCGGCGACGCCGTCCTGCTGCCGCACGGCACCGGACACGTGATGGCGGACGGCCCCGCCGACGAGGCGAGGCTCGCGCGCGCCGTGCCCTTCGAGCGGTGGCTGGACGGAACGGCGTCGCGGCCCCCGCCCGCCGGTCCCGGGGAGGCCGCGGGGGACGGCCCCGCGGTCGAGATGCTGTGCGGCAAGTACCGGCTCGACCGCAGCCACGTCCATCCGCTCCTCGCGGAGCTCCCCCCGGTGGTGCACCTGCCGCACCGGGCCGGCCCCGGCGGCTCCGGCGACGGGGGCGCCGATTCCGGCCTCCGCGCCGCCATCGCCCTCCTCGGCGGCGAGGTGGGCGAGCGGCTGCCCGGCTCCGCGGTCGCCCTGCCGAGCCTGCTCGACCTGCTCCTCGTCTACATGATCCGGTCCTGGACGGCGGGATCGGGCGGCGCGGGCGGGAGCTGGCCGGCGGCCCTCGGCGACCCGGTGACCGCCGCCGCCCTGCGGGCGGTGCACTCCGACCCGGCCGCCGCGTGGACCGTCGACCTGCTGGCGGCCGAGGCCGGGGTGTCCCGTCCCACGCTGGCCCGCCGGTTCACCGGTCTCGTGGGCCGGCCCCCGATGGCGTACCTCACCTGGTGGCGGCTGACCCGTGCGGCCGCGCTGCTCCGGGACACCGGGGATCCGCTGGCCGCCGTCGCCCGGCGCGTCGGCTACAGCACGCCGTACGCCCTGTCGCACGCCTTCCGCCGGGAGTTCGGCACCACTCCGGGCCGGTACCGCGCGGGCCTGGCCGCCGCCACCGCCGACTGAGCGCGCGCCGCGCCGCGCGGGTCACTCGGCGGCGGTACCGGCACCGGGCTTCTGGGTCAGGTTCTTGAACGCGTCGAGGTTCCGGGTCGACTCGCCGCGCGAGACCCGCCACTCGTACTCGCGCCGGATCGCCGAGGCGAAACCGAGCTCCAGGAGCGTGTTGAAGTCGCCGTCCGCCGCCTCCAGGACCGAACCGAGCAGCCGGTCGAGCTCCTCGGGCGTCACCGCGGCGAGCGGCAGCTTGCCGGCCAGATAGACGTCGCCGAGACCGTCGATCGCGTAACTCACCCCGTACAGCCGGAGGTTGCGCTCCAGCAGCCAGCGGTGGACCCCCGGCTCGTTCTCGTCCGGGTGTCGGATGACGAAGGCGTTGAGGGAGAGCGAGTGGCGACCGAGGCGCAGCGAGAGCGTCGTGAACAGCTTGCGCGTGCCGGGGAGCTTCACCACGTACGAGCCCGGCTCGGGGGACTCCCACTCCAGTTCCGCGTCCTTGAAGGTGTCCTCGACGATCCGTCGGACGTCCTCGGTCTCAGCCATGGTGGGAGCGTACGCGACGGCGGGTGTCGCGCAGCCGGTGGTCGTGTACGGCGGCCGTGTAGACGTCCGCCGTGCCCGACGCCGCCGTGTCCCAGCCGAAGGAGCCCGCGTGCAGCGCCGCCGCGGCTCCCATCCGGTCCGAGAGGGACGGGTCCGCCACGAAGCGCCCGAGCGCGCGGGCGTAGTCCACCGGGTCGTGCCCCTGGACGAGGAAGCCGGTCACACCGTCCCGTACGGCGACGGGCAGGCCGCCCACCGCGGCCGCGACGACGGGGGTGCCGGCCGCCTGCGCCTCGATCGCGACCAGGCCGAAGGACTCGCTGTAGGACGGCATGACGAGGACGCTCGCCGCGCGGAACCAGTCGGCGAGCCGGTCCTGGCCCACCGGCGGGTGGAAGCGCACGAGGTCCGCCAGACCGAGCCGGGCGGCCAGCTTCTGCAGCTCCTCCGGCTTCGCCAGACCGCTGCCGCTCGGTCCGCCGACCACGGGCACGATCATGCGCGAGCGCAGCGAGGGCTCCCGGTCGAGCAGCTCGGCGGCGGCGCGCAGCAGGATGTCCGGCGCCTTCAGCGGCTGGATGCGGCCGGCGAAGACCGGGATGAAGGCGTCCTGCGGCAGCCCGAGCCGGGCGCGGGCGGCGGCCCGGCCGTCGGCGGGGCGGAAGTGGTCCAGGTTGACGCCGGGGTGGACGACCGCGATCTTGCCGGGGTCGGCGTCGTAGAAGCGGGCCAGCTCGTCGGCCTCCTCCGCCGTGTTCGCGATGAGCCGGTCGGCCGCGTCGACGATCTGCGTCTCGCCGATCACCCGGGCGGCGGGCTCGGGGGTGTCGCCCTCGGCGAGCGCTGCGTTCTTGACCTTCGCCATGGTGTGCATGGCGTGGACGAGCGGGACGCCCCAGCGCTGGGCGGCCAGCCAGCCGACGTGGCCGGAGAGCCAGTAGTGGGAGTGGACGAGGTCGTAGTGGCCGGGCCGGTGGCCCGCCCACGCCTGCATCACCCCGTGGGTGAAGGCGCAGAGCTGGGCCGGCAGCTCCTCCTTGGCCAGGCCCTCGTACGGTCCGGCGTCGACGTGCCGGACGAGGACGCCGGGGGTGAGCTCGACGACCGGGGGGAGGCCGCCCGTGGTGGCCCGGGTGAAGATCTCGACCTCGATGTCGATGGCGGCGAGTCGTTTCGCCAGCTCGACTATGTAGACGTTCATGCCGCCCGCGTCACCCGTGCCCGGCTGGTGCAGCGGGGAGGTGTGAACGCTGAGCATGGCCACGCGGCGGGGGGTGCGGTTCCGGCCGGGGAGCCGGAGCCGGGCCGGTGCCGGGTGCCGGTGCCGGGTGCCGGCGAACCGGGACACGTACTGGCTCACGTCGGCGGTCCTTCCGCTCGGGGGCGAACGCATCGGGTCCGACACGTCGGGGCCGGTCGCGTCGGGCTGAGCGCGTCCGGCCGGTCGGGTCGGTGCCGGACCCACCGCCGGACCCGCGGTCGGGGTACGGCGCCGGTCCCGGTGCCGACCCCGGTACGGGGCTCGGCGGGAACCCGGTACCAGGCGTCGGTGCCGGCCTCGTTCCCGAGCCCGGCGCCGTGGGCATGGCGGCGGGAGGACGTGGTGCGCCCTCCGGCCGGGACAACACCGGAACGGAACCTTTCATTTCCACCCCGGACGCCGCTTTGCCAATTCATTACCGGGGGCGCTCAACCCCCCACCCCCACCCCGTAACCTTTCGGACATGGCCCCGCGCACCACCCGCCCCCACAGCTCCGCCCAGGGCCGCCCCCGGTCCCCCTCGCCCGTCGGCACCCCCACCCGCGGGACCACCAACCCCAACCGTCTGCGCCGCATGGACCGCTGGATCGCCGCCGTCCACGGCCCCGCGCTGCGCCGCTCCCCCGAGCCGCCGCTCGCCGTGGACCTGGGCTACGGAGCCGCCCCCTGGACCGCCGTCGAGCTCCTCGCCCGGCTGCGCACCGCCGAACCCCGCACCCGGCTGTACGGCATCGAGATCGAGCCCGCCCGCGTCGAGGCCGCGAAGCCCTACGAGCACGAGGGCCTCTCCTTCCTGCACGGCGGCTTCGAGGTGCCCGTGCCCGGCCGGGTCGCCCTGATCCGGGCGGCGAACGTGCTGCGCCAGTACGACGAGGAGCAGGTCACGGCGGTCTGGGAGCGGCTGCGCGGGCGGCTCGCGCCGGGCGGGCTGCTCGTGGAGGGCACCTGCGACGAGATCGGGCGCCGGCACGTCTGGGTCGCGCTCGACGCGGGCGGGCCGCGGACGGTGACCTTCGCGACCCGGCTCGGATCGCTCGACCGGCCCTCGGACCTGGCGGAGCGGCTGCCGAAGGCGCTGATCCACCGCAACGTGCCGGGCGAGCCGGTGCACGCGTTCCTGCGGGACTTCGACCGGGCCTGGGCGGCGGCGGCCCCGTACGCCTCCCTCGGCGCACGGCAGCGGTGGATCCGCTCGGCCCGCGACCTGGCGGCGGACTGGCCGCTGACGGACGGGCCCCGGCGGTGGCGCCAGGGCGAACTGACGGTGCGGTGGGAGGCGCTGGCGCCGCGGAGGTGAGCGGGCCCGCCCACCTGCCGACTTCCGCCGCATCTCCCCCACTCCGGGAACGCATCGCCCGTATCTCTCGTCCCCCGTGGGGGGACCTGACCCGGTAGGCCCTGGTCTCCCCTGTTGCTTTACGGTTTCGCATGGCACTATCGCCAAGGTCAGCAGCAAGTTACTGACGGTAAATCAGATCTGGTCACTTGAGGGGGAGCTCGTGAACCGACGCCGCCACGCCACCGCCGCGATCACCGTGATCTGCGCCTTGACCGTGCTGGCCTCGCCCGCGCTGACCCTCCAGGCCGCCGCCTCGCCGCTTCCGCCGCCGGCTCCCAAGAAGACGCTGGAGGAGGTGCGCAAGGAGATAGACACCCTGTACCACCAGGCCGCCGTCGCCACCGACGCGTACAACCTCGCGGAGGAGCGGACGAAGCAGCAGACGGACGAGATCGTCCGGGTGGCCCTGATGATCGTGGAGGGCCGCGAGAAGATCGAGTCCCTCAAGGCCCGGGCCGGCGCCACCGCCCGCGCCCAGTACCGCAACGGCGGTCTCCCCGACGGCGCACAGCTTGTCCTCACGACCGACCCCCAGCTCTTCCTCGACAACGCGGGGCGCCTCAAGGCCGGAGCGAAGGCCACCACCGACCTGCTCGGCGAAATGAACCGCACCCAGGCCCAGTTGGACGTCTACGCCAAGGACGCCGGCGTGAACTGGACCAAGCTGGAGGCCAACCGCGTGCGGCAGGCCCAGGCGAAGAAGGAGATCGACGGCAAGATCGCCGCCGCGAAGAAGCTGGAGTCCGAACTCGCCGCCGAGGAGCGGGAGCGGCTGCGCCGGCTGGAGGAGCAGGCGCAGTCCCGGGCCCAGACGACCTGGCTCGGCACCGGCGTCCTCGCCGGCCTCAAGGGGGACACGACTCCGGCCGCGAAGAAGGCGATCGAGTTCGCGACCGCGCAGATCGGCAAGCCGTACGTGTGGGGCGCCGAGGGGCCGGACTCGTACGACTGCTCCGGCCTGACCCAGCTCGCCTGGGGCACGGCCGGCCACCCGATACCCCGCACCTCGCAGGAGCAGTGGCGACTGCTGCCCCGCGTGGACGTCAAGGACATGCGGCCGGGCGACCTGATCGTCTACTTCAAGGACGCGAGCCACATCGGGATGTACGTCGGCAACGGCACGATGGTGCACGCACCGCGCCCCGGCCGGAACGTGACGCTCGCGGGAGCGGGCTCGATGGAGATCCTGGGCGTGGTCCGCCCGTCGTGAGGCGGTCGTGAGGCGATCGCGAGGCGGCCTAGGACGGTCGTGAGGCGGTCGTGATGCCGGGGGACGTCGGGCGTGAGGCCGGGCGGACGTCGGGCGTGAGATCGGCGGGACGTCGGGCGTGACGCCGGGCGTGGCTCGTGGAGTGAGGACCGGCGGGCCGGACGCGGGCACGGCGGCGGGCCGGGGCGCGGGCCCGAGTCGGGCGGCGGGGTTCCGTCCGGCGTGAGGCATCCCACGCCCGGTCACGGAACCGCGCGGCGCCGTCCCGGCGTGACCTTTCTCATTGCTCCGGGGGCGCCTTGGCCGCCGTACGGGGGCAAGTACCTCCCCTTCCGCGGCATATGCCAATCCCGCCACGGAGGCCGACCCGCTGATCACCATTCCGCTGCGCACCGCCCTACCGCTATGGTCCGGGACGGGCGGGACGCCACCCGGCGCCCTGCGCACCCTCGGGGGGAGGGAAGGAAACCCGGACCGATGCCCGTATCCGTACCGCGTCAGAGAAACGTCTCTGCCGTTGCGGGACCCGGCGACGTCGCCCCTACGGACGCCACCGCCATGGACGCCACCGCTATGACAGGCACAGTCACAGGCACCGACCGCACCGATCTCACCCTCCTGGTCGTCGAGGACGACCCGGCGGGTGTCCTCGCCGTACCCGAACTCCTCGACGCCGCGGACGCCGCCGGCACCCGGGTCCGCATCCGCACCGCCCGCAACCTCACCGAGGCCGAGCGGCTCCTCACCGACGACGTCCACTGCGTCCTCGTCGACCTGTCGCTGCCCGGCCCCCGGGCCGCCGCGGGGGACGACCCGCTCGCTCCCCTGCGGCACATCCTGCGGCTGGCCCCGCGGCACGCGGTCCTCGCCCTCGCGACCTCCGCGGACGCCGAGCTGGCGGCCGAGGCCGTCCGCGTCGGCGCCCAGGACCACCTCTTCCGCGAGGAGCTCGACGGACGGCTGCTGAGCCGCGCCATCCGGTACGCGGTCGAGCGCAAGCGCGCCGACGCCGTCCAGGTGAAGCTCGCCGAGTCCCGGCTCCGCGCGCAGGAGAACGCCCGCCTGGAGCGCGGCCTGCTCCCCACGCCCCTCCTGGAGGGTTCCGACCTCAGGTTCGCGGCCCGCTACCGGCCCGGCCGCTCCCGCGCGCTCCTCGGCGGCGACTTCTACGACGTGGTCCGCACCCCGGACGGCACCGTCCACGCCATGATCGGCGACGTGTGCGGCCACGGCCCCGACGAGGCCGCGCTCGGCGTCGAGCTGCGGATCGCCTGGCGGGCCCTGACCTTCGCGGGCCTGTGCGGGGACGAGCTGCTCTCCACGATGCAGCAGGTCCTGGAGCACGAGCGGGAGAGCGAGGAGATCTTCGCGACCCTCTGCACCGTGGACATCGCGCCCGACGGGCGCCGCGCGGGCCTCTGCCTCGCGGGGCACCCCTCGCCGCTGATCGCGCGCCAGGGGCGGGCCGCCCGCCTGCTGCCGTACGAGGACGGCGGCCCGGCGCTCGGGCTGCTGCCGCGCGCCCGCTGGCCGCGCCGGCAGGTCGAGCTCGGCGGGGCGTGGAGCCTGCTGATGTACACGGACGGACTGATCGAGGGGCGGTCGGCGGGTCCCGGCTCGCCGCGGCTCGGCCAGGACGGGATGGTCGGCATGATCAACCGGCAGCTGACCTCGGGTCTGCGGGGCGACGAGCTCCTGGACGCGGCGGTGACGGAGGTCCGGTCCCTGAACGGCGGAGAGCTGACGGACGACGTCGCGGTCCTGGCCCTGGAGAGGGACCGGGACGGGGACAGGGCACGGGGCCGGACGCCCGCGGTCTGAGCGACCGGGATGGGCGGCTCGGAGGCCCGGGGCCGGACGACCACGGTCTGACCAACCCGCCCCGGGCGGCTCGGAGGCCCGGCAGGCGAGGAGGGCCCGCCCGCGGGAACGTGCGCGGAAAGGCGGAAAGGGGACAGGACCCGGGGCGGGTGCCCCGGGTCCTGTCCCCTCGTCGCGTCCGTGGCGCCGTACCGGCGCCGCCCTCGGCCGTGTCACGGCCTCCGGTTCTAGCGGCCGCCGTTGTACGGGCCGTACGGTCCGTCGCTGCTGGAGCCGCCGCCCCGGCGCCCGCCGCCGCCCGACACCTGCTGGAGCGCGGGGCGGACGTCCACCATGAAGACGATGGCCGCGATCACGCCCGCGATCTGCAGGAACAGCATCGGGAAGAGCAGGTTCAGGGCGAGGTTGATGCCCAGGACGATCAGCCAGAACTTCTTCGTCTGCTTCTCGGCGGCGCGGTACGCGTCCTCGCGCGCCATGGCGGCGAAGACGAGCGCGGCGACGGCGAAGCCGGTGAAGATCAGGAACATCACCAGAGAGAGGAGGGAGTCGAATCCCGCGCGCAACATGCTGAGCACCGCCTAGGGAAGAGGGGAAGAGCGCCTCGCGGTCAAGGTACCCGGTTCAACGCACCAGGTACCCGGATTGGTGCCCGGTACTACGCCTTCTCGGCGGAGGCGCCGGCCTTCTTGGCGGGTGCCTTGCGGGCGGTGGTCCTGCGGACGGGGGCCTTCTTGGCCGCCGCGGGCTCGGAGGCGGGCTCGGGCACGACGGCGGCCTTCACCGGCTCCTCGGCCTTCGCGTCCTCGTCCTTCGACGCCTCCGGCTCGACGACGATGGCGATCTCGGTGATCTCCTCGGCGACCTCGCCGCGCCAGGCCCGGACGGCCTCCTCGCCGTGGGCGGCGACCTCCTCGTACTTCTCGCGCGCCTTGACGGCGTACTCGGCGGCCACGCCGACGCCGCGCAGGGCGAGGTCCTGGGCGGTCTCGCCGAGCTTCTTCAGGTCCGTGTCGAGTCCGCCGACGACGTCGGCGAACCGCGACTGCACGGAGGCCTGGGCCTCCTTCGCCTGCGCGGTCACCTTCTCCTGCACGGCCTTGGGATCGGTGTTGCGCACGGCCTCGATGCGGGCGGGCGCCTCGGCGGCGATCTGCTCGATCAGGCCGGGAACCTTCTTGGCCTGCTGCACGGCGAGGTCCGCGGTGCCGGCGGCGAAGTAGAGGGGGGTACGCAGTTCGTCGATGATGGCCATGCTGGTGGTCCTCCCGGATGTGGCGTGCGCAAGCGAGCGCTGGTCAGGGGCGGTCAGGCATCGGGCGACGCGTCGACGGGCCGCTCGGCGGCCGCGGCGCGGGCGCCTGCGGGGTCTTCGGTCGTGCCGGCGGGCCCGCCGGGTCCACCGGCCGCTGAGTCGGGGGTCGCGGACTCGGCGGGCGCCTCGGCGCTTCCGGCGGCCGCGGCCTCAGCGGCGTTCTCCTTGCGGAAGGAGTCGTAGATCTGGAGCAGCACCTGCTTCTGCCGCTCGTTGATCGAGGGATCGGCGAGAACGACGGCCCGCGTCTCCAGCTCCTCCCGCTCCGTCTCGTCGAGGATCCCGGCCCGTACGTAGAGCGTCTCGGCGGAGATCCGCAGCGCCTTCGCGACCTGCTGCAACACCTCGGCGCTGGGCTTCCGCAGCCCCCGCTCGATCTGGCTCAGGTACGGGTTGGACACCCCGGCGGCGTCGGCCAGCTGCCGCAGGGACAGCTGCGCGGTCCTCCGCTGCTCGCGGAGGTACTCACCGAGGTTGCCGACGTTGAGCGATGCCATGCCCCGACCATGCCAGCCTTTGCTAACTCTTGCAAGCAGCCGCTTGCAAGAGTCGCCCTCGGCCGGGCGACGGGACCGTGTGACTCGCAGCGATGACTCTCACTTCGCAGGGATGTCTGTCATCAGTCGCCCTTAGTGCCGAGTGGCAATCCCCCAGGCCCTGGCTGTGTGAGCCACTAGGTTGGTGAGCGTGAAGACACGGGGGCAGAGGTATCGGTATGTGGGCCCGCCTGAGCTGAAGGAGCTCGTCCGGGCGGGCGGTGAGGGGCGGAACATCCGATCGGCGGCGGACTTCGGCGAGTGGGTCTCGGCGCTGACCCTGGACGAGCTGGCCGAGCCGTTCACGTTCGTCGTCGATGGCGGCGGGGTGCTGCGACTGGCTCCGCGGCGCAGTGAGCACGTGGTGTGTGCCGGCGGCGGAGAGGTGCTGAGCGCCGGCGAGATGAGCTTCCGTGAGGAGTCCGGGCGGTGGGTGGTCGAGGAGGTCAGCAATCAGTCGACCGGCTACTGCCCGGACATCGACTCATGGCCCGCCGTGGCCGAGGCTCTGGATCGGATCGGGGTCCATCGACCGTCCGGATTCACGCACGAGGTCGTCTTTCGCCGATGCCACTCCTGCCGGGAGCTCAACATCGTGCGGGAGAGGGACTTCGTATGCGTCTTCTGCGGCAAGGACCTGCCACGGGAGTGGAACGTCGGGGAGCCCGGGTGACTGGTCAGACCGCGAAGATCGCATTGCCTTGCGAGTGCGGCAGCATGGCGGTGCGGCAGGTGAACCAGTTCATCCTTCACGATGAGCTGTGGTGGGATTCGGAGTTCTCTTGTGGGTCCTGCGGCACGTACCTGTGCGAACACGCTGGTCCCGAACCAGCACCTGATGATGTTGTTCGGGAGGCTCTCCTCGCGGCGCATGGGTCCGTCAGACTGCGGCTGGTCGGTTCGGTTCCCAGTCTCGTCCCAGCATTGAAGGTCTTTCGGGAGGTGTCGGCGGCCTCGTTGTCGCGGGCTCGTGAACTGGTTGGAGAGCTGAGCCGCGATGGTCTGGTGGGGACGTTGTCGGAGATGGAGTTCCTGAAGGCCCGGCTGCAGACGCGTGGAGTTCCCGTCGTCGTCGATCGGTAGCCCACGACGCCCGCACCGGCACACTTCGACATTGGCTACAACCCCACTGCGAACGCGCGCCCTGTGACACCTGGCCCGAGCAACTGGTGACAACTATCGCTGCGAACTCGACCGAGAGGACCAGGTCAGATCCCCCGCTCGGTGACAGTTATCGCTGCCAGTCACAGACCGGTACGGCGTCGGAGGCCCCCGCCGCCCCGGAAATCCCCGTGATCCTCGCCGCCCCGGCTGGGAGACTGAGGCCCATGGAGACGATGACGGAGCGCTTCCGAGCGGCGGTCCGGGAGTGGGCGGCCGACGGGGCGGGAGCCCCGGCAGCCGCCGCGGTCGCCCGCGCGCTCGCGGCCGGCACCGGGCCGCGCACTGCGGTGCTCGTGGAGGGGGTCAGCGACCACGTCGCGCTCGACGCCCTCGCGGCCCGGCACGGCCGCTCCCTCGACGCCGAGGGCATCGCTGTCGTCCCGCTCGGCGGCGCGACCAACATCGGCAGATTCGTGCACCTCCTCGGGCCCGGGGGGCTCGGCGTGCCGCTCGCCGGTCTGTGCGACGCCGGCGAGGAGCGCCACTTCTCGGCCGCCCTCGAACGGGAGGGGCTGGGCCACGGGCTCACCCGCGCCGGCATGGAGCCGCTCGGCTTCTACGTCTGCGATGCCGACCTGGAGGAGGAGCTGATCCGTTCCCTCGGCGCCGCGGCAGTGCAGCAGGTCATCGAGGCCCAGGGGGACCTGCGGGCCTTCCGTATCTTCCAGAAGCAGCCCGCGCAGCGGCAGCGCGAGGTCGAGCGGCAGCTGCGCCGCTTCATGGGCACCATCAGCGGCCGCAAGAGCCAGTACGCCCGCTCGCTCGTCGACGCCCTCGACCTCCACGAGGTGCCCCGCCCGCTCGACCGGCTCCTCGCCCACGTGACCGCGTCCCCGCAGCCGGCCCCCCGCGACTGACACCGGTCCCCCACCCCGGAAAACCCCCGCCCCGGTCTTGGCGCGCCCCGTCCGCAGCTCCCGGCCCCGCGCCCCACCCGTGCCGCCGTGCCATCCTTGTGGGCGTGGCACTGGAGGACCTGGTACGGCTGCGGCGGGCGCGGGACACGATGGACCGCGACTACGCGCAGCCGCTCGACGTCCCGGCGCTCGCCGCCGTCGCCCTCATGTCCAGCGGACACTTCGCCCGCAGCTTTCGCGCCGCCTACGGCGAGACCCCGTACAGCTACCTCATGACCCGCCGCGTCGAACGCGCCAAGGCGCTGCTCCGCCGGGGCGACATGAGCGTCACGGACGTCTGCTTCGCCGTCGGGTGCACCTCGCTCGGCTCCTTCAGCTCCCGCTTCACCGAGCTCGTCGGCGAGACCCCGTCCGCCTACCGGGCCCGCCCCCACGAGGACGGCGCCGCGATCCCGGCGTGCGTCGCGAAGGTCCGCACGCGGCCGGTCCGCCGGCCCTGACCCCGGGGCCGGGCACCACCGCCGGGCCCGGCGGCCCCCGACACCGCCGCCCCCGGATCGGTCGGTTTCGGAGAAGCGGAATCCGGTGGCCGGCCGTAGCTTCGAAGGCATGAACGTCAAGCTCTCGCAGTGCTTCATCGCAGTCGACGACCACGACAAGGCCCTCGCCTTCTACCGCGACGCCCTCGGCCTGGAGGTGCGGAACGACGTCGGTTTCGAGGGGATGCGCTGGGTGACCGTGGGGTCCCCCGCCCAGCCGGACGTGGAGATCGTCCTCGAACCGCCGCTCGCCGACCCCAACGCCTCCCCCGCCGACCGGCAGGCGGTGGCCGAGCTGCTCGCCAAGGGCATGCTGCGCGGCGTCATCTTCTCCACCGACGACGTCGACGCCACCTTCGAGCAGGTCCGGGCCGCCGGCGGCGAGGTCCTCCAGGAGCCGGTGGACCAGCCGTACGGCGTCCGCGACTGCGCCTTCCGTGACCCGGCGGGCAACATGCTGCGCTTCACCCAGCCCCGGTCCGCGTAGCGCCCCCGCGCGGTCCGCGAGGGGACGCTCCGGCCCTGCGGCGGGGTGCGCCGACCCGTGGAAACCGGGCCGGCGCGCCCCACTCCGGCGCGGGGCAGACGTGTCCGTCCCGGGTCCGGCGCACCCGCCGCGGGTGAGACGCGCCCCCTCCCGGGTCCGGCGCCCCCGCCGCAGGTGAGACGCGCCCCCATCCCGGGTCCGGCGCCCGCCCCGGGGCAGGCGCGCCCCCGCCAGCCGGTCAGGCGCGGCAGCGCAGCATCACCAGCGGCGGGTGGGCGAGGAGGTCCGCCCAGAAGTCCTCGCCGTACTTCTCGACGCCCTCCTCCGACACCCACAGCGGGACCCACTCCAGGTCCCGGAACCCGGCCGCCCGCAGGCACTCCTCGTAGACCTCGCGACGCGGGACCGTGCCGAGGATGCTGATCGGCTCCGGGTCGAGAAGCGCCGTCACCCGGACGCGCGGCCCGGCCTCGGCCTCCTCCCCCGTCGGCTCGCAGCGGAAGCCGTACCGGGGGAGGGAGTCGCAGTCGAACCGGTAGTCGGGCCGCTGGGCGAGCACGAAGAACTCGCCGCCCGGCTTCAGGTTGCGGTGGATGTTGCGGCACATCCGCTCGAGCCCCACGATGTCCTCGGCGTAGTTGAGACACTGCACGCCGAGGGCGATGTCGTACTTCTGCTCCAGGACGGGGAGTTCGGCCACGTCACCGACCTCGTAGCGCACGCCGCCGAGCGGGTCGCGCCGCTCGAAGTCCTGCGCGGCGGCGATCATCTCGGCGGAGATGTCGACGCCGAGGACCTCCGTGGCGCCGCGCCGCCTGAACTCCCGGCTGTAGAAGCCGGTCCCGCACGCCAGGTCGAGGATCGACCTGCCCGTCACGTCCCCGACCGTGCCCAGGAAGCTGGGCACCTCCCCGTACCGCATCATCGGCAGGGACTTGAATCCCTCGAACGCCTCACCGATGCCGTCGTACTGCTGACGCACGCCCATATGGCGCCCCCTCGTGTCCTTCGTCGTGTGGTTCGAAGTCCTGCGCGCCCGTCGAGTCTGCCCCGCCGGGGACCGCCCGCCGTACTGGCGGATGACACGAGAGGTGGGCGGGGCGACCCTTGTATCTGCCAACACCCATGAGCGGTTCCGTGGTTGGATCGACGGTCAGCGCGCCCAGGCGTCGAGCACCTCGAAGTCCCGCGCCGTCAGACCCCGTTGGGGGTCGACCCGATGGAGCAGGGCCCGTCCGGGGTGATGCGCGGCGACCCAGTCGCGGTCCGCCGCGCGGATCTCGTCGTCGACCCAGACGAACGACCGCCCACCGGCCCGTGCCCTTCCCCGCCCCTCCCGACCGTCCCACCCGCCCGGGTGGGTGACCCCGGCCCGCGCCCCCCGGCGGACTCCACCCCGCCTGGATGCGGGATCCCGGCCCGCGCCCCCCGGCGGATCCCGCCCCGTGGCGGATCCCGCCCCGTGTGGACGCGGGACCCGCCCCTCGCCCTCCACCCCACCCATTCGTCCACTTCGCGATAATCCGCGACGGACCCATCCTCGCTACCCTTGCAGCCATGACCGCCATGGCACCCACCCGCACCGAGCCCGATCTCTCCTATCTGCTCGACCACACCAGTCACGCCCTGCGGACCCGGATGAGCGCCGCGCTCGACGCGATCGGGCTCACCCCCCGGATGCACTGCGTCCTCGTGCACGCCCTGGAGGAGGAGCGCACCCAGGCGCAGCTCGCGGAGATCGGGGACATGGACAAGACGACCATGGTCGTCACCGTCGACGCCCTGGAGAAGGCCGGGCTCGCCGAGCGCCGCCCCTCCAGCACCGACCGGCGCGCGCGGATCATCGCCGTGACCGAGGAAGGGGCGAAGGTCGCCCGGGAGAGCCAGAAGATCGTCGACGGCGTCCACGAGAGCGCCCTCTCGTCACTTCCCGACGACGCGCGCGCCGCCCTGCTCCACGCCCTGAACCTGCTGGTCACCGGCCATCTGGAGACCCCGATCGAGAGCCCCAGGCCGGCCCGCCGGGCCCGTCAGCGCGGCTGAGCCGGGCCGATGCGGTCGAGACGGGTCAGGGCCACCCTCACGATCGTCTCGTAAAAAATAGTCTGCAACAAAACCTTCTGCTAACGTCACTCCTGTCGGCTCCACCGAACAGGAGTGATCCCCGTGCCCGTACCCGCCCGCACCTCCTCGCGCCAACTCGCCCTGGGCGTCCTCGCCACCGGCATGCTCATGACGATCCTCGACGGCAGCATCGTCACCGTCGCCATGCCCGCCATCCAGAGCGACCTCGGCTTCACTCCCGTCGGCCTCAGCTGGGTCGTCAACGCCTACCTGATCGCCTTCGGCTCGCTCCTGCTCCTCGCAGGGCGCCTCGGCGACCTCCTCGGCCGCCGGCGGATGTTCCTCGCGGGCACCGCGGTCTTCACCGCCGCCTCGCTCCTCGCGGGAGTCGCCACCTCCCCCGGCGTCCTCATCGCCGCCCGCTTCCTCCAGGGCGCCGGCAGTGCGATGTCCTCCGCCGTCGGCCTCGGCATCCTCGTCACGCTCTTCACCGAACCGCGCGAACGGGCCCGCGCCATCGCCGTGTTCAGCTTCACCGGCGCCGCCGGCGCCTCCCTCGGCCAGGTCCTCGGCGGCCTCCTCACCGACGCCCTCGCCTGGAACTGGATCTTCTTCATCAACCTGCCCATCGGCCTCGCGACCCTCCTCGTGGCCCTCCGCGCCCTCCCCGCCGACCGGGGCGCCGGGCTCGGGGCCGGCGCCGACGTCCTCGGCGCGGCGCTCGTCACGAGCGGCCTCATGGCCGGGATCTACGCGGTCGTCAAGATCGAGGAGTACGGGGCGCGTTCGGCGCACACCCTCGGTCTCGGGGCCCTCGCACTCGCCCTCCTGGCCGGCTTCCTCGTCCGCCAGGCGAAGGCCGCGAACCCGCTCATGCCGCTGCGGATCCTGCGCTCGCGCAGCGTCTCCGGCGCCAACGCCGTCCAGATGCTGATGGTCGCCGCTCTCTTCTCCTTCCAGATCCTCGTCGCCCTCTACCTCCAGAAGGTCCTCGGGTACGGAGCCGCCGAGACGGGTCTCGCGATGCTCCCCGCGGCCGGCGCCATCGGAGCCGTCTCCCTCGGCGTGTCGGCCCGCCTGATCGCCCGCTTCGGCGAGCGGAACGTCCTGCTCACCGGCCTGGTCCTGCTCGTCGGCGTCCTCGGCCTGCTGGCCCGCGTCCCCGTGCGCGCCTCGTACGCCACCGACCTGCTCCCCGTGATGCTGCTCGCCGCCGGATTCGGCCTCGCGCTCCCCGCCCTCACCTCGCTCGCCATGTCGGGCGCCGAGGAGAAGGACGCGGGCCTCGCCTCCGGCCTGTTCAACACCACCCAGCAGATCGGCATGGCCCTCGGCATCGCCGTCCTCTCCACCCTGGCCGCGACCCGCACCGAGTCCCTCACCGCCGCGGGGCGCCCCGCGGCCGAGGCCCTGACCGGCGGCTACCGCCTGGCCTTCGCCGTCGGCGCCGGCCTGCTGCTCGCGGCCCTGGCCCTCGCCTTCACCGTGCTGCGCGCCCCGGGCAGGCCGGGGACGCCGAGCCCGGCGCAGGGCACGGAGACGGAAGCGGGGACGGAAGCGGGGTCGGAAGCGGGGTCGGGGATGCGGCCGGAGACGGAGGCGGAGGCGCGGACGGCGGAGGCCGAGTCCCCCGCCCCGACGGCGGCGTGAGCGCCGGCCGACCCCGGACGCCGACCGGCCGTTCGCCGACCCGGACGCCGACCGGCCGATCGCCGACCCGGCACCACGCACCCCTCCCGCCCGACCGCCCCGCCCCGCCCCGGACCCCGAACTCACCCCGCCCCGGCCCCGGTCGGCGCCGCCAGGCACTCCGGGAGTTCCGCCGCGTGGACCACGGTCAGCCGTGACACCGCCCGGGTGAGCGCCACGTAGAGCCGGTTCGGGCCCCGCGCCTCGGCCGCCACGATCGCGGCCGGTTCGACCACCACGACGTGGTCGAACTCCAGCCCCTTCACGACCGTGGCGGGCAGCACGGTCACCCGGTCCGCCGCCCCGCAGCCCCGTACCGCCTGCTCGACCGACCCCACCAGCGCGTCCGCCGTGATCACCCCGACCGAACCCTCCCCGGCGAGCGCCCCGCGCACCGCCTCGGCCGCCGCGCCGGGCAGGCCGGTGCGGCCGGTCGCCCGGGCGAGCGTCACCTCCCCGTCCGTCCGGACGGACCGGCCCGCCGGCACGTCGGAACCCAGGTGGGGCAGGAGCCGGTTGGCGAGGTCGACGACGGCCGCGGGAACGCGGTAGCCGAGGGTGAGCGGCACCACCGGCGTCCCGGGCTTGCCCAGATGGGCGAGCTGTTCCGGCCAGTCGCGGGCCGCCCACGGGGTGGTGCCCTGGGCGAGGTCCCCGAGGACGGTGAGGGACCCGAACCGGGTGCGGCGGGCGATCGCCCGGCACTCCATGGCCGAGAGGTCCTGCGCCTCGTCCACGACGACGTGTCCGTAGCCCTCGGGGTGCTCGATCAGACCGGCGAGCTCGTCGAGGAGGACGAGGTCGGCGGCCGTCCAGCGCGCCGAGCGGTATGAGCGGGGCGGCCGGTCCCAGCGGATCGCCGCCCACTCGCCCTCCGTCAGCACGGAGGAAGCGGAGGAAGCGGCGGACGCCGGGACCGGACCCCCGCCCGCCACCCGCACCGGCCCCGCGGCGGACGCCGAACCCGCCGTCGCCGAACCCGCCGGACCCACCGGCGCCGTCGCCGAACCCGCCGGACCCACCGGCGCCGTCGCCGGACCCGCCGGAACAACCGCGGAACCGGCCGACACCACCGCCGAACCCGCCAGCGCCGTCGCCGGATCCGTCAGCAGCGCCGCGAGCACCTCTTCCGGGCTCGTCCTCGGCCAGCACGCGTCCAGGAAGGCCGTCACCGCCCTCGACCGCTCGATCCGCCGTGCCCAGGCCGCGCCCATGGGCCCCCGCCGCCGCTCGGCCCGGAGCTGGAGGGCCCGCACGATCCGGGCCCGGACCCGTTCGCGGCCCGTGGCGTAGGGCGGGGCCTCCGCCCGTACGTCCGCGACGATCGCGGCGAGCTGCGCGGCGGGCAGCCGCCAGTGGGCCGAGCAGTCCGGCACCGCCAGGTCCTCCGCGGGCGCCGGGTCGACCCTGCCGTACAGCGCGCGGTGCAGCACCTCCGCCATCCGGGGGTCGTGCTTGACCCGGGCCGCCTCCTCGCCGTCCTCGGCGCGGACCGGGTGGCGGGCGATCTCGTCGGCGAGGGTGGCCTGGCGCACGCCGGTCTCGCCGAGCGAGGGCAGCACCTCGGAGATGTACGAGAGGAAGGCGCGGTGCGGGCCGAGGACGAGCAGCCCGGAGCGCCGGATCCGCTGCGGGTGGGTGTAGAGGAGGTACGCGGCCCGGTGCAGGCCCACGGCGGTCTTGCCGGTGCCGGGCGCGCCCTGGACACACAGGGAGTCGGCCGGGTCGGAGCGTACGAGGTCGTCCTGCTCGGGCTGGATGGTGGCCGCGATGTCCCGCATCGGCCCCACGCGGGGGCGCTCGATCTCCCCGGCGAGCAGGGCGCCGACCGTCACCTCGCCGCCCGCCGCGAGCGGTTCGTCCTCGAGCGCGGTCAGGTCCTCCGAGGCGCCCTCGCTGTACGGGGCCCAGCCGAAGCGGCGGCGCCGCAGCACGCCCTGCGGGTCGCGGGCGCCGGCCTGGTAGTAGGCGCGGGAGACGGGCGCGCGCCAGTCGACGACCAGCGGCGGGGCGGCCGGGTCCTCGCCGATCCGGCGACGGCCGATGTGGTGGACGCGTCCGTCGTCGAGGTCGAGGCGGCCGAAGAACAGCGGACCCGGGGGTTGTTCGCGCATCTCCTTGGCGCGGCTGCGCAGATGGCGGCCGAGCGCCTCGGCGTCGGCGCCGGACGCGGCGGTGTCCTCGCCGGTGACGACCTGGCCGGCGACGTCCTCGGTCATCCGGGTCAGGGCGGCGCGGCAGGCGTCGTGGTGGGAGCGTTCGCGGGCGAGCTCAAGGTCCAGTGACGTCATTCCGACAAGCCTAACGGAAAACATTACTGAGTTACATTTTTAACTTGGCATCGAGAGTGTCGGCGCCACGGTCAGAGCGAAAGCCCCTCCCGCAGCCCCCGGAACGCCAGCTCCGCCGCCGCCGCGGCGTCCGGCGCCAGCGCGTCGGCGGTCGCGCCCGCCGCGATCCGCGCCGTGTTCTCCTCCGCGAGGACCCGCAGCACCGTGACGATCTGCCCCGCGGCGAGCCGCGCCGCCAGCGGATCGACGGCCGGGGGGCCCGACCCGGCGGCCAGGGCGTCCGCGAGCGCGGCCTCCGACCGGACGCGGTAGGCGTGCAGGCGCCCGACCAGCGCCGGCGTGCCGAACAGCAGCCGGAGGTACGCCAGGACCGAGGGATGGTCGCAGAGTCCGGTCACCGGGTCGCGCCGGTCGAGCCCGTCGAGGAGATGGGCACACAGCGCGTCGAGCGGGGCCGTACCGGCGGCGCGGCCCGCGGTCACCACCCGGGCCGACTCGTCCTCGTGGTCGGCGAACCGGTGCAGGACCAGGTCCTCCTTGGCCGGGAAGTACCGGAAGAGGGTGGGCTTGGAGACCTCGGCGGCGGCCGCCACCTCCGCGACCGAGACGGCGTCGAAGCCCCGCTCCAGGAACAGCGCGACGGCCGCGTCCGACAGCGCCTGGCGGGTCCGCTCCTTCTTCCGTTCGCGCAGCCCGGGGGCGCCGGCCTCGCGGCCCGGGGTCACGAGGCCCGCCCCTCGACGTGGACGGCGACCCCGTCGAGGATCCGCGCCAGACCGAAGCGGAACTCGGCCTCGGGCTCGTCGGCCGCGTCCATCACACCCTCGTCCAGCATCCGCGCCACCTCGGGGTACCGCTCCGGATCGGCGAGCCGCCGCAGGGTGCGCCCGTACCGGGCGAGCGCCTCCCCGGGGTCGCCCCCGGCGGCGGCGACGGCGGACGCGAGGTCGGCCATGACCAGGGCGTCGTTCCGCACGTGACCGCTGACCAGCAGGGTCACCGAGATCTTGGCTCCGGCGTCGAGACCGGTGTCCGCCATGGCGGCGAGGGCCTTCTCCCACCAGGCGACCGCGTTCGGAGTGGCGGGCGGGCCCGATACGGGGACCCGCAGCATCCAGAGGTTGCGGTGGTAGACCTCGCGCAGCGCCCACGCCCAGGCCTCCATCGCCTCGCGCCAGGCGGTGCCGGCCGGGAACACCTCGGGCGGGGCCCCGGTGGCGGCCTCCGTCATCAGGACGTACAGCTCGCTCTTCGCGGAGACGTACCGGTACAGGGACATCGTCGAGGCGCCCACCTCCTTGGCGACCCTGCCCATGGACACGGCGTCGAGCCCCTCGGCCGAGGCGAGGGAGACGGCCGCGTCGACGATCCGGTCCAGGGTCAGGCCGGGCTTGGGCCCCTTGGAGGGGCGCTCCCGCAGCCCCCAGGCCGCCTCGATGCTCGGCGGCAGGAAGGTCCCGCCGTCGCCGACCACGCCCCCCGCGCCAGCGCCGCCACCGGTCGTGCCAGCGCCGTCACCGGCCGCACCACCGCCGCCGCCGGTCGCGGCGCCCGCGCCACCGTCACCCGCACGCCCGCCGCCGGTCGCGGCACCCGCGCCACCGTCACCCGCACGCCCGTCGCCGGCCACGGCACCCGCGCCGCCGTCTCCCGCACGTCCTTCGCCGTCCGTCGCCACAACCCGCCGCCTCCCGGCCACCTCGCACGCTTGACGTCCATCCTAGTAATGCGTAACCCTTACACAGTAACGCGTATGCCATACGCAGTACGGACGCGGCAGTCCGCCCTCCAACCGCCCAGGGAGCACCCATGCCTCCGGCCATCGAAGCCACCGGCCTGACCAAGAGCTACGGGGACGTCCGCGTCCTCGACGCCCTCGACCTGCACGTTCCCCGCGGCACCGTCTTCGCCCTCCTCGGCCCCAACGGCGCGGGCAAGACCACCACCGTCCGCATCCTCGCCACCCTCACCGCGCCCGACGCCGGCCACGCGCGCGTGGCCGGACACGACGTCGTCACCGCACGCTCCCGGGTCCGCCGCGCGATCAGCCTCACCGGGCAGTCCGCCGCCGTCGACGAGACCCAGACCGGTGCCGAGAACCTCTGGACGGCGGCCCGGCTCTCCGGCCTCACCCGCCCCGCCGCCGCCCGCCGCTCCGCCGAGCTCCTCGACCGCTTCGGCCTGACCGGGGCCGGCGACCGCCTGGTGAGGACGTACTCCGGAGGCATGCGCCGCCGCCTCGACCTCGCCGCCGGCCTCGTCCGCGACCCCGGCGCGACCGGGGTCATGTTCCTCGACGAACCCACCACCGGCCTCGACCCGCGCAGCCGCCAGGAGCTCTGGCAGGCGGTCCGCGCACTCTCCGACGCGGGCACGACCGTCTTCCTCACCACCCAGTACCTGGAGGAGGCGGACCGGCTCGCCGACCGGATCGCGGTCCTCGGCGGGGGCCGCACCCTCGCCGAGGGCACCCCCGCAGCGCTCAAGGCCCGCTACGCCGCCCACCGCCTCGACGTCGTGGCCCGCGACGAGGAGGGCCACGCACGGATCACCGCACGAGCCACCGCGCGGACCACCGGCCGTCCGGCCACCGACGACCCCGGCACCCGCACGCTCGGCATCCCCACCGACGGCAGCGCCGCCCACGTGCGGGACCTGCTCGACGCGCTCGACCCCGAGCGCCGGGACATCGCCCGCTTCGGCCTCCACACGGCCACCCTCGACGACGTCTTCCTGGCCCTCACCGCCGACAAGGAGCCCAGCCGTGTCTGACACCCTCACCGCAGCGAGCACCCTCGCCGGACGCGGCATCCGGCTCAGCCGCCGCAACCTCGACGCCGTCATCACCTCGATGATGCTGCCGATCATGCTGATGCTCGTCTTCGTCTACCTCTTCGGCGGAGCCATCGACACCGGCACCCGGTACGTCACCTACGTCGTCCCCGGCGTGCTCGTCCTCTGCGCCGGGTTCGGCGCGGCGAGCACCGCGGTCTCCGTCAGCGAGGACATGCGGCTCGGGGTCGTCGACCGCTTCCGCACCCTCGACGTCGGCGGGGCCCCGTTCCTCGCCGGACACGTCGCGGCCGCCGTCACCCGCAACGCGCTCTCCACCACGCTCGTCCTCGGCGCCGCCTTCGCCATCGGCTTCCGCCCGAGCGCCACAGCCACCGGCTGGCTCGCGGCGATCGGGCTGCTCCTCGCCTACATCACCGCGGTCTCGTGGCTGTCGGCGGCGATCGGCCTCATCACCAGAAGCGCGGAGGCGGCCGGCGCGGTGACGTTCTTCATGATGTTCCTGCCCTACCCGAGCAGCGCGTTCGTGCCGATCGAGACGATGCCGGGCTGGCTGCACGCCTTCGCCGAGCACCAGCCGGTGACCCCGCTGATCGAGTCGATGCGGGGCCTGCTGCTCGACCTGCCGGTCGGCGGCACCCCGTGGATCGCCCTCGGGTGGTGCGCCGGGCTCCTGACCGTCGCGGTCGCCGCGTCGGGCCTCCTCTTCCGGCTCCGCACCCGCTGACCTTCCCCGGCGCGAACGGCCCGGTCAGGCGGCCCGGCTCAGACGGCCCGGCTCAGAAGATGTCGGGGGAGAACGGCCGCAGCGGCGTCCGGAACAGCAGGTCGGCCCGGGCGGCCGCACCGGCCGTCGGCTCCTCCACCCGCCCGGTCCTGGCCAGCCGCACCGCCGACTCGTCGCCGAAGGCGAGCACGCCCAACTCGGCGATGTCGAAGGCGAGATCGGCGGACGCGGTGGTGGGCGTACAGGACACGCCCTGCGGAGAGGCGTCGAGGCGGTACCGGCCGCCGGCGAGGCCGCCCCCGTCCCGCAGGTCGAGCACGAGGGAGTCCGCCACCGGATACGTCCGGCTCTCCAGGACCTCGACGACGTCGAGGACCCGCACCCACAGCATGTCCGCGTACGTCAGGAGCTTCGCGGCGCGCGGGTCGGGCAGCAGCAGCGGCAGCGTGTCGTCGGGCGCCCGGTAGCCCGAGCGGACGGTGGTGATCCAGTCGACGGAGCAGAGGTAGTGCCACAGGGCGCGCTCGGCGGCCGGGGTGACGGCGACGAGGTCCCGCACGGTCGCCGTGTTCACCGGCTGCTTGGCGTCGTCCCACTTGTCGTCCGAGGAGTACGCCACGAAGCCCTCGGCCTCGCCGGACTCCGAGCGGTACACCGCGTAGTACGGCTCGTGCCACGGCTCGCTCTGCACGCTCCGGCCGGTGCCGACCGCCCAGTCGCGCGGGGAGCGGCTGGTGACCCCGGCGCGGACGCCGGCCAGCCGGCGGTGCAGGCCCGGGCCGATCGCGCGGATCTCCTCGGCGTCGGTCAGGTCGATCCGGCCGCCGTCCTCCGGGCGGCCCGAGCGGCGCGGGTCGAGCCCGGCACGGCGGAGGTCCACGCTCCACTCGCCGCACCAGCTCGCGGGGCCGAAGCCGTAACGCCCGTAGATCGGGTACTCGGCGGCGATCAGGGTGGCGATCGCGTCGCCCCGTTCCTTCGCGGCGGCCAGGTCGGCGGTCATCATCCGGCTGAGCAGTCCGCGCCTGCGGTGCGTCGGGGCGACGGTGACCTGGGTGATCGCGTCGGCGGTGAGCCGGCCGCCGCCGACCGTGCTGACCTCCTGGCGGAACGACCGGAAGGTGGCGACGACCCGGCCGCGGTCGAAGGCCCCGGCCGTCCGCGCGAGGTCGACGTGCGGCAGCCGGTCGGCGACCTCCTCGTCGGTCACGACCGGCGGCCGGAGGAAACCGGTGCGCAGGGCACGCTGCCAGTCGGCGAACTCGGACTCCGTCACGGCGCGTACGTCGGCAGTCATCCTTCGACCCTACGCACGGCCCTCGCGCACCCGCACCCGAGTTTCCCGGCCCGGCCCGCGGCCCCGCGCCGCCGCGGCAGGCACGTTTCGCCCGGGCCGGACGATCCGCGCGGTTCCGCGGCCGCGGGCCTCAGGCCAGCAGGTCGTCGACCTGCGCCTCGCCCTCCCGGTAGCGGCGGGCGATCTCGGCGCTGCAGTCGTCGGCGGTCCGCTGGAGGGCCTGCCGGCGCCGGGAGATCTGCTGCTCGTACCCGGCGAGCCGCCCCATCCCCGCGTGCAGTTCGTCGTCGGTGCGGGCCGTGAGGTCCGACAGCTCGACCTCCGACAGCATCTCGGCGGCGAGCCGCCGGTACTCCTCGCCGCGGGGCGTCGACAGCGTCACGTGCCGGGCCGACGAGCGGTGCCGCGAGGGCACGTCGGCGAGGATCTCGGAGAGCCGGTCGAGGACCGGGGCCTCCGGGTCGGTCCGCCGCGCCAGCTCGGCGCGGAGGATGTCGATCCGGCCCTGGAGCATCCGGCGCACATAGCTGAGGTCGGCCTCGTCGCTCTGCGCGTCGCGGCGCAGCGCGCGGAGCTCGGGGAGCCGGAGGGCGCCGAGCTCGGGCTGGGGCCGGTCCGGCAGGGCCGGTTCGGAGGTCCGCTGGGCGGGTGGGCGGGTGGCCGGGCCGCCGCCCGGTCCACCGCCCCGGGTCGCGGCGCGGATCAGCGGTACGGGGCCGGACGGCGTCGGCCCGCTGCCAGGTGCACTCATGAGAATCGTCCCCTCGACCGGTGCGCTGCCGCACCGCCTGACACGCATCGTGCCACTCATGCCGGTGCCCGTGCAGGCGCTCTGCACCCGTTCGGCCCCTCATCCGTCGGAGTGGTGCCCACTGGGTAGGTTGGGGCGCATGCGTGCAGTGGTGCAGAGGGTGGACGGCGCGAGTGTCGTCGTCGCAGGGGAGACCGTCGGTGAGATCACCGGCGAGGGGTTGTGCGTGCTGGTCGGGGTCACCCACGACGACACCCCGGAGAAGGCCGCCCAATTGGCCAGAAAACTCTGGTCCGTCCGGGTACTGGACGACGAGAAGTCATGCTCGGACGTGAACGCCCCGCTGCTCGTCGTCTCCCAGTTCACGCTCTACGGCGACGCCCGCAAGGGCCGCCGCCCCACCTGGAACGCGGCCGCGCCCGGTCCGGTGGCGGAGCCCCTCGTGGACGAGGTGGTGGCCCGGCTGCGCGCACTCGGCGCGCACGTGGAGACGGGCCGGTTCGGAGCGGACATGCGCGTCTCGCTCACGAACCACGGCCCGTTCACGGTCCTGCTGGAGGTCTGACCCCCCGGCCCCGCCCGACCTGCGGGCGGGCCTACGGCTCGACGACGGTCTCCTGCGCGGCGGCCGTCGTACCGGCGATCAGCGGGGCATCCACCGGCACGTTCCGCTTCACCAGGCCCAGGGCGATCGGCCCCAGCTCGTGGTGGCGGACCGAGCTGGTCACGAAGCCGAGCTGGCGGCCCTCCTCGCCGTCGGCGGCGAGCCGGAGCGGCGTGCCGTGCCCCGGGAGCAGCACCTCGCTGCCGTCCAGGTGCAGGAAGACCAGGCGGCGCGGCGGCTTCCCCAGGTTCTGCACCCGGGCGACGGTCTCCTGGCCCCGGTAGCAGCCCTTCTGGAGGTGGACGGCGCTGCCGATGAGGCCGACCTCGTGCGGGATGGTCCGGTGGTCGGTCTCGAAGCCGAGCCGCGGCCGGTGCGCCTCGACGCGCAGCGCCTCGTACGCGAGGACGCCGGCGGCCGGGCCGTGCGCCTGCGCGAAGGCCTCCAGGTCGGCGCGGGGCAGGAAGAGGTCACGGCCGTGCGGGGTCTCCCGTACGGCGGCCCCCTCGGGGACCTCGGCGATGGAGCCGGCCGGGAGGTGGACGACGGCGATGTCGTCGGTGCGGTCGGCGACCTCGACACGGTAGAAGAACTTCATCGACTCCAGGTAGGCGACGAGTTCCTCGCGGGTCCCCGGCTCGACGTGCGCCCACACGGTCGCGCCGTCGTCGACGAGGTACAGGGCGTGCTCGATGTGCCCGTTCGCCGACAGGATCAGCGCTTCGGTGGCCTGTCCCGGCGCCAGGTCGGTCATGTGCTGGGTGAGGAGCAGGTGCAGCCAGCTCAGCCGGTCGTCGCCGGTGACGGCGACGACACCGCGGTGCGAGAGGTCGACGAAGCCGCGGCCGTCGGCGAGGGCGCGCTGTTCGCGGAACAGGTCGCCGTAGTGCGCGGCGACACCTTCGTCGCGGCCTTCCGCCGCGACGGCGCCGGGCAGGGACAGCAGAGGGCTGGTCGTGGAATGTCGCTGCATGGAAGAAAGCCTACGACTCGGCGCCCGACTCCCCCGGGGCGCGGTCGCCGCCGGCCGGCCCGGCTTCGGACGGTGCCGCGTCCACGGCCTTCCGGGCGCAGTCCGCACACCGCCCGAAGATGGCGAAGTGCTTCATGTCGGTCTCGAAGCCGAAGGCCCCGTGGAGCTTCCCGGTGAACTCGGCGGCCACCGAGACGTCCGCCTCGATCACCCCGGAGCAGTCCCGGCAGACCAGGTGGAGGTGGTGGTGCCGGTCGGCGAGGTGGTACGTCGGAGCCCCGTGCCCCAGATGGGCGTGGCTCACCAGACCGAGCTCCTCCAGGAGTTCCAGGGTCCGGTAGACGGTGGAGATGTTGACCCCGGAGGCGGTCCTGCGGACCTCGACGAGGATGTCGTCGGGCGTCGCGTGCTCCAGCGCGTCGACGGCCTCCAGGACGAGCTGGCGCTGCGGCGTCAGCCGGTAGCCGCGCTGCCGCAGGTCGCTTTTCCAGTCGGTGCTCACCACGCCCCCCAGTGTAGGAGGGCGCGGCGCGGCGTCCCAGGCTCCGGCGGGTGCCGGACGGATCCGGCGGCGCTTCTAGCGGAAGAAGGCGATGCCGTCGTCCGGCAGGTCGCCGAGGTTGCGGGCCATGTCCGCGACCTCCTCCGGCGTCACGACCTTCTTGAGGTGCGCCGACATGTACGGCCGCAGCGGGACCTCGGGGGTCGCCTTCTCGCCCACCCACATGAGGTCGCTCTTGACGTAGCCGTAGAGGCGCTTGCCACCGGAGTACGGGCCCGAGGCGGCGGTGCGGGCGACGGCGTCCGTGGCCAGGTCGATCTGCGGCTTCTGGTCGGCGAGCTCGCCGTACCAGATCTCGACGATGCCCTGGTCACGGACCATGACGACCTCGACCTTGCGGTCCTTGTCGATGCGCCAGTAGCCGCTCTCGCTCTCCAGCGGACGGACCTTGTTGCCCTCGGCGTCCAGGACCCAGGAGTGCGAGGTGTACTCGAGGAAGTCCCGGCCGTCGTGGCGGAAGGTCACGGACTGCCCGAAGTTGCACTTCTCGGCGCCGGGGAAGTCGGAGACACCCGCGCCCTCCCACGTGCCGAGCAGGAACGCGAGGGGGACGAGGTCCGGGTTGAGGTCGGACGGGATCTCGATCATGAGCAGCTCTGGCGTTCTCTAGAAGTGGTTGGCGAGAAGGATTAGCGCTGGCCCTGGTACAGCTTCTTCACGGCCAGACCGGCGAAGGCGATCACGCCGACGGCGACCAGGACCAGGAGGATTTCGAAGAAGATGATCACAGGGTGCTCCTCGACTGAGCGGTGAAGGCGGAACGGGCCGGACCCCAGCTTAGTGGGCGGGGGCCCGGCCCACTCGGTGAGGTGGCTCTCGCACGCTGTGACCGGCGCGCCGGCCGGTGCCGCCCTTCCGGGACGGCCTAGCCGAGCAGCTGGTTCTGCAGGGTGACCGTCTGCTGGAAGGGGACCCCGAGGGCCTCGCCCCGGCGGGTCTGGGTGATCAGCGCGAGGGTGTCGCCGGCCTGGACGTAGGCCCAGCGGACCTGGTCGGGGCCGTACGGCTTCTTCTCCCGGAAGACGTACAGGCTGGTGTCCGCGACGTCGACGTCGTCCGCGAAGTCGTCCATCACGACGCCCTCGACCCCGTCCGGCAGCGCCTCCGGGCCGTCCGCGCCGTCGGCGTGCAGCGCCTCGTCCTTGTACGCCTCGGCGTAGGCCACCGAGCTGAACCGGAGCAGGTGGATGCTGGTCCGGGTGCCGTCCGGGGTGGTCCAGCCGCGGGCGGCGACGTGCCGCAGGGTGGAGTCGGCCAGGGTCTTCTTCAAGTCGGCGCGGAACTCCTTCCCGTACAGCGCGAGGTACGCGTCCGTCGAGACGAACCCGCCCTTCAGCTTCGGGTCGAGGGTGGCCCCGGCCGGGGCGGGCAGCAGCAGCTCGCGCAGGTCGGCGTGGTGGATCTCGCCGTCGTTGCCCGAGGTGAAGGGGCGAGGCCGGTCCGCCGGGAGCGCCGGGAGGCGGAGCTCCGGGTAGTCCCAGCGGCCGTCGCTCTCGGTGGCCAGGCCCGGGACGTCGGTGCGTTCCATCGCGGTGATCCCGAGGGCGGTGCCGGTGCCCACGCCGCCGCACACGACGGCGGCGGCGGTCCAGCGGGCGACGGCCAGCAGGACGCGCCGGGCGCGGCCGGGGGCGGCCGGCGCCGGCTCGGTTGCCGGGGCGGCGGAGACGGGCGCCGGTTCGGGTGCGGGCACCGCCGTCTCGGCGGCGGGCGTCTCGGTCGGCTGCGCGGTCATACGTACTCCCCCGGGGACTCGATGTGGCGGAGCTGCTTCTCGACGAGGCCCGCCACGGCCTTCGCGTCGAAGGGCGCGGCGCCGTAGGCCCGCACGCTGACCATGACCTCGCCGTCGTAGGCGGAGCAGATCATGTCCTGGAGCGCCGGCGTCCGGTCCTCGCCGTCGTCCACCTGCGCGGGTTCCTCCGGCTCGGGCCCCAGGTAGCACGCGGACCTCTTCGCGTACTCCTGGATCTTCGGCCCCTTGCGCAGGTCCAGGAACTCGGAGAACTCCTTACGGGTCTCGAAGAACTCGCGGACCATCTTCTTGTCCTTCATCCGCAGGATGAGCACCTCGGCCTGCAGGCTGCTGTCGCCCCTGGCGTACGAGCGCATCGCCATGCCCTGGATGCCGAGCCGGTCGACCTCCTTCTCGTACGCGCGGCGCTTCTTGCCGTAGAAGCCCTTGCCGGTCTCTTTGAGGAGGGCGGCCGCCCGCACGGCGGACACCTCGTCGTCGTTGCCGTAGCCCCGGATGTCCGCCCCGAGGCCGTAGCCGTCCGGCACGGGCAGGAGGAGCCTGCTCAGGGGCGTGGACGCCCGGCCCCGGTGGATGCCCGCGGCCGGGTCCTCGGGCGTGGCGGTCGCGGTGGGCTTCTCCCACGCCACCGTGGGTGCGGTGCGGTCGGCGCGGTCGACGGTGACGACGGTGTACGCGACTCCGCCGCCGACAAGCCCGAGGACCAGCGCCGAGGCCAGTACGTTCTTCAGGATCCGACGCGTGCGGCTCCCCGACTTCTCGCTCACAGGCGCCCCAGCTGCCGCTCGGCCAGAGAGCGGATCTCGCTCTCGGCGATCTTCTTGGTGTCGTAGACGATGATCGAGACGGCGATGTCACCGTGCTGGATGAAGGCGCGGGCGTCGTACGCGTCCAGGTATCCCGCCTGCCGGCGGACCGGATAGACGAAGTAGCGGCCGTTCGTCGAGCCCTTCACCGCCTGCCCCAGCGAGTCGGACTTCGTCTCGCGCATGGCGATGCGCTGCTGGTTCATCACGAACTCCGAGGCGCCCATCCCGCCGGACGAGCGGTACTGCACGAGACTGATCTCGACCCGCTTGTACGGGCCCACCCGCCACGCGCGGGTCGCGATGCGCCGGATGTCCGAGTCGAGCTCGGATTCGAGCGCCCCCTCGGGCCGGGTGAAGTCGTCGGCGTACGCGTCCAGAGACTCCCACCCGTCCTGGCCGTCGATCCGCGCGGACGCCGGCTTGGGCAGCAGCAGCTTGCGCAGATCGCCCTGCGCCTTCGCCTGGTGGTCCTCCGCGGCCGACAGCGGCTCCGGCTCCTCGCCCTTCGGGAGCGGCTTCGCGGGGTACGCGAGGCCCGGCTGGTTGAGGGCGGGCAGCGCGGTCGGTTCGCGGTCGGCCTGGATGCCGTAGCCGACGGCGGTGCCGCCGACGAGGCCGATGACGGCGGCGACGGCGATCAGCCCGACGGTACGGAGGACACGGCGGCGCGGCCGCACGGCGACGGCGGGCACCCCCGGCTCGGCGTCCTCCGCCGCGACCGGCTGCCCGGCGACCGGAGCGGCGACCGGCTCGGACCCCTGGTCCGCGACCGGCTCCGGTGCCTGGTCCGCGACCGGCTCCGCGGCCGGAACGGCGACCGGCTCGGACGCCCGGTCCGCGACCGGCTCCGCGGCCGGCTCCTCGACCCGCCCTGTGACCGGAACCACATCCCTCTCCGCGGCCTCCGGTGCGACCGGAGGTGCGGTTTCCGTCGGTCGCCGCCCGTCCGGCGGTACCGCCGTTTCCGGATTTCGGGTGCTTTCTGTTGTGCTCAAGAGTCCCCCCACGAGACCTGAAGCGCGGATTCCGTCATCCGCGCACCCCCCAGACCCGTGGGGGACCCCGGGGGTTGCGGCGCCGCAGATTACAGTTCGGCATATGCCGAAGAAGCTCGTGATCAAGGTGACCGCGGGGGCCGAGGCCCCCGAACGCTGCTCCCAGGCCTTCACCGTGGCGGCCGTGGCCGCCGCCAGCGGCGTCGAGGTCTCGCTCTGGCTGACCGGCGAGTCCTCGTGGTTCGCGCTCCCGGGCCGCGCGGCCGAGTTCGAGCTCCCGCACGCGGCGCCGCTGCCGGACCTGATCGACGGGATCCTGGCGGGCGGCGGGCGCGTCACGGTCTGCACGCAGTGCGCGGCCCGCCGCGACATCGAGGAGAAGGACCTCCTGGAGGGCTTCCGCATCGCCGGCGCCCAGCTCTTCGTCCAGGAGGCGATGGCGGACGGGACGCAGGCGCTCGTCTACTAGGCGGGTCCGCCGGCGGGGCGCCCGGGGCGGCGGACCCCGCGGGGGCTACTCCCGGCGCTTCCTGCCGTCCAGCTCGTCCCACCACTCGTCCGACTTCGGGTCGCCCGACGGGTCGTCCCACCAGCGGTCCTCGGGCCCCCGGCGGTTGGCGACCATCGCGGCGACCGGGGGGATGACCATGGCGACCACGCACATGCCGACGGCCACCGGCGTCGAGAAGAGGCGCACGACCGCCCAGGCACCCACGAAGAGCAGCAGGCAGGCACCCATCATCCAGAAGTAGACGCGCTTGCGTCGTCCGTACACACCTTCAGGGTACGACCGAAGGGCCGTGCCTCAGGTCCTGGAAACGGCGTCCAACCCCCCAGGAGGCACGGCCCTTCGGCCGGTTCGGTGTCGCGGGTCAGACCGCGATGGCGACCTCCGCGAGGCCACCGTGCTGCGCCACGACCTGGCGGTCGGCGGTGCCGCCGGGGACCAGGGCGCGGACGGTCCAGGTGCCCTCGGCCGCGTAGAAACGGAACTGGCCGGTGGCGGAGGTCGGGACCTCGGCCGTGAACTCGCCGGTCGAGTCCAGGAGGCGGACGTAACCGGTGACGGGCTGGCCGTCCTTGGTCACGAAGCCCTGGATGGTGGTCTCACCGGGCTTGATCGTCGAGGCGTCGGGGCCGCCGGGCTGCGCTCCACACATGTCGTTCTGTCCTTACGGTCGAGGGGTCCGGAGGAGGGAGGGTCCGGGGTTACTTGTTGGCGCCGAGCTCGATCGGCACGCCGACGAGGGAGCCGTACTCGGTCCACGAGCCGTCGTAGTTCTTGACGTTGGAGACCTCAAGGAGCTCGTGCAGGACGAACCACGTGAGCGCGGAGCGCTCACCGATGCGGCAGTAGGCGATGGTGTCCTTCGCCAGATCGACCTGCTCGTCCTCGTAGAGGGCCTTGAGCTCGTCGTCCGACTTGAAGGTGCCGTCGTCGTTGGCGTTCTTCGACCACGGGATGTTGCGGGCGCTCGGCACGTGGCCGGGGCGCTGCGACTGCTCCTGCGGGAGGTGCGCCGGGGCGAGCAGCTTGCCGGAGAACTCGTCGGGCGAGCGGACGTCGACCAGGTTCTGGGCGCCGATCGCGGCCACGACGTCGTCGCGGAACGCGCGGATCGAGGAGTCCTGGGCCTTGGCCTTGTACTCGGTGGCCGGGCGGGCCGGGACCGCGGAGCCGTCGACCAGGTCGCGGGAGTCGAGCTCCCACTTCTTGCGGCCGCCGTCGAGGAGCTTCACGTCCTGGTGGCCGTAGAGCTTGAAGTACCAGTAGGCGTAGGAGGCGAACCAGTTGTTGTTGCCGCCGTAGAGGACGACCGTGGTGTCGTTCGCGATGCCCTTCGCCGAGAGGAGCTTCTCGAAGCCCTCCTGGTCGATGAAGTCGCGGCGCACCGGGTCCTGGAGGTCCTGGGTCCAGTCGATCCGGATGGCGTTGCGGATGTGGTTCTTCTCGTAGGCCGAGGTGTCCTCGTCGACCTCGACAATGGCGACCTGCGGGTTGTCGAGGTTGGCCTCGACCCAGTCCGCGTCGACCAGGACGTCGCTGCGAGCCATGCTGTTCTCCTCCGGGGCAGTGTGCGGCGGTGTGGTGCGGGTGTGCGGTGTGGTGCGGTACGCCTTCGTCGCGGGCGGCTCGTCGGTGACGTGTCGGTGGACGTGTCGGGCAGGCGGGCGTGCGTGACGGACGTGCGTACGTGTCCACGGGGCGGCCCCGACCTCGGTCGGAGGGCCTGAGGAATACGGGAGTGGTGAGTCCCGCTCAGACGGAGCGACAGAGCATGGCGGCGACGCGGCACAGGTCTACTGCCCGCCGCTTCGTGAGATCCGCCTGTCGCTTCATGCCCTCGATCGTAGGGACGGACAGGCGGCCGTGTCACCGGTGTGTCGTATTTTGAGACGCGATCGTCCGAGATGCGAGACGAGATGGAGGTGCGAGAGGGCTCCGGGCACCTGCGTACCGAGGCGTCCGGTTCGGATTCTGCTGGTCGGACAGCGGTGTCTCAGCATGTGACCAACGGGTAGTTCCCGGGAGACTTCCGAGAGGCTCCCGGGGGCTTCCCGGCAGACTTCCGGGGGCTCCCGGGCGGCGGCGCGGGGCCGTCAGCCCGCCAGGACGACGTCCCGGCCGGCCACGGTCACGGCCAGTCCGTCCGGCCTCGGCTCGACCTTCTCCACCTTCATCCCGGCGATCACGCCGATCGGGCGGTCGAAGTCGGTCCGCGCGCGGACCAGGTCCTCGATGCCGGGGATGCCCTCGCCGGGGACCTCGTCGGCGCGGACCCGGATCGTGTCGCCGTTCACCACGGTCACCGTGGAGAGGACCGTCCGGGTCAGGGTGCGGCCCATCACCTTCACGCCGCCGGTCACCTTCACCTTGCCGTTGCCGCCGTAGGCGACGACCGCCTCCCGGTCGGAGGCGGCGGTGAGGTCCGCGTACGAGATGAGGGCCGTCCCGCTCGCGGAACCGGCCTTCGCGCCCGCCCAGTCGCCGGTCACGGTCACGTCCCGCAGCGCCACGGTCAGCTCGCCGACCCGGATGCGCTTGCTGCCCGCCTGCGCCTTGACGCCGGTCGCCTTCACGTCGACCTCGTCGAAGTGCTTGTCCGCGACCTGGGTCAGGAACGGGAAGCCCTTGATGTCCACCTCTATCGCGTCGCTGTCGACGGAGGCCAGCTTCACCCGCCCCGCCGCCTCGTCCTCGGCGTACGCCACGGCCAGCCGGTCGATCCCCACCAGGACCCCGCCCAGCACGACGGCCACGATCAAAAGAATCCGCAGTGCTCGCATGGGCTGTGCGTCCCCCCGATGGATAAGGGCTGGATGAGTTCCGGCCCTCCGACACGAAGATCGACGTGTCGGAGGGCCGGTTGGTTCCCGGGGCGGGTCGCCGCGCCGCCGCCCCGGGGGCGGCTCCGGGTCAGGCCAGGGCCCGTCCCAGCAGGTAGACGGCGGGGGCGGCGGCGGTCAGCGGCAGGGCGACACCGGCCGTCATGTGCACGAAGCGGGACGGGTAGTCGTAGCTCGCCACCCGCAGGCCGACCAGGGCACAGACGCCGGCCCCGAGGCCGAGCAGCGCGCCGGAGGAGCCCAGGTCGGTGAGGCCGCCGGCCGCGATCCCCGCGCCGGCCGAGGCCAGCAGGGCGACGACCGCGGAGACGGCGCCGGGCAGCGGGACCGCCCGCGCCACGACGGCCGCGGCGACCGCGACGCCGCCGACGACGACCGCGTCCGGTTCCGCGCCGAGGTGGCCGGTGGCGACGACGGTCAGCGCCGCGGAGGCGATGGTGGCCATCAGGCCGTACATGCGCTCGTCCGGGTCGGCGTGGCTGCGCAGCTGCAGGACCAGGCAGAGCAGCACCCAGACGCCGAGCGTGCCGAAGATCGCGGCGGCCGTGTTCTCCCGGCCGGTGGCGAGCAGGACCGCGTCGGCGGCCAGGCCGCCCGCGAAGGCGAGGGCGATGCCCTGGCGGGCGGGCCACATGCCGTTCAGCCGGAACCAGCCGGCGGCGGTGAGGCCCTGGAGGAGCACGAGCGGGACGAGCAGGGCGTACGCGCCGAGGGCGGCGCCGCCGGCGAGCAGCAGCCCGAGGGCGGCGGTCAGCAGGGCCGGCTGCATCCCGGGCGCGATGATCGGCGAGCGCCCCTCGGCGCGGGCCCGCTGGGCGTCGGTGATCCGGGTGTTCCCCGAGGTGGTCGGCGAGGACCAGCCGGGACCCGGCTCGGCCGCGGCGGCGCCCGGTGCCGGAGCGGGCTCGGCGGCGGGGGCGGAGACCTCCACCGGCTGCGGCTGCGGCTCGGTGTAGTACGCGGCGGGGGCGCCGTACGCGGAGTACGGGGCGGTCTGGTCCGGGTGCGCCGTGTACGCCTCGTACGGCTGCTGGCTCTGGTGCTGCTGGTGCTGGTGGTGCTGCTGGTGAGTCTGATGCTGCTGCGGCGGGTAGGGCTGCTGGGCCTGCGCCCGGTCCGCCTGGACCTGGTCGTACGTGACGGCCGGCTGGAACTGGGTGTCCCAGGTCTCGCCCTCCCACGTCTGCGTGACGTCGGGGACGGGCTGCCCCTGGTGCCCCTGCCCCGCCCCGTGCGCGTTCCCGTTCGCATACGGGTCGTACGGCTGACCGCCGTAGTACTGGTCGTTGCTCATGCTCTCGTGTTCACCCTCCTGCGAACGGGGGGAGCACCTCGACCGTGCCGCCCTCGGCAAGCCGTACCGTCTCATGGCTCCGGGTCCCGACGGGGTCGCCGTCGACCAGGAACGAGCACCGCCTGAGGACCTGGGCGAGTTCACCCGGGTGCTTCGCGCGGGCCGCGTCGAGGGCCTCCGCGAGGTGTTCGGCGGTGTACGGCTCCTCCGCGACGCCGGCGGCGGCCTTGGCCGCGGCCCAGTAGCGGATGGTTCCCGCTGCCATAGCGGCGCTCCCTTCGTTCGTGTGCGCGCCGCCCCCCATGATGGGCTATGCGCGCGTGAGCCAGTCCCCGAGCCGGGCCAGCAGGTCGTCGTCGGCGGCGTTCTCGGCGTGTCCCATCCCGCGCTCCAGCCACAGCTCGGCCTCGCCCGCCCCGGCCAGCATCCGCGGGTGGTCGAGCGGGAAGTACGCGTCCCGGTCGCCGTGCACGATCAGCAGCGGGGTGGGCGCGATCAGCGGCACCGCCTCCACCGGGGAGAGCGGGACGGGGTCCCAGCCGCGGCGGTCGATGCGGGTGCGGAGCCCGTAGCGCCCGACGAGGCGGCCCGCCGGACGGGTGATCACCCAGTGGACGCGGCGCATCGACGCCGTCCCCCGGTAGTACCAGCGGGCCGGGGCCGAGACGGCCGCCACGGCGTCGGCGCTGCCGCGGGTGCCGCGGTCGAGGGCCGCGTGCCGCAGGACCACGGAGCCGCCCATGGAGAAGCCGACCGTGGCCACGCGCGCGTGGCCCAGCTCACGGGCCCAGCGGACGGCGGCGGCCAGGTCGAGGACCTCCCGGTCGCCGACGGTGGAGCGGCCTCCGGAGCGGCCGTGGCCGCGGAAGGAGAAGGTGACCACGGCCGCGCCGCGCTCCGTGAACACCCGGGCGGCGCGGCGGACGGCGGGCCGGTCGACCGAGCCGGTGAAGCCGTGCGCCAGGACGACCGCGGTGGCCGCGGTGCCGGTCGCGGGCGTCCCGGTGTCCTCCGTACCGGTGACAGCGGCCCGTGAGGGTTCGTACACCGCCTCGATCGGGACATCGTCATCCGTACGCAACATGGCCCGCCGGGGGCCGGAAGTGATCAGGGAGACATCCGCCATATGAAATCCGCCCTCTCCCTCTGAACTCATGTGGGCTATTCTCCTTGGCAGAGGATCCGGGCGACGCAGCCCCCGGGTCCTTTTGCGTTTTCCGACCGTTGTTACGGACGGATGAACAAAAGCTCTCAGGGCGCGAGAGCCGGCAGTGATCTGTACGAAGCAGTGCACGTCCTCGCAGGGACCGAGGAGGAACCGACGTTATGAGCGAGCGACCGAAGCACGACCGACCGACGGCAGGGACGGCAGGTGGTGCGCGATGAGCGCCTTGCTGCTCCTGACCAACGCTCTCCAGCCTTCCACCGAGGTGCTGCCCGCCCTCGGCCTGCTCCTGCACAACGTCCGGGTCGCCCCCGCCGAGGGGCCGGCGCTCGTGGACACCCCCGGCGCGGACGTGATCCTCGTCGACGGGCGGCGCGACCTCCCGCAGGTCCGTTCGCTCTGCCAGCTGCTGCGGTCCACCGGACCCGGCTGTCCGCTCATCCTCGTCGTCACCGAGGGCGGCCTCGCGGCCGTCACCGCCGACTGGGGCATCGACGACGTCCTCCTGGACACGGCCGGCCCGGCCGAGGTCGAGGCGCGGCTGCGGCTCGCGATGGGCCGCCAGCAGATCGTCGCGGACGACTCCCCCATGGAGATCCGCAACGGCGACCTGTCGGTCGACGAGGCCACGTACAGCGCCAAGCTCAAGGGCCGGGTCCTGGACCTGACCTTCAAGGAGTTCGAGCTCCTCAAGTACCTGGCCCAGCACCCGGGCCGGGTCTTCACCCGCGCGCAGCTCCTGCAGGAGGTGTGGGGGTACGACTACTTCGGCGGCACCCGGACGGTCGACGTCCACGTACGGCGGCTGCGGGCCAAGCTCGGCCCCGAGCACGAGTCGCTCATCGGCACCGTGCGGAACGTCGGCTACCGCTTCGTCACCCCCGAGAAGGTCGAGCGGGCGGCGGAGGAGGCGCGCGCCAAGGCCGAGGAGTCCCGTGCGCAGGAAGGGGCCCGGGCGAAGGACCGCGTCAAGGACGCCACGGACGATGTCACCCCCCTGGCGGACCGGAACGTGGCAGATGCCACAGTGCGACCTGCCGGTAGGTAGGTCACCCCGCGTAGACTGCCGCGCGTGGCCAAGGTGACGCGGGATGACGTAGCTCGACTGGCAGGTACTTCGACCGCGGTCGTGAGCTACGTCATCAACAACGGACCCCGGCCGGTCGCCCCGGCCACGCGCGAGCGTGTCCTCGCCGCGATCAAGGAGCTGGGCTACCGCCCGGACCGGGTCGCGCAGGCCATGGCCTCCCGGCGCACGGATCTCATAGGCATGATCGTCCCGGACGCCCGGCAGCCGTTCTTCGCCGAGATGGCGCACGCGGTCGAGCAGGCCGCCGCCGAGCGCGGGAAGATGGTCCTGGTCGGGAACTCCGACTACCGCGACGAGCGCGAGATCCACTACCTGCGGGCCTTCCTCGGCATGCGGGTCTCCGGCCTGATCCTCGTCAGCCAGGGCATGAGCGAGCGGGCCGCGAGCGAGATCGAGGCCTGGGACGCGCGCGTGGTGCTGCTGCACGAGCGGCCCGAGGCGCTCGACGACGTGGCCGTCGTCACCGACGACATCGGCGGCGCGCAGCTCGCCACCCGGCACCTCCTGGAGCACGGCCACGCGTACGTGGCCTGCATGGGCGGCATCCCGAACACCCCGGCCGTCGGCGACCCCGTCGCCGACCACGAGGAGGGCTGGCGGCGGGCCATGCTGGAGGCGGGACGCTCGATCGAGGGCCGCCTCTTCCAGGCCCCGTACAACCGCTACGACGCCTACCAGGTGGCCCTCAAGCTGCTCGCGGGACCGGACCGGCCGCCGGCCATCTTCTGCTCCACCGACGACCAGGCCTTCGGCGTCCTGCGGGCGGCGCGCGAGCTGCGCATCGAGGTGCCGGCGGAGCTGGCGGTCGCGGGCTTCGACGACGTGAAGGAGGCGGCGCTCACCGACCCGCCGCTGACCACGATCTCCTCGGACCGCCCGGCGATGGCGCGGGCGGCGGTGGACCTGGTCCTCGACGACTCCCTCCGGGTGGCGGGCTCGCGCCGGGAGCGCGTGAAGCTCTTCCCGTCGACCCTGGTCGTCCGCCGCTCCTGCGGCTGCGACGGCGACTGACCCGAGGCCGGCCCGGCGACCGACCCGGCCCCGGCCGGGCGGCCCGGACCGACCCGTCCACGGGAGGGCAGCCGGCGCCGGTACGGGGCGCCCGCCGGGCCCGCGCAGACACCGGACGCCCGAGAGGCTCCGGCTCCGACTCCGGGAGCCCGGAAGCCGCCGAGACTCCGGCAGCAGCCCCGCGAGGTCTTTATATCGGGCATACAGCCTTCTGTCGGGCTTCTCACCCGCTCCTCAGACCGCTCTCATCTCCGCGGCCGACAGTCTGATCCATGACGGACTTCCAGGAGCAGCAGCCGCAGCAGCCCTACTACCCGCCGTACCCTCCGAGGCCGCCCTACGCCCCGGACGGACGGTCCGCGGACGCCGACCGGACCGCCACGCGGCCGATCGTCACCGAGCCCGGCACCACCGTCTGGCCCTCCGGCGGGCACCTGACGCCGTCGGGTCCGCCCGTCCCGCCCCACACCGCCCCGGGCGCCCACGCCGCCGCACCGGCCGGGGGCCCCGGCCCGCGCCGCCGCGCCCGGCGCGGGGTCGGCCTCATGGCCGCCGTGGCCATCGCGGCCGCCGCGATCGGCGGCGGTACGGCGACGCTGGTCCAGCAGGCCGGCTCGGACACCCCCGTCGCCGCCGCCCCGAACGTGAACGGCACCAACGTCTCCACCGGCAGCACGGGCACGGTCGCCGGCGTCGCCGCGGCCGTCTCCCCGTCCATCGTCGAGATCTCGGCGAGTTCGAACTCCGGCAAGTCCACCGGCTCGGGCGTGATCATCACCTCCGACGGCGAGATCGTCACCAACAACCACGTGATCTCCGGCGCGTCCGAGATCACCGTGCAGCTGGACAACGGCAAGTCCTACGCCGCCGAGGTCGTCGGCACCGACCCCGACAAGGACCTCGCCCTGATCAAGCTCCGGGGCGCCTCCGGCCTCAAGGCCGCGACCCTCGGCGACTCGTCGAAGGTGCGGGTCGGCGACGAGGTCGTCGCGATCGGCTCCCCCGAGGGCCTGACCGGGACCGTCACCAGCGGCATCGTCTCCGCGCTCGACCGGGACGTGACCGTCGCCAAGGACGACGACGGCTCCGGCCAGGACCGGCAGCAGGACCGGCAGCAGTACGACCCGCGGCAGGGCTGGCCGTTCGAGTTCGGCGGACAGCAGTTCAACGGCGACACCGGTTCGTCCAAGACCACGTACAAGGCGCTGCAGACCGACGCCTCGCTGAATCCCGGGAATTCCGGCGGCGCGCTGATCAATATGCGGGGGGAGATCATCGGAATCAATTCCGCCATGTATTCGCCCAGTTCTTCGAACGGTTCGACGGCCGGCAGCGTCGGTCTCGGATTCGCCATCCCGGTCGACACGGTGAAGGCCGACCTGGACGGCCTGCGCGCGGGCGGCGACAGCTGACCGGCGACGGGGCGGCGTGCGACGCTGAGCCCATGACCGCCCAGCGACACGAGCCCGAGCGCATCCTCATCGTCGACGACGAGCCCGCCGTACGGGAGGCGCTGCGCCGCAGCCTCGCCTTCGAGGGGTACGGGACGCAGGACGCCGTGGACGGGATCGACGCGCTCGCCCGGGTGGAGTCGTACGCCCCCGATCTCGTCGTCCTCGACGTCCAGATGCCCCGCATGGACGGGCTGACCGCGGCCCGCCGGATCCGGGCCGCCGGCTCGACCGTGCCGATCCTGATGCTCACGGCGCGCGACACGGTCGGCGACCGGGTCACCGGGCTCGACGCGGGCGCCGACGACTACCTCGTGAAGCCGTTCGAGCTGGACGAGCTGTTCGCCCGGATCCGGGCGCTGCTCCGGCGCAGCTCGTACGCCTCGGCCACGGCCGCCGGCCCCGCCGAGACGGACGTGCTGGCGTTCGAGGACCTGCGGATGGACCTGGCGACGCGCGAGGTGACCCGGGGCGGGCGGACGGTGGAACTGACCCGGACCGAGTTCACGCTCCTGGAGATGTTCCTGGCGCACCCCCGGCAGGTCCTGACGCGGGAGCAGATCCTCAAGGCCGTGTGGGGCTTCGACTTCGAACCGAGCTCGAACTCGCTGGACGTGTACGTGATGTACCTGCGGCGCAAGACGGAGGCGGGCGGCGAGCCGCGCCTCGTGCACACGGTGCGGGGCGTGGGCTACGCGCTGCGCGGAGGGGGCGGGGAGTGAGGCGTCCCCTGGCGTGGTTCCGGTCGCGGCCGCTGAGGTCCCGGCTGGCGCTGCTGACCGCGACGGCGGTCGCGGTGGCGGTCGCGGCGGTCTCGCTGGCCTGCTGGTTCGTGACGCGGGAGCAGCTGGAGGCGGAGCTGGACTCCTCGCTGCGCGACACCCGGATCACCGACGACGAGGCGCGAAGGCTGCTCGGCTCCTGCGCCCCGGGGTCCGAGAACCGTCCGTTCCCCGCGGGTCCGGCGCAGACCCTGCAGATCGTGACGACCACGGGCGACCTCTGCACGCTCGGCACCTCGCCGATCCCGGCCCAGGCCGGGGACCTCGCGGTGGCGCGGGGGCAGCAGCCGTTCGCGCTGCACACCACGAACGCCCTGAACGGTGCGGAGATGCGGGTCTACTCGTATCCCGTGGTGATCGGGAACCAGCCGGTCGCCGTCTCGGTCGCGCGTCCGCTGGACGAGATCGACCGCTCGATGTCCACGCTCGGCTGGGTGCTGCTGCTCGTCTCGGGCATCGGAGTCGTGGGGGCGGGCGCGGCCGGCCTGTGGGTGGCGCGGACCGGTCTGGAGCCGGTGGACCGGCTGACCGGGGCGGTCGAGCACGTGGCCGCGACCGAGGACCTGACCGTGCGGATCCCGGCCGAGGGCGAGGACGAGATCGCCCGGCTGTCGCGGTCGTTCAACGCGATGACGGCGGCGCTCGCCACCTCCCGCGACCGGCAGGCGCAGCTGATCGCGGACGCGGGCCACGAGCTCCGTACGCCGCTGACCTCGCTCCGGACGAACATCGAGCTGCTCGCGCGCAGCGAGGAGACGGGGCGGGCGATCCCGCCGGACGACCGCCGGGCCCTGATGGCCTCGGTGAAGGCGCAGATGACGGAGCTGGCGGCGCTCATCGGCGACCTCCAGGAGCTGGCCCGCCCGGACGCGGCGCAGCAGGGGCCCCTCGAAGTGGTCCCGCTGCACACGATCCTGCGGGCGGCCCTCGACCGGGCGCGGCTGCGCGGTCCCGAGCTGACCTTCGTGACGGACCTGGCGCCCTGGTACGTGCGGGCGGAGCCGGCCGCGCTGGAGCGGGCGCTGGTGAACGTCCTGGACAACGCGGTGAAGTTCTCGCCGCGCCGGGGCACGGTCGAGGTGACCCTGATGCGCGGCGAGCTGACGGTCCGGGACCAGGGTCCGGGCATCCCGCCGGACGAGCTCCCGCACGTCTTCGACCGCTTCTGGCGGTCGCCGTCGGCGCGCAGTCTGCCGGGTTCGGGCCTGGGCCTGTCGATCGTGGCCCGCACGGTCCACCAGGCGGGCGGCACGGTCGCGCTGACCCCGGCGGAGCGAGGGGCCGGCACGGTGGCGACGCTCCGTCTGCCGGGTGCGCCGACCCCGCCGCCGTCAGTTGTGGCGGATGAGGGACTCGACGAGTCCTGAGCGGGTGTTCGGGTAGTCCAGGACGGTGATGCCGAGGCCCTTCCAGGTGGTCGCCGTGCCGTCGAGGAAGGCGTGGACGCGGGGGTTGAGGTTGTCGGAGTTCCAGCGCGGGGGCAGGGACGCCGAGGTGCTGACGAAGTTGATGTACAGCCGGCCCGGCTGCTCGACGGCCTGGCGGTAGTGGGCCTCGATCTTCGGGTACTTGGCGTTCGGCAGGGCGTTCCAGTCGTCCTGGAGCGCGATGGCCCCGCCGTCCCCCCACCTGAGGCCGGGCAGGCCGCCGTTGTCGGCGATGAGGACGACCTTGCCGCGGGCCTGGCCGAGGGTGGGGACGGTGTCGCCGATGCGGAACAGCGGGCGCCAGCCCCGGTTGTCCAGGTAGTCGTCGAAGACGGCGCGGAAGGTCGCGTCGGATTCCGAGGAGTACTCCTGCTTGACCCGCATCAGGACGGTCTCGGAGGGGTGGGCGGCCAGGAAGTCGCGGCAGGCGACGAGGACGTCGCCGAACATCATCTTCTGGTACGAGGCGCCGTGGTGGATGGCGAAGGAGCCGCCGGTGACCCGGCAGCGGACGTCGAGGAAGCGGATTCCGGAGTCGAGCTGCTGGGCGATCGTGGTGTTCTGGCACTCGGACCAGGGGCCGCCGAAGCGGGCGCCGGAGTCGTGGGTGCCGGGGATGGTGAGCCTCTGGAGCGGGGTCCCGTCCGGGTGCGCCCCCATCCACGCGCGCGTGTCCAGGGCCGCCGCCCGGGCCGCGGGCGCGCCGATGATCAGTAAGGCTCCGGCCCCGAGGGCCCCCGTGAGAAAGCGTCGTCGCTCCATGGACCGGATAATGACAGGTCCGCGTCAATCTCCGCCAGGGTGCGGAAGACAGCCGGAAGGGGGCTGTCCTCCGCCGGTCCGACGGAGGACAGCCCCCTTCTTCGAGCACCCGAGTGTCTACGGACCCGAGGCCGCGAGGCCGCGAGGATCCCGGAGGACTACTTCACGACCGTGATGCGGTCGGTGGCCGGGGCCCGGAGCGGCTCGGCGGCCGACGAGTTAGCCGTCAGGTACGCGATGAAGACATCGAGGTCCGAGGCGCCGACGAGCTTGTTCGCACCGGTGGCCAGGACCGGGAAGCCGTCGCCGCCGCCCGTGAGGAACTCGTTCATCGCGACCCGGTAGCTCTTCGACGGGTCGAGGGGCTCGCCGTTCAGCCGCACCGAGTCGACCACGATCCGGTCGGCGCCCGCCTTCGTCATGTCCAGGGTGTAGGAGAAGTTCCTCGACACCTGGAGGATCTTGGGAGCCGCCAGGTTGGCGCCGCTGACCTGCTGCTGGAGCGCGGTGACGAGCTGGGCACCGGTCAGGTCGACCACGGTCATCATGTTGGTGAACGGCTGGACGGTGTACGCCTGGCCGTAGGTCACCACGCTGTCCGTGCCCTTGGTCAGCGGCGCGCGGACGCCGCCCGGGTTCATCAGCGCGAGCTGGGCGCCGCCCTTGTCGGCGGGGGAGAGACCCGCCAGCTGTGCGTCGGCGATGAGATTGCCCATCGGCTTCTCGATCACGCCGTCGGGGTTGTCGATGCTCTCGGCGATGTGGCCGACCGGGCGGTTCGCGATCGGCGCGGCCAGGGCCTTCCAGCGGTTGATCAGAGTGGTGATCTTGCCGTGCTCCTCCACGTCACGGGTGACGACGTGGTTCGCGGAGGCGACGGCGGTGCGGACGATGTCCTTCGTGCGCCGGTCGTAGGTGAGCGTCGTGTCGGTGTAGAGCCGGCCGAAGGAGGCCGCCGACGTGACCGTGCGCGGCTTGCCCGCCGGGTCCGGGATGGTGCACGCGTACGCCTGGTGGGTGTGGCCGGTGACCAGGGCGTCGACCTGCGGGGTGATGTTCTTGGCGATGTCCACGATCGGACCGGAGATGCCGGCGCCGGCGCCCGGCGTGTCGCAGTCGTAGTTGTACGCGCCGGAGGCGGGCAGGCCGCCCTCGTGGAGCAGTGCGACGATCGACTTGACGCCCTTGCGCTCAAGGACCTTGGCGTACTTGTTGATCGTCTCGACCTCGTCGCCGAACTTCAGGCCCTTGATGCCCTCGGCGGACACGATGTTCGCGGTGCCTTCCAGGGTGACGCCGATGAAGCCGATCTTGACGCCGTCGCGCTCCCAGATGAAGTACGGGTCGAGCAGCGGCTTGCCGCTCTTCTCGTCCGTCACGTTGGCCGCGAGGTACGGGAACTTCGCGCCCTTGAAGCGCTTGCCCTTCTCGTAGCAGCCCTCGGTCGGGTGGCAGCCGCCGTTCTGTATCCGGCTCAGCTCGCGGGCGCCCTCGTCGAACTCGTGGTTGCCCACCGAGCTGACGTCGAGCTTCATCGCGTTCAGCGCCTCGATGGTCGGCTCGTCGTGGAACAGCCCGGAGAGCAGCGGCGAGGCGCCGATCATGTCGCCCGCGGCGGCCGTGATGGAGTACCTGTGGCCCTTGCGGGCCTGCCGCAGATGCGTGGAGAGGTACTCGGCGCCGCCGACGTCCGGGACGAGCTCGGTCGTGCCGTCCGCCTTGAGGCGGGTGAGCCGGCCCGAGGAGCCGGTCGGCGGCTCGAGGTGGCCGTGGAGGTCGTTGAAGGACAGGAGCTGCACGTCGACCATGCGGCCCCAGCCCTTGCCGTTCGAGCCGTGCCGGTCCTGCGCGTCCTGCGAGGCGCCCGCGGGCAGCGCGGCGACGAGTGCGCCGACGGTGGCGAGCCCCGCGCCGACGGCGAGAATCCGCCGTGCCGTCCTGTTCTTCTTCCGTGTCGCTGCCATCGCTCCCCTGTCCCCGCGCCCGTTCCGGTGCGCCACTCGACTGCTGACGTGCCAGCGAAGCCTAGAGTCAACGCGCGTAGCGCAACAGGGGGTAGCGGGTTACGAGACAGTTGCCTTCGCCTTTCCCCGGGGCGGCCACGGCTCACCGTAGGCTCGGGTCCATGACTTCCGACGCGGCGCCGGCCCTCGAACCCGGACGGCAGATCCACACCTACGACGAGCTCACGCCCGAGCAGATCCAGGACGTACTGGAGCTGCTGGAGGCCGCGGACCGCTCCGACGGCGTGCACGCCGTCTCCGAGCAGGGCAGGCTCTACCTCCGGCACGGCGGCCGCGAGGGCGTGCGGCACTTCCTCCTCACCGTCGGCCCCCGGCTCTACGGCTACGCCCAGCTGGAGGAGACCGACCCCATCGAGGCCCCGGCCGCCGAGCTCGTGGTCCACCCGGGCCACCGCGGCCGCGGCCACGGCCGGGCCCTGGGCACCGCCCTGCTCGGCGCCTCCGGCAAGCGGCTGCGCGTCTGGGCGCACGGCGGGAAGTCCGCCGCCCGGCACCTCGCCCAGGTCCTCGGCCTGACGCTCTTCCGCGAACTGCGCCAGCTCCGCCGCTCCCTGAGCCCCCTCGACATCCCCGAGCCGGTCTACCCCGAGGGCGTCACGGTCCGCACCTTCGTCCCCGGCCAGGACGACGCGGCCTGGCTGGCCGTCAACTCCGCCGCCTTCGCCCACCATCCGGAGCAGGGCTCGCTGGTCCAGCGGGACCTGGACGACCGCATCGCCGAGCCGTGGTTCGACCCCAAGGGCTTCTTCCTCGCCGAAAAGGACGGCCGGCTCATCGGCTTCCACTGGACGAAGACCCACGCCGAGGAGCAGCTCGGCGAGGTGTACGTGGTCGGCATCCTGCCCGACGCCCAGGGCGGCGGCCTCGGCAAGGCCCTCACCGCGACGGGCCTGCGCCACCTGGCGGCCCAGGGCCTGCCGACGGCGATGCTGTACGTGGACGCCGACAACACGGCGGCGGTCACGGTCTACGAACGCCTGGGCTTCACCACGCACGAGGTGGACCTGATGTACCGCACGGAGTCCTGAACTCCCGTCACGGAGTCCTGACTCCCGTACGGAAGGGGGCGGTTGACACCGCCCCCTTCTTTGCACCACCCTTTCACTACTTGATTAGTGAAAGGGTGGTGCAAGAGATCGTGGTCGAGTACCGCATCGATCGGCGCAGCGGCGTCGCCACCTACCTCCAGATCGTCCAGCAGACGAAACAGGCCCTCCGGATGGGCCTCCTGGAGCCCGGTGACCGACTGCCCACCGCACGCGAGGTCGTCGAAGCGACGGCCATCAACCCCAACACGGTCCTCAAGGCCTACCGCGAGCTCGAACGCGAAGGCCTCGTCGAGGCCCGGCGTGGGCTCGGCACGTTCGTCCGCGCCACGCTCGGCACCGGCCCGGCCGACTCGCCCCTGCGCGGCGAACTCGCCGACTGGGCCCGCCGGGCCAGGACCGCGGGCCTGGACCGCGAAGACGTGGCCGCGCTGTTCACATCCGTACTGAAGGAACACTTCGAGGGGGACGACACATGACGAGAGACGGCATCACACTGCAGGCCGATCTCCTGGGCAAGACCTACGGAGGCAGAAGCGCCGGCTGGGCCCTCCGCGCCTGCTCCTTCGCCCTCCCCACCGGCCGCGTCTGCGCCCTCGTCGGCCCCAACGGCGCCGGCAAGTCCACCCTCCTCGCCCTCGCCGCCGGCCTCCTGCGCCCCACCGAGGGCACCATCGAGGCCCCGGCCCGCGAACACCTCGCCTACGTCGCCCAGGACAAGCCGCTCCACCCCCGGCTCACCGTCGCCGACACCCTGCGCATGGGACGCGAACTCAACCCGGGCCGCTGGGACGACGCCGCCGCCCGGCGCGCCCTCGCCGACACGCTCGACCCCAAGGCCGTCGTACGGACCCTCTCCGGCGGCCAGCGCACCCGCGTCGCCCTCGCCCTCGCCCTCGGCAAACGGCCCGAACTGCTGCTCCTCGACGAGCCGATGGCCGACCTCGACCCGCTCGCCCGCCACCAGCTCATGGGCCTGCTCATGGCCGACGCCGCCGAACGCGGCACCACCGTCGTCATGTCCTCCCACATCCTCACCGAGCTGGAGGGCGCCTGCGACCACCTCCTCCTGCTCCACGACGGCCGGATCCGCCTCGGCGGACCCGTCGACGAACTCCTCTCCGCCCACACCCTGCTCACCGGACCGGTCGCCGACCTCGCCCCGCACACCGTCGTCGAGTCCCGCACCACCGGCCGCCAACTCACCGCCCTCATCCGCCGCGAAGGCCCCGTCGAGGGCCCCTGGGAGACGCGGGACCCCTCCCTGGAGGACCTCCTCCTCGCCCACCTCCGCACCACCGAAGGAGCCCCGGCATGACCGCCCTCGCCCTGAGAGGCCCCTACTGGGTGACGGTCCGCCAGTACCGGCGCACCCTCTGGCTCACCGGAGCCGCCGTGGCCGCCTCCCTCGCCGTGGTCGGCGGACTGCGGATCTGGGAGGGCCGGGACCGGGCCTCGGCATCGTTCCCGTACGAGCAGCGCCTCGGCTACGACATGCTGCGCGGGGCCCTGGAGCAGCTCTCCTACGGCATGATCGCGCTGCCGCTGCTCGTCGGCGCCTTCGTCGCCGGCCCGCTCGTCGCCCGCGAGTTCGAGTCGGGGACGTACAAGCTCGCGCTCACCCAGTCGATCGGTCCGGCGGTCTGGCTGCGCTCCAAGCTCCTCACGGCGGCGGGCGTCTCCGTCGGCGCCACGCTCGCCCTGATCGCGGTCTACCGGCTGGGCTGGACCCGGGTCTCGACCTCCTGGGGCTTCCACTGGGCGGACCTCGGCCCGTACGAGGCGGGCGGCATCGTGCTCGTCGGGTACGCCCTGTTCGCCGTGGCGGTCGGCGCCCTCGTCGGCCAGCTGATCCGCCGCACCGTGATCGCCATGGCCGTGACCGGCGGCATCGTCGGCCTGACCATGCTCGCCCTCGGCGCCCTCCGCTGGAACCTCCTGGCCGTGGAGACCGTCACCGGCCCGGCGAAGGAGAACGCCTCCGTCGTCTTCGCACCCGACAACGGGATGCTCGTCGACCAAGGACTGCTCGGCGTCTCCGGAAAGCGCCTCTCCGGCTGGTTCTGCACCCCCGACACCCCGCCCGGCGCCGCCTGCCGCCCCGACGAGCCGATCGCCGCCCAGTACGTCGACTACCACCCCCAGTCACACTTCTGGCCCACCCAGCTCATCGAGAGCGGCATCCTGCTCGCCCTCGCCGCCCTGGCCGTCTACGCAGCCTTCCGCGTCCTGCGCGCCCGCCACCCGTAAAACATTCAAACGATCCCGGGGGCGGGGCCCGCACACGGCCCCGCCCCCGATTCCCGTACGTCATGTCGTCGTTACCGGCCATTCAGACGCGCTTGCGACGCTCACGCAATGAAGCGCTCCGTGACCCCGCCCGGCCGGGCGGCCCTTCCCAAAGGGAGACTTCCCTCCCCCACGGCCCGCTCCGACGCGCCCGACCGCCCCTTCGCGCGGAAGAATGGGGCCATGAGCCAGCAGCCCGCCGAGGTCCCGGTCCAGTCCTCCGCCCAGCAGTCCGCCCCGACGCCCGCCGCGCAGTCCGCCGACTCCATAGCCCCGCGCCGCGCGCAGGTGATCAAGGGAGCCGTCGTGACCGACATCGACGCGGACCTCGACACCGACCCGGACACCTACGAGGACGACGGCCCCCTCGGCGACGAGCTGCCGCAGGGACGCTTCCTCGACCGCGAACGCAGCTGGCTGGCCTTCAACGAGCGCGTCCTCGAACTGGCCGAGGACCCCACCACACCCCTCCTCGAACGGGCCAACTTCCTCGCGATCTTCGCCTCCAACCTCGACGAGTTCTTCATGGTCCGGGTCGCCGGCCTCAAGCGCCGCATCGCCACCGGCGTCGCCACCCGCTCCGCCTCCGGCCTCCAGCCCCGCGAGGTCCTGGACCTGATCTGGACCCGCTCGCGCGAACTCATGGCCCGGCACGCCGCCTGCTTCCAGCAGGACGTCGCCCCGGCCCTCGCCGACGAGGGCATCCACCTCATCCGCTGGCCCGAACTCACCGAGAAGGAGCAGGCCCGGCTCTTCACCCTGTTCCGGCAGCAGATCTTCCCCGTCCTCACCCCGCTGGCCGTGGACCCCGCCCACCCCTTCCCCTACATCTCGGGGCTCTCGCTCAACCTCGCCGTGGTCGTACGCAACCCGGTCAGCGGCCACCGCCACTTCGCGCGCGTCAAGGTTCCGCCGCTGCTCTCCCGCTTCCTGGAGGCGTCCCCCCAGCGCTACGTCCCCCTCGAGGACGTCATCGCGGCCCACCTGGAGGAGCTCTTCCCCGGCATGGAGGTGCTCGCGCACCACATGTTCCGGGTCACCAGGAACGAGGACCTGGAGGTCGAGGAGGACGACGCCGAGAACCTGCTCCAGGCCCTGGAGAAGGAACTCATGCGCCGCCGCTTCGGCCCGCCGGTCCGCCTGGAGGTCGAGGAGTCCATCGACCCCTACGTCCTCGACCTGCTCGTCCGCGAGCTGAAGGTCTCCGACGCCGAGGTCTACCCGCTGCCCGGCCCCCTCGACCTCACCGGCCTCTTCGGCATCGCCGGCCAGGACCGCCCCGAGCTCAAGTTCCCCAAGTTCGTCGCCGGCACCCACCGCGACCTCGCCGAGGTCGAGTCCGCGTCCGCGCCGGACATCTTCGCCGCCCTCCGCGAACGGGACGTCCTCCTCCACCACCCGTACGACTCCTTCTCCACCTCCGTACAGGCCTTCCTGGAGCAGGCGGCCGCCGACCCCGACGTCCTCGCGATCAAGCAGACGCTCTACCGGACCTCCGGCGACTCCCCGATAGTGGACGCCCTCATCGACGCCGCCGAATCCGGCAAGCAGGTCCTCGTCCTCGTCGAGATCAAGGCCCGCTTCGACGAACAGGCCAACATCAAGTGGGCCCGCAAGCTGGAAGAGGCCGGCTGCCACGTCGTCTACGGCCTCGTCGGCCTCAAGACCCACTGCAAGCTGTCGCTCGTCGTACGCCAGGAGGGCGAGCTGCTGCGCCGCTACTCCCACGTCGGCACCGGCAACTACCACCCGAAGACCGCCCGCCTCTACGAGGACCTCGGCCTGCTGACCGCCGACCCCCAGGTCGGCGCGGACCTCTCCGACCTCTTCAACCGGCTCTCCGGCTACTCCCGCCGCGAGACCTACCGGCGCCTCCTCACCGCCCCCAAGTCCCTGCGCGACGGACTCGTCTCCCGCATCACCAAGGAGATCGCCCACCACCGCGCCGGCCGGCCCGCCTACGTCCGGATCAAGGTCAACTCGATGGTCGACGAGGCCGTCATCGACGCCTGCTACCAGGCCTCGCGGGCCGGCGTCCCGGTCGACATCTGGGTCCGCGGCATCTGCGCCGTCCGCCCCGGCGTCACCGGCCTCTCGGAGAACATCCGGGTCCGCTCGGTCCTCGGCCGCTTCCTGGAGCACTCCCGGATCTTCGCCTTCGGCAACGGCGGCGAACCCGAGGTGTGGTTCGGCAGCGCCGACATGATGCACCGCAACCTGGACCGCCGGATCGAGGCCCTCGTACGGGTCTCCGACCCGGCGCACCGGGCAGCACTCACCCGGCTCCTGGAGACCGGGATGTCCGACACCACCTCCTCCTGGCACCTCGGCCCCGACGGGAACTGGACGCGGCACGCGACCGACCCCGACGGCCGACCGCTCCGGCACGTCCAGGAGATGCTCATCGACGCGCGGAGGCGCCGGCGTGCACAACCCTGACCAGTCGCAGGACATCTCGGCGGGCGAGGTCCTGGCCCCCTACCTGCACGCCCGGGCCGCGGACTTCCTCCGCGGCCTCCGGCTCCACGGCGAGAGCGGCTCCGACACGGCCGGCGCGGAGGAGGCGGCCCGCACGCTCCGCGGCGCCGCCCGCCGCATCAGCGGCACGCTCCACACCTTCCGGCCCCTCCTCGACCCGGCCTGGGCCGACCAGCTGCGCACCGAGCTCGCCTGGCTCTCCGGCACCCTCGCCCTCGAACACGCCTGCACCTCGCGGCTCGTCCGGCTCGTGGACGCCCTGTCCCGCCTGTCGAACGGCACCGGCGGGACGAACGGCGGACCCGTCCCGGCCGCCCGCGCCAGCGAGACCACCGGCCTCACCGTCGGCGCCGCCCGCGCCGGCGCCCTCCTGGAACGCCAGCTCACCCTCGCCCGGACCCGCGCCCACTCGGCCTCCCTCCAGGCACTGGGCTCGGCCCGCTTCCACGCCGTCGCCGACGCCGTCGCCCTCCTCGCCTCCGAGGTCCCGCTCGGCCCCGTGGGCACCGCCCCCGCCGCCGAGGTCCTGGACGCCCCCGCCGCCGTCGCCGAACGCCGCCTGCTGGACGCCGTCGCCGCGCTCCCCCTGACCCGGGCCGCGCACCCGTACAACGCCGACGCCCTGGCCCTCGCCACCGGAGAGACCCAGGACGCCCCCTGGCACCAGACCCGGCTCCTGCTCCGCCTGCACCGCTACGCCGCCGAGGCCCTCCACACCGCCGGCGAACCCGACCCCGTCCTCTTCGAGGCCGCCCGCGCCCTGGACCGCCACCGCGACGCCGCGGAAGCCGCCGCGGCCGCCGCCACCGCGGCCCGCACCCCCCGCATCGCCCCGGCGACGGCCTACGCCCTCGGCGTCCTCCACGCCGACCAACGCCACGAGGTCGAAGCCTCCCGCTTCGCCTTCCAGCACGCCTGGCACAGAACGACGGCACCGGTGTCATGACCGGGGAGCGCCGGGACACGGTCCGAGCCGCCGGCTGCGTCCTCTGGCGCCCGGCGCTTTCCGGCCACGGCATCGAGGTCGCACTCGTCCACCGGCCGAAATACGACGACTGGTCGCATCCCAAGGGGAAGCGGAAGCGGGACGAGTCGGCGGAGGCCTGCGCGCTGCGCGAGGTCCTGGAGGAGACGGGCCAGACCTGCTCCCTCGGCCCGCGCCTGCCGACGGTCCGCTACACGGTGGACGGGCGCCCGAAAGAGGTCGCCTACTGGGCGGGCCGCGCCCTCGGCGGCACGTTCACCCCGAACCGCGAGGTCGACCGACTCGTCTGGCTCCCGCCCGCGGCGGCCCACCAGCGCCTCACCCAGGCGCGGGACCGCGACCTCCTGAACGCGCTGACGGCGACGACGGCGGGCTAGCCGCCCCGCGTCCACCCTCACACCACCCGGGCCACGCGCCCGCGTACACCCTCACACCCGGGCCACGCGCCCGCGTGCACCCACGCACCGGCCCCCGCACCCGGCCTTCCGGCACGGTTCACTTTCCGTTCACTCTGTCCCGTCGACCGCTTCACCTGTTCTGCCTAATTTCGGCCTTACACGGTGCACAGAGCACAGCGACGCACCGCCAACCGACACACGCCGCCGTAGAACGATCGGGACACACGGTCCGCGACAGGGCGGCTTCTGGAAGGAACACCCGAAAGTGAAGCTTTCGCGCAAGAACGGGCTTCGCGCCTCCGCGATCGGTGCCCTCGTCGTCTCCGGTGCGCTCGTCCTCTCGGCGTGTGGCTCGGACAACAACACGGAGACTCCGGCCAAGGAAGGCGGCACGAAGGCCTCCGCCGCCGCCTCGAACATCGCCTGCGAGGGCGCCAAGGGCCAGCTCCTCGCCGCCGGCTCCAGCGCGCAGAAGAACGCGATGGACCTCTGGGTCAAGAACTTCCAGGCCGCATGCTCCGGCGTCGAGATCAACTACCAGGCCATCGGCTCCGGCGGCGGCATCACCAAGTTCAACCAAGGCCAGGTCGCCTTCGCGGGCTCCGACTCCGCCCTGAAGGACGAGGAGGTCGCCGAGTCGGCGAAGATCTGCAAGACCGGCAAGGGCGTCAACCTGCCCATGGTCGGCGGACCCATCGCCATCGGCTACAAGCTGGAGGGCGTGGACAACCTGGTCCTCGACGCCTCCACCATCGCCAAGATCTTCGACAACAAGATCACCAAGTGGAACGACCCGGCGATCGCCAAGCTGAACCCGGGCGCCAAGCTCCCCGACAGCACCATCCAGGCCTTCCACCGCTCGGACGAGTCGGGCACCACCCAGAACCTGGGCAAGTACCTCTCCACCGCGGCCGCCGCCGACTGGAAGCACGACCCCAAGTCGAAGTCGTGGCCCGCCCAGGGCGGCCAGGCCGCCAACGGCTCCTCCGGCGTCGCCACCGCGGTGAAGGACGCCGAGGGCTCCATCGGCTACTTCGAGCTCTCGTACGCCACCGCGAACAACATCTCCACCGTCAGCATCAACACCGGTGCCGCCGCCCCCGTCGCCGCCTCCTCGGAGAACGCCTCGAAGGCCATCGCCGCCGCCAAGGTCAAGGGCACCGGCAGCGACGTCGCCCTCTCCCTCGACTACGCGACCAAGGCCGAGGGCGCCTACCCGATCGTCCTCGTCACCTACGAGATCGCCTGCGACAAGGGCAACAAGGCGGAGACCCTGCCGACCCTGAAGGCCTTCCTCAACTACACCGTGAGCGAGGAGGGCCAGAAGGTCCTCGCCGACGCCGGCTACGCCCCGCTCCCGGCCGAGATCGCCGCGAAGGTCCGCGCGATCGTCCCCACCCTGTCCTGACCCCCGGCCGGGTCCGGCCCCCGCTCGGGGGCCGGACCCGGCATCCGGTGCACCGCCGCCAGGAGCCCGACCGTCCGCAAGGGCCCCGCAGACCGGAGAAGCAGATGGCTACCACCACACCAGACATAAAGAGGAGCCGGAGCGCCAGGAGCGCATCCCGCCCCGGAGACCGCGTCTTCAGCGGTCTGTCCCGCGGCTCCGGCATCACCCTCCTCGTGATCATGGCCGCGATCGCCGGCTTCCTCACCTACCGCGCCGTCCTCGCGATCTCGAAGGACAGCACGAACTTCTTCACCACCTTCGAGTGGAACCCGGCCGGTGACCCGCCGGTCTTCGGCATCGCCGTCCTCGCCTTCGGCACGGTCGTCTCGTCGGTCATCGCCATGGCCATCGCCGTGCCCGTCGCGATCGGCATCGCGCTCTTCATCTCGCACTACGCCCCGCGCAAGCTGGCCAAGCCGCTCGCGTACGTGGTCGACCTGCTCGCCGCCGTGCCCAGCATCATCTACGGCCTCTGGGGCGCGATCTTCCTCGTCCCGTACCTCGACGGCCTCAACAAGTGGCTGAACGAGTACTTCGGCTGGACGTACATCTTCGACAAGGCCAACGACGGCCCGGCCCGCAACCTCTTCACCGTGGGCATCCTGCTGGCGATCATGATCCTGCCGATCATCACCAACGTCACCCGCGAGGTCTTCCTCCAGGCCCCGAAGATGCACGAGGAGGCCGCCCTCGCCCTCGGCGCCACGCGCTGGGAGGTCATCCGCATGTCGGTGCTGCCCTTCGGCCGCTCCGGCATCATCTCCGCCTCCATGCTGGGCCTCGGCCGCGCACTCGGCGAGACCATGGCCGTCGCCGTGGTCCTCTCCCCCAGCTTCCTCATCTCGGGCCACCTGCTCGACCCCGGCGGCGGCACGTTCGCGCAGAACATCGCCGCCAAGTTCAACGAGGCCAACGAGTTCGGCCGGGACGCCCTGATCGCGTCCGGTCTCGTCCTCTTCGCCATCACCCTGCTGGTCAACGGCGCCGCCCGCTGGATCATCGGCCGCCGCAAGGAGTACTCGGGGGCCGCGGCATGAGCCACGCCATACAGGACCGTCCGGTCACGACGGTCAAGCGCACGGGCACGCTCTCCAGCGCCCGCCTCCCCCGCTGGACCCCGGCCGCCGTCGCCGCCGGCTCCATCGCGGCGGGCGCCGGCATCGGCGTCGCCGCCGGCTGGCACAGCAGGGTCCAGTGGGGCATGATCGCCGCGCTGCTCTTCGTCCTCACCACGTACGCGCTGACCACCAGGGTCGAAGGCAGCCGCCAGGCCAAGGACCGCGTCGCCACCAGCCTCGTCTGGGTCTGCTTCGTCCTCGCCGTCGTCCCGCTGCTCTCCCTCGCCTGGGTCACGATCAGCAAGGGCATGGACGTCCTCGACGGGTACTTCCTGACCCACTCGATGAACGGCGTCCTCGACGCCGAGGCCGGCGGCGGCGTCTACCACGCGCTGCTCGGCACCATCGAGCAGGTCGCCATCGCGACCGTGATCGCCGCCCCGATCGGCCTCCTCACCGCCGTCTACCTCGTCGAGTACGGCGGCGGGAAGCTCGCCCAGGCCGTCACCTTCTTCGTCGACGTCATGACGGGCATCCCGTCGATCGTCGCCGGCCTGTTCATCCTCGCCACCTGGAACCTGATGCTGGGCTTCGGCCCCTCCGGTTTCGCCGGCGCGATGGCCCTCGCCATCCTGATGATGCCGGTCGTGGTCCGCTCCACCGAGGAGATGCTCAAGCTCGTCCCGAACGAGCTCCGCGAGGCCTCCCTCGCCCTCGGCATCCCCAAGTGGCGCACCATCCTGAAGGTGGTCCTGCCCACCGCGATCGGCGGCATCACCACGGGCGTCATGCTCGCGGTCGCCCGCATCACCGGTGAGACGGCCCCGGTCCTGCTCCTCGTGTTCGGTACGAAGCTCATCAACCCGAACCCCTTCGAAGGCGCCCAGTCCTCCCTGCCGCTCTACGTGTACGAGCAGTACGCGGTCGGCACCGACGCGGCCGTGTCCCGCGCCTGGGCCGCAGCGCTCGTCCTGATCGCCTTCGTCATGATCCTCAACCTGGTGGCCCGCGGCATCGCCCGCTGGAAGGCCCCCAAGACCGGCCGCTGACCGCGGTCACCTCTGGAAGTGAATTGATATGGCCAAGCGAATCGACGTCAGCGGCCTCTCCGCGTACTACGGCGCCCACAAGGCGATCGACGACATCTCGATGACCGTCGAGCCCCGCTCCGTGACGGCCTTCATCGGCCCCTCGGGCTGCGGCAAGTCCACCTTCCTGCGCACCCTCAACCGGATGCACGAGGTCACCCCCGGCGGCCGCGTCGAGGGCAAGGTGATGCTGGACGACGAGAACCTGTACGGCACGAACGTCGACCCGGTCGCCGTACGCCGTACGGTCGGCATGGTCTTCCAGCGCCCGAACCCCTTCCCCACCATGTCGATCTTCGACAACGTGGCGGCGGGCCTGCGGCTCAACGGCAAGTACAAGAAGTCCCAGCTCAACGACATCGTCGAGAAGTCCCTCAAGGGCGCCAACCTCTGGAACGAGGTCAAGGACCGCCTGAACAAGCCGGGCTCCGGCCTCTCCGGCGGTCAGCAGCAGCGTCTGTGCATCGCCCGCGCCATCGCGGTCGAGCCCGACGTCCTGCTGATGGACGAGCCCTGCTCGGCCCTCGACCCGATCTCGACGCTCGCGATCGAGGACCTCATCGGCGAGCTGAAGGAGCGCTTCACGATCGTCATCGTGACGCACAACATGCAGCAGGCGGCCCGCGTCTCGGACCGTACGGCCTTCTTCAACCTGGCGGCCGTCGGCCAGCCCGGCAAGCTGATCGAGCTGGACGACACCGAGCGCATCTTCTCCAACCCGAGCGTCCAGGCGACCGAGGACTACATCTCCGGCCGCTTCGGATAGAGACTCGTCTACGGTGCTGCATGGCGGTGCCACCGTTAGACGAAGGGCCCGGCTCCCCCCAGGGGAGCCGGGCCCGATCACGTGGTCCGCGCGGCGAACGGCCGGCGGAGCCCCTCGTCAGCCGAAGAGGAGCTGCACCACGTAGAAGCTTCCGGCCGCGACCACGGCCGCCGCCGGCATGGTGATGAACCAGCCGAGGATGATGTTCTTGGCGACGCCCCAGCGCACCGCGTTGACCCGCTTGGTCGCACCCACGCCCATGATCGCGGAGGTGATGACGTGGGTCGTCGAGATCGGCGCGTGGAAGAGGAACGCGGAGCCGAACATGATCGACGCGCCGGTGGTCTCCGCCGCGAAGCCCTGCGGCGGGTCCAGCTCGATGATCTTCCGGCCGAGCGTCCGCATGATGCGCCAGCCGCCCGCGTACGTGCCGAGCGAGAGCATCACGGCACAGGCGATCTTCACCCACACCGGGATGTCGTCGCCGGCCTGCTGCACGTCGGCGATGACCAGGGCCATCACCACGATGCCCATCGTCTTCTGCGCGTCCTGCAGACCGTGGCCCAGCGCCATGCCGGCCGCGGACACCGTCTGCGCGATGCGGAAGCCGCGCTTGGCCTTGTGCGGGTTGGCCTTGCGGAAGATCCAGAGGATCGCGCACATCACCAGGTAACCGGCCACCAGGCCGACCACCGGCGAGATGAACATGGGAATGACGACCTTGTCGAGGACGCCGCCCCAGATGACCTCCGTGCCGCCGGCCAGCGCCGCTCCCACCATGCCGCCGAACAGCGCGTGCGAGGAGGAGGACGGCAGACCGAAGTACCAGGTCACCAGGTTCCAGATGATCGCGCCGACCAGCGCGGCGAAGAGGATGCCCATCCCCTTGTCGCCGTGCGGCGTCTCGATCAGGCCCTCGCTGACCGTCTTCGCGACCCCGCTGCCCATGAAGGCGCCGGCGAGGTTCATGACGGCGGCCATGGCCAGGGCCGCCCGCGGGGTCAGCGCACGCGTCGACACCGAGGTGGCGATCGCGTTGGCCGAGTCGTGGAAGCCGTTGGTATAGGTGAAGCCGAGCGCGACACCGATGGTCACGATCAGAGCAAAGGTGTCCACGAAGCCTCAGGACTCCTTGACCGCGATGGTCTCCACCGTGTTGGCCACGTGCTCGAACGCGTCGGCCGCCTCTTCCAGCACGTCGACGATCTGCTTGAGCTTCAGCACCTCGATGGCGTCGTACTTGCCGTTGAAGAGCGTCGCGAGCAGCTTGCGGTGGATCTGGTCGGCCTGGTTCTCCAGACGGTTGACCTCGATCCAGTACTCGGTGAGGTTGGCCATCGTCCGCAGGTTCGGCATCGCCTCGGCGGTCAGCTCCGCCGCCCGCGCCAGCACCTCGATCTGCTGCTCGACGCCCTTGGGGAGCTCCTCGACGTTGTAGAGGACGACCAGGTCGACGGCCTCCTCCATGAAGTCCATGATGTCGTCGAGGGAGGACGCGAGGTTGTAGATGTCCTCGCGGTCGAACGGCGTGATGAACGAGGAGTTCAGCTGGTGGAAGATGGCATGGGTCGCGTCGTCGCCGGCGTGCTCCGCTGCCCGCATCCGCTCCGCGATCTCGGCCCGGGCGGAAGGCTCCGCTCCGAGCAGTTCCATCAGGAGCTTCGAGCCCGTGACGATGTTGTCCGCGGACGCGGCGAACATGTCGTAGAAGCTCGTCTCCCTGGGGGTCAGACGAAATCGCACGTGAGGTCCTCGGGGTGCTGGGTTTCGGTCAGGCTGATGCTAGGCGCATCATCCGGCCACGGCTAACCGGCGTCTCTCAGTGTCGCCCATCAGGCACAGTGAACTGCACGGGCCCCCGCCCGGACCGGCGGGGATCGGTACCATATACCCACGAGGGGTATACACCCCCTTAATGGACAACGGGAGGACGCCATGACGACCACCGAGGCGGACCAGGTCACCTCCGAGCCCGTCGAGGCCGTCGCGGCCGACCACGAGCACGGCGTGCACGGCTACCACAAGCAGAAGGACGAGCACCTCAAGCGGCTCCGCCGCATCGAGGGCCAGATCCGCGGTCTCCAGCGGATGGTCGACGAGGACGTCTACTGCATCGACATACTCACGCAGGTCTCCGCCTCGACGAAGGCGCTCCAGTCGTTCGCCCTCCAGCTCCTGGAGGAGCACCTGCGGCACTGCGTCGCGGACGCCGCGGCCAGGGGCGGCGAGGGCATCGACGCCAAGGTGGAGGAGGCCACCAAGGCCATCGCCCGCATGATGCGCACCTGAGGCCTCCGCCGCGCTCCTCGGGCGCGCGGCGGCGAGCCGGGCCGCTCCGTCAGAGGTCCTCCACGGCCCGCCCCACCGCCACCCTCAGCACCTCGTCGATCCGGTCCGCGCTGAGCCGCTCCCCGTCCGCGGCCGACGCGGCGATGATCAGCTCGCCGCAGAGCTCGATCTCGGCGAGGGCGACGCAGTCCGGATCTGCGGTCACGGTTGCTGTACCGGGCGGGGCCACGCGCATCCACCTCTTCCTGCCGGCGTCGGTCTCCCAGCGGTCTCCCAGCGTAGGGACGGGGACACGGACCGCGCATGACACGTCCGGGCCATTTGCCGATGGCCCCGTCGGCGGCGGTCCAGGTCAGGCCTTGATCTTCCCGGCGTAGATGTCCCGGCGGTCCGGCAGCGTCACCGTGACGGGGATCCCGAAGCCGTACAGCAGCGTCGTCGACGCGACGGCGACCGTACGGCCCTGGTTGCTGAAGCTGAACTGATGGCGGACCTTCCGCAGCCGCCCCTCGCCGTCGAGGTACGCGTCGAAGGGCACGGTGTCCGTGGTGAACCCTTTCGCCGCCGCGGCCAGCGCGCCCCGGAGCTGCGGCGCGGCGACCCGGGCGGCGTGCGCGATGTCCGCGACGCCCCGGTAGTGGCCGACCTTCACCCCGGCCAGCTCGGTCTCCCCGAGGTACACGACCTGCCGGGCCCCGCGGAGGAGCTCGGCCGCGGCGGCCGGGTCGGTGGCCCCGCCCGTGACGAGGTTCCCGTCGTCGAGGGTGGTGGTGTCCACCCGCACCCACTTGTCGGCGGGCACCCCGGCGCCCCGGTTCTTCATGTAGAGGGCGCCGGGGGTGAGCAGCTCGGTGATCGGCCGGTGCTCACTGGTCCCGGCGGCGTCCTTCGGCAGCACCACCTGGAGCCGGCCGGTGCGGCGCCGGAAGTCGTAGCCTCCCTCGCCGCGGATGGTGACCCTGGTCCCTCCGGCGGCCATCTCCATGGAGGTGCTCGCCTTGGAGGTGCCGGCCCTGGCCAGCGCGTCGGGGGCGTTCCGTACGGCGAGGGCGGGGTCGACCGCGGGCCCCTGCTCCTCGGGGGCGGCGCACCCCGTGGCCCCGACGAGGGAGCCGACCAGGACGGCGGTGACGGCCAGCGTCCCGCTCCCGAGGGCGCCCGGGCGCCCGTACCTCAGCTGCACCACCATCGCCTGCAAACCCCCAACGCCTCACCGCTGTTCGCCCGGGACACGCCCTTCCCCGGACCCTGCGGGCCCTGGGGACACCCGCACCTCATAACGACGGTCGGGGCGAGCCGTCACGCGCAGTACGGTGGTGAGGTGCACGCGCAGTCCTCTCCCCACACCACGACGACGTCGGAGCGCGGCTCGTTCGCGCTGGCCCGCTGCAGCTGCGGCTGGACGGGCCCGGCCCGGAGGTCCCGCGACCGGGCCCGCACGGACGCGGCGGACCATCTGCGGACGGCGGCGGAACCGGAGGCGTAGCCCCGCTCTCCGGCCCGGATCAGGCCGCGAGGTCGTTGTGCCCGGGGCCCTGGGCGGGCCCGCCGATGCGGGGCTCGGGGATGTCGACGGCCTCGGGGTGGCGCGCCGGCTCGGCCCGGCGGGAGCGGACCAGGCCCGCGCAGCGGCGGGAGCGGGCGACGGCGGAGACCACCGGGGTGAGCAGGGCGAGGGCGAGCGGGGCCAGGAGCAGCGCCACGGCCGTCCCGAGGGCGAGGCCGCCGATCACGTCGGTGGGGTAGTGGACCCCCATGTAGACCCGCGCGAAGCCCTCGGCGAGGGCGAGACCGATCGCGGCGAGCCCGAACCGGCGGTGGGCGACGAAGACGCCGACGCCGAGGGCCATCGCCAGGGTGGCGTGATCGCTGACGAAGGAGAAGTCGGTCTTCCCGGCGACGAGGACCTCGAGCCCCTGGTGGTCCCGGAAGGGCCGGGGGCGCTCGACGAAGCCGCGGATGGGGATGTTCACCAGGAGGGCGATGCCGGCGGCCAGCGGGGCCCAGACGAGGCCGGCGACGGCCGAGACGGAGTCGGCGAGGGTGCCGCGGCGGCGCACGCTCCACCAGCACCACAGGACCACGAGGGCCATCGCGAGCATGATCCCGTACTCGCCGACGAACCCCATGACGCGGTCGAACCACGGCGGTGCGGCCTTGGCCAGCCCGTTGATGTCGTAGAGCAGGCTGACATCGGGGTTCGAACCGTCCGATGCGAGTCCAGCCATCTGCTGAGGCCCCTTGCTCTCGTGTCTGTGTGTTCCAACCCCCGTGGTCAGAGCGGTCGGATCGGGAACGAACCGCCTGAGGCACATGTTCCGATCTCTCCGGTGGATCATGCCGACGTTATCGAAGAGTGACGGTTCACCGCAGCTCAGGGCCTGTGCATGACGGAGAGTTCCGGCCATGTCCGGTACGCCCGCGGTGCGCGCACCCGGCCGGCGGCCCGTCCGTAGGGGCCCTGAAGCGGGCGCCCGGCGTGCCGTCCGGCCGTCCGCGGCCGGGCGGTCGACGGTCCGTCTGCTCCGGTCAGGGCTGCGGGAGATGGGTCGGCAGCGCCGCCGCGCCCTCCGCGGTGACCCGGGTCGCCCCGAAGTAGTCCGGGGTGTCGATCCGGTCGAAACGGATCACCGCACCGGTGCGCGGCGCGTCGATCATGTAGCCGCCGCCGACGTAGATGCCGACGTGCCGGATGGCCCGCGAGTTGGTCAGGTCGTCGGAGAAGAAGACCAGGTCCCCCGGGAGCAGCTCCTCGCGCGAGGGGTGCGGACCGGCGTTGTACTGGTCGTTGGCCACGCGCGGCAGCCGGATGCCGACGCTCTCGTACGCGGCCTGGGTGAGCCCGGAACAGTCGAACCGGCCGTTCTGCGCGGCGGTGCCCGTGCCGCCCCAGAGGTACGGGGTGCCGAGCTTCCCCTGCGCGTAGTGGATCGCGCCGGCCGCCTGCCGGGAGGGGTCGACCCGGCCCAGGGGCCGGGCGAAGCTCTTCTCCAGGGACTTGATGATGCGCACGTAGTTCCGGGTCTCGCTGATGGGCGGCACCCCGCCGTGCTTGATGACCCGGTACGCGCCCGCGTTGTACGCGGCCAGCATGTTGCTCGCCGGGTCCCCGGGCACGTTCTTCACGTAGCCGGCGAGCTCGCAGTCGTACGAGGCGGCCGAGGGGATCGCGTCCTCGGGGTCCCAGATGTCCCGGTCGCCGTCCCCGTCGCCGTCCACCCCGTGACTGGCCCAGGTGCCGGGGATGAACTGGGCGATGCCCCGCGCGTCGGCCGAGGAGACGGCCCGCGGGTTCCAGCCGCTCTCCTGGTAGAGCTGGGCGGCGAGCAGGGCCGGGTTGATGGCGGGGCAGAGGTTGCCCCAGCGCTGCACGAGCCCCTGGTAGAGGGCCGGGACCGCGCCCTTGGCGAGCGCCACGTTCCCGTTCGCGCCGTTGCCCGCGCCGCCGGCGAGACCGGCCGCGGCCGAGAACGTGCCGACGACGAGCAGTGCGACGAAGCTCAGGCAGACCCCGAAGGCCCCACCGGCCACCAGCCACGCCTTGCCGGCCCTACGCACCGTCAACCACCCCTCGGCTCATGGCAGTACGCCCCCGGGAGGGAGTCTAGGCGGTGGGCCGCCGACACCGCCCCAAGAGTGCAACAACGACAATCATTGCTCGGAGTCACTCTCCGTGATACACAGAGTGACGATACGCTTCTTTGCATAGAAACCGGCCAGACCGCCGCAGGTCAAGACGGTCAAGTCGGTCAGATGTGCGGGGATCGGGTAAAGAGAGCCGCCAAGCCGTCACACGCGGGCGGTTTCATCAGCGAAGATAGGGCGATGACCCATGCCGTCCGGCAGGGGCGACGAACTACCCATACAGGGGCGGTGAGTTACATGTACCTGGCGGCAGAAAAAGGCGACATCACCACCATCATCGGCGGAATCGCCCCGAACTGGGGCCCCTTCGGCAGCCTGGGCGCCGAGGCCAAGATCATGATCGAGGTGGTGATGGCGGTGGCCATCCTGCTCTGCCTCGGCATCGCCATCTGGGGAGCGGCCAAGCAGCGCATCGGCGCGACCGCCCTCCGCGACACCTTCAGCGCGGAGCAGGGCAAGGGCCTGATCGTGGCCGGACTGACCGGCGTCTTCATCATCGGCTCCCTGGGGACGCTCTTCACCATCGTGTACGGGATGGCGGTCTGACGCCCCGTCGGACGGCGACCTCCTGAGAATGCGCTCCCCAGATGTCCAGCAAGACGAGCAAGACCAGCCATGTTGCAGCACCGCCCGTACTGCCCGTACCGCGAACCAGTGAGGGGGCGTTCCCGGCATGAGTCCCGGTGACGAGCACGACAGCTTCGGCGGCGTGGGCGGCTCGGGCCAGACCCGGACCCGCCTGCCCGAGGGCAACAGCGGCGACGTGTACGGCGGCCCCCGCCGCCCCGTCCGCAGCTCGCGCTCCCTCATCACGGTCGTCGGCGTGGTGGTCCTCCTCGTCGCGGCGATCGCCTTCGCCAACCGCGGCGGCGGCGACCCGACGGACCCGGCCGGCTCCTCCTCCGACACCCCGGGCACCGCGGCCCCCACGGCCGCGACGGGCGTCCGCCCGGTCACGGGCAAGAACGGCCGGATCCCCACGGGCTACACCCAGGACGAACAGGGCGCCCAGAGCGCGGCGACGAACTATGCGGTGGCGCTGGGGTCGGCGGAGATGTTCCAGGACGCCACCCGCGAGGAGATCATCCGCGCCACCCACGATCCGGCCGTCGCCGACGACCTGGTGGCACGTCTGGACACCTCCTACTCGACCGCGTTCCTGACCGGCATCGGACTCGACGCCAACGGCGCCGCGCCCGCGGGCCTCACCTTCGTGTCCCGCACCGTCCCGGTCGGCGCCAAGATCCGCGCGGTCACGGACACCTCCGCCACGGTCGACGTCTGGTGCACCGGCCTGGTCGGCCTGGCCGGCACGGGCTCGACCAAGCCCGTCACGTCCACCTGGTTCACGCTCACCCAGAAGCTCACCTGGGTCGACGGCGACTGGCGGATCGCGTCGTCCAGCCAGAGCGAGGGCCCGACCCCGGTCAACGGCGACAACCGCGCCTCCGTCGCCGACGACATCGCCGAGGCCGTCGAGGGATACGGAGGCTTCACCTATGCCCGCTAGCCGCAGCCTGGTGGGCCGCGTGACGGTCACGCTCGCCGCCGCGTTCCTCGCCGCACCCTTCCTGCCCCTCGCGACGGCTCAGGCGGCGCCCACCCCGACGCCGACCGCGCCGACGCCGTCCCCGAGCGGGGACAGCCGCTGCGAACTCATCGTGGGACAGGCCAGGGAGCTGTGCGAGCAGGGCCAGAACGGCGGCGCCAACACCCCCGCCACCGACCCCACCTCCGCCGTCGACCCCCTCAGCTCCCTCGCCCGAGGCTTCGCCGACGCCGCCATCGCCACCGTCGACTACCTCTCCAAGGCCGTCAAGGAGACCGCCGACGTCGACTTCACCAACACCGAGTTCCTCGGCCGGTACGCGATCGTCTTCGCCGCCTCCACCGTCCTCACCCTGCTCCTCTGGCTCCTCGCCGTCGCCAAGCGCGCCATCCGGGGCGTCCCCCTCACCACCGCGCTCTCCGAGGCGATCGGCTTCCTCTGGCTGACGGTCCTCGCCTCCGCCTTCACCCCCCTGATCCTCTACACCGTCGTCAACGCCACCGACGCCGTCACCGAGGTCATCGCCTCCGGCACCGACCAGCAGACCGACGTCTTCTTCGGCAGCTTCAAGGAGGCCCTCCAGAAGGGCGACAGCATCGGCGGCGGCCCCATCATGCTGATCATCGTCTCCCTGGTGACCGTGATCGCCGCGGGCGTGCTCTACCTGGAGCTGTTCCTCCGCGCCGTCATGCTGTACGTCGGCGCCCTCCTCGGCGTCGTCGTCTACTCCGGCCTCGTCGACAAGAACATGTGGGGCCACGTCCGCCGCTGGGCCGGCATCATGATCGCGATCATCATGGTCAAGCCGGTCATCGTCATCGTCCTCGGCCTCGCCGGCGCCCTCTCCTCCGGAACCGGCCCCGACTCGTTCTCCGCCGTCGTCTCCGGCCTCGCGATCATCCTGCTCGCGATCTTCGCCTCCGCGATGATCTACCGCTTCGTCCCCGGCTTCGGCGACGAGATCGCGGCCTCCCGCAACAACCGCCTCCACCGCGCCGGGGAGAACACGGCCGCCGCCGTCATCTCCTCCCCCGCCTCCCTCGTGTCCCAGGGCATCAAGACCCACAGCGCCCGCGGCGACGGCGGCGGCCAGGGCGCCCAGCCCGCCCGCCCCGCCAACCCCGTGTCCGGCGGCATGGCCGCCCACAGCAGCCGCGGCGGAGGCGGCGGCGCCACTCCCCCACCGTCCCCCCGCAGCAGCAGTCCCACCGCGGGAACCCCGCACAGTAGCCGCAAGAACTCTGGAGGTGCAGGGCGTTGACGACCCAGTCCCAGCCGGTCGCGCCCCGCCGTACGTATCTCGTGGGCCGCGCGCGGCCGAACGCGATCGTCGGCAAGAACCGCGAGACCGGCGAGATCGCCCTGATCATCGTCGGCGCCTTCCTCGGCATGATGAGCGGACTCCTCGTCCCCCTCCTCCCCCTGCGGATCGCCCTCCTCGCCGGCCTCCCGATGCTCGCGATCGCCGCCGTGTACCTCCCGTACAAGCACCGCACGTTCTACAAGTGGTTCGAGATCAACCGCAGCTACAAGCGGATGCTCAAGCGCGGCACGGCCTACCGCTCCGTCGTCTCCGAGGCCGGCACGCGCCTCGACGGCCGCGAGGTCGAGGTCGGCCCGCCGCCCGGCATCGGCCGCGTCGGCTGGCTCGCCGCGCCCTTCGGCCCCGACGAGATCGCCGTCCTCCTGCACGCCGACCGCCGTACCGTCACCGCCGCCATCGAGATCGAGGGTCCCGGCGTCGGCCTGCGCGACAGCGAGGACCAGGAGGCCCTGGTCGACCGCTTCGGCACCCTCCTCAAGCACGTCGCCAACGGCGACGGCTTCGTCACCCGCCTCCAGATGCTGGCGCGCACCCTCCCCGCCGACCCCGACGCCCATGCCAAGGACGTCGGCCAGCGCGGCGACCCGAACGCGCCCGCGTGGCTCATGGAGTCCTACGACCAGCTCCAGTCGATGGTCTCCACCTCCAGCGAGCAGCACCGCGCCTACCTCGTCGCCTGCATGCACTACACGCGCGAACTCGCCGCCGAGGCCAACGCCATGGCCCGCGCCGCCAAGCACGCCTCCGGCGCCCGCAAGCTCGACCGCGACGCCGGCCTCGCCGTCGTCATGGCCCGCGAGCTCACCGACATCTGCGCCCGCCTCGCCGAGGCCGACATCCGCGTCCGCCAGCCCCTCGGCCAGTCCCGGCTCGCCTCCCTCGTGCACTCCATGTACGACCCGGACCACCCCATCGACCACATCCAGGCCATGACCAAGCGGAACGCCTGGCCGGCCGAGCTGGACGCGATGGAGCCGACGTACCTCCAGGCCAAGACCCGCGAGTCCTCCACCCGCGCCCCCTGGTGCCACGCCACCGCCTGGGTGAAGGAGTGGCCGATGACCCCCGTGGGCGTCAACTTCCTCGCCCCGCTGCTCGTCCACACCCCGGACGTCATCCGCACCGTCGCCGTGACCATGGACCTTGAGCCCACCGAGGTCGCCATCGAGCGGATGCTCACCGAGAAGACCAACGACGAGGCCGACGCCAGCCGCGCCGCCAAGATGAACCGCACGGTCGACCCGCGCGACATCGCCGCCCACGGCCGGCTCGACCAGCGGGGTGAAGATCTCGCCAGCGGCGCTGCCGGAGTGAACCTCGTCGGGTACATCACGGTGTCGTCGCGTTCGCCCGAGGCCCTGGCCCGGGACAAGCGCACGATCAGGGCCTCCGCCGGCAAGTCGTATCTGAAGCTGGAGTGGTGCGACCGCGAGCACCACCGGGCCTTTGTGAACACCTTGCCGTTCGCGACCGGCATCCGCCGCTAGGGCCGAAGGGGCACAGACCCATGCGAGATCCGCTGTCCGTCGTCACCGACGCCTTCACCTCCTTCGTCTTCGGCAAGGTGGAGACGACCCGCCTGCCCGTGCGCACCTCCACCGGGCAGGCGCAGGCCGTCTACCTGCCGACCGCCGCCCCCGGCCTGGGCGACTCCGGCGTGATCATCGGCCGCGAGGTCTACAGCGGCAAGGGGTACATCTACGACCCCTTCCAGCTGTACGGGCAGCAGCTCCCCGCCCCTCACTGGCTGGTCCTCGGCGAGTCCGGAAACGGCAAGTCGGCGCTGGAGAAGACGTACGTGCTCCGCCAGCTCCGCTTCCGTGACCGGCAGGTCGTGGTGCTCGACGCGCAGGGCGAGGACGGCGTCGGCGAATGGAACCTCATCGCGCAGGAGCTGGGGATAACCCCCATCCGCCTGGACCCCATGGTCGCCAACGACTCCGGGATCCGCCTCAACCCGCTCGACCCGTCGATCACCACGACCGGTCAGCTCGCGCTGCTGCGGACGATCATCGAGGTGGCCATGGGCCACGGCCTCGACGAGCGCTCCGGCTTCGCGCTCAAGGTCGCGCACGCGTACGTCGTCGAGCACACCACCCACCGCCAGCCGATCCTCACGGACATCGTGGAGCGGCTCCGCCACCCCGAGGCGGAATCCGCCGAGGCGATGAACGTCGACATAGACGACGTACGGGCCTGGGGCCTGGACGTCGCCCTGGTCCTGGACCGGCTGGTCGACGGCGACCTGCGGGGCATGTTCGACGGCCCGACGACCGTCGGCATCGACCTCGACGCGCCCCTGATCGTCTTCGACCTGTCCCACATCGACCGCAACTCCATCGCCATGCCGATCCTCATGGCGATCGTCGGCGTCTGGCTGGAGCACACCTGGATCCGCCCCGACCGGAAGAAGCGCATCTTCCTCGTCGAGGAGGCCTGGCACATCATCAACAGCCCGTTCGTGGCGCAGCTGTTCCAGCGGCTGCTCAAGTTCGGCCGGCGGCTCGGCCTGTCGTTCGTCGCGGTCGTCCACCACCTCTCCGACGTCGTCGACGGAGCGGCGGCGAAGGAGGCCGCCGCGATCCTCAAGATGGCCTCCACCCGGACCATCTACGCCCAGAAGGCGGACGAGGCGCGCAACACGGGCCGGGTCCTCGGCCTGCCCCGCTGGGCGGTCGAGATCATCCCGACCCTCACCCCCGGCATCGCGGTCTGGGACGTCAACGGCAACGTGCAGGTGGTCAAGCACCTCATCACCGAACGGGAACGCCCGCTCGTCTACACCGACCGCGCCATGACGGAGGCCTCGGACCCCACCGGCGATCCGGACCTCGAATGGGAGACGGAGCAGCGCGCGATCCTCATCGAGCAGCAGATGAACGGCAGCTCGCAGTCGACGGTGGCGTAGGTGGAACCGGCACGGAAGGGCGGGGGAGGAATCTCCGACGGGCTGCTGCTCAGCCTGTTCGGCCTCCTCCTCGGCCTCACGGTCCTGGTGTGGACGGCGACCGGCCTGGCGGGGCTCTTCTCCCACGGCGCCTGGCCGCGGGGCGTCGCCTACACGGGCACGCCGGCGGCCCTGCGCTCCCTGGCCACCGCGCCGACGGACCTCGCGGCCGCCTGGCCGACGACCCCGCCGGGACAGCTCTCCGGATACGGCCTGTTCTGGGGCCTGCTGATCGGCGAGGCGATGATCCTCCTCGTCCTCGCGGTCTTCGTCCTGGGCACCGTGGCCCGCTGGCGAGCGGTCCGGGCGAACCGGAGGGCGGGGGTGTACGGGACGGACGAGGCGCCGGCACGGGCCACCCGGGACGGGGCGTACGAGAAGTCCGCACCCGGGAGGCGCGCACCGGGGAGGCCCGCGCACGCGGAACCGTCCCCCGAGGAGCCCGTCCACGGCAGACCGGTACGTGAGACGCCCGCGCACCGCGCCTCCGCACCCGGCGCATCCGCGCACACCCACCCCGAACGCGGCCACCCCGAACACGGCGACCCCACGCACAAGGACTCCCCGCACGACGCGCCCGTCCGCCGCCCGGCCGCTCCCCCGGCCCCCCGCCGCCCGGCGGCCTCGTACGCCCCGGAGCCGCCCACGGCCCCGATCCCCGTGCCCCCCAGCCCCCCGGCGCCGCCCACCCCTGCCCCCGTCCCGGCCCCGACCGCGGACCCCTCCCCGGTCGCCGCCGCCGTCCCCGGCGCCGCGGGCCCCCTCCGCACCCTCTACGGCCCCCCGGACGCCCGCCGCCCGGCAGCCGTCCAGGCCGTCCGGGACGCCGAGGGCCCGGTCCTCGTCGTCACCTCGGACCCCGCCCTCTGGGCCGCGACCAAGGACGCCCGCGGCAAGCTCGGCCCGGTCCTCGTCCACGATCCCGGCCACCTGTGCGACACGCCCGCGCGCCTCCACTGGTCCCCCTCCGAGCACTGCGAGGACCCGGCCGTCGCCGCGGAGCGGGCGGTCGCCCTGCTGGCCCCGGTGCGCCCGCACTCCCGGCTGGACGCGGCCACCGCCGACACCGCGGAGACGCTCCTCCGCTGCTGGCTGCACGCCGCCGCCGTCGACGGACGTCCCTTCCGCCAGGTGCACCGCTGGGCCCAGGGCGCCGGCGCCCACGAGCCGGTACGGATCCTCCGCAGCCACCCCAAGGCGGCCTCCGGTCACGCGGGGCTGCTCGAATCCGCGCTCACCGCGCACCCGGAAAGCCGCCGTACCGCACAGGAACTGACGGCCCGTGCGCTGGCCTCGCTCTCCTCGGTCCACATCCGGGAGGCGTGCACCCCGAATCGAACCGACTCGCTGGCGCTGGCATCTTTCCTCCCCGAAGGGGGCACCCTCTACGTGGTGGGGGAGTCCATCGAGGACCCCCGCACCCACCCCGGCGCGATGCCGCTCCTGACGGCGCTCGCCGCAAGCGTGGTCGAGCACGGCCGCCGCATGGCCGCACGGTCATCCGACGGTCGGCTCGACCCACCACTGACCCTCGTCCTGGACGACGTCGCCGCGGTGGCCCCGCTCCCGCAGCTCCCGGAGCTCCTCGCCGCCGGCCACCGGCAGGGCCTGCCGACCCTGGCCCTGATGCGCTCCCCGGAGCAGGCCCGTTCGCGCTGGCCGGAGAGCCTCCTGACGCCCCGGCTCTGACGCCCCGCCTCCTGGCGAACCCCCGTCTCGCACCACCCCGTCCTGACTCCCCCGCCCCGCCCCTCGTACCGCCCGGGGTCAGACGACCCGGCCCCGCAGGGCGTGCAGATGGGCGCGCGCGGCGTCGGCGGCATGGGTGAACCAGTCGGCGATGACGGCGGTCTCCTCCGGCGTGTACCGGGCGAAGACCTCCTCCAGCCGGGCGTAGAACGGCTGGTAGAGCGCGACGACCCGGGCGGCGGCGTCCGGGTCCGGGACCACGCGGACCCGCCGCCGGTCGGCCGGATCGGGGGCCCGCCGGGCGTATCCGGCCTTCTCCAGCCGGTTGAGCACCCCGGTGACGGCGCCGGTGGTGAGGTTGACGCGTTCGGCCAGGTCTCCGGCCGACAGCGGGTCGTCACCCGCGCCGAGGACGTGTCCGAGACAGGTCAGGTCGGTCACGTTGAGGCCGAGTGCCTGCGCGACCTCCTGCTGGCCGATGAGTCCCAGCGCCACGTACGCGTCCATCCGGTGGATCGCCTCGCCGACGGTGACCGGGGGACGGCTCTTGCCCTCCACGCAGAGACTCCTTAGCATCTAAGTTAATTAGCTCGTGAGATAAATGCTCACGTCGACGCCTTCATCCTGCCTGCCCTGACACCCCCACGGGAGCAACCATGAGTGCCCACGGCGACGTCGATCTCGGCCACACCCTGGCCGGCTGGACCGGAACCACCGTCGCGGGACTGGGCACCGCCGTCGCCGGAGTCGGCCTCTGCCTCGGCCTCTCCCCCGCCCTGTGGCTCGGCGCGGCCCTCGTCGTCCTCGCCGCCGCCACCGCCTGGGCCCTCCACCTGGCGGGCTGGGGCAAGCCCTCCGGCCCGCGCCCCGCCGACCAGTGGGACTGGCGGGTCCGCGACACCACCGCCCGCCGGGGTCACCCCGACTGCCTCGGCTGCCGTCTCGCCGGCCGCCGCACGCCCGCCACCGCACGGGACGCGGCCGCGCCCCGGACCGGCCCCCGGCCGCCTCTGAACCCGACCCCGCCCCACCGCACGGCGACCGCCAGGACCTCCTGACGGCCGGGGCCCCGGCCGACCGACCGGCCCCCCAGGCCCCTAGGAAGCCCGCCGCACCTCGTACTCGACCTCCATCGCCGTCTCGTGCCCCGGCACGCCCACCCGCTGCCCCGTGGCCCCGAAACCGAAGCGACGGTAGAAGGCCGCGGCCCGCGCGTTCTCCTCGTGGACGTAGAGCCGCACCCGCTCGACCGGCTCCTCCAGCGACCAGGACCACTCGATCCCCGCACGGAACAGCGCGTCGACGACGCCGGTCCCCCGCGCCTCCGGCCGCACGTACACCCCCACGATGTGCGTCTGGCCGACCTTCGCCGGCTCCCCGAAACGCACCTCGTCGTCCGGCCGCTCCACCAGCAGCGAGATCGTGCCGACCCACCTCCCGTCCGCGGCCTCGGCCACGAACTGACGCACCTTCCCGCCGCCCGCCGCGGACGCCCCCTCCGTACGCTCCTGCCAGAACGAGTCCGGATGCCGCACCGCCGTCTCGTACGTCTCCAGGAACGCCAGGTGGGCGACCGGATCGCGCAGGGCGGCGAGCCGGATCTCACGGGCGCGCTCCCACTCGTCGGCGCGGATGACACGTATCGAGAAGTCCATGCGCAGATCCTCCGGTCGGCACCACCCCCCTGACAAGGGCTTTTCCGCCCCGTCGTACCCCGGTACCACGCCCCCGCCCCACCTCCCGCCCCAGGTCGGACGAACACCCCCCGCCCGCTCCCTAGCGTCGGAGGCATGATCCGAGCAGAGAACCTCACCAAGCGGTACGGGGACACCACCGTCGTCCACGACCTCAGCTTCACCGTCCGGCCCGGCACCGTCACCGGCTTCCTCGGCCCCAACGGCGCCGGCAAGTCCACCACCCTCCGCATGATCCTCGGCCTCGACGCCCCCACCCGCGGCCACGCCACCGTCGACGGCCTCCCGTACGCCCGCCACGCCGCGCCGCTCACCCGCGTCGGCGCCCTCCTCGAAGCCCGCTCCGTGCACCCCGGCCGCTCGGCCCGCCACCACCTCACCGCCCTCGCCCTCACCCACGGCATCCCGCGCGCCCGCGTCGACCGGGTCCTCACCCTCAGCGGCCTCGCCCACGTCGCCGACAAACGCGTCAAGGGCTTCTCCCTCGGCATGGGCCAGCGGCTCGGGATCGCCGCCGCGCTCCTCGGCGACCCGGCCACCGTCGTCCTCGACGAGCCGGTCAACGGCCTCGACCCCGAGGGCGTGCTCTGGATCCGCACCCTCCTCAAGTCCCTCGCCGCCGAGGGCCGCACCGTCCTCGTCTCCTCCCACCTGATGAGCGAGATGGCCCTCACCGCCGACCACCTCGTCGTCATCGGCAAGGGCCGGCTCCTCGCCGACACCACCGTCGACCGACTCGTCCGCACCGCCGGCGGAGCCTCCGTCAAGGTCGTCACCCCGGAGGCCGACCGGCTGCGGAACCTGCTCCCCGGCGCCGCCATCACGCAGGAGGCCCCCGACACCCTCCTCGTCACCGGCCCGGACGCCCCTGAGATCGGCCGCACGGCCGCCGCCCACGGCCTCCCCCTCCACGAACTCACCCCCAGGGCCCCCTCCCTGGAACAGGCCTTCATGGCCCTCACCCACGACTCCGTCGAATACCAGGGAGCCCCCGCATGACCACCGCGACCCGCGCCACCGCCCCGACCGAGCCGACCCCCGCCACGGCCCCCCGCCTCACCCACGCGCGCGTACTGCGCTCCGAATGGCACAAGCTCCGGACCGTCCGCTCGACCTGGACGACCGTCCTGACCGCCACCGCGCTCGTCCTCGGCGTCGGCCTCCTCATGGGCACCACCTACACCTCCGACGGAGGCGACTCCGACGTCGACACCGTCGTCCTCACCCTCTACGGCAGCCAGCTCGGCGCCATCGCCCTCGCCGTCCTCGGCATCCTGGTCACGGCCGGCGAGTACGCGAACGGCATGATCCGCGCCTCCCTCACCGCCGTCCCCACCCGCCTCCCCCTCCTCGCGGCGAAAGCCGCCGTCTACACCGGCACCGTCCTCGCCCTCACCACCGTCACCAACCTGATCACCTTCCTCACCGCGCAGGTCTTCCTCTCCGACACCGACCAGGCCGCCTCCCTCACCGACGACGGCGTCCTCGCCGCCCTCGTGGGCAACGCCGCCGGCACCACCCTCCTCGGCGTCGTCGCCCTCGGCCTCGGCGCGGCACTCCGCTCCGTCCCCGGCGCGATCGGCGCCTTCGTCGGCGGCGTGATGATCCTCCCCGAGGTCCTCGGGATGCTGCCGTACGAGGCGATGGAGACGGCCGTCCGGTACTTCCCCACCCAGGCCGCCGGCTCCCTCGGCTCCGCCACCCCGCTCCCCGGCGCGGCCGGCCCCGGCACCGCCCTCCTCGCCCTGCTCCTCTGGGCCGCCGCGGCACTCGCGCTCCCCGCACTGTTGCTCAAGCGCCGGGATGTATGAGGAGATGATCACGTGACCACGGAGACGGCACGGGAGACGACCGACGGAACCACCCGCCTCAGCCGCTCCGTCCAGCGGCTGCCGGCAGCGCTGCGGGCCGCCGACGCCCGCCGCCCCTGGGCCTGGGACACCGCCCTGACCCTGTTCTGGACGGCGGCGGCCCTCACGGACGCGGCGGGCGGCTGGCGGAACACCGCCCCCGATCCGTCCGTCCCGTCCTGGCTCGTGATCACCCTCAGCCTGGTCCTCGCCCTCCCGCTGTACGGGCGCCGCCGGCACCCGGCGGCCGTCCTGACCGTGATGGCCTGCGCGGCCCTCGTCAGCGCGGCCTCGGGCGCCTTCCTCCAGGCCGCCTACCTCCAGCTGATCCCCGTCTTCCACCTCGCGCTCACCCGCCGCCCCCGCGCCCTCCTGTGGGCCTTCGCCCTCCTCGTCCCGCCCCTGGTCACCGGCGCGGTCCGCTTCCCCCGGGGCAGCTGGGACCAGCACGTCGTCCCCACCCTGTGGACGTACGCGCTCGTCGCCCTGCTCGGCATCGCGGTCCGCGCCCGCAGGGACCACACGGCCGCCCTGGTCGACCGGGCCCGCCGCCTGGAGATCGAGCGCGACCAGGAGGTCCGGCTCGCCGCGGCGGCCGAACGCACCCGCATCGCCCGGGAGATGCACGACATCATCGGCCACAACCTCTCGGTCATCACGGGCCTCGCGGACGGCGGCCGGTACGCCGCCGCCAGGCACCCCGAGCGCGCGGGGCAGGCCCTCGAAGCCATCGGCACGACGAGCCGGGAGGCCCTCGCCGACCTCCGCCGCCTGCTCGGCGTCCTGCGCGACGACGAGCCGGAGGCGGCCCGCGACCCCCAGCCCACCCTGGCCGACCTCGACGCCCTGATCACCGGCGTACGGAAGGCCGGCCTGCCGGTGCGGCTCGACCGGCACGACTCCCCCACCGCCCGACTCCTCACCCCCGGCGCCCAGCTGACGGTCTACCGGACCGTGCAGGAGGCCCTGACCAACACCCTCAAGCACGCCGGGGAGGGCGCGACGGCCACCGTCCTCCTGGCCTACCCGCCGGGAGAGGTGCGCGTGGAGATCACCGACACGGGAGCCCCGGCCCCCTTCCCCCGTCCGTCCGCCCCGCCCGGCCAGGGACTCACGGGCATGCGTGAACGCGCGGCCCTCTACGACGGCACCCTCGCCTGCGGTCCGCTGCCGACCGGCGGCTGGCGCGTCTCCCTCAGACTCCCCCGGGAGGACTCCCCCTCGTGACGACCGTTCTCATCGCGGACGACCAGCCGATGCAGCGCTTCGGCTTCCGCATGCTGCTGGAGAGCCAGGACGACATGACCGTCGTCGGAGAGGCCTCGAACGGCACCGAGGCGATCCGGCTGGTCGACCGGCACCATCCCGACGTCGTCCTCATGGACATCCGGATGCCGGGTCTCGACGGCATCGAGGCGACCCGGCGGATCGTCGCCACGGGCGCCCGCACCCGCGTCCTGATCGTCACCACCTTCGACCTGGACGAGTACGCGTACGACGGTCTGCGCGCCGGCGCCAGCGGCTTCCTCGTGAAGGACGCCCAGCCGGAGGAGCTCCTCGCCGGCGTCCGCGCGGTCGCGAGCGGCGACGCGGTCGTCGCCCCGAGCCTCACCCGCCGCCTCCTGGACGCCTACATCCACCACCTGCCGGCGTCCCCCACGGCGGATCCGCAGCCGGAGGACCCCCGCCTCGCCTCCCTGACCGAGCGGGAACGGGAGATCCTCACGGTCATCGGCCGGGGCTGGACGAACACCGAGATCGCCGGCCGTCTGCATCTCGCGGAGTCGACGGTGAAGACCCACGTCGGCCGCATCCTGGCGAAGACGGGTGCCCGCGACCGCGTCCAGGCGGTGATCCTGGCGTACGACACCCAGCTGGTCACCCCGTCCTGAACCGCGAAAGGGGCCCGAAAGGGCCCCTCGACCTCACCGGCCCGTAAACGCAGAAAAGCCCCGCACCATGTCGGTGCGGGGCTTTCCCACAATGATCGTTCGGCGGCGTCCTACTCTCCCACAGGGTCCCCCCTGCAGTACCATCGGCGCTGAAAGGCTTAGCTTCCGGGTTCGGAATGTAACCGGGCGTTT
>NZ_JBIBWF010000006.1:462832-463631 GCF_043081085.1 Streptomyces sp. NPDC014891 | reverse complement strand
CGCCCGGTTACATTCCGAACCCGGAAGCTAAGCCTTTCAGCGCCGATGGTACTGCAGGGGGGACCCTGTGGGAGAGTAGGACGCCGCCGAACAATTCTTCAGGACCCCTGGTCCCAGCGTTCACGCTGGGACCAGGGGTCCTTTTGTTTTTCACTAGACTTTTCCGATGCGCGGCCGAGTGCCGGCTGCGCGAGAATGACTGCAGTACCCGAAGACAGGAGTCACGTCGATGTCCACCAACTCTCCCGACGACCGTCCGGAGCGCGAGCCGCGTCGCAGGGACGGGGCCGGCGCCGGCGGTGACCGGGGCGGCTACCGTGGGCCGCGCCGTGACGACAACCGCGGTGGCGACAACCGTGGTGGTGGCTTCCGTCGCGATGACCGTGGCGGGGACAACCGCGGTGGCGGCGGGTTCCGTCGTGATGACCGCGGTGGCGACAACCGTGGTGGCGGCGGCTTCCGCCGTGACGACAACCGCGGTGGTGGCGGGTTCCGTCGTGACGACCGCGGGGGTGACAACCGTGGTGGTGGCTTCCGTCGTGATGACCGTGGCGGGGACAACCGCGGTGGCGGCGGGTTCCGTCGCGATGACCGTGGTGGCGACAACCGTGGTGGTGGCTTCCGCCGTGACGACCGGCGTGATGAGCGTCCGTCGTCGTTCCGTCGGGACGACCGGCCTTCCTTCCCCCGTGACGACCGCCGTGACGACAACCGCGGTGGCTTCCGTCGCGATGACCGTGGCGGCGACAACCGTGGCGGTGGTGGCTTCCGTCGCGATGACCGTGGTGGCGACAACCGT